>NZ_JBIAZG010000005.1:0-426073 GCF_042898885.1 Micromonospora sp. NPDC000316
GCACCCCCCGCCCCCCCCCCCGGGGGGGGCGGGGGGGGGGGGGGGTTTTTGCGCGGGGGGGGGGGGGGGCGGGGCCCCCCCCCCCCCCCCCCCGCCGCACGCAGAGCCGAGATCAGCTGTCCGGGGCGCAGAGACAGCGCCCCTGCCCAGGACCTGTCGTGACACCGTTGGGCTGATTCGTCCACAGTGGTACACGAGGTCGGTATGCATACATACCTCGATCGGGGAATGCCTCGGCGTAGTGGCATGTATCACTTTCGGACCCGCCGGTAAGTTGGTTGCCTGGGGCTACCGTGTCGTCGGTCCCAAACGATCAACGTGAGCGGCTGGCACCCCGGCCGATCTCGCGGAAACCGGGTAAGACACCCGAAGGAGGCTCCATGGCACGCACCCGCATCGCTGGGGTGGTCGCCGCTACCCTCGTCCTACCGGCCCTGTCCGTCGTGGCCACGATGTCCCCGGCGGCGGCGGAAACCAGCACGGCGAAGGCCAGCCAGCCGAGCGACATGCGTGAACTCACCCGCAAGGACTTCACGCTCGACGGACAGCCGATCCAGACGCCGTCCCGCTACCAGCCGCGCGCGGCCGCGCGCAGGCAGGCCCAGCAGGCCGCCGAGACGCCGGCCGTCGGCACCGTTCGCCAGTGGCTCGGGCTCGACGACGTCCAGGGCACCGTCTACCGCAAGGACTACACGCTGCGGGCCGTCGGCGAGCACATCGAGGTCTGGGTCGCCAACGACCTGGCGTTCCCGGCCGGCGACTGCCGCGCCCAGGTGCCGTCCTCGACGCAGATCACCGACGCGCAGGTGCAGCACCTCGTCGACGAGTTCGACAACAACATGTACCCGAAGGAGACCAACGCCTTCAGCACCCCACCGGACCGCGACGGCACGAACGCCCAGATCGGGCCGGACGCCGACGGCAAGGGCGGGGTCTACACGGGTGCGGGCAACAAGACCGTCACCCTTGTGGACAACGTGCGGGACGACAACTACTACACGTTCCCCGAGGCGCCGACCTACATCGCAGGCTTCTTCTCGGCGCAGTTCAACGAGCTGCTCGACCGGAACGTGATGACCGTCGACGCGTTCGACTGGCTGCACCGGATGACGGCGAACCCGCCGGACGAGCCGACCAACGACCTCTGCACCAGTCGCGGCGCCCGGCCGAACAGCTACGAGGGCACCTTCGCGCACGAGTGGCAGCACCTCGCGCACTACTACACCGACCCGTTCGAGGGTAACTGGATCAACGAGGGCCTCTCCGACTTCGCCATGTCGCTGACCGGTTACAGCAACTCGAAGGCGACTGTCTTCGACCGGGGCGCGGAGAGCCACCTCTACTGCTACCAGGGCTTCGGCTCCGTGCAGACGCCGTACAACACCAACCCGCGCGACTGCGGAGGGCCCGAGAACTCCCTGACCCTGTGGGACGAGAGCCCCAACCCGAACGCGGTACTCGCCGACTACGGCAACGCGTACTCGATGATGATGTTCCTGTACGACCGCTACGGCGCCGCCTTCATGTCCCGGCTGCACCGCGACGGCGAGCGGCAGGGCATCGCGAGCCTCGACGCCGAGTTGGAGACGGTCGGGGTCCACGACGTCTACCAGGTCATCCACGACTTCCAGTCGATGACGCTGCTCGACAAGATCGTCGGGGACTCCCGGCTCGGAATCACCCTCGGTGTCGCCAAGAGCCGGGTCACCACGCCGAGCCTGCGCTCCACCGTCAACCTGGCCAGCACGACCGCCAACGGCACGCCGGGCGTCGCCCCGAACGGGGCCGACTACGTGCAGCTCGGCGCGGCCAAGGGCAAGTGGTTCAGCGGCCGTGACCTGCGGTCGGTGAAGTTCAAGGGCGCCAAGACCCTCCCGGCGCTCCCGCTGGCGTGGACGAGCACCACCCAGGACCCGGACCGACCGGGCAACGCCGTCCTGTTCTCCGGCAACGCCAACAGCCTCGACTCGGCGGCTGTCACCTCCGTCGAGGTGCCGACCGCTGACCCGACGCTGCGGTTCCTCGCCAAGTACGGCGCCGAGTTCGGCTTCGACTACGGCTACGTGACCGTGTCGACCGACGGCGGCGCCACGTACACGGCGATCCCCGGTGACCACACGGTCGAGGGTCCGCTCGGGCCGGCGCTCAACGGCACGACGACCGGCTTCGAGTCGCGCTCGTACGACCTGTCGGCGTACGCCGGAAAGACCGTGCTGCTCGGCTTCCGTTACGTCAGTGACGGCGGCGTCAACGAGGGCGGTCTGCTGCTCGACGACATCACCCTCGGCGGGAAGACGATCAGTGACGGCTCCAGCCTGGCGCCGTTCGACTCGCCCACCGAGATCCGGCCGACCCAGGTCAAGAACTGGAACCTGCGGCTCATCGGCATCGACGAGAAGCACTCGATCGCCTGGCAGTTCGAGCGCAACGGCAAGTCCGAGGTCACGATCGGCCCGCTGGAGTTGGCCGTGCTGGACGCGTTCCCGACGGTCGTCGCCGTGATCGCCTACGACGACCCGACCGAGCAGGTCACGCAGTACGCGCCGTACCAGCTCACCGTGAACGGCGTGGTGCAGCCCGGGGGGAACAGCTCCGTGAGCTGATCTCCGCCCCGGTTGTGGGGGCACCTGCCGTCGATTCCGGCGGTGGGTGCCCCCACGTCCTTTTCCACCCGCTGCGGGACGTGCGGATAGTTTCGCGTGCGGTGGGTAAGCGCCGCGCGTGCCCGCCAACCAGGAGCCGGCAGCCGAACGCGACCCGGCACCGCGCGTGCACGACCGGGTGCACCGCAAGCTTGCCGACCTGCGGAAGTGGGGAAAGAGTGCGGCGAACGCCCGGCTCTATCGGCTGCGCCTGTACGGGCTGCTCGCCCTGCAGGCGGGCTTCGCGGCGTCGATCGCCTGGTTCGTGGCGTACCACTTCCTGGGCGAGTCATCGCCGATCGTCGCGCCGACCACCGCGGTCGGCATCGTGGCCGCCTCGATGGGGTCACGCCTGCGCCGCACCGTCGAGCTGCTGGCCGGGGTGACCCTGGGACTCGCCGTCGGCGACACGCTCATGCCGTTCTTCGGCATCGGGCCCTGGCAGACAGGTGTGGTCGTCGTGCTGGCGATCATCGTGGCCATCCTGCTCAAGGGTGGTGGTTCCCTGATCACCCAGGCCGGCGGCACGGCGGTGCTCATCGCCACCCTGGAGCCTCCCGTACAGGAACTGTCAGTTCCCCGTTTCGTCGACGCCGCGGTCGGCGGGTTGGTCGGGCTCGGGGTGGGGCTGCTGCTGGTGCCCATCCACCCGCAGCGGACGCTCCTGCGGCTGACCGAGCCCGTGATCTACCCGGCGGCCTCTGCCCTGCACATCGTGTCCGCAGCGATGCGCACCCGCGATCTCGGCCAGGCCGAGCGCGGGCTGCGCGAGTTACGCAAACTCGGGGCCCCGGTCGTCGCGCTCAACGAAGGGCTCGCCGCTGCCGACGAGGTGGTGCGGCTCGCGCCCCTGCGGCGGCGCGAGCGCCGCGCGCAGGCCTTCTACGGGGAGTCGATCAGGCATCTGGAACGCTCCATCTACAGCACCCGGTCCCTGGCGCGGCGACTCGCCACAGCCCTCAAGGACGACGAGCCGATACCCGAGGAGTTCCCCGCTGCCGTCGACCTGCTGGCCGCCGCTCTGCTGACCCTGCGCTGGTCGATCCGTGCCGGTTGCGAACCGCGTGAGGTACGTGCGCAGATCCTGAAGGGCGTCGAGTTGGTCGGGCGGGCGCAGGGCGCAAGCTCACGGACCACGAGCGGCCCGCACGTGCACCGGTTGGGCTATTCGGGGTTGATCGCGGTGGGGGAGTTCCGGACGGCCGCGCACGACCTGCTCGTCTCCAGCGGGGTGGAAACCGAACGCGCCGCCGCCATGGTGCGCGCCGCGGTGGGTTGGGAGCAGCACAAGTGAACGGGGCTCGGCCACGTCAGTCGAACAGGCCCTCCGGTGGGAGGTGGTGGCCCTCCTTGACGTGCGAGTAGTCCCGGGCCTCGACCACGAGGCCCGATGTCCGCCGTTAAGTGGGCGGTTTCCCGGGTAGTCGCGGCCAGCAGCCGACGAGTGGGCGGGAGCCGTATGGAGACGACCTACCCGGGGTTGGAGGAGCACGGCCTGATCGGTGACCTGCAGACCGCGGCGCTGATCAGCAAGGACGGCACGATCGACTGGTTCTGCGCGCCCCGCTTCGACTCGCCGAGCATCTTCGCGGCACTGCTGGACCGCCGCAAGGGTGGTCAGTTCCAGCTCTCGCCCGACGGGATCGAGTACGCGAGCAAACAGCTCTACCTGCCCGGTACGCCGATCCTGATCACCCGCTTCCACAGCGCCGACGGTGTGGGGGAGGTGCTCGACTTCATGCCCGTCACCGGTGAGCAGGCCACTGACCAGCACCGGCTGATCCGGTTGGTCCGCATGGTGCGCGGGAGCATGCGGTTCCGCTTCGCCTGCCAGCCGCGCTTCAACTACGGGCGCGACGACTACGAGCTGGAGGTCCACCCGGAGGGTGACGTCTTCCGTAGCGCGACCCTGAGCCTCACCCTCACCCCCTTCAGGAACGCGAAGCGGCTCGTCGACTCGCGCGACATCCGTCGTGGTCCGGACGGCGTCTCGGTGAGCTACGAGCTGCACGCGGGCGAGGTCGCCGGGGTGGTCCTGGAGACGGCCTGCCCGCACGCGCCCCGCGCGATCAGCACCGAGGAGGCCTGCGAGCTGCTCGCCGAGACCCGCGACTACTGGCGGCGGTGGGTGAGCCGGTCGCACTACACCGGCCGCTGGCGGGAGATGGTCGAGCGCTCGGCCATGACGCTCAAGCTGATGACGTACGCGCCGACCGGAGCCCTGGTCGCCGCGCCGACCACGGGGTTGCCGGAGCAGATCGGCGGGCAGCGCAACTGGGACTACCGCTACACCTGGATCCGCGACGCGTCGTTTTCGGTGCACGCGCTGCTGCGCCTGGGCTTCACCGACGAGGCCAGCAAATACCTGTACTGGCTCGACGCGCGTATCCGCGACGCCCGGGACGGCGACCTGCCGCTGCAGATCATGTACCGGATCGACGGCTCACCCGACTTGCCCGAGGAGGTGCTGGATCACCTGGAGGGGTATCGCGGCTCCGCGCCGGTACGCATCGGCAACGGCGCGGCGGGCCAGTTGCAACTCGACATCTACGGCGAGGCGCTCAACTCCCTCGAACTCGCCGACCGGCACGGCCTGATCGCGCCGCACGAGGGGTGGCGGAAGACGGCAGGGTTGATGGACTGGCTCTGCGAGCACTGGGACCAACCCGAGGACGGCATCTGGGAGACCCGCTCCGGTCGGCAGGACTTCACGTACGGGCGGGTGCTGTCCTGGGTGGCGCTCGACCGTGCCATCCGTCTCGCACGGCGTCGAGGTCGCCCCGGCGACACGGCCCGCTGGACGGCAGAACGAGACGCCATCTACGAGCAGGTCATGGCGCGTGGGTTCCACCCTGGTCGTGGCGCTTTCGTGCAGCACTACCGCACCGACATCCTGGACGCCTCGCTCCTCGCGATGCCCGGGCTCGGCTTCATCTCACCCACCGACCCGATGTGGGAGTCGACGCTGCGCGCCATGGACGCCGAACTCGTCTCCGACAGCCTGGTCTACCGCTACGACCCGAACGCCTCGCCGGACGGCCTCGCCGGCACCGAGGGCACGTTCAACATGTGCACCTTCTGGTACGTCCAGGCCCTCGCCCAGGCGGGCCGGCTCGACGACGCCCGGCTGACGTTCGAGAAGATGCTCACCTACAGCAGCCCGCTCGGCCTCTACTCCGAGGAGATCGCCCCGACCGGTGAGCAGATCGGCAACTTTCCGCAGGCGTTCAGCCACCTCTCGCTGATCAGCACGGCGGCCCACCTCGACGAACTGCTCGACGAGCAGCGGTGAGCGTCGCGGGTCAGAACAGCGTCAGGGGTTCGACCGGGATCGGCTCGGGCAGCGCGTCGAGTCCGGGTACGCGTGCTCGTACCGCGTCGTGAAAGCGGCGGGCGAGCACCGGCGCGTCGACGTTGTCCGGGGTGTGGATGAACACCGTCGGGGAGCGGCCCTCGCGCAGCCAGTCGGTGACGACACCGACCCAGCGCTGCCACCCCTCGGTCGTACGGGTGAGGTCGTCGCGGCCGAGGTAGCGGACGATCGGGTGGCCCGTCAGCGCGCGTGACCGCAACGGCAGGCGGGGTTTCTTGGTCCAGGCGTCCCGCTCCGCGTCGCTTGTCGGTGGGTCGGTGAAGAAGGCGGTGGTGTCGAAGGGGATCCACTCCGAGGCCGTGGCGGCGAGAGTCTCCTCCAGCAGCCGGGTCGCGCGGGCGTCGGTGAAGAAGGCGGGGTGGCGGACCTCGACGGCGTACCTGTGGGACCGGGGGAGTTGACCAAGGAAACGGCCCAGGGTCGGCACGTCGGCGGGAGCGAACGAGCCGGGCAGTTGGATCCAGAGCGCGTGGGCGCGCGGGCCGAGCGGCTCGATGGCGTCCAGGAAGGCGCGCAGCGGTCCCTCGGCGTCGGTCAGCCGCCGTTCGTGCGTGATGACCTTGGGAAGTTTGAGGACGAACCGGAAGTCCGGACCGGTCTGCGCCGCCCAGGACGCCACCGTGTCCCGGGCGGGGACGGCGTAGAACGTGGTGTTTCCCTCGACGGCGTCGCACCAGCTCGCGTAGTGCCGTAGGCGCTCCGCGGGCGCCAGCACGTGCCCCTGCCACGCCCGGTGGGTCCACATCGCGCATCCCACGTGCAGCCGCATGACCGCCCTCCCCGTGCCTGATCGGAGCCCACCGTATACGCATCGACGGACCCGTCCGACGTGGTGATGCACCATGGGGGCAGCAACACCACACTCGGCGCGCTCGCGGCCGGGGTACCCCAGTTGATGGTGCCGCAGGTGCCGACCAGTTCTCCAACGCGGATGCGGTAACCGCCGCCGGTGCCGGTCTGCGGCTGCTCCCCGGGGGAGGTGACCGCGGACGCCATCGCCGAGCAGGTTCACGCGCTGCTGCCGCAGTACGGCAACGCGGCGTACCGCGACGCTGCCCGCGAGATCGCGGAGGAGATCTGCCGCATGCCCTCTCCGGCCGAGGTCGCCCGCCGCCTACCGGAGTACGCCGAGACAGCAGTGTGAACGGGCGGCCATCGTCAACTAAGGGTTGACGATGGGCATGCGTCAACTTATGGTTGACGCATGACGGAACCTTTCCAGATGAGCAACCCAGTCAAGCTCGATGACCTGATCCAGGCGATCAAGAAAGCGCACCCCGACGCGCTCGACCAACTGACCGATGCGGTGATCGCCGCCGATCACCTCGGCGAGGTCGCCGACCACCTGATCGGGCACTTCGTCGACCAGGCGCGGCGCTCCGGCGCCTCCTGGACCGACATCGGCCGCAGCATGGGAGTCACCAAGCAGGCCGCCCAGAAGCGGTTCGTGCCGAAGGCGACCGACGCGCCGCTCGACCCGAACGACGGCTTCGGTCGGTTCACCCCTCGTGCCCGCAATGTGGTGATGGCCTCCCAGGAGGAGGCCCGCGCCAGCGGCAACGCCGAGATCGGCCCCGCGCACCTGGTGCTGGGCCTGCTCGCCGAGCCGGACGCGTTGGCCGCCAGGGTGATGGCCGCTCGTGGGGTCACTCCCGAGGCGGTGCGCGAGGTTGTCGGCGCCGCCCTCCCGCCGCGGGCCGAGCAGGTCCCGGACCTCATCCCGTACGACGCGCGGGGCAAGAAGGCGCTGGAGCTGACCTTCCGGGAGGCGCTGCGCCTCGGGCACAACTACATCGGCACCGAGCACATCCTGCTCGCCCTGCTGGAGCAGGAGGACGGCGCGGGCGTCCTCACCGACCTCGGTCTGGAGAAGGCGGCCGTCGAGGTCGACCTGACCGCCGCCCTCGCCGCGGTGGTCCAGGCGGCGGGCGGCGACGCCACCTGACCAGGCTGGTCAGGAGACGTCGGGGAAGCCGTACCGCAGGGCGTGCTCCGGGTCGGCGGGGTCGATCTGGCGCACGCCCGCGTCGGCGAGCCGCTTGTTGACCTCGTCGAGGTGCTCGCGCACCAGCCGGGCCTCCTCCTCGGTGACCCGGCCCCGGTGCGGCTTGCCGGCGTGCTCAAGCGTGCCGTAGTCGATCTTTTCGGCGCTCTTGCGGGCCTTGGGCGGGCGGACCCGCTCGGCGGTCTTCAGCAACTGCGCCATCGGCACGTCGGTGGCCATCGCGTCGAACTCGCTTGCGGTGAGCACCACCCGCCGAGGCTCGCCGCCACCGTGCCGGTCGTGGATCTCGACAACGGCCACGTCGAGGGCCGCGTCGTCGATGTTCTCCACCTCACCCGGGGTGGCGTCCAGCTGCACAGGCCCGGCGACCAGGTCCGGGTGCTCCAGGACGACGACGCGGACCACCTCGTCATCCTGCTGCAGAACGGTGCCGGTGAAGTCGGAGACGTGGATCGTCTTCTTGCCCATGCGCGGAGCTTCTCCTGTCGTGGCCGGGATGACGGACCACAAGAAATTACCCGACAGGTGTGCGAAAGCCACCGCTGGACGGCCCGGGTGTGTCGTGCGCCCGGGCGTGGAACCTGGTCAGTGGGTGTTGAGGCGGTGCCGACTGGAACTGCCGACCGGCAGCGAGTCCAACTCCGCCCAGGGCAGGCCGCCCGTCGTGCGCAGCACCCGGTGCCGTGGTTGGGCCGGGAAGCGTCCCGCGGCCTCCGCTGCCCGCCACTGTCGCTCGGGGTGCTGGAGGTGGCGGTCGTTCGGCTGAATCGGCATGCCCTTACCGTCCCAAACAAAGGTGTCCAGATATGGAAATACCTATGACGTTCGATTGATGTGATCGGTTCCGGGCCGCGTTCCCACGCCGCAAGCCGCTTCGCGGATCATCCGCCCGGTCGCGTCGCCCGGCGTACCGTGATCACGACGGCCGGGGTGACGGGGAGGTACGCATGCTCGACCGGCGACTCCACCTGCACCTGGCGTCCTGGCTCGGCCAGTGGCCTGCCGCTCCGGGGCTGCACGTGGTCGCCTCGCACCGGCGGACCCGACCGGCCTGGGACGGTCGGCTGCGTCCGGCACTCGCGGTGGACACCGGGCGCAGCGGGGTGCTGTCCGTCGCGCCGGATCGGGTGGCGACGATCCGAGCGCTGCTCGGGCGCACGCCGGACCGACTGCTCGCGGCCCTACCGGAAGCCGTCGGTCTGCCCGGCTGGTGCCTGCACGACGGCCCGTTCCGTTGGAGTCTCAACCCCGCGCCGCTGCCCGACGTGGGGGAGTGGACCGAGTCCGCAGCCCCCGGGCTGCCGCCCTGGTTGCGGCTGTTCGACAGGCCGGTGCTCGTGGTTCGGGACGCGGACGGCGCGTACCTGGCCGGGGCCGGGATCAAACGGCACGACGCGTACGGGCAGGAGTTGGCCGTCGGCACCGTGCCGGCCGCCAGAGGTCGTGGCCTCGCACGTCGACTGGTGGCGCAGGCGGCACGGCGGGTGCTCGACGAGGGGGCGGTGCCGACCTACCTGCACGGAAAGGACAACCCCGCCTCGGCGCGGGTCGCGGAGGCGGCGGGCTTTCCGGACCGGGGCTGGCGGGCGTACGGGGTCTATCCGCGCTGAGCGGGACGCTGATCAGGATCGTGGGCGGCGCCGGGCGCGGACCGTGGATCCCGGGCCGGATCCACGGTCCGCAACCTCCCCCCAGGTCCCCGTATCGGGCGACCGGCCGTTGCGGGCCGGTCCGTGTCGATCACGCTACGTATAGGCAAGGCGTCGTGCAAGGCGTAAGCGGTCGCCTCGGAGTGTCGAATTGTGGACTTGACCTGCGGCGGAGCCTGAAGAGGCGGTCGGCCCGGTCAGTGACGTAGCGTGCGGATGAGGGCGAGCACCTGTCGCGTCGCCGGGCGGAGCACCCGAAGCCGGGACAGCCCCACCAGTTGGTCGATCAACGGCACGGCGCCGTCGATCAACTGTCGGGTCTTGGCCTGCCCGGGAGACCTGTCGTGCACCCAGTAGAGGACCACGCCCATGTACGCCAGCCAGAGCAACTCGGGCAGTTGGGGGCGCAGCTCGGGATCGACCTTTGCGGTCGAGCCGTTGAGTACCTCGGCGAAGAGCCCGATGGCCGCCTCCCGGGGGGCCGAGGACTCCGCGGAGAAGGGGCTCAGCGGCGACGTGGGCTCCGCCGCCATCTTGAAGAAGCTGGCCGCGAACTCGTGCGACGGGGTCAGCACGTCGATGGCGGCGTGCAGCACGCCCGCGAGCCGGGCGGCGAACGCGTTCTCCCGGTCGAGCACCGGTTGGGCGGCAGCTCGGTGCTCGATCTGGGACTGGGCGTAGAACTCCTGGATCAGGTGGTCCTTCGAGCCGAAGTAGTAGTAGGCGTTGCCCACCGCCACCCCGGCCTCCTGCGCGATGGCCCGCATGGTGGTCTGGGCGTAGCCCCGCTCCCGGAACAGCCGCATCGCGGTGTCCCGGATCAGCTGCCGGGTCTGCTCTCCCCGGACGGTCGCAGGGTCACCCGCAGTGGTCGTCGGCGCAGGCTGCTCGGTCATCGGGGCCACCGTATCCCGCCAGGTCGTCCATCGGCTCGGCCAACGGATCGCGAATCCGCTCCCGGATCGCCGAGGCAGTGGCCACCACCTGCCTGGCGAGCGGCAACAGGTGCGGCCGGGACAGCCGATCGGCAGTGGACCGATAGTCGGCAAGCGCCCAGAGGCAGGCGAACCAGGCACCGTCGCCCGCGTACACCTCGCCGGTGTCGGCCACCACTGTCAGATCACGCAGCGTAGCGTCGTGATCAAGGCCAGGGAAGCGCCGCCGGGCGTCAGCCGAGCCGGCCGGCACGAACTCCAGGGGTACGAGCTGAGGGCGCGACGCGAGCCATCGGCGGGCGGCCCGGCACAGTGGGCACGTCGCGTCGAACAGGACGGTGAACCTCTGGACCCCACCACCCCCGTGCGCGGTGGGGTCCGGAGGCCGGTCGGGACCGCCGGCCGGTGTGACGGTCATCGGGCCTGGGGGTTGGTTCCCGGGCCGGTGCCGCCCTGCTGTGGCCCGCCCTGCTGTGGTCCGCCCTGCTGTGGTCCGACGGGCGGCGCTCCGACGGGCTGAGGTACGGGCTGGTGCGGTACGGGCTGGTGCGGTGCGGCCGCGTATTGCATCGGGAGCCTGCCTATCGGCGCGAGCGGCGGGTGCGGTGCCATCTGGCGGAGCCGATTCCGGCGGTACCGGCCCAGTGCGAAGACGTTGAAGAAGTGCAGCGCGCCGAGCACGAGCAGCACCAAGCCGATCTTCATCGACAGCTCCTCCATCGCCTGGCTCGTCGAGTCCACCGGGTCGGGGTGCTTCATGGACACCGTCACGTAGCCGAGGTTGAGCAGGTAGAACCCGACCACGAGCAGACTGTTGACGGCGCGGGCGAGCCGCTCGTCGGCGAACACCTCCTCCAGGAAGACCTGCCCGTTGCGGGCCAGCGCACGGGCCACCCAGACGGTCAGGCCGACGCTCACTGCCAGGTAGATCAGGTACATCCAGACCTTGGTATCCATGCGGAGGCCTTCCTTGAACACGTTCAACTGATGACGGCATCAGCGTAGGCCAACATTTGAACGTGTTCAACAGTAGGCGGCGAACAACCCGCCACAGAGGACGCCGAGGTTCAGCCGGCCAGGCCGAGAACCTCCGCGGCCGCCCGGCCGTTGGCGTGACTCGCGCCGTACGTGGTGACGAAGGCGCGTACGCCGGCGGGACGCCACTGCGCCGGCCAGCCCATCTCCACAACTGTCACCGGGTGCTCGGCGGCCAGGGCGGCGATCAGCTCCGCGCCGCCGGGCAGCCGGTGCAGATGCCGCCCGACCAGCACGATCGACCGGCCATCGGCAAGCCCGCGCAACGTCGCCGGCTCGGTGTCGGCGGCGACCACCTTGATCTCCTGCACGCCGGCCAGGTGCGGGCCGAGGCCCCACGGCACCCGACCCTCGGCGATCGTGGACTCGGTGTGCAACTGCACCACAAGCGGCCGGTCCAGCCCGGTGAGCACACCGTCCACGTGGACCGCCCGGCGCGCCGCCGCGTACCCCAGATCGGGGTCGATCGTCGCAGGTGCGCCGCCGGCGGCCCGGGTCCAGGCGGCGAGCGCGGCGGCGCGGCCGGCCGCCTCCTCGACCCGTGGGGTCGCCAGCGTGCCGTCGGTGAGTGCCTCGACGATCTCGGCGGCCACCCGCTCGACAAGTGCGGCGTCGACCTTCGCGCCGATGCAGAGCAGGTCGGCGCCGGCCGCCAGGGCCCGGACCGCGGCCGGACCGACGCCACCGGCGGCCACCGCCGCGCCCTTCATCTCCAGCGCGTCGGTGATCACGGCGCCGGTGAAGCCGTATTCGCGGCGAAGCAGGTCGACAAGGACGGCCCGGCTGAAGGTGGCCGGGCCGTCGCCGGTCAGCGCCGGCACCCGGATGTGCGCGGTCATCACGGCGTGCGCCCCGGCAGCGACGACCGCGGCGAACGGCGGCAGGTCCCGCTGGCGCAGCAACTCCACCGGAACGTCCACGGTGGGCAGCTCGTGGTGCGAGTCGGTGACTGTGGCGCCGTGGCCGGGAAAGTGCTTGGCGCAGGCGGCGACACCCGCGGACTGGAGCCCGGAGACGGCGGCGGCCGCGTGCGCGGCCACCCGCACCGGGTCCGCGCCGAACGACCTGGTGCCGATGACCGGGTTGTCGTCGGCGCTGTTGACGTCCACGGTCGGGGCGAGGTTGACGGTGATGCCGAGCGCGGCAAGCTCGGCGCCGATCGCCTGGTAGACCCGCCGGGTGAGCGCCACGTCGCCGATCGCGCCGAGGGCGGCGTTGCCGGGGTACGGGCTGCCGGTGGCGTGCGCCAGCCGGGTCACGTCGCCGCCCTCCTCGTCGATGGCGATCAGCGCGTCCGGTCGGCCGGTGCGCAGTGCGGCGGTGCTGGCCGCCACCTGAGCCGGATCGTGCACGTTGGTGCCGAACAGGGTGTGCCCGGCCAGCCCGTCGGCCAGCAACTCGACGGCCCAGTCCGGCGGGACCGGCCCCGGGTACGCGGCGAGCAAGGTGCCCAGCGCGAGCCTGCGCAGTCCTGGATCCAGCCCCACGTGATCTTCCCCCTTCGGTCCCCACGGGTACGAAAAGTCGTACCGGCGGTGGTCATCTCCCTGCCGAGTCGGCCGAGCGCTCCACCTGCGGGTGGCCGATACGCTACGACTACCCGCTCGTAGGTCGGTTTACAGTTAGCAAAGTTTACTAAAACTAGAGGACGTGGCATGAGTGCGACCCGCCTGCCCGGCACCCCCCGCCTGTTGCGGGCGCTCAACGACCGCGCGGCGCTCGAACTGCTCCTCGAACGCGGGCCGCTCACCCGCGCCCGGCTCGGCGAGCTGACCGGGCTGTCCAAGGTGACCGCCTCCCAGTTGGTCGAACGGCTGGAGGAGCGCGGCCTGGTCGCCCGGGTCGGCGAGCAGGCCGGCGGTCGGGGGCCGAATGCCCAGCTCTACGCCGTCCGTCCGGGCAGTGCGCACGTGGTCGGGGTGGACGTCGGGCCGGACCGGGTGGTGGCCGCGTGCGCCGACATCACCGGCGCGGTCATCGGCCGGGTCGAGCAGTCGACGCGGGACACCGACGACCCGGTGGGCGTCGTGCACAATGCCGTCGTGCAGGCCGCGAGCAGCGCGCAGGCGCAGCTCAGCAGCGTCCGACGGGTCGTGCTCGGCACCCCGGGCCTCGTCGACCCGCACACCGGCGACATCACGTTCGCCTTCAACCTGCCGCGCTGGCACAGTGGTCTGCTCGCCGCGCTGCGCGACGACCTGCACACCCCTGTCGTCTTCGAGAACGACGTCAACCTGGCAGCGGTGGCCGAGGCGCAGTCCGGTGCCGCGCAGGGGATGAGCGACTTCGTGCTTGTCTGGGTGGGCGCCGGCGTCGGCCTCGCGATCATGCTGGGTGGCCGGCTGCACCACGGCAGCAGCGGCGCGGCCGGCGAGATCGGCTACCTGCCGGTGCCCGGAGCGCCGATCCCGCGCGACGTGTCCCGCCGCGCCAAGCCGGCCTTCCAGCAGGTGATCGGCGCGGACTCGGTGCGCGCGGTGGCCCGCGAGCACGGCTACCCGAGCGCGGACGCCGCCGAGGCGGTGCGCGCGGCAGTCGCCGATGGCGCAGCCGGCGGTCCGATGCTCGACGAGTTGGCCCGGCGGCTCGCGCTCGGTGTGGCAAGCACCTGTGTGGTGCTCGACCCGCCGCTCGTGGTGCTCGCCGGCGAGGTGGGCCAGGCCGGCGGGGAGGCGCTCGCCGACCGGGTGCAGCGTGAGGTCGCGGCGATCACACTGGTCCGACCGCGAGTGGTGCCCACCGGGCTCACCGAGGAGCCGATCCTGCGCGGCGCGTTGCGCACCGCGCTGGACGCCGTCCGCGACGAGGTGTTCGGCTCCACCGTCGGCTGAGGCCTCTGCGGTGGTCATGTGAAGGAATATTTCACCGCTGGCCGTCGCACTGCAAGGTCTTGTCGCTGCCCATCGGGCCGCCCGCGCCCAGCGCGAGCGGCCCGACAGGCCCTCAGATCAGGTCGCGGCGACGGAACACGGCGAACGCCCCCATGGTCAACGCGCCCGTGATCACGAGCAGCACCGCAAGCGCCGGCCTCCACGTCAGGGTGTAGAAGCCGTCGCAGGTGCCGGAGTCGGGGGCGCAGAGCTGCGGATCCCAGTACTCCGACTCGCCGGTGAGCCACGCCCCGATGTGGCTGGACAGCATCAGAAGGTCCGGCCGCCGGGCGTCCACGATCGCCAGCACCACCCGGGCGCCCAACTCCCACACCACCGCGTACGCGGCGACCGCGCCGAGCGCCGCCGACGTGTGCCGGCCCAGCGTCGCGATGGCGAAGCCCAGGGCGCTTGCCAGCAACACCAGCACCAGGCCGCGACCGTGGATGGCGCCCAGCGAACGCCAGAACTCCCCGTCCAGCCGCCCAGCCAGCCCGGCGTTCTGCCCGATCACCCAGAACGTGGCGAGGTAGAACAGTGACGCCACCACCGACAACGCCAGCACCATGCCGAGCAGGGTGCCGAGTTTCGCGCCGAGCACCGTCAGCCGACGCGGTCGCCACAGCAGCAGGTTCACCACGCCACCGGAGTTCAGGTCCGCGCCGATGTACGAGGCGCCGACCAGGAACCCGAACAACACGAGGAACGCGATGAGGAAGTACAGCAGCGGCTGTGCCTGGTTGGCGAAGCTGAACACCCCGGGCAGGAAGTCGGCGGCGATCGGGAACCGGTCCTGCCGGGTCGGGTCGATCTCCGAGCAGTCGCTGGGGTAGTACCCATCGTTGTCGCTCGGCGGGAGCCTGCCGTCCTTACGGGCCAGGCACTCCTGGAACTGGTTCTCCATGGCCTGCCGTGCCTCGGTGGCCCGCGACTGCGCCGCGCTGAGTTCGCTCGCGGTCGGCTTGTGTGAGCCGGCCAGGGTGGTCGCCGCGGTGACGGCGAACGCCACCGCCAGCAGCACGACCATGAGTTGCACGAAGCGACGCGCGGCCAGCCGCTCCAATTCGGCCCGGACCAGGTTCACGAGTCCACTCCCCGCATGTCGAGATCCATCACCGCGTCGCCCTCGGCGCCGGCCGGCAGCTCCGAGCCGTCGACCTGCCGGGGCAACCACGGATGCCCGGCGCCGGTCAGTTCCAGGAAGACGCTCTCCAGATCCGGCCGCAGCGGCGTCAGCTCGCCCACCCACAGCCCCTGCTCGCCGAGCACCCGGCTGACAATCGTCGGGTCGGTCACCCCGCTCACCACGAGCGCCTCGCCGTCCACGACCGCCGCCAGCTCCGCCGCCCGCAACAGGTCGACGGCGCGTTCCGGCTCGGCCACCCGCACCAGGAACTCCTGCCGGTCGTAGCCCGCCAGCACCTCGTCAACGCGACCTGTCGCCACCTGCCGCCCTCGCGAGATGATCGTGACGTGGTCGCAGATCAGCTGGATCTCGCCAAGGATGTGACTGGACACCAGCACTGTCACCCCGCCCGCCGCCAGCGACCGCATGAGGTCCCGCATCTCCCGGATGCCCGCCGGGTCCAGCCCGTTGGCCGGCTCGTCCAGGATGAGCAACTGCGGGTCCTTCAGCAGTGCCGACGCCACCGCGAGACGCTGCTTCATGCCCAGCGAGTAGCCCTTGACCCGCTCGTCACCCCGGTCGCGCAGGCCCACCAGGTCCAGGGCCTCGTCCACCCGTGAGACCGGCACCCCACCCGCGCGGGCCAGCAGCCGCAGCGTGCGATATCCGGTGAAGTTGCCGAAGAACTGCGGGCTCTCCACGATGGCGCCGACCCGGCCGGCCACCCGGGGCAGCAGCTCCGGCGACGGCTCGCCGAACACCCTCATCTGACCGCCGTCGGCGCGAATCAGGCCGAGCAGCGCACGCAGTGTGGTCGTCTTGCCGGAGCCGTTCGGGCCCAGGAAACCATGGACCTGACCCGCCTCGACCAGCAGATCGAACCCGTCCACCGCCACCCGTCGGCCGTTGCGCACGCTGTTGAAGGTCTTGCGCAGACCCTCGATCTCGATGACCGCGCTCATCCGCGTGGCTCCGAACCTCGACCTGGCATGAGCCGCCCTCCGGGGGTGGTGATCAAAGACACGGCGTTCACCCTATGGCCGGTACGCCGCCCATGGGGGGTACGTCGACGCTGCGTGGTTGGATGGGCGGGTGACTGGTGACCTGATCCCCGGCGCCGCGGGCGCTGCGCCCGCCGCCACCCCCGTGGACCCGGATCTGGTGGTCAGCCTCGACAGCGTCGGCGTACGCCGCTCCGGCACCGCACTGCTGCAGGACCTGACCTGGCGGGTCGAGCTGGACGAACGCTGGGTCGTGCTCGGCCCCAACGGCGCGGGCAAGACCACCCTGCTCAACCTCGCCGCCGGCCGACTGCACCCCACCACAGGCGTCGCGCACGTCCTGGGTGAGCGGATCGGCCGCACCGACGTCAACGAGCTGCGTACCCGGATCGGGCTCTCCACCGCCGCGCTCGCCGAGCGGGTGCCCGCCGAGGAGCAGGTGAGTGACGTGGTGATGACCGCCGCGTGGTCGGTGGTCGGCCGCTGGCGGGAGAGCTACGACCGCGGGGACGAGGCGCGGGCTCGGGCGCTGCTCAGCCAGCTCGGTGTCGGCGGCCTCGCCGAGCGCCGCTACGGCACGCTCTCCGAGGGCGAACGCAAGCGGGTGCAGATCGCCCGGGCGCTGATGACCGACCCGGAGTTGCTGCTGCTCGACGAGCCCACCGCCGGGCTCGACCTGGGCGGCCGTGAGGACCTGGTCGGCCGGCTGGCCGAGCTGGCGTACGACCCGGACGCCCCGGCCCTGGTGCTCGTCACCCACCACGTGGAGGAGATCCCGCCCGGGTTCACCCACGCGCTGCTGCTGCGCGAGGGGGCAGTCGTCGCCCAGGGCCTGCTCACCGAGACGCTTAACGGCGACAACCTCTCCAAGACCTTCGGTCTGCCGCTTGTGGTCGAGCGGTCCGGCGACCGCTACACCGCACGCGCCGCCTGAGCAGCCGACCGGGGAGGTGACCGTGCCGCAGACCCGCGTGGTCGTGGTGGGCAGCGCCAACATGGACCTGGTCGCGATGGCGCCCTCGCTGCCCCGGCCGGGTGAGACCATGCTCGGCACCGACTTCGTGATGGTGCCCGGCGGCAAGGGCGCCAACCAGGCCATCGCCGCCGTCCGGGCCGGTGCCTCCTGCGTCTTCCTCGGCGCCATCGGCTCCGACGCGTTCGGCGTCACCCTCCGCGCCCGGATCACCGCGGCCGGCGTGGACACCGACCAACTGCGGGTTGCCTACGGCACCTCCGGCGTGGCGGTGGTGATGGTCAACGCGCAGGGGGAGAACGCCATCGTCGTCACCCCCGGCGCGAACGACGCGCTCGTCGACCTCACCGAAGAGGAACTGGCCACCGTACGCGCGGCGGACGTCCTCGTCACCCAACTGGAGATCCCGGTGCAGACGGTGACCACCGCCGCCCTGGTGGCTCGCGCGGCCGGCACCCGGGTCATCCTGAACGCCGCACCGGCCCGGGACCTGCCGCCGGAACTGCTCGCGGCGGTGGACCTGCTGGTCGTCAACGAGGGCGAGGCGCAGGCGTTCACCGGTCGAGGCCGGGAGGACCCACGGGCGCTGCTCGACCTGGTGCCCCGCGCCGTGCTCACCCTCGGCGGCGATGGTGCCTGGTACGTCGACCGGGACGGCACCGAGGTGCACGTGCCAGCGGTCGCTGTCGACGTGGTCGACTCCACGGCGGCCGGCGACGCGTTCACTGCCGCGCTCGCCGTCGGCTGGGGCGAGGGTCGGGACGTGGTCGACGCGGTGCGCTGGGCGTCGGCGGCCGGAGCGGCCTGCGTCCGCAAGCTCGGCGCTTCGGTGGCACTGCCGCGTCGCGCCGAGATCGACGAGCTGTACGCCCCGGGCTGACCGGGCGCTCAGCCGGCGGCTTCGTCGCTGAGCTTCTCGCCGCGCCGACGCAGCATGCCCAGGCCGGGGATGCCGGCCACGGCGAGCTTGAGGTCGCGGGTGACGTCGAGCAGGTCGTGCAGGTCGGGGCCGACCCGATCCAGGGTGGAAAGGATCGGCAGGATGTCGGCGGTCAGGTGCTCCTTGAGCTTGGGCAGCTCGTCGATCAGGTGGATCGCCGCGGTGATCTCCTCGTGGCTCAACTCCTCCACGAACCTCTCCGCCATCGGGGCGGCCCTGCGCAGCGCCGGCTCGTACGCCGCGAGCAGTTCGGCAGCAGTGGTCGCGGCCTGGGACGCCTTGCCCACCGTGACCGCGGCGGTGCCGGCGACGGTCCCGGCCTCGGCGACGACCGTGCCGGCGGCCCGGGAGACACTCTCGGCCTCGGCGACAACCGTGCCGGCGACGCGGGAGACCCGCTCGGCCTCGGCGATCACCACGGCGGCGGACGCCGCCACCTCGGTGGCCGTGTCGATGGCGGTGGTCGCGGCGGCGCTGATGACGGCCACCTCGCGGACCGCGCCCTCGGCGTCGGTGAGCACCTGGTCGGTCCGGTCCAGGGTCGTCTCGATCCGGTCCACCACGCCGTTGATCCGGGCCAGCAGCGCCTCCACCCCGTCCAGCACCGCGAACGCGCGGGCGGGCACGGCGGCGAACGAGGCGGCTGAGCCCATCGCCTGGTCGAGGGCGGAACGGGTCAGGCCGACCATCGCGGACGGTGTGGGGAGGGGAATCGCCATGTGGTCAAGTGTGCGCCGGTCGCGCCACAACCGCTCGTCCGGCGGAGTCGCCGGTGGCCCGCTCGACGGTAGGGTGCCGCCATGTCGGCCCCCTCGCCGCACCGCCCGCCGAGCACCCGGACCACGGTTCTGCTCGCCGTGCTCGCGGCGGTCGCCGCCGCGCTCGGCACGCTGGTGCTGGTCCGCGCCGACGACGGTCTCACCGTCCGCCACGTCACCGTCGGGGGTGTGCCGATGACCGAGGTACGCGCGGGCGCGCCGACACCCGACGTGCGGCGGCCCGGCGTGGTGATCGCACACGGATTCGCCGGCTCGGCCCGGTTGATGCGCCCGTTCGCCGACACCGTGGCCCGTCGAGGTGCGGTCGCGCTGCTGTTCGACTTCGCCGGTCACGGCGCCAACCCGGCCCCGCTCCCTGCGGACACGTCCGCCGCGCGGCTCGCCGCCGACGTGGACGCCGCGGTCGGTCACCTGCGCTCGTTGTCCGATGTGGATGAACATCAGATCATGCTTGTCGGGCACTCGATGGGTGCCGGTGCGGTCGCCCGGTACGCCGTCGACCACCCCGAGATCGCCCGGACCGTGGCGATCTCGCTGCCCAGCGCCGGCGAGCTGCCCCCGGGCCGCCCGGCGGAGCTGCTGCTCATCGTCGGCGGCGCGGAGTTCCCCTCGTTCCGGCGTGCGGCCGACGACGCCGTCGGGCGGGGTGCGGCGATGGGGCGACGGCCGGCGGTGGTGGTGCCCGGGGTGGAGCACGTCGCGGTGCTGTTCGCCCCGCGTACCCACCGGGAAGTCGCCAACTGGCTGCCCAGCGCGGACGGGACCGCCGCGCCACGGCCGCTCGCGCGGCTCGCCGGGGCGGCGTTGCTGATGCTGGCGTTCGGCGTGGGTGTGGTCCCGTTGGCGGCGCTGCTTCTCACGACGCGAACGCCGCCGGGCCGTCGGCCGGCGCGGACCGGCGTCGCGGCGCTGACGCTTACGGCGTACGCGGTCGCCGCCATCGCGCTGCCGACCCACCTGGGCCTGACGTCGGCGCTGCCGGTGGGTGCCCGCTGGTGGCTGCTCCCGCTGGTGCTCGCCGGCTGCCTGCTGTTCCTGCTCGGTGTCGAGCTTGCCGCCGCCGGTCGGACGTGGCGACACCTGCTCGTCGTCGCGGGCACCGTGCTCGTGCTTACCGCGTCGGCGGTGGTCGGTCTGGCACCCGGGTTCGTGCTGCTCGTGGTGCCGCTGCTCGTGCTGCTGCTCGGCTGGCATGCCATCTGGGCGGCAGTGCTGCGCCGCTACGGCGCCCCGCGCTGGTTGTCGGCCGCGGTGGGAGCCGCCCTGCTGGGCTGGCCGATCGCCACCACCCTGCCGCTGAGCTGACCGGCCCGGCGAGTGGTCACCTGTGGTCGCCCTGCTGCTCGACGGCGCGCTGCACGGCCCGGTAGATCTGCCCGAACCGTAGGGCGTCCGGAGTACGCAGCAGCAACTGCTCCCGACCGTGGTGCTGCACCCACAGCTCGTGCACGTGGCTGCCGCGCTCGTAGGAGCGGTCCAGCCAGCCGAGCGGGATCTCCAGGAACGGGGTCAGCGCCAACGCCCCCACGGCGCAGGCCGCGAGGATGATCAGCGCCAACTGCCAGTTGCCCCGATCCTGCGCGGACCACGCCAGCGAGAGGACGCACACCACAGCCACCAACGGCGGCAGCGACAACAGCAGGACCAGCACACCGCGACCCAGCACCCGGCCGCGCACCGCGAGTGTCTTGGCCCCCCGGGCGTGCCAGACGAACGTCACGTCAGCCAGGGCGATTACCTGGCCACCGGCCCGGATCGACTCGGATGTCACCTGCACAGCGTCGTCCCGGTAATAGAGGGTCATCACTAAGCCTAACCATCGGTGGTCAAGCCCGCACCGTCCGTCGTGCGTCGCGCCGACAGCGACGAGGGGGTGCGGCCAGCGAGGGTGGTCCGTCCGTCCTTTGGAGCTGAATCGTCTACGACATCACCGGCTCCCGCTCCGAACCCGACCGCCGCGTGGCCGCCGCCGTACGTCTGCTGCCAGGGCGCGGCCCCGCCCGCATGCTGCGCGAAGTCGCACGCCCGTACCCCGATTCGTTTACGACATCAGCTCCATTAGGCAGCAAAGGACCCTCCACCCGTCCCGCCGACGCGCCTCGGCTCGGGTCGTCGTGAGGCCCCACGGCGCGCGTCTGGGAACGTAATGTCGGGCCGGTGAGCGAGCAGGAGCGCAACGTCGGGGTCGTCCGCCGCTATCTCCGCACCTTCGTCACCCGAGACCTGGTCGAGTTGCGGGCGGTCGTGGCCGAGGACGTGCGTATCTACGGCTCGGGTACGAGCGCGGTGGGCCGGCAGTTCGTGGAGCGGGCTGTGCTTTCGCCCGGGCTGACGGTGCTCGACCAGCAGATCGTCGAGATCTTCGCGGCCGAGGACAGGGTCGTCGTCTCGATGGCGCAGACCTATCGGCGCGACGCCAGTGGTGCCACCGCTGTGCAGAGCGCCTGCAAGATGTACCGGTTGACGCACGGCAGAATCGTCGAGTTCTGGGGGGAGCAGGACCTCTACGGCCTACTGCGGGGTCTCGGCCTGCTGCCGGACGAGCCGATCAGGTTCTGATCAGCTAGCGGCGGGTGGCGGGGCGGACGGGCTGGCTGTGCTCGATGGCACGCTGCAACGCCCGGTAGATCTGGCCGAAGCGCAGCGCGTCGCCGGTCCGCAGCAACCGCACCGGGTGGCCCCGCCAGCGGGCCCAGATCTCCAGTTGTCGGCTGCCCCTGGCGTACGAGCGGTCCAGGTGTTCGAAGAGGAAGTCGGCGACAGGGCCGACGGCGAGGCCGACGAGCACCGAGGCGCCGACGATCGCGATCGTCACGGTGGGCGAGCGGTGCAGCCAGACGGCCACGCCGATGCCGAGCACTGCCGCGACAAGTGGGCCGGCCAGCGCCGCGCCGATCGCTCCCCGACCGACGAGCACCCGCCAGGAACGGCTGCCCCGGCGATGCCAGACCATGGTGATCTCGGCAAGGGGGTAGCTGCGGCCGTCCACTTGGATGGCGGTGGAAGTTACCTGCACCGACTTGTCGTCGTAATACGTGACCATGGCTGACTCCCGCCTGCGGGGCTGACACCACACTACTTGCCCAAACGAGCCGGGTCGTAAGGTTGGCACGCGACTTCGACGAGGAAGTGAGGGCAGCGTGGGCGAGTTCGTTCGGCTGGAGACCACTGACGGCATCGGCACGATCCGGCTGGAGCGGCCGCCGATGAACGCGCTCAACACCCAGGTGCAGGAGGAGTTGCGCGCCGCCGCGACGGCCGCCACCGCCGACCCCGAGGTCCGCGCCGTCATCGTGTACGGCGGGGAAAAGGTCTTCGCCGCGGGCGCGGACATCAAGCAGATGGCCGACATGTCCTACGTGGACATGGCCGACCGGGCGGCTGCCCTGTCCAGCGCGCTCGGCGCGATCGCCCGCATCCCCAAGCCGGTGGTCGCGGCGATCACCGGGTACGCCCTCGGTGGCGGCTGCGAGTTGGCGCTCGCCTGTGACTGGCGGGTGGTGGCCGAGGACGCCAAGCTCGGCCAGCCGGAGATCAAGCTCGGCATCATCCCCGGTGCGGGCGGCACCCAGCGGCTGGCCCGCCTGGTCGGCCCGGCCCGCGCCAAGGATCTGATCATGTCCGGGCGGATGGTGGACGCGCAGGAGGCGCTGCGGATCGGCCTGGCCGACCGGGTCGTGCCGGCCGCCGAGGTGTACGACGCGGCGGTCACGCTCGTCACGCCGTACCTCAATGGGCCGGTTCAGGCGCTGCGCGCGGCGAAGCTGGCGGTCGACGGCGGCCTGGACATGGACCTGAACTCGGGCCTGGCGTGGGAGAGCCAGCTCTTCGCGGCGCTGTTCGCGACCGACGACAGGCGTGAGGGCATGGCGGCCTTCGTCGAGAAGCGCAAGCCGGGCTTCACTGGCCGCTGACCCGCGCCGGTGAATCGAGAATGGTTCACATTCTTTCTACCGGCCAGTAGCGTGGGCCCTCGGTCAGGCGACACGAAGGGGAGCGGGGAATGACGGAGCGGATCGAGGGTCACGGCGGGGAGTTGGCGCTGGCGGCACTACGCGCGCATGGCGTACGGGAGATGTTCACGCTGTCCGGTGGGCACGTCTTCCCGCTCTACGACGCCGCACACAAGAGCGACTTCCCGATCTACGACGTCCGGCACGAGCAGTCCGCGGTCTTCGCCGCCGAGGCGGTGGCCAAGCTCCAGCGCCGACCGGGCCTCGCCGTGCTCACCGCCGGCCCCGGTGTCACAAACGGCATCTCGGGCATGACGAGCGCGTTCTTCAACGCCTCCCCGGTGCTCGTGCTCGGGGGCAGGGCACCCGCGTTCCGCTGGGGCTCGGGCAGCCTCCAGGAGATGGACCACCTCCCGCTTGTCGCCCCGGTCACCAAGCACGCCGAGACGGTCTTCAGCACCGACGACATCCCGCGCGCGATCGACACGGCCCTCACTGCCGCGCTCACCCCGCACCGCGGCCCGGCGTTCCTGGACTTCCCGCTGGAGACGGTCTTCTCGGTCTCCGAGGCGGACGTGCCCGCGCCGACAGGCGTCGACCCGGTCGAGCCGGACCCGGACGAGGTCGGGCGGGCCGCGACGCTGATCGCCGGCGCGCAGCGACCTGTCATCATCGCCGGCTCCGACGTCTACGCGGGCGACGCGGTGGCCGCGCTGCGGGAGGCCGCCGAGGCGTTGCAGGTGCCGGTCTTCACCAACGGGATGGGCCGCGGCTCGCTGCCGCCGGAGCACCCTCTCGCCTTCGCCAAGGCCCGCCGGGCCGCGCTCTCCGGCGCCGACGTCGTCGTGGTGGTCGGCACCCCGCTCGACTTCCGGCTCAGCTTCGGTGACTTCGGCGACGCCAAGGTGGTGCACATCGTCGACGCGCCCACCCAGCGGGCGACGCACGTGCAGCCGGCCGCGGCACCCGCCGGTGACCTGCGCCTGATCCTCTCCGCGCTTGCCGACCACGCCGGTGACCGGGCCGACCACACCGACTGGATCGCCGACCTGCGCGTCGCCGAGGACGCGGCGAAGGCACGCGACGCCGCCGAGATGGCCGCCGAGACCGACCCGATCCGTCCCGCCCGGATCTACGGCGAGCTGCGCCGGGTGCTGGCCCGCGACGCGATCACCATCGGCGACGGCGGCGACTTCGTCTCGTACGCCGGCCGCTACCTGGAGCCGGCGCAGCCCGGCACCTGGCTGGACCCCGGCCCGTACGGCTGCCTGGGCACTGGCATGGGCTACGCGATGGGTGCCCGTGTCAGCCACCCGGACCGGCAGATCTGCGTGCTGATGGGCGACGGCGCCGCCGGCTTCTCGCTGATGGACGTCGAGTCGCTGGCCCGCCAGAAGCTGCCGGTGGTGATCGTGGTCGGCAACAACGGCATCTGGGGGCTGGAGAAGCACCCGATGAAGGCCATGTACGGCTACGACGTGGCCGCCGACCTGCAGCCGGAGCTGCGCTACGACACGGTGGTAAGCGCGCTCGGCGGTGCGGGGGAGACCGTCGCCAAGGCCGCCGACCTGGGGCCGGCCCTGCAACGGGCGTTCGATGCCGGTGTGCCGTACCTGGTCAACGTGCTCACCGACCCGACCGACGCGTACCCCCGGTCGTCGAACCTGGCCTGAGTCGCACCCGCCGCCGTCGCCCCCAGGTGGGGCGACGGCGGTCTGTTGTCAGACCTCCGGCCGGTCACCCTCACGAGGCGGATCGTCGCGCCGCCGCAGGTCGTCCTCGCGTCGCCGGAGGTCCTCCTCCCAGCGGCGAAAGAGCTCCTCGTCCTGCTGCTTGGCGCGGTCCTGCACGGAGCGCAGGAACTCCGGGTCGTCGTCGGGGGCCAGCGGCCGGCGGGGCTGCCGCTCGGCCGCGCTGCCGGCCGGCCAGATCTTGCCGAGACCGGCTGCGCCGGGCTTGGGCTCCCGTCCGGCGAGGAACCAGGCGATCGACCCGACCAGCGGGAAGAACAAGATGATCAGCGCCCAGACGATCCGGGGAAGGACGCGAATCTGACCCTCCTCTGCGGAGAGGCAGCTGATCAGTGCGCAGACGGCGAGGACAATCTGCACCAGGAATAGGAGTATGTACAGCCGGGCCATGCACCTATCATGGCGCACCGCGTCGCATCACCCCACTCCGTGAGTCGTCAGCACCACCCCGAGCAGCGCGAGCCCGACCGTGCCCAGAGCGACAAGGGGCAGGGTTCGGCCGCCGGTGCGCGCCACCCCGGTGCCGATGCTTCGGGGCCAGCAGAGCTTGAGCACTGCTCCCCAGAGCAGGACGGCCACACCCGCGATCAGCGCGCCGACCAGGCCGTCCTCGGACGCCAGCCGGACGGCGAGCGCGGTCACCACGGTCAGTGTCAGCAGGGTGCGCCGCCACGACAGGCGGGTCCGTTCCGGTTGCAGCCCCGGGTCGCGTACGGCGCTCACCGCCCGCCGATCGCCCGGAGCAGCACCGCGATCACCAGCAACACCGCGCCGGCGCCGACGGCGAGGGCGAGGACGGCGGGGAATCGGGAGGCGGGCAACTCCTCACCGAGCCGGATGGCCCGCTCAGTTCGCGCCCAGTGGTCGACCGCGCGGACCGCGACGGCGGCGCCGAGCAGCAGCAACGTGACAGCGATGGCCTCCCGCAGGTGGTTCACCGCCAGCGGTGGCAGGAACTGCGCCGCGGCCAACCCGCCGCCGACAAGCGCCAGGCTGGTGCGCAACCACGCTAGGAACGTCCGCTCGTTGGCCAGCGAGAACCGGTAGTCCGGTGTCTCGCCCACTGCCCGCAACTCGGCCGGGTCGAACCAACGCCTGATCGCCTCCCACACGACGCCAATTATCCGCTTCCCCTGCGGCTTAGCCTGAGCCGGTGACCGATATTGACGTGTTGACGCTGCGTGCCGCCTACGACAACCAACTCCGCCCGGAGATCCCCGACCCGGTTCCGGCCGGCGTGACTGTCGAGCGGGACGGCCCGCTGGTCCGGATTATCGGACTCGACGCCGGCGGGTTCCTCACCTACCGCGACCTCGGCGGCCTGGCCGGCGACGCGCTTGACGAGCTGATCGCCCGGCAGGTGGAGTTGTTCGGGCAGCGCGGCCAGTCGGTGGAGTGGAAGCTCAACGGGCACGACGAGCCGGCCGACCTGCCCGACCGCCTGCGCGCCGCCGGGTTCGTCGCGCAGGACCGGGAGACCGTCGTGATCGGGCCGGTCGCGCCGCTGGCCGCCGCGCTGCCGGTCGCCCCCGAGGGGGTACGCCTGCGTGAGGTGACGTCCGGGGCGGACCTGGAGCGGATCGCCGCCATGGAGGAGGAGGTGTGGCAGGAGGACCGCTCGCACCTGGTGACGGGCCTGGCCAAGGAGATCGACGCCGACCCGCACTCGATCACAGTGGTGGTGGCCGAGGCGGGCGAGACCGTGGTGAGCGCCGGCTGGGTGCGGTTTCCACCGAACACCGGGTTCGGCACGCTCTGGGGCGGCTCCACCCTGCCGCAGTGGCGCCGCAAGGGCATCTACCGGGCGCTTGTCACGTACCGGGCGCGGCTTGCCGACCAGCGGGGCCGGACCCTGCTGCAGGTGGACGCGTCCGAGGACAGCCGGCCGATTCTGCAGTGGCTCGGCCTCGTCCCGGTCACTACCACCACTCCGTACGTCTACACTCCGTGATCATGGAGCAGCGGTTGACGGACGAGGAGCGGCTGACCCTGAAGACAGGTGCCTTCGGCGCCGTCGCCCTGGTCGCCAACGCCGACCCGGGGATGCTCGCGGTGTTCCGGGAGAGCTTCGCCGCGTCCGGCGCGCTTGCCGGCGCCAGCGGGGTGGTCAAGGAGGCGCTGACCACCGGTCCGCTGCCCCGGCTGCCCCGGACGTCCCAGTTGGAGATCGAGTCGGTGGTGCTGCCGGCGCTCGGCCGGGCGATGCGGATCCTGCGGGAGAAGTCACCGGCGGATGCCGGGGCGTACCGAACGGTGGTGTTGACCGCGGCGGACCGGGTGGCCCGGGCGCACGACGGGGTGGCACCGGCGGAGGCCGCCGTCATCGACCAGATCCGGGGTGCGCTGGCCGAGTAGGCCTGAGTGCGCGCCCGTCGGTGAGCTGTGTCACTCTGAGTGCCCGAGAGCCGCAACCTACTGGCAGGTAACATTGCGCCGTGGGCAACTGCACAACAGTCCGCGGTTGACCGGGCGTCAGTAGACGCGCGAGGCTGCGGCCCAGACCGGGCGAGCCAAGGCAACACCACACAGGAGGGTCGTCGAAGCGCGATGAATATCGTCGTACTCGTCAAGCAGGTGCCTGATTCGGGCGCGGACCGCAACCTGCGCAGTGACGACAACACCGTCGACCGCGGTTCGGCGAACAACGTGATCAACGAGATGGACGAGTACGCCATCGAGGAGGCGCTGAAGATCAAGGAGGCGCACGGTGGCGAGGTCACGATCCTGACCATGGGTCCGGACCGCGCGACCGAGTCGATCCGCAAGGCGCTCTCCATGGGCCCGGACAAGGCCGTGCACGTGGTGGACGACGCCCTGCACGGGTCCTGCGCCGTGGCCACCTCGAAGGTGCTCGCCACCGCGCTGGGTCAGCTCAACGCCGACCTGGTGATCTGCGGCGCGGAGTCCACCGACGGCCGGGTCCAGGTCATGCCGCACATGATCGCCGAGCGACTCGGTGTCGCGGCGCTCACCGGCGCCCGCAAGCTCACCGTCGACGGCTCCACGCTCACCGTCGAGCGGCAGACCGAGGAGGGCTACGAGGTGGTCACCGCCTCCACCCCGGCCGTGGTCTCCGTCTGGGACACCATCAACGAGCCGCGCTACCCGTCGTTCAAGGGCATCATGGCCGCCAAGAAGAAGCCGGTGCAGACGCTCTCGCTGGCCGACCTCGGCGTCGCGCCCAACGAGGTGGGCTTCGACGGCGCGACCAGCGCCGTCGTCGAGCACAGCAAGCGTCCGCCGCGCTCCGGCGGCGCCAAGATCACCGATGAGGGCGAGGGCGGCGTCAAGCTGGTCGAGTTCCTCGCCACCGAAAAGTTCGTGTGAGAGCGGGTCTGGACATGTCTGAGGTTCTCGTCGTCGTCGAAGCCACAAAGGAATTCGGCGTCAAGAAGGTCACCCTGGAGATGCTCACGATCGCCCGTGAGCTGGGCACGCCCAGCGCTGTCGTGCTCGGCGGCGCTGGCGCGGCCGAGGCGCTGAGCGCCAAGCTGGGCGAGTACGGCGCGGAAAAGATCTACGCCGCCGAGGGTGACGAGATCGACGGCTACCTGGTGGCCCCCAAGGCCACGGTGCTTGCCGAACTGGTCAAGCGCGTGCAGCCGGCCGCCGTGCTGCTGGCGTCGGCGCAGGAGGGCAAGGAGATCGCCGCCCGCCTCGCCGTCAAGCTGGACAACGGCATCCTGACCGACGTGGTCGGCCTGGCCGCCGACGGCACCGCCACCCAGGTCGCCTTCGCCGGCTCGGCAATCGTCAAGTCCAAGGTCACCAAGGGCCTGCCACTGGTCACCGTCCGGCCCAACTCGGTCACCCCGAGCCCGGCCGCGGCCACCCCGGCGATCGAGCAGCTCACCGTGTCGGTCACCGACACCGACAAGCTGGCAAAGGTCGTCGAGCGGGTCGCCGAGCAGAAGGGCTCCCGCCCCGAGCTGACCGAGGCCGGCGTGGTCGTCTCCGGCGGTCGCGGTGTCGGCAACGCCGACAACTTCAAGCTGGTCGAGGAGTTGGCAGACCTGCTGGGTGGCGCCGTCGGCGCGTCCCGCGCGGCTGTCGACTCCGGCTTCTACCCGCACCAGTTCCAGGTGGGGCAGACCGGCAAGACGGTCTCCCCGCAGCTCTACGTCGCGCTCGGCATCTCCGGTGCCATCCAGCACCGGGCCGGCATGCAGACCTCCAAGACCATCGTCGCGGTCAACAAGGACGGCGAGGCGCCGATCTTCGAGCTGGCCGACTTCGGCGTGGTGGGCGACCTGTTCAAGATCGTCCCGCAGGCTGCCGAGGAGATCCGCAAGCGTAAGTGACACCCGGCGACACGAAAGTGGCCGTCCCCTCGCGGGGGCGGCCACTTCTCGTCGCTCAGGGAGCTGATCGGCGGGCCGGGGAGCTGAGCCGGCCCGCCGATCAGCCCGTCAAGGTGCCCCTCAGCAGACTGTCGCCGGAGTGGGCGGGCTTGTTGTCGTACTGCTCGGCGGAGACGTCCACCACCGAGTAGGCACTCAGGTCGACGTTGGGTGGCAGCGGGAGCAGCGCGTCCGAACTCCCACCCAGGGTGCCGACCGAGAACATCTGCATAGTCGTCGGGTTGATGAGCCAGACCTCGTAGTACCCAGGCACGCTCGGGAGATTCGCCACATGCAGATGTAGTTGGCCGCCATCGAGAACCCGGGCATCTCCGGTGGCCGCCGGGGGCGTCGACCCGTACGCCGCCAGCGGCGCACTTGCCACCACCGCCGGTGGCGGAGCGGGCGCGGGATCGTCCGGCCGCAGCACGGACACCGTTCCCACCACAGCGACCGCCGCGGCGGCGGCCGCGGTCACCGCGGTGGCCGCCATGCGCGACCAGCCGCGCCGCCGACCGGCCCGCGACCTGCCGCTCGACCGCTCCGGGGCCGGGGCGCTGATCGGCTGGTCAACGCTCTGCTGGCGGGGGGCAGTCGTCAGCGACGGCAGGGCCTGCGCCGCGCTGATCTCGGCCGCGATGCCCTGCCAGATGTGCTCCGGCGGGTCGGGCAGAGCAGACAGGCCCTGCGTCTCCGCACCGAGCCCGGCCACCTCCTGAAGGGCGGCCATCTCCACCCGGCAGGCCTCGCAGGTGTCGAGGTGGGTGCTGTCCCCGTCGTCCGCCTCGATCTCACCGAGCGCCAGAAAGACCAGCCGGTCGTGGTCCAGGTGCTGCACCGTCCACCTCCCATCTGCGTTTCAAGCTCGCCATGCCGCGTCGAATGTGACTCTTCACGGTGCCCAACGGCACCCCCGTCACCGTCGCTATCTGCTGGTGTGTCAGGTCGTCGTAGAAGGCCAACTCCAGCATGCGCCGCTGGTCGTCCGGGAGGCGGGACAGCTCGTCGGCGATCACCAACCGGTCCACCACACGATCCGGGTCGGGGCCGGTAGGTGTCGGCTCGGGCAGCTGCCGGACCGTCTCCACCACCCGGGTCTCCCGGGCCGACGCCCGCATCCGGTCGATCACCTTGCGCCGACCGATGCCGAGCAGCCAGCCGATCAGCGAACCCTTTGCCGGGTCGAACGTGTCTCTCCCCAGCCAGGCGGCGACGAACGTCGCCTGGGTCACGTCCTCGGCGTCGGCACGGTTGGCCAACATGGATGTGGCCAGGTGGAGAACGGCACGGCCATAGCTGTCGTACGCCTCGCGGAGCGCCACCTCGTCGCCAGCCCGGAACCGGAGCGCCACGTCGTCCACGTGGGGATCTGGGTTCTCAGGTGGCGCCGTCATCGGGCAGCTCGCCTTCGATGGGGCATGCCCGACTGTAGCTGCCACAGCCCTCGCCCCACTCTCCCGATCGATGTCATCTCACCAGCTCTTCGCTCCGCGGGCCCGATTCGGATGCGGGCGAGGGCCGCGAAAAAAAGTGCGTCCGGTGCGCATCCGCCCGTCGCGTATCCGGCGTAACCCGTTCTGCAAGCCAAGCCTGACGAATCAGCAGTAATCACCAGGAGGCAGACAGATGCAGCTCTCGTACTTCCGTCGGGTCGCGGCCGGCAGCGCGGTCGCCGCGCTGGCCTTCGCCGGTGTCGGCGCGTTCACCGCCACCCCCGCGTACGCCGCCACGTCGAAGGTCTCCGTCGTGCACGGCATTCCGGACACCCCCGTCGACGTCTACGTCAACGGCGAGAAGACGCTCGACAACTTCAAGCCCGGTGACGTTGCCGGCCCGCTGAACCTGGAGGCGGGCGACTACGACATCGCCCTCACCAAGCCGGGTGAGGCGATCGACAAGGCGATCCTCAAGGTCGACAACGCGGCGGTGCCGGGCGGGGCGAACATCAGCATCGCCGCGCACCTCGACGCCGCCGGCCAGCCGAAGATCACCCCCTTCGTGAACGACGTCTCGAAGGTCGACGCCGGCAAGGCCCGCCTGATCGTCCGGCACACCGCCGCCGCCCCGGCGGTGGACGTCCGGGCCGGCGGGACCCCGGTCTTCGAGGACCTGACCAACCCGAACGAGGCCAAGGGCGACGTCGACGCGGGCAGCGTGAAGGCGGACGTGGTGCTGGCCGGCACCGACACCGTGGCCATCGGCCCGGCGGACCTCAACCTCAAGGAGGGCACCGCGACGATCGTCTACGCGATCGGCTCCGCCGAGGGCAAAACCCTCGACGTGGTGGCCCAGACCATCACCGGCCTGCACTCCGCCCCGGGCGGCGTGCCGAGCGGTGACGGTGGCCAGGCCGGCACGGGCGTGGACACCTGGTGGTACGTACTCACCGGCGCCGGAGTCCTGCTGCTGCTCAGCGGCGGGGTGCGGATGGCTACCGCGCGGACCGGTCGCCAGTGACGGTGCGCAACCGCGGCGCGCTGGCGGCAACGGCCGCCGGCGTTGCCGCGCTCACCGTCGCCACGCTTGTGGCCTGCGAATCCCAGCCTGCCGAGAACGTCGGCGCGCAGGAGGCCAGCGCGTTGGCAACCGCCACCGCCACCGCCACCGCCACCGCGATCGCGCCGGCCACCGGTGGCGTCCCGGTAGCCGCCGGTGACCTGCCGGCCGGCGCGGAGGTCGTCCCGCCGGTCCGGCTGGTGATCCCGGAGATCAACGTCACCGCCACCGTCAACGCGGTCGGCGTCAACGAGCGGACAAACGAGTTCGAGGTGCCGCCAAGCGTCGACCAGATCGGCTGGTACCGCTTCGGCCCCGGCCTGGAAGCGGACGCTGGCTCGGTGGTCATCGCCGGTCACGTGGACAGCGCCCAGCAGGGCAAGGGTGCGTTCTTCCGGCTCCGCGACCTGGACCAGGGCGACACCCTCACCGCGACCGGCAGCGACGGCACGGCACGGAGATACCGGGTCGTCGCCCGGGAGGAGTACGCCAAGACCAAGATCCCGTTGGACCGGTACTTCGCCCGCGACGGTGAAGCACGACTGACCCTGATCACCTGCGGCGGGCCGTTCGACGCCAAAGCCCGTAAATACCGCGACAACATCGTCGTCACGGCGGTACCGGCCTGACCTGGCCCGACCTGCGTCGCGCCGGGGCCGGAGCATCCTCCCGCCCCGGCCGCGCCGTTTCGCCGCCCGACCGGCATCCGGTCCCCACCGTGTCGGCCGTAGGCTGAGCGGTGATGGCTTACCTGGATCACGCGGCAACCACTCCGATGCTCGACGAGGCACTGGAGGCGTACGCCGCTACCGCCCGCGAGGTCGGCAACGCGTCCTCACTGCACGCGGCGGGTCGTCGTGCCCGTCGCCGGGTCGAGGAGTCGCGCGAGCGGATCGCCGCGGTGCTGGGCGCCAGGCCGTCCGAGGTGATCTTCACTGGTGGCGGCACGGAGAGCGACAACCTCGCCGTCAAGGGCATCTTCTGGGCCCGCCGGGGCACCGGCCCCGACCGCCGACGAGTGGTCTCCAGCGCCGTCGAACACCACGCGGTCCTCGACTCGGTCGACTGGCTGGTCGGGCACGAAGGTGCCGAGGTCGGATGGCTGCCACCAGACTCCGCAGGCCGGCTCAACCCGGAGGACCTGCGCGCCGAACTGACCGCCCACGCCGACCGGGTGGCAGTGGTCACCGCAATGTGGGCCAACAACGAGGTAGGCACCGTGCAACCGGTCGCCGAGCTGGCTGCCGTCGCCGCCGAGCACGGCGTACCGTTCCACACCGACGCCATCCAGGCGGTCGGCCAGGTGCCTGTCGACTTCGCCGCCAGCGGTGCCGCCGCGCTCACCGTCACCGGCCACAAGCTGGGCGGGCCGACCGGCGTCGGCGCGCTGCTGCTCGGCCGGGACGTGGCGGCCACCCCGCTGCTGCACGGCGGTGGGCAGGAACGCGACGTCCGGTCCGGCACGCTGGACACCGCAGGCATCGTCGCCTTCGCGGTCGCCGTCGAGACGGCGGTGAAGGGCCAGCAGGAGTACGCGGCCCGAGTCGCCGCGCTCCGCGACGACCTGATTGAGCGGGTCCGCCGAGCGGTGCCCGAGGTGATCTACAACGGCGACCCGACCGACCGGCTGCCCGGCAACGCGCACTTCTCCTTCCCCGGCTGCGAGGGCGACGCGCTGCTGCTCCTGCTCGACGCCCAAGGCATCGCCTGCTCGACGGGTTCGGCCTGCTCGGCCGGGGTGGCGCAGCCCTCGCACGTACTGCTGGCGATGGGCGCCGACGACGACCGCGCCCGCTCCTCGTTGCGCTTCACGCTCGGCCACACCAGCACCCAGGCAGACGTGGACGCCCTGATCGCAGCCCTCCCGGCAGCGGTAGACCGAGCCCGCCGAGCAGCCTCCCCCCGAACCCCCCGCTAGCCCAGCCGCCGCCGCCCTGCCTCGCGCTGCGCTGCTGCGCTGCGCTGCCCCCGCGCGCTGCGCTGCCCGTTCGCGCTGCGCCGCCTTGAGCCGCCCTCCCTTCCCGCGCGATCTCGCACTTTCGGTCGCCGGTTCGGGGCCTTTGCGGCTTATGCCAGGGCAGGAAGTGCAAGATCGCCGGGGTGGGGGCGTTGGGCGCGGCAGGACTGGGTCGATCATGGAGTTGTGGCGGGGGACAGAAGGTGCTTATCACTTCTTGTCGGGCACCGCCACTCCATGATCGACGCGAACCTTGGGTGGGGCGCGGTGCCCGAGCGGCGGGTGGTGCGGACCGCAAGCCCTGGGGTGGACGGAGCTCGCGGTGGGTGTGGGGCGAGCCTGGGGTGTGGTGGGGCGCGAGTGTCGGGTGGGGCGGGGTGCGAGCGAGCCCTGGGAAGAGCGGGGGGCGAGCCTCCCGTGGGGCGGGGTGCGAGCGAGCCTGGGGCGAGCGGGGGGCGAGCTTCCCGTGGGGCGGGGTGCGAGCCGTGAAGGTGGGTGGGGGAAGTGAGCCTGGGATGGGCGGGGCGTGAACCCTGGAGTGGTGGGGCGTGAGCCCTGCGTGGGCGCGTGGTGCGAGCGTGAGTGCCGGCGGAGTGCGTGAGGCCTGGGGTTGGGGCGGGGCGGGGGTGGGGGTTGGATTGGGTTGGTGGATAGGGTTGGCGTGGGGGTTTGGGAGGGGGTTGCTGGTGAGGGTATTAGCGGCTATGTCGGGCGGTGTTGACTCTGCCGTGGCGGCGGCGCGGGCGGCGGCGGCCGGGCACGAGGTGACAGGCGTGCACCTGGCGCTGGCCCGCAATCCACAGACCTACCGGACCGGGGCGCGCGGTTGCTGCACCCTGGAGGATTCCCGGGACGCGCGGCGGGCCGCCGACGTGATCGGCATTCCGTTCTACGTCTGGGACATGGCCGACCGTTTCCACGAGGACGTGGTGGACGACTTCGTGGCGGAGTACGCCGCCGGCCGTACGCCGAATCCGTGCCTGCGTTGCAACGAGAAGATCAAGTTTGCCGCGGTGCTGGACCGGGCGGTGGCCCTGGGCTTCGACGCCGTCGTGACCGGCCACCACGCCCGGCTCGGCCCGGACGGGCTGCTGCGGCGCAGTGTCGACGTGGCGAAGGATCAGTCGTACGTGCTGGCGGTGTTGACCCGCGAGCAGCTGGACCGGTCGATGTTCCCGCTCGGTGACTCGACGAAGGCGCAGGTCCGCGCGGAGGCCGCCGAGCGTGGCCTGGCGGTCGCCGACAAGCCGGACTCCCACGACATCTGCTTCATCGCCGACGGTGACACCCGTGGCTTCCTGGCCGGTCGGCTGGGCGAGGCGCCCGGCGACGTGGTGGACGCGAGCACCGGCGCGGTCGTCGGCAGCCACACGGGCGCGTACGCGTACACGGTGGGTCAGCGACGTGGGTTGCACCTGGACCGGCCGGCGGCGGACGGCCGGCCGCGCTATGTGCTCTCGATCACGCCGAAGACCAACACGGTGACGGTCGGCCCCGCCGAGGCGCTTGAGGTGTCCCGGGTGCGGGCCACCCGTCCGGTCTGGACCGGCGGCCCCCGTCCGACCTCGCCTGTCGAGTGCGAGGTGCAGCTGCGGGCGCACGGGGATGTGGTGCCGGCGACAGTCGACCTCGACGGTGACACGTTCCACGCCGAGCTGCGCCGGCCGGTGCGCGGGGTCGCCGCCGGTCAGGCCGTGGTGGCGTACCGGCCGGATCCGGCTGGCGACGTGGTCCTGGGCTCCGCCACCATCAGCGGCTGACCTGTCGCATGGTCGCCGCATGGTCGGCGCGTACACCGGGATAGCCTTCGGCCGTGACAGATCAGGCGTGGCCCTGGCCGGCCGGCGCGGCGACCGGTATCGGTTCGCTGCCCGGCACCGACATCGCCGAGGCCCAGCGGGTGGTCCTCGGTGAGCTTCCCGCACTGCCCCACCTGCCGGAGCTGCCGGCGCGCGGGCCCGGCGCCGACCTGATCGGCCGCACTGCCGGGCTGCTTGTGGAGGTGCCCGTCGAGCTGTACGCCGGGCGTTGGCGCGTCGCCCCGCGCACGGGCCGCGACCTGCGCCGGGCCAGGGATCTGATGGAACGCGACCTGGACCAGTTGGGCGAGCAGGCCGAGGAGTACGCCGGCCTGGTCAAGGTGCAGGCCGGTGGCCCGCTCACCATGGCCGCCGCGCTGGAACTGCCCATCGGCGGTCGGCTGCTGCGTGACCCCGGCGCTGTTCGTGACCTCACGGGCTCCCTCGCCGAGGGGTTGCGCGCCCATGTCGCGGCTGTCGCCCGGCGGTTGCCCCGGGCGTCGGTGCTCCTGCAACTCGACGAGCCGTCGCTGCCGACCGTGCTGGCCGGGCGGGTGCCGACCGAGAGTGGCCTGGGCGCGTACCGGGCTGTGGATTCGGTGGACGCCGCCGCGATGCTGCGCACGATCATCGAGACGGTCGGTGTGCCGGCAGTGGTGCACTGCTGCGCCCCGGAGGTGCCGCTGGAGCTGATCCGTTCCACCGGCGCCGTCGCGGTCGCCCTGGACCTGGGCCTGATCACCGAGCTGGACCCGCTGGGCGAGGCGATCGACGCCGGCCTCGGGCTGCTGGCCGGGGCCGTGCCGACGCTGCCGCCGTCGGCCGGCCCGGCGCCGACCTCCGCACAGGTTGCCGATCGGGTACGTCATCTCTGGGACCGTCTCGGTTTTCCCCGTCGGCAGCTCGCCGAGCAGGTGGTCGTCACGCCGTCGTGCGGCCTCGCGGGTGCCAGCGACGGGTACGCCCGCACGGTGCTCGCCGCCTGCCGGGACGCGGGCCGGCGACTCGCCGAGAGCTGATGTTTCCTGTCGTACCCGCTGCGCAGAATGATGGCCATGATTGGACAGCTACGTTCAGTGGTGATCGACTGCCCCGATCCGCGGGCGCTTGCCGCGTTCTACGCGGAGCTGCTCGGCCTGCCCCTGGTCGAGGGCGACACCGACGACGACGAATGGGTGGTGCTCGGCGGCCCGCCCGGGCACCAGCCACGACTGGCGTTCCAGCGGGCGCTCAACCTGCGTGCTCCCGACTGGCCGGATCCGGAGCGCCCGCAGCAGTTCCACGTGGATGTGACGGTGGACGACGTCGAGGCCGCCGAGAAGGCGGTGCTCGCGCTCGGTGCCCGCCGGCTGCCGGGCGAGGGTGAGGGCTTCCGGGTCTACGCCGACCCGGCCGACCACCCGTTCTGCCTCTGCTGGGACTGACCCGCGAGGGGTTGCGGCGGTCGGGCATCATGGCCGCCGTGACTCCCACCCCAGCGCTGCGCGCCTCTGGTTCGCTCTTCGGCCTCGCCTACGGTGACGCGCTGGGCAAGCCCACCGAGTTCCTCACCGTCGCCGAGATCGAGCACCGCTACGGCCCGGCCGGCCCGCGTGAGCTGACCGGCGAGCCGGCGCTTGTCACCGACGACACCCAGATGGCGCTGGCGGTGGGCTGGGCGCTGCACGAGTCGCCGTCGCTTCACCCGGAGGCGGTGGAGCCGCTGCTGCGGGCGCGTTTCCTGGCCTGGTCGGTCAGCCCGGACAACAACCGTGCCCCGGGGATGACCTGCCTGCGGGCGTGCGCCGAGCTGAGTCGAGGGCTGCGCTGGCAGGACGCGACAGTGGCCGGGTCGAAGGGGTGCGGGGCCAACATGCGGGTCACCCCGGTCGGGCTGCTCGACGTCGACCTGGACACGCTTGCCGGGTTGGCCCAGTTGCAGGCCGGGCTGACCCACGGTCACCCGACCGGGTTGGCGGCAAGCGAACTGACCGCGTACGCGGTCTACGTGCTGCGCGACGGCGCCGCGCTTGCCGAGCTTCCGGCGCTGCTCACCGAGCGGGCGCGGTCGCAGCGCCGGGTATACCGGGAGCAATGGCTGGGTGACCTCTGGCAGCGCGCGGGGGTGGGCACGCCGCAGGATTTCATCGCCCAGGGCTGGGACGAGTGCCTGGCGGTGCTGGGCCGGCTCACGACCGCCCTGGGCGAGCCGGACGACGGCGGTGACCCGTGCCGAGCCACCGGGGAGGGCTGGGTGGCCGAGGAGGCGCTGGCCACCGCGCTGCTCTGCGCCGTCCGCCACGCCGACGACCCGGTGGCGGCGCTGGCCCGGGGTGCCACCACCGCCGGTGACTCCGACTCGATCGCCGCACTCGCCGGCGCCTTCGTGGGTGCGGCCGCGGGGATGAGCGCCTGGCCGCAGGGGTGGGTCGACCGGATCGAGTACGCCGACCAGCTCGCCACGCTCGGCGCGGCCTGGGACTGACACGGCTGCGGCGGATTCCGCTGCCCCGGCCCGCCGCGCAGACCTCTCCGGTGCTTGATCAACTCGGGTTCCAGGAAGTCGCGGTGTCCGAGCTTTCGGAACACCCCCGACTTCCAGGAATCCGAGTTGATCAAGTGACGCGCCGTCGGGCCGCGGTCAGCCGGTGGGTAGGTGGTGAAGGCCGCGGACCTTGCGCCACAGGCCGGCGTCACAGGTGCCGGCGCGGTCGGCGAAGGCGGCAACGCTTATCCGGGTCGGCTCGGTGAGGCTCAGGTAGCTGTCGTGCTCGGCACCGGGATCCCAGTTCCGGGTGGGGATCCGCACATGGTCGTCGCGGTCACTCTTGTCCTGGCTGGTGATCTTCAGGACGTCGACGCCCCGGGAGTCGGCCCGCAGCACCAGGCACGGCCGGACCTTCGACCCGGTGCCGTCGGCGTACGGCACATCGGCCCACCAGATCTCACCCGGCGCCGGCGTGTCCACCGCGCGGTCGGCGTCGCGGGACCGGGGCCTGGTTGCCGGACGGTCGCCGCGTGGCCGGGGCGGCGCGGGCCGACGGCCACCGGTACGCGATGCGGCGCCCTTGCCCGGCCGGGTCCCCGGGCGTCGACTGGCGACGCGGTGTCGCCAACTGTTCCACGCCCAGCCGGCAGCCACCGCCAGCAGGATCGCCGCCGCCCAGAGCAGTGCCTCGGGCATCGCCACCTCCGACTCAGGGCCGCTCGCCGGCCGCTTCGTCCGGCGATCCTCGCACGCCGACCACCACGTCGCCCGCCAGCCACCCGGCCAGTGGACGACCGGGTTGTCCCACCCGCCGGATACCGTGCCTTAGTAGCGTGACCAGGGAGGTGGCGGCGTGTCTGAAGGTGGTCGAGTGTCCGACGGTGGTGCAGTGTCCGAGGAGCAGATCGGCCAGCAGGTCAGCGCGGCGCAGGAGGCGGCGGCCGGCACCGAGCCCACGCCGCAGGCACGGGAACGGCACGCCACCCTCAGCCGCGAGCTGACCGAGCACCAATACCGCTACTACGTGCTGGACTCGCCGACAATCACCGACGCCGAGTTCGACAAGCAGTTGCGCGAGCTTGAGGCGTTGGAGGAGGAGTTCCCGGCGCTGCGCACGCCCGACTCGCCGACCCAGCGGGTGGGCGGCACGTTCTCCACCGACTTCACCCCTGTCGCGCACGCCGAGCGGATGCTCTCGCTGGACAACGCCTTCGCCGACGAGGAGCTGGCGGCCTGGGCCGAGCGGGTCGAGCGGGACGCGGGCGGCCCGGTGCCCTACCTCTGCGAGTTGAAGGTCGACGGGCTGGCGATCAACCTGACCTACGAGGCCGGCCGGCTCGTGCGAGCGGCCACCAGGGGTGACGGCCGCACCGGCGAGGACGTCACCGCGAACGTGCGCAGCATCCGGGACGTGCCCGGTCAGCTCACGCCGTCCGCCGAGTTCCCGGCCATTCCCGAGCTGCTGGAGGTCCGGGGCGAGATCTACTTCCCGATCGCCGCGTTCGCCGACCTCAACGCCGGCCTGGTCGACCAGGGCCGGGCCCCGTTCGCCAACCCGCGCAACGCCGCCGCCGGCAGCCTGCGGCAGAAGGACCCCCGGGTCACCGCCTCCCGACCGCTGCGCCTTGTGGTGCACGGCATCGGCGCCCGCAAGGGCTTCCAGCCCACGGCCCAGTCCGAGTCGTACGCGGCGCTCAAGGCCTGGGGGCTGCCCACCAGCGACCGGTGGCGGGTCGTGCCGGATCTGGCCGGCGTGGCGGAATACATCGCCTACTACGCCGCGCACCGGCACGACGTCGAGCACGAGATCGACGGCGTGGTGGTCAAGGTCGACCCGGTCTCCATCCAGGGGCGTCTCGGCTCGACCAGTCGCGCCCCCCGCTGGGCGATCGCCTTCAAATACCCGCCGGAGGAGGTCACCACCAAGCTGCTCGACATCGACGTCAACGTGGGGCGCACCGGCCGGGTCACACCGTTCGCTGTGCTCGAACCGGTGCGGGTGGCCGGCTCCACCGTGGCGCTCGCCACCCTGCACAACGCCCGCGAGGTGGAGCGCAAGGGTGTGCTGATCGGCGACACGGTGGTGCTGCGCAAGGCCGGGGACGTGATTCCCGAGGTGCTCGGCCCGGTGGTCGACCTGCGCCCGTCCGACGCCCGGCCGTTCGTCATGCCGACCACCTGCCCGGCCTGCGGCACCCCGCTGGCGCCGGCCAAGGAGGGCGACATCGACATCCGGTGCCCCAACACCCGCAGCTGCCCGGCCCAGCTCCGGGAACGCGTGTTCCACCTCGCCGGGCGCGGCGGGTTCGACATCGAGGTGCTCGGCTACAAGGGCGCGGCGGCGCTACTGGACGCGGAGATCATCACCGACGAGGGCGACCTCTTCCAGCTCGACGCCGACCAGCTGTCCCGGTCCCCGTTCTTCGTCAACAAGGACGGCAGCCTCGGGTCCAACGCGGTCAAACTGCTCGACAACCTGGCCGTCGCCCGGGAACGCGACCTGTGGCGGGTGCTGGTGGCGCTGTCCATCCGACACGTCGGCCCCACCGCGGCGCAGGCGCTGGCCCGACACTTCCGCTCGATGGACGCCATCGACGCGGCCACCGAGGAGGAGCTGTCCTCGGTCGACGGGGTCGGGCCGACCATCGCGGCAAGCATCCGGGAATGGTTCGCCGTGGACTGGCACCGCGAGGTGGTCCGCAAGTGGGCCGACGCGGGCGTACGGATGGCCGAGGAAGCGGTCGACGAGGGGCCGCGCCCGCTTGAGGGCTTGACTGTAGTGGTGACAGGCACGCTCGCCGGTTTCTCCCGCGACCAGGCCGCCGAGGCGGTGCAGAGCCGGGGCGGCAAGGTCAGCGGGTCGGTCTCCAAGAAGACGGGCTTCGTCGTCGTGGGGGACAACCCGGGATCCAAGGCCGACAAGGCGGCCAGTCTCAAGGTGCCGGTGCTCGACGAGGACGGGTTCCGGGTGCTGCTGGACGCGGGGCCGGATGCCGCGCGAGAGGTCGCCCAGGTCCAGGGCTGACCTCGCCACGAGCGGACGCGACCGCTGGCCGCGTATACCAACTTAATTACGACTACGACCGATTCGTGACTGTCATACCGGGAAACCTGGGGCTGAGGGCGTTTCATTGGGTCACGGCGTGCTCACCGGCACGTCGACAGTCGGTCGGGAGGTGTGATGGAGGTCGCCGACCCCCGTAACTCCCTCCCACCTGGGCGGGTGGCGCCTTTCGCCGCCTTCGTCGTGGGGATCCTGACGGTCGCGGCGCTGACCGCCGCCGGTCCACTCACGAGGCTCCCCGACGAGCTGTCGCGACTGCCTGTGGCGTTCTGGACGATGGCCGCGCTCGCCGTGGTGTGCGACGCGCGCCCGTTCGTCCCCCCGGGGCGTCGGCAGTCCTCCGCGGTCTTCCCGTCCACCTGCTTCACCTTCGCGATCCTGCTCGGCTGGGGGCTCGGCCCGGCGGTGGCGGTGCAGGCGCTTGGCGTGGTCGTCTCGGGTTGGCGGATGCGCCATGCACCGTGGCGGACGGCGTTCAACGTCGGCCAGTACGTCTGCGCCCTCGCCGCCGCGTACGGGGTCATCCAGCTCGGTCCGGGCACCATCTTCGCGGGCGGGCACCTGCACTGGCCCGACGTGGCAGCTGTCGGCGGCGCCACGGTGGCCTGGTTCCTGGTCAACTACGGGCTGGTCAGCTGCGCGGTGCGGCTGCGCTTCGGCGACCGGTGGTGGCCCACCGTCCGGCAGGGCCTCGGTTTCGAACTGCTCTCCACCGGCTCGCTGCTGCTGCTCGCCCCGGTGTTGGTCGCGGCGGCCCGCCTCAGCGCGGCGCTGATCCCGCTGGTGCTGGTGCCGCTCTTCGCCGTGTACCGGATGGCCCGGTTGACAGTCGAGCAGCAACACCTCGCCGCCTCCGACCCGCTCACCGGGCTGCCCAACCGCAAGGCGCTGCTGGCCGAGGTGGCCGAGCAGGTGCACCTGCACGCCGAGCGGACCGCCAGGGGCGAACCCGGCGGGCATCTGGCGCTGCTGCTCATCGACCTGGACCGTTTCAAGAACGTCAACGACGCACTCGGGCACGCGGTGGGTGACCGGCTGCTGGTCGAGGTCAGCGCCCGGCTCACCGACGTCGACCCTCGCCCGCAGATGATCGCCCGATTGGGTGGGGACGAGTTCGCCATCGTGATGACCGGCCTTACCGACGTCAGTCAGGCGCGTGACCTGGCGGACCGGGTGGTCCGGGCCCTGGCCGAGCCGGTGCCGCTGGACGGCCTGCCGCTGGACGTGGGCGGCTCGATCGGGATCGCCCTCTTCCCCGAGCACGGCGAGGACTTCGCCACGCTGATGCGGCACGCCGACGTGGCCATGTACGACGCGAAGCACCGCAACGACACGGTGGCCGTCTACGCCCCGGAGTCCGACCACAACTCGGCCGAGCGTCTCGGCCTCCTCGCCGACCTGCGCCGGGTGCTGGAATCCGGCCCGTCGGCCGGCGAGCCGCTCGACGCCGCACCACCGGAACAACGCGACCCACTCGAAGCCGCGACGACAGGCCACGCCGGGCAGACAGGCCACGCCGGGCAGACAGGGCACGCCGGGCCGGCAGGGCACGCCGGGCCGGCAGGGCACGCCGCGTCGACGGGCCACGCCACGACGACGGGCGGCCACGCCGCGTCGACGGACCACTCCGGGCTGGCGGGACAGGTCGACCGGGGGGCCGGGGCGGCCGAGTCGGTCGGCTCCGAGCGGGCGACCGACGTACCCACAGTCGACCCGGAAGAGGTGCGCGGCGGTGACGGCGCGGCGCTGCCCACCGGCGCGGAGGCCGCGCCGCACCCGGCACCGACGACTGCCCCGGCGCCGACGACCGGCGGGCGCTGGTGGGGTCGCCGCCGCCGCGCGGGGGTCGAACTGGCGCACGCTGACGAGCTGATCAAGCAGATCGCCACCGGCGCCGATCCGATCCGCGGCCGGAACACCCGCGCCTCCGTCCCCGGCACGCGCCCCGCTCCGCCTCGGGACCGACGTGTCGGCGGGCAAGGGCGACGGTCACCGAACGGCGGCGCGGGGCCGGTGCCGCGCGGCGGCCGTGCGGAGCACGACAGCGGGCCCGGCCCCGCTGAACAGCCACTCGGGTCGACCGGGTGGGCGCACGACGGCGAGCCGGCCGACGACGCCGGTGAGATCACGATGTACTACCAGCCCCAGATCGCCATCGCGACAGGCGAGGTGGTCGGTGTCGAGGCGCTGCTGCGCTGGCGGCACCCGCGCCGGGGGATGGTCGACCCGGAGGAGCTGATCCGTGTCGCCGAGCAGAGCGCGGTGATGCGGCTGCTCACCCGGCGGGTGGTGGACGACGTGGTGGAGCAGCTCGCCAAGTGGTCGGCGGCCGGCATCGGGCTGCGCGCGGCCCTGAACGTGAGCGTGCGGGACCTGCACACCGGGGAGATCGCCGACCAGATCGCCGACCGGCTGACCCGCTACGGGGTGCCGGCCGAGCGGCTGCAAGTGGAGATCACCGAGGGCGCCCTGATGGCCGACCCGCGCCGGGTGCTGGCAACCATCTCCCGACTGCACAAGATCGGGGTGGCCATCGCGCTGGACGACTTCGGCACCGGATATTCGTCACTGCAACACCTGCGCCGGCTGCCGCTGTCCGAGGTGAAGGTGGACCGGTCGTTCGTGCTCGGCATGGCCGAGGACGCCGACGACGCGGCGATCGTCCGGTCGATGATCGAGCTGGCCGGCGCGCTGGGCCTGCGGGTCGTCGCCGAGGGCGTGGAGGACGAGCGGACCTGGCGGATGCTGCACGCCGCCGGCTGCGACGCTGCGCAGGGCTGGTTCTACGCCCGCCCGATGCCCGCCGAGGAGTTGGTCACCTGGTTGGCCCGGTACCGGCCGGTCCGCCCGAGCGGCGGTCCCACCGAACCGGACTCCGGTCGCCGCCCGACCCGCTGACTCGCCCGCCGGCACGGCACGCCGGCTCACGGAGGGGGAGTGGGGGACGCGCCGCCGGAGCGGAACAATAGACTCGCTCCGGTCACCGCGCGTCACGCTGCACCCGCCGCGCGGCCGGCACACCGCCCGACCAGCAGGACATCAGAAGGGGGCACGGATGGCCGCCATCTCCCGCGAGGAGGTCGCGCACCTGGCGCGCCTGTCGCGGCTCGCCGTCACCGAGGAGGAGCTGGACACGTTCGCCGGCCAGCTCGACGTGATCCTCCAGGCGGTCGCCCAGGTCGGCGAGGTCGCCGCCGCGGACATCCCGCCGACCTCGCACTCGGTGCCGCTGACCAACATCTTCCGCGAGGACGTCGTCACGCCGTGCCTGACCCCGCAGGAGGCGCTGTCGGGCGCGCCCGACGCCGAGGACCAGCGGTTCCGCGTACCGCGGATCCTGACCGAGGACGTGGCGTCATGAGCGAGCGAATCGGCAAGTTCGGTGCCCTCGGTGCGCAGAGCGCCGGTAGGCGAAGCGAGGCGGCGGCATGAGCGACCTGACCAGGATGACCGCGACGGAGATCGCCACCCTCGTCGCCGGTGGTGAGACCTCCGCCGTCGAGGTGACCCAGGCGCACCTGGACCGGATCGCCGCCGTCGACGACCGGGTGCACGCCTTCCTGCACGTGGACACCGACGGCGCGCTCGCCGCGGCCCGCGCGGTGGACGAGCGCCGGGCGGCCGGCGAGGAGTTGGGCCCGCTCGCGGGTGTGCCGGTCGCGGTGAAGGACGTGCTCGCCACCCGGGGTGTACCCACCACCGTCGGCTCGAAGATCCTCGAAGGCTGGCGCCCGCCGTACGACGCGACGATCGTGCAGCGGCTGCGCGAGGCCGGCACGGTGATGCTCGGCAAGACCAATATGGACGAGTTCGCCATGGGCTCCTCCACCGAATACTCGGCGTACGGCCCGACGCACAACCCGTGGGACCTGGGCCGGATCCCCGGCGGCTCGGGTGGTGGCAGCGCCGCAGCGCTCGCCGCGTACGAGGCGCCGCTGGCGATCGGCTCGGACACCGGCGGTTCGATTCGTCAGCCCGGCGCGGTCACCGGCACCGTCGGCGCGAAGCCCACCTACGGCGGCACGTCCCGCTACGGCCTGGTCGCCTTCTCCTCGTCGCTCGACACCCCCGGCCCGTGCGCCCGTAACGTGCTCGACGCGGCCCTGCTGCACCAGGTGATCGGCGGGCACGACCCGCGCGACTCCACGTCTATCCCGCAGCCGATGCCGGACGTGGTGGCGGCGGCGAAGCTCGGCGCGACCGGCGACCTGACCGGCGTACGGCTCGGCATCGTCAGCGAGTTCGTCGGCGAGGGCGCTGAGCCCGGTGTGATGGCCGCGTTCCGCGAGTCGGTCGACGCGCTTACCAAGATGGGTGCCGAGGTCGTCGAGGTGTCCTGCCCGACGTTCGCGTACGCGCTGCCGGCGTACTACCTGATCGCCCCGAGCGAGTGCTCCTCCAACCTGGCCCGGTTCGACGGCGTCCGGTTCGGCCTGCGGGTCGGCGACGACGGCAACCGGTCGCTGGAGGAGGTCATGTCGCTGACCCGCGAGGCAGGCTTCGGCCCGGAGGTCAAGCGCCGCATCATGATCGGCACGTACGCGCTGTCGTCGGGTTACTACGACGCGTACTACGGGCAGGCGCAGAAGGTCCGTACGCTGATCACCCGGGACTTCACCGCCGCGTTCGAGCGGGTCGACGCGCTGATCTCGCCGACCACCCCGTCGGTGGCGTTCCCGATCGGCGCGCGGACCGCCGACCCGTACCAGATGTACCTGGCCGACCTGTACACGATCCCGACGAACCTGTACGGCGGGCCCGGCATCTCGGTGCCCTGCGGCCTGTCCGAAGGGCTGCCCGTCGGCCTGCAGGTGATGGCCCCGACGATGGCCGACGATCGGATGTACCGGGTCGCCGCCGCGCTGGAGTCCGCAGTCGGCACGTTCACCCCACCGGCACTGTGAGGCAGGAGCCCAGATGACGACGACACTGCCCGCGTACGACGAGGTCGTCGCGCGTTTCGAACCGGTGATCGGCCTGGAGACCCACGTCGAGCTGGGTACGAACACCAAGATGTTCTGTGGCTGCCCAACCGACTTCGGCGGCGAGCCGAACACCCGGGTCTGCCCGGTGTGCCTGGGTCTGCCGGGCTCGCTGCCGGTGGCGAACAAGGCGGCCATCGAGGCGATCATCCGGATCGGCCTGGCGTTGAACTGCTCGATCGCGCAGTGGTGCCGGTTCGCCCGGAAGAACTACTTCTACCCGGACATGCCGAAGAACTTCCAGATCAGCCAGTACGACGAGCCGATCTGCGTCGACGGTTACCTGGACGTCGAGGTGGGCGGCGAGACGGTCCGGATCGAGATCGAGCGGGTGCACCTCGAGGAGGACACCGGCAAGACGCTGCACGTCGGCGGGGCGACCGGCCGCATCCACGGTGCGACCGAATCGCTTGTCGACTACAACCGGGCCGGCATTCCGCTGGTCGAGATCGTCACCAAGCCGATCACGGGCACCGGTGCGCTCGCCCCCGACGTGGCAAAGGCGTACGTCGCCGAGCTGCGCGACGTGATCCGCACCCTCGGTGTCTCGGACGTGCGGATGGAGGAGGGTTCGCTGCGCTGCGACGTGAACACCTCGCTCAACCTGCCGGGGCAGGAGTGGGGCACCCGTACCGAGACCAAGAACGTCAACTCGCTGCGGTCGGTGGAGCGGGCGGTCCGCTCGGAGATGCTGCGGCAGGCGTCGGTGCTGGACGCGGGCGGCCGGATCACCCAGGAGACCCGGCACTTCCACGAGGACACCGGTGACACCACTTCGGGGCGCTCGAAGGAGACGGCCACCGACTACAGGTACTTCCCGGAGCCGGACCTGGTGCCGATCGCGCCGGACCCGGCCTGGGTCGCCGAGCTGAAGGCCGCCCTGCCGGAGCTGCCCCGGGTGCACCGGCGTCGGCTCCAGGAGCAGTGGGGCCTGTCCGACCTGGACATGCAGTCGGTGCTGAACGCCGGTGCGGTCGAGCTGATCGAGGCCACCGTCGCCGCCGGCACCACCCCGGCGGCAGCGCGCAAGTGGTGGCTGGGCGAGCTGTCCCGCCGGGCCAACGAGAGCGGCGTGGAGCTGGCCGACATCGGCGCCACCCCGGCGCAGGTCGCCGAGCTGCAAGGGCTTGTCGACGCCGGCAAGCTCAACGACAAGATGGCCCGTACGGTGCTGGAGGGCGTGGTCGACGGTGAGGGCTCGCCCACCGAGATCATGACCAGCCGGGGCCTGGAGGTCGTGTCGGACACCGGCGCGCTCACCGCCGCCGTGGACGAGGCCATCGCCGCCAACCCGGGCATCGCCGACAAGATCCGCAGCGGCAAGGTCGCGGCGGTCGGCGCGCTTGTCGGCGCGGTCATGAAGACCACCCGTGGTCAGGCCGACGCGAAGACCCTGCGTGAGCTGATCCTGGAGCGCCTCGGCGTCCAGGGCTGAGATCGGTTAGGTAGGGCCCCTTCTTATGCACCAGGCGTCAAGAAGGGGCCCTTCCTTGCACCCATGCACCCCCTGCACCCTCTGTTGCTAGGGCGTCAACGGCGACGCCCGGATGGAGTCACCGTGACCCAGCACGACCTCGATGTCCTCGACGAGATCCAGCGGCGGGTGCTCTGGCTCGCCACCCGGATCGTGGACGCCGCCAACCACGATCGGGCCACCGGCGACGGGGTGAAGGTCGGCGGGCACCAGGCGTCAAGCGCGTCCCTCGTCACGGCGATGACCGCGCTGTGGTTCCAGCACCTGGACGCCGAGGATCGGGTCGCCGTCAAGCCGCACGCCTCTCCGGTGTTCCACGCCATCCAGTACCTGCTGGGCTACCTGGACCGCTCCTACCTGCCCCGGTTGCGGGCCCGTGGCGGCCTCCAGTCGTACCCGTCGCGCACCAAGGACCCGGACGCTGTGGACTTCTCCACAGGCTCGGTCGGGCTCGGCGCGGCGGCACCGCTCTTCGCCGCCGCCACCCGGCGCTACGTCGACGCGCACTTCGGTGCCCGCCCGCACTCCCGGTTCGTGGCGCTCATCGGTGACGCCGAGTTGGACGAGGGCAACATCTGGGAGGCTGTCGCGGACCCGGCCACCACAGGTCTGGGCAACGTGATGTGGCTCGTCGACTTCAACAGGCAGTCGCTGGACCGCGTGGTACCGGGCATCCGGATCAACCAGTGGCGGGGTCAGTTCGAGGCGGCCGGCTGGCACGTCGTGGAGGTCAAGTACGGCCGCAAGCTCGCCGAGGCGTACGCCCGGCCGGGTGGCGAGGTGCTGCGCGACTGGATCGACGCGATGCCCAACGAGCAGTACCAGTCGCTGTTCGGTCTGACCGGCCCGGCGCTGCGCGAACAGTTCCTGGACGGCGCGCCGGCCGAGGTGGGCACCTTCGTGGAGGGCATCGACGACGAGGAGTTGCGCCTGCTCGTCACCGACCTGGGCGGGCACGACCTGTCCGCGATGCTCGACGCCTACGCCCAGTGCGACGCGGTCACCGACCGGCCCAGCGTCGTCTTCGCGTACACCGTCAAGGGTTGGGGTTTGCCCATCGCCGGCAATCCGCGCAATCACTCGGCGCTGCTCAGCACCGAGCAGGTGGACACGCTGCGGGCCGCGCAGGGCTTGACCCCGGAGACCGAGTGGGACCGCCTCGACCCGGCGTCCCCGGCCGGCATCCGGGCCGGCGCCCGCCGGGAGGCGCTGTCCCGCGCGCCGCGCGAGCGTGCGCTGGGGGTCACCGTTCCGGAGAGCACGGGAGTACGCGCCAACAAGCCGATCTCCACGCAGGAGGTCTTCGGTCGGGTGCTCGTGGACCTGGCGCGGGACCGGGAGGTGGGCCGCTACCTGGTGACCACCGCCCCGGACGTGGCCACCTCCACGAACCTCGCCGGGTTCATCAACAAGACGGGTGTGTTCGCGCCCACCGAGCAGCGTTCCTGGACCGAGGACCGGATGCTGCGCTGGACCGAGAGCCCGGCTGGGCAGCACATCGAGCTGGGCATCTCGGAGATGAACCTGTTCCTGCTGCTCGGGCAGCTCGGCCTGTCGTGGGACCTGTCCGGGCAGCCGCTGCTGCCGGTGGGCACCGTCTACGACCCGTTCGTGCTGCGTGGCCTGGACGCGTTCCTGTACGGCACGTACTCCGGTTCCCGGTTCGTGGTGGCCGGCACCCCGTCGGGCATCACCCTGGCCCCGGAGGGCGGCGCACACCAGTCCACGATCACCGCCTCGGTCGGTCTGGAGCTGCCCGGGGTGACGTTCCTCGAACCGGCGTACGCGGGAAGCCTCGACTGGCTGCTCTGCGACGCGCTCGGCCAGATCGCCAGCGGGTCGTCGCCGGCCGCGACCGCCGCGCCGGCCGAGGACGGTGCGTACTACTTCCGGTTGAGCACCCGACCGCTGGACCAGGCGCCGTTCGAGGCGGCCCGTGCCCGGCTCGGCGACGCGGTGCTGCGCCGGCAGGTGGTCGCCGGGGCGTACCGGCTCGTCGACGCGCACCAGGCGTACCCGCACCTGGTCGATGCCCCGGTGGTGCAGCTGGCCGCCTCCGGCGCGGTGCTGCCCGAGGTGCTGGCCGCGGCGGCGGAGTTGGCCGAGGAGGGCGTCGCCGCGCACGTGGTCGACGTGACGAGTCTCGACAGGCTCTACCGGGCCTGGCAGCGCACCCTGCGTCAGGGCGTCCGCACGGCCACCGTGCCCAGCGTGCCTGGTGCCCTGCGGTCCGCGTTCGTCGACCGGGTGCCGGTGGTGACCGTGCACGACGCCGCGTCGCACGCGATGGCCTGGCTCGGGTCGGCGCTCGGTGCCCCGGCGGTGCCGCTGGGCGTGGACGAGTTCGGCCAGTCCGGCAGTGTCGCCGAGCTGTACGAGTTGCACGACCTGCTGCCCGGCAGCATCGTCAACGCCGCCCTGGCCGCCATCGCCCTGCGCTGACCCTGCTCCGCCTTCCCACCGACGTCAGCCGCCCTGCCCTCGGCCATGCAGCCGGGGGCTCACGGTCAGGAGACGTCTCCGCCGGCAGACCCCTCGTTTGGCCCTTTGCTCTGCTTCAACGGACGCAACACGCTCTGAACAGCGGGTAAGGCGATGCCGGCCGGAATCCTCGGTAACCCAAGGTGACTGTTGCGTCGGTTGAAGCAGAGCAAAGGCTGCACCAACCCACCCCGACCCTGCCCCTGAATCGGACCGACCAGGTCGCGGGATCGGACCGACCAGGCCGCAGGACCGACCGACCTCGCGGGTCAGCGGGTCGGAGTGGGCGTCGGGCTTGCCGACGGCCCGACGGACGGTGTCTCCACGATGTGGCGTTCCAGGTTGACCTGGGCCTGTCCGGTGCCGCCGACGGTGATGTCGTCGTACGCCTGGAGCATCTTCTGCTGGTCGAAGTAGAGCACGCTCATCGACAGCGGGGTCGGCTTCTCGCCCTCCAGGCCGCGCAGCCCGGCCCCGCCCGTGGAGCCCTCCACCATGAGCGTGGTGGGCTGCTGACCGGGCGTCTCGGGCAGCTTGGAGACCTGCCGGGCGTGGGTGTGCCCGGCCAGCACCAGCGGGCAGGTGCCGGCGAGCGGCCCTGCCGACGCCGGATCGTGCACGAGCGCGATGTTGACCGGGCGTGGCGAGCTGCGCACCGTGGCGGCGAGCTGCTCACCGGCGCCGATCACCTGGTCGGCGACCTGCTGGGTAAGCCCGCTGCCCGCCGGGGAGGTGTTCTTGTCGGGTGTGAAGCGCGGGTCACCGATGCCGGCGATGGTCAGCCCGCCGACGGTGGTTGTCGAGTTGTTGAGCACGATCGCGTTCGGCTGGCGGGCCACCGCGGCGCCGGTGCGGCCCGAGTCGTGGTTGCCCCGGATGAACACGTACGGCTTCTTGAGCAGGCCGATCGAGCCGACGAAGGACTCCTCGGGTTCGCTGCCCCAGTCGGTGATGTCTCCGGTGTCGACGACCACGTCGATGCCGAACTGCTCCACCACCGTCCGGATGAGCTGCCAGCCGGTCGGGTTGAGGTGCATGTCGGAGACGTGCAGGACCCGTGTGGTGCCGGGGGCCGGCTCGAACACCGGCAGCGCCGACACTGTGGTGTAGAGCTGGCTGACGTTGCCGACGATGCGCTGCAACTGCTCGGCGTACTTCGTGTAGTCGTTGGCGATGCGGCGGGCGTCGCCGACGATTGCCGGCGCGTTGACCAGCAGGCCCTCGTAGCGCGGCTCCTCGATCGCCTGCGGGCGCAGCGTCGCCGCGGCCGTTCCGAGGCTGCCGGCGGTGACAAGCAGTGCCAGCCCGCCCGCCCAGGCGGTACGCCGCACATCCCGGAAGACAAGCCCGGCGAGGATCAGGGTGACAAGCACCGACGCGGCGAGGGTACGCAGGCCGAGCCGCATGACCCCGCTGCGGACGTCCTCCACCGCGCTCTGACTGGCGCGGCTGATGCTCGCCGGGTCGTCGAGCAGCGCCTCGGTGCGCCCCTGGTCCAGTGCGCCCAGCCGCACCGTGAGGTGGGTCGGCCCGTCGTGGCTGTCCAGCAGCAGCGCGCCGAGCGGCGGCACGTCGATTGTCGTCCCGCCCTCGCTGGCCGGGGAGAGGGTGAGGCTGGCCCGGAACGGCCCGATGTCGGTGTCCACCCGGCCACCGGCAAGCACCCCGAGCACCGCCCCGGCCAGGGCCACGGCGAGCACGGCGAGGATCACGCCGACGCGGCGTACGGGACCACCGGGTCGACCGAACCCCCGGCCCGCCGGGTGTGCCGGCTCGCCGCCGGTCGCCAGGTCGTCCCGGCCCTCGGCGTCGTCGTGCTGCTCGTCGCGCTGCCCGTCCATGCTGAGATTCTGACCTGCCCGTCGGAGGATCTTGGCAAACCTGCGGGGATGGTGACGCAGGTCAGCTGCGCCCGCCGTCTCCGCCGGCGAAGACCACACGCAGCAGCCTGTCGTCGTCGCCCGCCGGGTTGCCCCGCCCGTCGTGGTTGGAAGTGCTCACCCAGAGCGACCCGTCCGGCGCGGCGGCCACCGCGCGCAGTCGACCGTACCGGTTGGTGAGCAGCTCGCTGGGCTGACCGAGCAGCGTGCCCGTGTCGGTCAGCTCCATCACCCAGAGGCGCTTGCCGCGCAGGCAGCCGGTGACCAGCAGCCGGTCCGTGGCGGCCAGGCCGGAGCAGGACGCGTCGGAGGTCGCCCACTGCGTGAGCGGGTCGGTGTACCGCTTGTCGCCGGCCCGCCCCTCGACCTGCGGCCAGCCGTAGTTGCCGCCCTTGGTGATCTGGTTGATCTCGTCCCAGGTGTTCTGGCCGAACTCGACGGCGTACATCCGCTTGGCGTCGTCCCAGGCGAAGCCCTGCACGTTGCGGTGCCCGAGCGACCAGACCGGAGAGCCGGGGTACGGGTTGCCCGCCGAGGGCTTGCCGTCGGCGGTGACCCGCAGGATCTTGCCGCCGAGGTTCTTCACGTCCTGCGCGGCGGGGCGCTCCCCGGCGTCACCCGTGCTGACGTAGAGCTGGCCGTCCGGGCCGAAGCCCAGGCCGCCGCCGTTGTGCACGTTGGCCTTGGGGATGCCGGTGAGGATCGGGGTGGGCTGGCCGCCGACCTGTAGCTTGGCGACCCGGTTGTCCTGCTCGGTGGTGTAGTAGACGAAGACCGACCGGTCCCGGGCGTAGTCGGGGGAGATGGCGATGCCGAGCAGGCCGCCCTCGCCCGCCGCCGCCACGTCGGTGATCGTCTGCACGACACGGACCCGCAGCCCGTTCGGCCCGGACTCCGGGCCGACCTGGAGGATCCGGCCGCTGTCCCGTTCGGTGACAAGCGCGCCACCGTCGGGCAGGAAGGCGATGGCCCACGGCACCCGCAGCCCCTTGGCGAGCACTGTCGCCACCGCCTGTTGGCCGGCGCCGCCGGGGCTCGCCGAGGACGACGGGGTGGGCAGGTTGGGTGGCTCGCCAGCCGGGTCGGGCTCCGGCTCGCCGAAGCTGCAACCCGTGACGAACAGCAGCGCCGCGCAGGACGCCGCGAGGACCGCCCGGAGGCGGCGCGCGCGAGGGTACGGGGGACGGGCTCTCACCCGGCCCAGGGTATCCCGCCGGACGCCCCACCCGGGCGCGCCAGGACGGACGGCGCCGAGCGGTCGAGCCGATGGGCTGCTCAACGGGCACGTACGGCAAGCAGCGCCGTGTCGTCCTCACGGTGCTGGATCGAGGCGAGCAGCAGGTCGCACAGGTCGTCGAGGGGCATCGTGTCGGTGCCGGTCAACCGGCCCACCAGCTCGGCGAGCCCGTCGTCGATGGACCGGTCCCGCCGCTCGATCAGCCCGTCGGTGTAGAGCAGCAGCGTGTCGCCGGTTGCCAGGCTCGTCGAATGGCTGGTCCGTGGCGACGGCCGGGCCAGGCCGAGCAACGGCTCCGGCGTCGCTTCGAGGACCTCGACCGCGCCGCCGACGCGGACCACAAGCGCCGGTGGGTGCCCGGCGTTGCACCAGGTCACCTCCCGGACGCCGGCGCACTGGCGGCAGACCCGGACCAGCGTGGCGGTGGCCGCGATCGGCAGCTGCAGGCCGCGGATCGCGCCGTCCAGGTGGGCCATCAGCGCCCCGACCGCGTCCGGCCGGCCGAAGGCGTTGCCGCGCACGAGGTTGCGCAGCTGGCCCATGGTCGCCGCCGCTTCGATGTCGTGCCCGGCCACGTCCCCGATCGCCGCGATCAGGTCGCCGTCGGGCTGGACGAAGGCGTCGTACCAGTCGCCGCCGACCTCCACCCGGTCGGCCGCCGGCTGGTAGCGGGCCGTCAGCTCCAGCTCCGGCACGACGGGCAGCCGCGGCAGCATGCTGTGTTGCAGGACTTCGGCGACGTGCCGTTGCTCGCCGTACATCGAGCTGTTGCCGATGGCCTGCCCGGCCCGGCGGCCGATGTCCACGGCGGTGAGCAGGTCACGGTGGTCGAACTGCTGACGCCCTGCGGCGTTGACAAGTGTGATCGCGCCCAGCACGGTGCCGCCGGCGGCGCGCACCGGCACGCTGAGGTAGGAGGCGATGCCGAGACGCTCGGCGATCACCAGCATCCTCGGGTCGGTGGTGCCCCGCGCGACGTCGCTCAGCGACGCCGCGGCGCCGAGGCGGGGCTGACCGGTCCGCAGGACCGCGCGGATGGCCGACTCCTGGCTCAGCCCGGTGCCCAGCAGCGCGGCGAAATCGTCGACGTCCGCCGTCCGTTCCGGGTCGCGGTGCACCGCGACCACCTCGCGGGGCAGACCCGACGGCCCGACCAGCGTGAGCAGGCACCAGTCGGCGAGCAGCGGCACCATCGTGGCGGCGAGCCGGCGCAGCGACGTGCCCACGTCAAGGGTGCCGGCGAGCGTCTCACTCACCCCGGCCAGCAGCTCCAGCCGCTCGTGCGCCTGCACGACCCGTCGACGCGCCTCCTGGGCCTCGTCCAGTGCGATCCGCAGCCGCAGCTCCGACGAGCAGGCGGCGGCCAGGTCGGCAAGCGTCCGCAACTGCCCGGCGGTCCAGGCCCGCGGCTTGTTGTCGATGGCGCAGAGCGCGCCGAGCACCCGGCCGGAGAGATCGGTCAGGGGCATCCCGGCGTACGCGACTACGCCGAGGTCCTCCACGGCCAGGTTGTCCCGTACGCGGGGGTAGAGGCGGGCGTCCGGCAGCACCATCGGCACCTCGATGTCCACCACGTGCTGGCAGAACGAGTAGCTCAACGGGGTCTGCCGCTGCTCGGACCAGGGCTCGGGCAACCCCGCCGCGCCCGGGAAGAACTGCCTGTCGGCGGAGACCAGGGAGACGAGCGCGACCGGGACGTCCAGCAGGTCACTTACCAGCCGGGCGAACCTGTCGAACGCCTCGTCCGGGGCGGCGTCCAGACCGGTGTCGGCGAGCGCGCGCAGCCGCGCCGCGTCGGTGAGCCCCGAGGGCGGGGGGATCTCGCGTCGCGGGCTGGCGGGGGAGCCGTCGGTCATCGAACACCTGTCTGCGGGGGTGGAGGCGGACCGGCCCTCCGGCCTCGGTTATACCTCGTTCGGGCCCGGAGCGAACATCGGTGTGCCGAGTCTCGCCCGCCCCGCCTTCGCGCGCCATCCCCCGGGACGCCGGTTCGCGGCAGTGCCCGCCCCGGCCGCAGCGCCGGGGGCTATCGTCGGCGGACGTGAAGGTATGGATCCCGCATCAGGCTGGCCTGAATCTCCTCGGCGAGCTGCCCGAGACCGTGACTGTGGAGGTCGCCGAGCATCCCGAGCGGCTGCCCTCCGGCGTGGCCGACGTCCGCTTCTGGGTACCCCCGTTCCTGAGCGGGTCGGACGCGACCGCGCTGCTGCGCGAGCTGCCCGACCTGGCAGTGGTGCAGCTGCTCTCGGCGGGGGCGGACGCCTGGGCCGGCCGGATGCCGGAGGGGGTCACCCTCTGCGACGCCCGTGGCGTGCACGACCCGTCCACCGCCGAGTGGGTCGTCACGGCGATCCTCACCCAGCTGCGGGGGTTCCCCGCCTTCGTCCGGGCGCAGGCCGACCGGCGGTGGGCGTTCGCCGGGAACACCCCCACAGATGAGCTGACCGGCAAGCGGGTGCTCATCGTCGGCGCCGGATCGATTGGCACGGCGGTGCGGGACCGGCTCGCCCCGTTCGAGGTGAGCTTCACCCTCGTCGCCCGGACCGCCCGGCCCGAGCAGGGGGTGCACGCCGTGGCGGAGCTGCCCCGGCTGCTGCCCGAGGCCGACGTGGTGGTCGTGTTGGTGCCGCTCACCGACCAGACCCGTGGTCTGATCGACAAGGAGTTCCTGGCCGCGATGCCGGACGGGGCGCTGCTCGTCAACGCGTCCCGGGGGCCGGTGGCCCGCACCGAGGCGCTCGTCGCCGAGCTGGGCGCCGGCCGCATCTCGGCGGCGCTTGACGTCACCGACCCGGAGCCGCTACCCGCCGACTCCCCGCTGTGGACGATGCCGAACGTCCTGCTCACGCCGCACGTCGCGGGGTCGGTGCGCGGGCTGCTGCCGCGGGCGTACCGACTCGTCGGCGACCAGGTGCGACGGTTCGCCGCCGGTCAGCCGCTGATCAACACGGTGGTCGACGGCTACTGACGGTCGGCGTCGCTGCCGGCCGGGGGCTCGTCCTCCGCGCCCGGCAGCGTCTGACCGGTGGCCGAGACCAGCCGGGGCAGGTCGCTGCCGCGTACCGCCGGCAGGACGACCTGCTGACCGTCGTCGAGGCGGGCGACCGCCCGGCCGCGCGGATCGGTGGCCAGCTCGACGACCTGGTCCCAGTCGATCCGGCGTTGCCCCGCCAGCGCACGTAGGCGCAGCTCCCGGGGGTCGGCGTCGGTGCCGGCCCGCCAGGCCCACACCGCGACGGCGAGCGGGACGAGCAGCACCGGAAGCAGGTACGCCTGGGCGTTGGCAAGCGGCAGGGCACCGACGAACGCGATGATCGCGGCGGCCAGGATGGCTTGGTTGTACCGGAAGCGGACGGTGTCGGGCGTACTCACCCTGCGATGATCCCACCCCGGGCCGATCCGGCTGGCGGCGGGCGGTGCCGTGCCGGCCCGACACCCCGTACAGTGACACGGGTCACTGGGTCGCGCCGGTGGCCGACGCGTAACCGATCCGGTCGCCGATCGTTTCTGACTGTTGGGCAGCGGACCCGCAACGTCCGCCGTCCCGCACCGCCCCACCGCCCCACCGCCCCACCGCCCCGTGCCCCCTCACGAAGGCGACCGCCGTGCCCCTCGCGTACCCGTTCCGTGTCCTTGTCGCCCGCCGGGCGGCCCCGGAGGCCGCCGTTCTCGCGGCCGTCGCGCTGCTCGTTCTCGCCGGCACCGTCGACCTGGCGCCGACCTCGGTGGTGATCGCGCTGGCCGGCGGCGCGGGTGCCACGCTCGCCGGGGTGCGCCTGTCCCGTCTGGCCAGCCGCCGCCCGGCAGACACGTCCCGCGTTAGCCAGTCGCCCACCGGGCCGTCCCCGCTGGCGTTGGGTGTGCTGCTCGACGCGGCGGTGGTGGTGTCCGGCCTCACCGCCGCCACGCTGCCGCTGATCGACACCGGGCACCGCGTCGCCGCGCTTGTCGGGTCACTGATCGTGGCCGCCCTGTCCGTGGCCGGGCTGCACCGGTTGCCGGGCCGGCCACCGCTCAGGGCGCCGGGCCGCCTGGGTGCGCTGGTGGCGGCGACAGGTCCGGCGGTGGGGTTGGCCCTCGCCGCTTGGCTGCTGCTTCCCGCCGACACCCTGTCGGGTCCGGCCCGGCTTGTCGCTGCTCTGGCGCTCGGTGGGCTGGGCATGGCCGCGCTCAGCGTGTTCACCGGCCCGGGCCGGCGCTGGGGTGCCGCCATCTGTCGCGGTGGCGTCCTGCTCACACTGCTCGGGCTCGCGCTGCTGACCATCCTGCCGCCCGCAGATCGGGCGGCACTGCTGGCGGTGCCGCCGCTGGTGCTCGGGATGCTGCTTACCGCGCTCGGCGCGGACGCCGCGGTGGCTACGGGCGGCGCGGTGGCGACGGGCGGCGCGGTGCCGACAGCCGGTCGCGCCGCGCCGACCTGGCCCCGGGCGGTGCTTCCGGCGGCGGTGGTGCTGCTGGCGGCGGGCCTGCACGCGGCTGCCGACCGGACACCGGATCGGACGAGCGTGCTGCTGGCCCTGGCGGCCGTGCCACCGCTAGTGCTGCGCGAGTTGATGCGGGGCGGCGAGGCGGCGGCTGGCGAACGGCGTGCCGCGCACCGCCGCCGGGCCGGCCGCGCCGTTCGGCACCGCCGCGCGCCGCAGATCCCCTGGCCGGGACCACCGGGCCAGCCGCCCGAGCGCGCACCGGCCACCGCTACCGGCCTCAACGCGACCTGGTCGACCGGCGACACCGGCACCCCGACCGGCGGCGCGGCCTGGCCCACTGACGGCGTCGCCTGGTCGACGCTGGGCCCCGGGTCCGTCGCGGGCGTCGGCGGCCCGGCAGACCGGGCGGCTCTGCTGGACGCGCTTGTCGCGATCGCCGACGTGCCGGCGCCGGCCGGCGCGCTGCTGCTCGTGGACCTGCACGGCGCCGACGGGCTCGGTCCGGTGGCCCGGGAGGACGTCCTGGCCGAGGCGGTCCTGCGCGCCCGCGCGGTCGTCGCGCCCGGCGACCTGGTCACCGGCTGCACGGGCACCGGCTTCGCCGTGGTCACCGCCGCCGGCCCGGTGCTGGCGTACGCGCTCAGCACCCGGCTGCTTACCGCGCTCGCCCCGCCCTACCGGTTGGCCGGGTCGGTGCTGCGGGTCCAGACGAGCATCGGGCTGGCCGAGGTGGCCGGTGCCGGGCCGGCGGACGTGCTCCGGCAGGCCGAGCTGGCCCGGCGGCGCGCGGTGCAGCTGGGCCGGGACCGGGTCGAGTGGTACGACGCGTTCCTGGAGGAGCAGCTGGTGCGCCGGCTCGACCTGGAACGCGAGTTGCCCGGTGCCGTGGCGCGCGGCGAGTTGGATCTCGTCTACCAGCCGGTGCTCGACCTGGCCGACCGGCAGCCCGTGGGCGCCGAGGCGCTGCTGCGCTGGCGAAGCCCGGTGCTCGGCACGGTGCTTCCGGCCGAGCTGCTGCCGGTCGCCGAGGATCTGGACCTGGTGGGGGAGCTGGAGTGGTGGGTGTTGGACCGGGCCTGCCGGCAGTTGGCCGACTGGTCGGCGGGCACCCGGGAGCTGTGGATGGCAGTAAACGTCACCATCCGGGAGTTGACCACTCCCGACTTCGTGCAGCGGGTCGCGGCGGTGCTTGCCGCGTACGCGGTGTCGCCGGAGCGGCTGGTGGTGGAGGTGGCGGAGCCGAGGATCGGCGGGGACCTGTCGACAGTGGTGGCGCGGCTGGCCGGGTTGCGGTCTCTGGGCGTCCGCACCGCGCTTGACGACTTCCGGGCGGAGCACGCCTCACTGGCGCACCTGCGCCGGCTGCCGATCGACCTGCTGAAGATCGGCCCGGAGCTTGTGGGTTCCCGGCCGACCGGGCAGCCGCCGCTTATCGACGTGGTGGTGAGCGTGGGCGAGCGGCTGGGCGTGGAGATCGTCGCCGAGGAGTTGGAGTTACCGACCCAGGTGGAGGGAGCACATCGGGCCGGCTGCCACTACGGGCAGGGTTTCGCGCTGGCCCGCCCGGCCACCGCCGAGCGGGTCGAGGCGTACTTCGAGGAGTTCCCCTCGGCGTCCCGCTGAGCCGGAGCGCTGAGCCGGTTCACCTCACCCGGGGCGGCGCGGTGCTGCCGCGCGGGGTGAGGCGCGGCGTCTCGTCCTGAACGCGTGTCGCGGGCTGCCCGGCGATGACGTCGAGCAGTTGGCGGGCGGCGTGCGCGCCGTACGCCGGGATGTCGCGGCCGAGGGCCGTCAGGGGTGGGTGCACGAGCCGGCAGAGCGGTGAGTCGTCCCAGGCCACGATGGACAGGTCGGCCGGCACGGTGAGCCCCATCTCCTGGGCGACGGACAGCCCGGCGATCGCCATCACATCGTTGTCGTAGATGACGGCTGTGGGTCGCTGCCCGGAGCTGAGCAGCCGGCGGGTGGCCCGGCCACCCTCCTCGCCTGTGTAGTCGGACCAGACGGTCACCGCGTCGACCAGGCCGAGCCGCTGGCAGACCGCGGTGAACGAGTCGGTGCGGATCTCGGTGTGGCGCAGGTCGGGCAGGCCGCCGACCCGGGCGATCCGCCGGTGCCCGAGGGCGACCAGGTACTCCACCGTCTCGGTAAGCGCCGCCGCGTCGTCGGACCACAGGCTCGCCAGCTCGCCGGTGCCGCCCGGCCCCCCGATCACCACCGCCGGCAGTTGGAGCTGCTCCAATGCGGGGATGCGCCGGTCGTCGGTGCGCAGGTCGCAGACGAGCACCCCGTCCACCCGGCGCTCGGCCCACCACCGCCGGTAGACCGCGATCTCGGCGTCGGGGTCGGGCACGACCTGCAGGGTCAGCGCGTACGAGCGGGCCGACAGTTCCGCCTCGACGCCGCTGATCAGCTCCATGAAGAAGGGCTCGACGCCAAGGATCCGGGCCGGACGGCAGAGGGCCAGGCCGACGGCCTCGGCGGTGGCGGCGGAGAGCGCCCGGGCGGCGCTGCTGGGGCTGAACCCGATCTCGGTGGCGATGGCGAGGATGCGCTGCCGGGTGGCCTCGGAGACGCCGGGCTGCCCGTTCAGCGCGTACGACACGGCGCCCTTGGACACCCCGGCTCGTCGGGCGACGTCGGCGATTGTCGGCCGCTTCACCGGCGTGCTCCTCCGCTCTCGCCCCGGGGTTTTCGGGGCTCCTGACCTTGCCATGACCGGGGCCGGCCCGTGGGTGGCGTGTCGGCGGCCTCAACGTAGCGCAGGCTGGGCTGGCTGTGCGCGGACGAGGTAGCGCTTCGCTTGCCCGGTTCAGTAACGTCGCCGCGTCATCAGACGTCGGATCGCCAGCGGATCATGGAAGGTGCGGTGAAGTCTTGAGCCGACAGGCACTCCACGACGGCTGGACCCTGCGAGCGGCACTCGGAGCGCAGGTGCCCGACGCTGTCGCCGGGCGGGCCGTGCCGGCGACAATGCCGGGCTGCGTCCACACCGACCTGCTCGACGCCGGCCTCATCCCCGACCCGTACCTCGACGACAACGAACTGGCGCTGGCCTGGATCGGCCGCACCGACTGGGTCTACCAGACCACGTTCGTCCACCAGCCCGGCGACGACGAGCGCGTCGACCTGGTCTGTGCCGGCCTGGACACCGTCGCCACAGTCACACTCAACGGCGTCGAGGTCGGCCGCACCGAGAACATGCACCGCGGCTACCGCTTCGACGTCCGCTCGCTGCTGCGTGACGGCGAGAACGACCTGGTCGTGGCCTTCGACTCCGCGTACCGCTACGCCGAGGCGCAGCGGGAGCGGCTCGGCGACCGGCCCAACGCCTATCCGGAGCCCTTCCACTTCATCCGCAAGATGGCCTGCAACTTCGGCTGGGACTGGGGGCCGACCCTCGTCACCGCAGGCATCTGGCAGGACATCGGCCTGCACGCCTGGTCGACCGCACGCCTGGCCACCGTCCGCCCGCTTGTCACGCTCGACGGCCGCGACGGGCGGGTGGAGCTGCACGTCGAGGTCGAGCGGGCCGCCGACGTCCCGCTCACCGTCCACGCCACAGTCGCCGACGCCCACGCCGAGGTCGTCGTCCCGGCCGGGCAGCGCACGGCAGTGCTGACCCTCACCGTCCGCGAGCCCGCACTGTGGTGGCCTCGGGGGTACGGCGAGCAGACTCGCTACCCGCTGGAGGTGACAGTGCATGCGCCGGACGGCGACACCCTGGACACCTGGTCCCACCTGATCGGCTTCCGCTCGGTGCGACTGGACGCCACCCCAGACGAGCACGGCACCCCGTTCGCGTTGTCGGTGAACGACGTCCCCGTCTTCGTGCGCGGCGTCAACTGGATCCCCGACGACGTGTTTCCCGACCGGGTCACCCGGGACCGGCTGGCGCAGCGGTTCGACCAGGCCACGGGGGCAAACATCAACCTGCTGCGCGTCTGGGGCGGCGGCCGGTACGAGTCGGCGGACTTCTACGACCTCGCCGACGAGCGCGGCCTGCTGGTGCAGCAGGACTTCCTGTTCGCCTGCGCCGCGTATCCGGAGGAGGAGCCGTTCGGCAGCGAGGTGGCCGCCGAGGCCGCCGAGCAGGTGACCCGGCTGGCGCCGTACCCCTCGCTCGTGCTCTGGTGTGGCAACAACGAGAACATCTGGGGCTGGCACGACTGGGGCTGGCAGCAGGAACTCGCCGGGCGCACCTGGGGGCGCGGCTACTACCTTGACGTGCTGCCCCGCATCGTCGGCGCGCTCGACCCGACCCGCCCGTACTGGCCGGGCAGCCCCTGGTCGGGCAGCGAGGAGATCCACCCCAACGACCCGACGCACGGCACCACGCACATCTGGGACGTGTGGAACACCGACGACTACACAAAATACCGGGAGTACGTGCCGCGCTTCGTCGCCGAGTTCGGCTACCAGGCCCCACCGGCGTACGCGACGCTGCGTCGGGCGCTCAGCGACGAACCCCTCGCGCAGGACTCGCCGGGCATGGCCCACCACCAGAAGGCCGCCGACGGGGACGCCAAGCTGCAACGAGGTCTGGACGCGCACCTGCCTGTCCCGGTGGACTTCGACGACTGGCACTACCTCACGCAGCTCAACCAGGCCCGTGCCATCCAGCTCGGCGTGGAGCACTTCCGCTCACATCGGCCGATCTGCTCCGGCACCATCGTGTGGCAGCTCAACGACTGCTGGCCGGTCACCTCCTGGTCGGCAGTCGACGGCGACGGTCGACGCAAACCCCTGTGGTACGCGCTGCGCCATGCGTACGCCGATCGGCTGCTGACCGTGCAGCCGCGCGACGGCGGGTTGGCCCTGGTGGCGGTCAACGACTGCGGCACCGTCTGGCGGACGTCGGCCTCGGTGACCCGGCTGACCCTCGGCGGGGAGCCTCGGGCGAAGACGACTATCGAGGTGGACGTGCCCGCGTACTCGGCGGTGACGCTTGTGCTGCCGGCGGACCTGGCGCGGCCGGAGGACGCCCGGCGTGAGCTGCTGGTCGCCGAGGCGGGGGACAGCGCCGAGCGGGCGCTGTGGTTCTTCGCCGAGGACACCGACGTCGACTGGCCGGTGGCGGCGTGGGACGCGACGGTCGAGGAGGTCGACGCAGGTCAGCGGGTCCGGGTCACCGCCCGCACTGTGCTGCGCGACCTGACGCTCTTTCCGGACCGGCTGGACGCCTCGGCCGAGGCGGACAGGGCCCTTGTCACACTGTTGCCGGACGAGTCCGTCGTCTTCACTGTGAGCGCCGACACCGCGCTGGACCCGGCGGCTCTCACCGCTCGCCCGGTGCTGCGCTGCGTCAACGACATCTGACCGGGCGAGCCCTTCCTGGACAACTCGGTGGACCACCGTGTCCGCACGAACATTGGTTGAAGAATTCTTCAAGTGCTAAATTCTTCGTATCGATAGGAAGGGTGGCCCATGTCCGTCCCGCTGTACCAGGCAAAGGCGGAACTCTTCCGCACCCTCGGGCACCCGGTGCGCATCCGGGTCCTCGAACTGCTCCGGGACGGCCCCAAACCGGTCCGCGATCTGCTCGCCGCGATCGAGGTCGAGGCCTCCAACCTCTCCCAGCAGCTCGCCGTGCTGCGCCGGGCGGGGATGGTCACCTCGTACCGCGACGGTCCCCTCGTCATGTACGCGCTCAGCACACCGGACGTGGCCGACCTGCTGGCCGCCGGGCGGCGAATCCTCGGCGCGGTCCTCACCGACCGGGACGGCCTCCTCGACGAGTTGCGCGCCAACAGCGGGGACCTGTGAGCGGCGCCATCCCTGCCGTCCGCGAGCGGTTCCTCGGCCTGCTGCCAGGTCGGGCCGACTGGGCGGCGGTCCATCGCTCGCCGCGTCGGGACCTGCTGGCCGGGCTCACCGTGGCGGTGGTGGCACTGCCGCTGGCCCTGGCGTTCGGGGTCACCTCCGGGCTGGGAGCCGAGGCCGGGCTGATCACCGCGGTGGTCGCCGGCGCGGTGGCCGCCGTATTCGGCGGCTCCAACCTCCAGGTCTCCGGGCCGACCGGGGCGATGACAGTGGTCCTGGTGCCCGTGGTGCAGCAGTTCGGAGCCACCGGCGTCCTCATGGTCGGAGCGATGGCCGGCCTGGTGCTGATAGCCCTCGCCGTGGCCCGCCTGGGCCGGTTCGTCCGCTACCTACCCACCCCGGTGCTGGAGGGCTTCACCGCCGGCATCGCTGTGGTCATCGCCCTGCAACAGGTGCCGGCCGCGCTCGGCGTCACAGACGCGCACGGGGAGAAGGTCTGGGCCGTCGCCGCGAGCGCTGTCGCCCGTTTCGCCGCACACCCGCAGCCGGTGGCGCTCGCTGTGGCTCTCGCCGTCGCGGCGCTGATGCTGCTGGGTGCCCGGTGGCGCCCCGGCCTGCCGTTCTCGCTGCTCGGCGTGGGCGCTGCCACAGTCCTCGCCGAGGTCGCGCCTGTCGACCTGATCCGGATCGGCGCGCTGCCGCAGGGCCTCCCCGCGCCCTCGCTCGGCTTCCTCGACGTCGGCGCTCTCGGCGTGCTGCTGCCCAGCGCGCTAGCGGTCGCCGCGCTCGCCGCCCTGGAGAGCCTGCTCTCCGCCACCGTCGCCGACGGCATGACCGTCGGTGAACGGCACGACCCGGACCGGGAACTGTTCGGTCAGGGGTTGGCCAACATCGCCGCCCCGATCTTCGGCGGCATCCCGGCGACCGCCGCCATCGCCCGTACGGCGGTCAACGTCCGCGCCGGGGCGGCCTCGAAGCTGGCAGCCCTCACCCACGCGATAGCCCTCGGTGCGATAGTGCTGGCCGCCGCGCCGTTGGTCGGCCGGATCCCGCTCGCCGCCCTGGCGGGGGTGCTGCTCGCCACAACGGTTCGCATGGTGGAGGCCGCCTCGTTGTGGGCGTTGGCCCGGGCGACCCGGGGCGACGCCGTCGTGCTCGTGCTCACCTTCGCCGTCACCGTGATCTGGGACCTCGTGACAGCCGTCGCGGTCGGTGTCGGTGTCGCAGTGGTGCTCGCTCTGCGCGCGGTGGCCCGCAGCGCCCGCCTGGAACAGGTGACTCTCGACCCCGGTGAACACAGCGCCGAGGAGTACGCGCTGCTCACCGAACACATCGTCGCGTACCGGCTGGACGGGCCGCTCTTCTTCGCCGGGGCGCACACGTTCCTGCTCCAGCTCTCCGAGATCGCCGACGTCCGTGTGGTCATCCTCCGGATGTCCCGGGTGACAACGATGGACGCCACAGGTGCGCACGTCCTCGGCGACGCCATCGGGCGGCTACGCGGACGCGGGATCACCGTCCTGCTCTCCGGCATCACGCCCGCGCACGATCAGGTCCTCGCGACACTCGGAGTGGCTGACGACCTCCGTCGCGAGGGACTTGTCTTTCCCGATACTCCGGCCGCGATCCGCCACGCCCGGGGGGCCGCGCTCTCTGCGGCTGTCGATCCGACCGGCGGGGTCTGAAGGGAATCCCCGCCGGTCGTTCGAACCGTGCTGCCGGTCAGGCGCGGGCGGCGGCGAGCACCTGGCCGACAAGCGCCCCGGACGTGCCGGACCGCTCGTACTCGGGCCGGTGCAGGGAGCCACCCATCAGCGGGGCGGGGTTGCGGTGCACGGCCGGGCTGTCCGAGCTGACAAGTGCGGCGAAGTGGAACTCGTCTGCGCCTGTCGCCTCGACGATCCGGACGATGTTGCGCGGCGTGATGCCGCCACCCGGCATGATGACGATCCGTCCGGCGGCACGCCGAACCAGGTCGGCGATGAGCGGAGCGCCCTCCAGCACGCTCACCTCCTGGCCCGAGGTGAGCACCCGGTGCACGCCCAGCTCGATCAGCTGCTCCAGCGCCGCGTACGGGTCGCGGGTCATGTCGAACGCGCGGTGGAAGGTGATGCTGGCGTCGCCGGCAGCGGCGATCAACCGACGGGTGGTCGGCACGTCGATGTCACCCTCGGCGGTCAACGCACCGATCACGATGCCGTGCGCGCCGGCTGCGACAGCCGCCCGCACGTCCCGCTCCATTGCCTCGATCTCCAACGGCGAGTAGATGAAGTCACCGGCCCGCGGCCGGACGATCACGTGCACCCGGATCCGGGTGACGACGCGCAGAGTCGTCTCGATGGTGCCCAGGCTGGGGGTCAGCCCGCCATCGAAGAGCGCGGAGCACAGCTCCACCCGGTCGGCGCCGGCCTCTTCGGCGGCGACCGCTCCCTCGACGCTGTCGATGCAGATCTCGAATGTGCTCATGACTCTTCCTTTTCGGTGCGAGACGGTGCCGCTTCGGTGCGAGACACGGTCCAGTCGATGGCGGCGGTGACGGCGCCGACGGGTTCGCCACCGCCGAGCACCGGCACCCGGCGCAGCGCGTCGGCACCATCCACAGGTACGCCCACGGCGTCGAGCGCGGCGAGCGCGATGGCGGTGGTGGCTCGGGGTGAGCCGTCGATGACCTTCACCGCCACTGCGTGACCGTCCGGGGCCGCCACCGCGAGCACGCCCTCGGCGCCGCCCTTGGCGAGCACACCGGGCAGTGCCCGCATCAGGTCGGTGTTCGGGTGGCCGTGCCAGCCACCCACGTACTCCGGGTGGTGGCGCATGGCCTGCGCGACAAGCGCCTCGTCGCTGCCGGCGGGTGCGGTGACAAGCGCCTGGAACGTGCGGGCCAGGCCGGTCAGCGGCAGGCCGAACAGCGGCGCGCCGCAGCCGTCGATCGCGTGGTGGGCGATCGGCGTGCCGGCCAGCCGGGCGACAGTCGCGGCGGTCTCCCGCTGCAACGGGTGGTTCGGGTCGAGATAGTCGTGCGTGCTCCACGACCGGGCGACGCAGGCGACAAGCATCGCGGCGTGCTTGCCGGAGCAGTTCATCCGGATCCGGTCGCGCTGCCCGCCAGCGCGGATCAGCCGGTCCCGGGTCTGTTCGTCCTCCGGCCAGTCCGCCGGGCAGCCGAGCGCGTCCTCGGTCAGGCCGGCGCCGGCGAGCATCACCCGGACCACCTCGACGTGCCTGTCGTCGCCGGTGTGGCTGCCGGCGGCCAGCGCCAGCGCCGGGCCGGCCAGCGGGTCGACGCCGTCCAGCGCGGTCGCCGCGACCCGGCATGCCAACGCCTGCACCGGCTTCAGTGTGGAGCGGGGGAGCACCGGCTCGTCGGGTACGCCGGCGGCGAGGACGATCTCCCCGTCCGGTGCCAGCACCACGGCGCTGCCGTAGTGCTGGCTCTCGACGAAGCCGTTACGGACGACCCGGGCCAGTTCGGCGTAGCGGAAGGTGGTCACCGGGGGTTGTTCCCTTCGATGAGCGGCGGGGGCAGGTCAGCGGTCCGTCGTCCACGCCGGCCGCCGAAGCGGCCGTTGCGGGCTTGGAGCACGCGGGCGAACTTCGACAGCGAGGCGTTGACCACCAGGTAGATCAGCGCCACCACCATGAACGTCTGGATCAGCAGGTGGGTGTACGAGGACAGCACCTGACCGCTGTAGAGCAGCTCGGTGTAGCTGACCACGAAGCCGAGCGAGGTGTCCTTGAGCAGCCCGACGAGCTGGCTGACCAGGGACGGGGTGAGCTGGAGCAGCGCCTGCGGCAGCACCACGAGCGCCATCACCTGCCCGCGACGCAGCCCGACGGCGAGACCGGCCTCGGTCTGCCCACGGTCCAGGGCCAGGATGCCGGCCCGGAAGATCTCGGCGAACGCCGCCGAGTTGGAGACCACAAGCGGCACCACGAGCTTCCAAAACAGCGGGAAGTTCATGCCGTACTGCGGCAGCGCGAACAGCGTCACGTAGATCAGCAGCAGTGTGGGTACGGTCCGGAAGATCTCCACGTACGCGCCGGCCAGCCACCGCAGCGCCCGGTACGCCGACAGTCGGCCCAGTGCCAGCAGCAGCCCGAGTGCGGCGCTGAGCACGGCGGTCGCGGCGGCGGCGCGCAGCGTGGCCCACAGCCCGTTGAGCAGGTACCGCCAGATCGGCCAGGTGGTGAACGGCTCCCACCGTTCCGCGGCAAGCTCGCCGTGGCTGGCGAACTGGTAGACGGCCGCGGCGAGCGCGCCGGCCAGGAGGACGGCGCCCACCACCGTGGCGATCCGGATCCGTCGCCGGGCACGGGGGCCGGGCTCGTCGAAGAGAATCTGTTGGGCCTGGTTCATCGGACGATCGCCAGCCTTCGTTCGAGCAAGCCGGTGACCTGACCGATGATCAACGCCAGCAGCATGTAGGCGAGGCCCGCGCCGGTGAAGACGGCGATCGGCTGAGCCTCGATGAGGTTCACGGTGTTGGCCGCCTGGGTCAGCTCGACGACCCCGACGGCGGCGGCCAGCGAGGTGTTCATCAGCAGCGCGATGCAGATGTTGCCGATCGGCTGGATCACCGCCCGCAGTCCCTGCGGCAGGATCACGTGCCGCAGGGACTGGCCGAACGTGAGCCCGATGGCACGGGCGGCCTCGGCCTGGCCGACGCCTACCGTGTTGATCCCGGCGCGGATCGCCTCCGCCAAATACGCCCCCTCGTACACGGCGATGACGATCGCGGCCGAGGTGAACAGCGGGAACGTGATCCCGATGGTCGGCAGCGCGAAGACGAAGAGCACCAGGAGAGCCAGCAGCGGCAGGTTCTGGAACACCTCGACGTACGCCGTGCCGATGGCGCGCAGCAGGGGAACGGGAGCGATCCGCAGGGTCGCTACGACGATGCCCAGCAGCATCGCGCCGATGGTGGTCACGACTGTCAGTTCGACAGTCGTGACCAGGCCATGGCCGAGCTCGCTCAGGTGGGCGGTGAGGGCGTCCATCGGTACGAGAGGATGCTCAGGAGCCGTCGGCGGAACCGAGGGCCGGCGGGGTGGGCGCCCCACCTTCGACGACCGAGCCGAGGGTGGCCTCCCAGACCTTCGCCCACGTGCCGTCGGCCTGGATCTTCTTCAGCCAGTTGTTGACGAACTCCTTGAACTGCGCGTCCTCCCGGTTGAGGCCGATGCCGTACGCCTCCGTGGTGAACGGCTCGCCGACCACCTTCATCCCCGGGTTCGCCTGGGCGCCCGAGGCGAGCAGCGTGAAGTCCTGCACGTACGCGTCGCCGCGCTTCTGGAGCAGTGCCTGAAGCGCCTGCGGGTCGGTGCCGAAGGCGATCTGCTTCGAGCCGGGGGCGGCCGACGGCAGCGCGGTGACCGCTGGGGTGTTCGCCCCGACGATGACGGTCTTGCCGGCGAGGTCCTTGACGCTCTTGATCGAGGTGTCGTCCTTGCGCACCCCGACCGCCAGACCGGAGGTGAGGTACGGCCCGGCGAAGGCGACCTGGGTGGCCCGCTGGGGGGTGATGGTGTACGTCTGGAAGACCGCGTCGACCGACTTGGCCTGGAGCATGGCCTCCCGGGTCTGGGTGCCGATCGTCGTCGTCTTCACCTCGGGCTTGCCGATGATGTACTTCGCCAGCAGCTTCGCCATGTCGGCGTCGAAGCCCTCGATGGTGCCGCTTACCGGGTTCTGCTGGGCCAGCAGCGGCGCGTCGAGGGAGCCGCCGATGTTCAGGTAGCCGCGCTTGCGGATCGCGTCCATGGTGGAACCGGCCGGGATCTCGGCGTCGGTGGCCACCGGGGCGGCGTCGTACACGGACTGGGCGACGACGCCGTCGCCGCCGATGCCGGAGCCGCCGGGCAGCTTCGGCGCGCTGCTGTCGCTGTCACCGCCGCAGCCGGTGGCGACGAGGGCCACCGCCACCGCGGTGGCGGTGAGGGCGAGCGAGCGCCGCCGCGTGAGGCTCTTCTGGAAAATTGACATGACACCCTCCCGTTGGGGGCTAGTGCTGGAGGATCTTGGAAAGGAAGTCGCGAGCCCGCTCGGTGCGCGGAGCTGCGAAGAAGTCGTCGGGGGCGCCGGATTCGACGATGCGACCGTCGTCCATGAAGACGACCCGGTCGGCGGCGCGGCGGGCGAAGCCCATTTCGTGGGTGACCACGATCATGGTCATCCCCTCGGCGGCGAGGGAGACCATCACGTCGAGCACCTCGTTGACCATCTCCGGGTCGAGGGCCGAGGTCGGCTCGTCGAAGAGCAGCACCTTCGGTTGCATCGCCAGCGCCCGGGCGATCGCGGCCCGCTGCTGCTGCCCGCCGGAGAGTTGGGCGGGGTGGTGGTTCGCCTTGTCGGCGATGCCGACGCGCTCCAGCAGGGTCATCGCCTGCTGACGCGCCTCGGGTCGGGCGATCCTGCGGACACGGGTGGGGCCGAGGGTGATGTTGTCGAGCACCGTCTTGTGCCCAAAGAGGTTGAAGGACTGGAAGACCATGCCGACGTCGGCGCGCAGTCGGGCCAGCGCGCGACCCTCGGACGGCAGCGGCTCACCGTCGATCTCGATGCTGCCCTGCCCGGCCGTCTCCAACCGGTTGAGGCAGCGGCACAGCGTCGACTTGCCGGAGCCGGACGGCCCCACCACGACGACCACCTCGCCGGCCGCCACCGTGAGGTCGATGTCCTTGAGCACGTGCAGCGGACCGAACCACTTGTGCAGGCCGCGTACCGACACCATCGGTCGGTCCGCACCCGTCGTCCCCGGTGCCACCACCCGCACCCACTTTCTTCGACCACAGAACCAAGTCTGCTTTATATCGAACCAACGCCGACAGTTAAAGGTAGCGCGCAAACGAAGTCAACCGGTTGCTTGAATTAACTGGGGGTGCTAAGAAGCTGACGTGACGATTGACGAGGCGCCACGCGAAGTCCTCCGCAGCAGTCCTCGGGACTTGCTGCGGTGGGTCGCCACCGGGGCGGCCGTCAGTCGTGCCGACCTGTCCCGGCTCTCCGGGCTGTCCCCCTCGACGGTTTCCCAACGGGTCGAGGCGTTGATCAGTCAGGGCTTGCTGGAGGAGACCGGCGCCGGGCGGTCCCGTGGCGGCCGACGGCCCCGCCAACTCGCCGTACCCACCGGCGGCGCCGTGGTCGGCGCGATCGACCTCGGCGCGCATCACGCCCGCGTCGGCACACTGGATCTCTCCGGGCGTGTGGTGCGTGCCCGCACCCTGCCGGTACGCATCGAGGACGGCCCGGAGGAGGTGCTCGGCGCGCTGTTGGCCGAGGTCTCCGCGCTTGTGGCCGGTGGCACGTCGACGGCCGTCGGCGGCACGTCCTCGGCGGGCGCGCTGCGCGGCGTCGGCGTCGGCATCCCCGGCCCGGTGCAGCACGCAACCGGGCGGATCGTCAGCCCGTCCCGGATGCCCGGCTGGAACGGCTTCGACGTCGCCGCGTTCTGCGCCGACCGGATCGAGGCGCCGATCATTGTGGACAACGACGCCAACCTGATGGCGCTGGGCGCGCACCGCACGGCACATTCCGAACTGGACCACGCCGTCTATATCAAGGCGGGCACCGGGATCGGCTCCGGAGTGATCTCCAGTGGACAGCTGCACCGGGGCGCACAGGGTTCGGCCGGGGACATCAGCCACTGCCGGGTGGTCGCCGACCCGGCACCCGCGTGCAGTTGCGGCAATTCCGGCTGCCTGGAGGCGGTGGCCAGCGGCGCGGCCCTGGTCACCGCGCTACGCGACCAGGGCGTGGCGGTCGACGACCTGACCGGCGTGATCCGCCTTATCGACGACGGCGACCCGCACGCCACCGGGCTCGCCCGGCAGGCCGGCCGGGCCATCGGTGAGATCCTGGCCGTGGTGGTCAACTTCTTCAACCCGCAGGTGGTGGCCATCGGCGGCCGACTTGCCGACTGCGAACCGCTGATGGCAAGCGTGCGGGCCACCCTCTACGAGCGGTGCCTACCGCTTGCCACCCAGACCCTGCTCATCGAGCGGGTCGCCGCAGGCCAGGACGTCGGCATCACCGGCGCCGCGCACCTGGTGATCGACCGCGTCGTAGGAGCCGCCTGACCTGATCGACACGAGATCGCCGATGTCGGGGTATCCCGGTCGAGGGACACCCCAATATCGCCGACCTCGTGTCGATCAAGGCGGTGCGCGCAGGTCGGGCTTGTTACTCCGGGACGCGGCGGTACGCGCCGTCGCTGGCTGAGGTGGCCATCGAGGCGTACGCCCGCAGCGCCGCCGACACCGGGCGCTGCCTGTTGATCGGGGTGTACGGCTTGTCGCGCTTCTCCTCGGCCACCCGGCGTGCCTCGAGTTCCTCGGCCGGCACGTTCAGCTCGATGGACCGACCCGGAATGTCGATGACGATCTCGTCGCCCTCGCGGACCAGGGCGATCAGACCACCGGAGGCGGCCTCGGGGGAGGCGTGCCCGATGGAGAGCCCGGAGGTGCCGCCGGAGAAACGGCCGTCGGTGAGCAGCGCGCAGGAGCGGCCCAGCCCTCGGCCCTTGAGGAACGAGGTGGGGTAGAGCATCTCCTGCATGCCGGGGCCGCCCTTCGGGCCCTCGTACCGGATCACCACCACGTCCCCGGCGACGATCTCCTTGGCGAGGATCGCGGTCACCGCGTCGTCCTGGGACTCGTAGACCTTCGCCGGGCCGCGGAAGGTCAGGCAGTCGTCCGGCACGCCTGCGGTCTTCACCACGCAGCCGTCCGGTGCCAGGTTGCCGCGCAGGATGGCCAGGCCGCCGTCGGCGGAGTAGGCGTGCTCGCGGTCGCGGATGCAGCCCTCGGCCGCGTCGGTGTCCAGCGACGACCAGCGGTTGGTGGTGGAGAACGGTTGGGTGGTGCGCACCCCGCCGGGCGCGGCGTGGAACAACTCGACGGCCGTCGGCGTGGGCGAGCCGCTGCGGACGTCCCAGTCGGTAAGCCACTGCGCCAGCGAGGGGGAGTGCACGGCGTGCACGTCCCGGTTGAGCTGCCCGGCCCGGTCCAGTTCGCCGAGGATCGCCGGAATGCCGCCGGCCCGGTGCACGTCCTCCATGTGGTACTTCGGCGAGTTCGGCGCGACCTTGGCCAGGCACGGCACCCGTCGGGAGATGGCGTCGATGTCGGCGACGTCGAAGTCCATCTCCGCCTCGCGGGCGGCGGCGAGCAGGTGCAGCACCGTGTTTGTGGAGCCGCCCATCGCCACGTCCAGGGCGACTGCGTTCTCGAAGGCGGCCTTGGAGGCGACGACGCGGGGCAGGACCGAGTCGTCGTCATTGTCGTACCACCGCTTGGAGATCTCCACGATGGTGCGGCCGGCCTCGACGAATAGCGACCGGCGCGCGGCGTGGGTGGCAAGCGTCGAACCGTTGCCGGGCAGCGCCAGGCCGATCGCCTCGGTGAGGCAGTTCATCGAGTTGGCGGTGAACATGCCGGAACAGGAGCCGCAGGTGGGGCAGGCGGAGCGCTCGATCTCGCCGAGCTGCTCATCGGTGACCGCCTCGTTGGAGGAGGCGATCATCGCGTCGATCAGGTCGATCTTGCTGTGTACGACGCCTTCGATCGCCGTCGTCTTGCCGGCCTCCATCGGGCCGCCGGAGACGAAGACGGTAGGGATGTTGAGGCGCAACGCGGCCAGCAGCATGCCCGGGGTGATCTTGTCGCAGTTCGAGATGCAGACAAGGGCGTCGGCGCAGTGCGCGTTGACCATGTATTCGACCGCGTCGGCGATCAGCTCACGGCTGGGCAGCGAGTAGAGCATGCCGCCGTGGCCCATCGCGATGCCGTCGTCGACAGCGATGGTGTTGAACTCACGCCCCACCCCGCCGGCCTCGGCGACCGCGTCGGCGACCAGGCCACCCATGTCCTTCAGGTGTACGTGACCCGGCACGAACTGGGTGAAACTGTTGGCGATGGCGACGATCGGCTTACCGAAATCGTCGTCGGTCATCCCGGTGGCCCGCCAGAGGGCCCGGGCGCCGGCCATCGTCCGACCGTGTGTGGAGGTCCTCGACCGCAGCTCAGGCATGCGTACCAGCATGACACTGCCGGCGCACCGGCCGTCCGGCGAATGTGCCGTGTCCCAACAGATGCACATCCAGTCCCCACGACGCGCGGCCATCCGGCACTCTTGAGACGTGCATCTCCCCCCGGGCATGGTCGCGGTCGCGGCGCTGTGCGGGCTGGTCGCCGTCACCGCCACCGTGCTGCTGACCGCGGTCGCCCGGCGGCGCTCCGGGCCGCGTCGGCCAGCGCACGTGCTGCTCGCGGTGGCCGCCGGGACGTCCCTGCTCAGCATGGCGGCCGGTGTGGCGGCCGTGCTCTCCGCGAGCGACCACTGGGCACACGAGCAGGGTCTGCGCACCGGCTGGGCCACCGTGGCGGCGATCGGCACCGCGGTGAGCGGGCTCGCCTTCGCGGCCGGTCTGCTCAGGCTGCCCGGGGTGGCCGCCACCGCGGCGGGCACCGCCCGGCTCGCCCTCGACGGTGTGACCATGGCGGCCGCGCTGTGGTTCGTCGGTTGGGTGCTCTTCTCCGAGCCCACCCGGCTGCTGGGTGCCGCCACCCCGACGGCCTGCCCGGCGATCCTGGTGGCCACGGTGAGCGCCGCACTCGGTGCCGGGCTCGCCGTGATCGTGGTCTTCCGGGCCGCCGCGCCGCGCCAACGACTGGCCGTGCTCGCCGCCGGGATCAGCGCGGTGAGCTGCGGTGGGCTGGGCCTCAGCGCGGGGCTCTGCCAGGCCGGGCCGACAATGGCGCTGACAGGTGCGGCGGTGCTGGCCGCCGGTCTGCTGGCCGTCGCGTTCGCGGTATACCGGGACGACCGGCTCGGGCAGATCGAGCTGGACCTGATCGGGCGCGACGGCGAGTACGCGGTGGCCCCGATGGTGGCGATGGCGGCGTCGGCGATGTACCACCTCCTGCAGGACGGCCGGTTCACCGCGCCGGGCATCGTGGCCGGCACCGTGGAGGGCTTCGCGCTCGTGGCCCGGCAGTACCTCACCCTCAAGGACGTCCGGGACTACGCCGGCCGGCTGGCGGAGCGGGAGGCGCACTTTCGTGAGTTGGCACACACCGACCCGTTGACGTCGCTGGCCAACCGGCGAGGTCTGCTGCGCGCGTTGCACGACAGCGCGGCGGCCGGCGCCCCGTGTGTCCTGCTCAGCCTCGACCTGGACGGCTTCAAGCACGTCAACGACATGCGCGGCCACGACGTGGGTGACGCCGTCCTGGCCGAGGTGGGCAGCCGACTGCGCGGCAACCTGCGCCCGGGCGACGTCGCGGCCCGGCTCGGCGGCGACGAGTTCGCAGTGCTCATGCCGGCCCGGCCGGCCGAGGCGGACCGGGTCGCCGAGCGGCTGCTGGGAGTGCTCAACCGGCCGTACGACCAGGAGGAGGGGCCGGTCTTCCTGTCGGTGAGCATCGGGGTGGCCGGGTGGGCGAGCGAGCCGGACGTGGACCTGCTGCTCCGCCACGCCGACCTGGCGCTGCGCTACGCCAAGCAGCGCGGAAAGAACCGGATCGAGCGCTACGACGCCGAGTACGACAAGTTGCTGCGCCGGCGCACGACGTTGGAGCACGAGCTGCGTGGTGCCATCGAGCGCGACGAGCTGCGGCTGGCCTTCCAGCCGGTGGCGTCGCTGCCGTCGGTACGGCCGGTCGGCGCCGAGGCGCTGCTCCGCTGGCACCACCCCGAGTTGGGCAACGTCCGCCCAGACGAGTTCATCCCCCTCGCCGAGGAGTGCGGCATGATCGCCACACTCGGCGCCTGGGTGCTGCACCAGGCCTGCTACCAGCTCTCACGGTGGCTCGCCGACGGGCACGACGTCTGGGTCTCGGTGAACGTCTCACCGCGTGAGCTGCACGCCCCGGAGTACGTGGTCCAGGTCGCCGAGGCGCTGCGCGCCCACCACGTGCCGCCGCAGCGGCTTGTGCTGGAGGTCACCGAACACGCGGTCGCCACCGACCTGGACGAGCTGATCCGGCGGCTGACCGCGCTGCGGCTGACGGGTGTGCGCATCGCCCTCGACGACTTCGGCGCCGGCTACTCCTCGCTGGGGCAGTTGCGCCGGCTGCCGATCGACATTCTCAAGATCGACCACAGTCTGGTGGCCGAGCACGAGCCGGTCCGCCCGGTGGGCAGGGACGGCCCGGCGTTCGCACCCATGGTCGACATCGTGATGCGGCTTGGCCACCAGTTGGGATTGGAGGTCATCGCCGAGGGTGTGACCACGCCCACCGAGTTGGCTGCGGTGGTGGCCGCCGGCTGCCGGTTCGGTCAGGGCGCGCTCTTCGGCTGGGGAGTGCCGGCCGAGCACCTGGAGGCGATGTTGGAGGCGGCCACCTCGCCGGGTGCGCGCCGTGGCCCGCTGCCCGCTCCGCGCCGGGCTCCGGGTGGCTCCGAGCAGGCCACTCTCTCTGGTGGTGGCGCGTCGCCGGCCGACGCGCCGTCGTCCGTTGACCAACATGTGAGATCAGTTGACTCATCGCGTGAGATGCGTCAGGCTTAGCCGCATGTCGTCGTACCGGTCGCGAGTACTTACCTGAGCGCACTCTCCCTCATCGAGAGTGCGCTGGCCCCGTGCATCTGCACGAGGGCCGTTTTTATTGCCGTCGGAACCTGTCGCGACGGGCCCCGCCCGCCTCGCATCGCTGAACAAGCCCCAGCCATTCCAGCCGAAGGCCAGAACCACAATGACGAGACCCACGCCCGAGACACTCGCCCACACCGCCCGGCGGGCCCGCGCGGCCGAGCCGGCCGGCACCGTCGACCCCGCCGCCGCCGCCGCACGCGCCGCCGTCCCGGCCACCCCGGCGGTACGGCCACCCGCCCCGACCGAGGTCTCCGGCGCAGGTTCGCTGGTGCGGTCCCTGGAAGCACTCGGCGTCGACGTCGTCTTCGGCATCCCGGGCGGCGCGATCCTCCCGGCGTACGACCCGCTCTACGACTCCAGCGTCCGGCACATCCTGGTCCGCCACGAGCAGGGCGCCGGTCACGCGGCGACCGGGTACGCGCAGGCCACCGGCAAGGTCGGCGTCTGCATGGCGACCTCCGGCCCGGGTGCGACGAACCTGGTCACCCCGATCGCCGACGCGTACATGGACTCGGTGCCGATGGTGGCGATCACCGGCCAGGTGGCCCGCCCGTCGATCGGCACCGACGCCTTCCAGGAGGCGGACATCCAGGGCATCACCCTGCCGATCACCAAGCACAACTTCCTCGTGCAGAGCCCCGACGAGATCCCGCAGGTGCTGGCGGAGGCGTTCCACCTGGCCAGCACCGGCCGGCCCGGCCCGGTGCTCGTCGACATCCCCAAGGACGTGCTCCAGGCGCCGACGACATTCGCGTGGCCGCCCACGCTCGACCTGCCCGGCTACCGGCCCACCCTGAACCCGCACGGCAAGCAGATCCGGGAGGCGGCCCGCCTGATCGCCGCCGCCCGCCGGCCGGTGCTCTACGTCGGTGGCGGTGTGCTCAAGGCCGGCGCCACCGATGGGCTGCGCCGGCTCGCCGAGCTGACAGGCGTCCCGGTGGTCACCACCCTGATGGCGCTCGGTGCGTTCCCCGACTCGCATCCGCAGCACCTGGGGATGCCCGGCATGCACGGCACCGTCTCCGCCGTGTACGGGCTGCAGAAGGCCGATCTGATCGTCGCGCTCGGCGCCCGCTTCGACGACCGTGTCACAGGCCAGCTGGACTCGTTCGCGCCGGACGCGACAGTGGTGCACGCCGACATCGACCCGGCCGAGATCGGCAAGAACCGGCACGCGGACGTCCCGATCGTCGGTGACGCCCGGCACGTCATCGACGAGCTGATCGCCGCGGTGACGGTGGAGCGGTCGGCGGGGCACGTCACCGACCTGGCCGACTGGTGGACCCAGCTGGACGACCTGCGCAACCGCTACCCGCTGGGCTACGACGAGCCGGCCGACGGCACGCTCTCCCCGCAGTACGTGATCAAGCGGCTGGGTGAGATCGTCGGCCCGGACGCGATCTTCGTGGCCGGGGTGGGGCAGCACCAGATGTGGGCGTCCCAGTTCATCTCGTACGAGAAGCCGTACACCTGGTTGAACTCCGGCGGGCTCGGCACGATGGGCTACGCGGTGCCGGCCGCGATGGGCGCGAAGGTCGGCAAGCCGGACACGGTGGTGTGGGCGGTCGACGGCGACGGCTGCTTCCAGATGACCAACCAGGAGCTGGCCACCTGCGCGCTGGAGGGCATCCCGGTCAAGATCGCCGTGATCAACAACGGCAATCTCGGCATGGTCCGGCAGTGGCAGACGCTGTTCTACAACGAGCGCTACTCCAACACCGAGCTCGGCACCCACAAGCACCGCATTCCCGATTTCGTCAAGCTCGCCGAGGCACTGGGCTGCGTCGGGCTGCGCTGCGAGAACGCCGACGACGTGGACAAGACCATCGCCGCCGCCATGGCGATCAACGACGCTCCTGTGGTGATCGACTTCGTGGTCGGCAAGGACGCGATGGTCTGGCCGATGGTCGCCGCCGGCACCAGCAACGACGAGATCATGTTCGCCCGCGGCGTTCGCCCGGCCTTCGACGAGGATGACATCTGACATGACCATGCACACCCTCTCCGTGCTGGTGGAGAACAAGCCAGGCGTGCTCGCTCGCGTGTCCGGTCTGTTCTCCCGGCGCGGGTTCAACATCGACAGCCTCGCCGTCGGCGAGACCGAGAACCCGGACGTCTCCCGGATCACGATCGTGGTCAACGCCGACTCGTCCCCGCTGGAGCAGGTCACCAAGCAGCTCAACAAGCTTGTCAACGTGCTCAAGATCGTCGAGCTGGACCCACAGGTCTCGGTTGCCCGGGAGTTGCTGCTGGTGAAGGTCCGCGCCGACCGGTCCGCACGGACCCAGGTGCTGGAGACGGTAAGCCTGTTCCGCGCACGGGTGGTCGACGTGGCACCGGACACGCTCACCATCGAGGCCACCGGCACCCCCGACAAGCTCGACGCGCTGCTGCGCGACCTCGAGCCCTTCGGCATCAAGGAAATGGTCCAGTCCGGGCTGGTGGCGATCGGGCGCGGCTCGCGTTCGATCACCGCCGGTCCCGCCCTGCGGGCCGCCTGACCCGCCGGTCGGCCCTGGCGAGGGCCGTCCTCCGAACCCATCCGCACAGACCACGACGGGCCGCCTGGGCCGTCGTACGAAAGGGAAGTCTCATGAGCGTTGAGGTTTACTACGACGACGATGCCGACCTCGGCCTGATCCAGGGCAAGAAGGTCGCGGTGATCGGCTACGGCAGCCAGGGCCACGCCCACGCGCTGTCGCTGCGCGACTCCGGCGTCGACGTGGTGATCGGTCTGCCGGAGGGCTCGAAGAGCCGTCCCAAGGCCGAGGAGCAGGGCCTGCGGGTGCTCACGCCGGCGCAGGCCGCGGCCGAGGCTGACGTGATCATGGTGCTCGCGCCGGACACCGCCCAGCGCTCTCTCTACACCGAGTCGATCGCCCCGCACCTCGCTCCGGGCAAGGCCCTCTTCTTCGGCCACGGCTTCAACATCCGGTACGGCCTGATCAAGCCCCCGGCTGAGGTGGACGTGGCGATGGTCGCGCCGAAGGGCCCGGGCCACCTGGTTCGTCGCCAGTACGCCGACGGCAAGGGCGTGCCCTGCCTGGTCGCCGTCGAGCAGGACGCCAGCGGCAACGCGCTCGCGCTCGCCCTGGCGTACGCCAAGGGGATCGGCGGTACCCGCGCCGGCGCGATCAAGACCACCTTCACCGAGGAGACCGAGACCGACCTGTTCGGTGAGCAGGCGGTGCTCTGCGGCGGTGCGGCGGCGCTGGTGCAGACCGGTTTCGAGGTGCTCACCGAGGCCGGCTACGCGCCGGAGGTGGCCTACTTCGAGTGCCTGCACGAGCTGAAGCTGATCGTCGACCTCATGTACGAGGGCGGCATCGCGAAGATGCGCTACAGCATCTCGGACACCGCCGAGTACGGCGACCTCTCCCGCGGCCCGCGCATCATCGACTCCCGCGTCAAGGACGAGATGCGCAAGATCCTCGGCGAGATCCAGTCCGGCGAGTTCGCCCGCGAGTGGGTCGCCGAGGACGAGGCGGGCCGGCCCAACTTCAAGAAGTGGCAGGCCGAGGGTGCGGCGCACCCGATCGAGGAGACCGGCGCGAAGCTGCGCGGCATGATGAGCTGGGTCGACCGCCCGATCACCGAGACCGCCTGACGGTTTCGTAGCACCTCCTCCAGCCGTCGCGAACGGCTGACGAGTCCACCGACGGCCGGTGACCGTGCGCTCTCCCCAGCGCGGGTCACCGGCCGTCGGCCGTGCACGGGACCGCTGCGATGCTCACCTGCTGAGACGGGTGATCAACGCCTCTGCCGCGACAGCGAGGGCTCCGCGCCCAATCGGCGCGGGCCAGCACCGCTCCCTCCGGAACAGGTGCTGGCCCCGGGGTTGCCGACGGCGCGACAACTTGATGTCGGTCCCGTTAACAGGTCCTTTCCATCGCCCGACAGGTCGTGTGAGGGCCCTCACCTCACAGACCGGAACATGCCGGCCAACGGGGCCCTACGATCGCGGGTAGGTGCTCGTAGCCGGCACCTGACGGCCACGGCCCGGATCAGCGCAGGGCGCAGTGCTGCGCCCTGCCGCCCGGGTCGATCGCAAACACGACCTCTACGAGGACCGATGACTCCTGTCGTACTGATCGCCGAAGAACTCGCCCCCGCCGCCATCGAGGTGCTCGCCCACGACTTCGACGTCCGTCACGTCGACGGCACCGACCGTCCGGCCCTGCTCTCGGCGCTCTCCGAGGCCGACGCCGTCATCGTGCGCAGCGCGACCCAGATCGACGCCGAGGCGATCGCCGCCGCGCCGCGACTCAAGGTGGTCGCCCGCGCGGGCATCGGCCTGGACAACGTCGAGGTGCCGGCGGCCACCGCTCGCGGCGTGATGGTCGTCAACGCGCCCACCTCGAATATCGTCTCCGCCGCCGAGCAGGCCGTCGCGCTGCTGCTGGCCGTGGCCCGCAACACCGCGAGCGCCAGCGCGGCGCTCAAGGCGGGGGAGTGGAAGCGGTCGAAGTACACGGGTGTCGAGGTGCAGGGCAAGACCGTCGGCGTGGTCGGGCTCGGCCGCATCGGGGTGCTCTTCGCGTCGCGCATCGCCGCGTTCGGCACCCGGCTGATCGCGTACGACCCGTACATCCAGCCGGCTCGCGCGGCGCAGCTCGGCGTACGCCTGGTCGGCCTGGACGAGCTGCTGCGCGAGAGTGACTTCATCTCCATCCACCTGCCGAAGACCCCGGAGACGATGGGGCTGATCGGTGAGAAGGAACTGGCGATCGTCAAGCCGGGCGTCCGCATCGTGAACGCCGCCCGTGGTGGCCTTGTCGACGAGCAGGCGCTCGCGAACGCCATCGCCGAGGGCCGGGTCGCCGGCGCCGGTGTGGACGTGTACGCCAAGGAGCCGTGCACCTCGTCGCCGCTGTTCGCCTTCGACAACGTGGTGGCCACCCCGCACCTGGGCGCCTCCACCCACGAGGCGCAGGACAAGGCCGGCCTGGCCGTGGCCAAGAGCGTGAAGCTGGCGTTGCAGGGCGAGTTCGTGCCGGACGCCGTCAACGTGCAGGCCGGCGGTGTGGTCGCCCAGGACGTCCGGCCGCTGCTGCCGCTGGCCGAGAAGCTGGGCCGGGCGTTCACCGCTGTCGCCGGTGGGGTGGCCGCAAGCGTCACGGTGGAGGTCCGCGGCGAGATCGTCGGTCACGACGTGTCGGTGCTCAAGCTTGCCGCGACGAAGGGCCTGTTCAGCTCCGTTGTCGAGGAGCAGGTCACCTACGTCAACGCCCCGCACCTGGCCGCCGAGCGTGGCGTCGAGGTCACCCTCGCCAGCCTGGCCGAGACCGCCGAGCAGCCCACCCTCGTCACGGTGCGCGGCGCGCTGCCGGACGGCCGGACGGTGAGCGTCTCCGGGACGGTGACCCACTCGGGCGCCCGGGACGTCATCAAGCTCACCGAGGTGGACGGCTTCGACGTGGAGATTGGCGCGGAGGGCATCCTGCTTTTCCTGCGCTACGCCGACCGGCCGGGCGTCGTCGGCACCGTCGGCACCCTGCTCGGCGAGTCGGGCATCAACATCGCCGCGATGCAGGTCGCCCGGCGCGAGGCGGGCGGCGAGACGCTCATGACGCTCACCGTCGACCAGGCGCTCGGCGCCGACCTGCTCACCTCCGCTGCGGACTCGATCGGCGCGACGTCCGCCAGCGCGGCGGATCTGCGCGACGAGTAGTAGACGACGGCACCACCACGGGGGGCTCGGCGATGCGCCGGGCCCCTTCGTCGTACCCCGGGGAGGGTTGCGGGCCTACCCCGGTCGGTCAGGTGGTGACCCGGGCCGGCGGCGGGTAGACCGAGCCGTCCTGCGGGTCGAAGAGCATCAGCCCGTGCGCGCCCGCCAGCCGTTCGATGTCCAGCAGCACCTGGTCCGCGCAGGTCGGGTGCAGGTTCAGCTCGACATGGTCGTGGGCGGCGTGCAGGGGCGCGACGGCCCAGGGGCTGTCCGGGCCGGGGTGACGGTCCGGATAGGAGGCGGTGATCGCCCGATAGAAGGCGACAACGCGCGGGTCCGGGTAACGGTCCACGTGCCGCCCCTGCCGGCAACCGTCGACAGCTGCCCGCACGTCCTCGGGCGTTGCCCCGTCCTCCAGGGCCCACACACTCAGATCGAAACTCACGGCGGACAGCGTGCCATCCGTCGTTCACCATGTCGAAACTGCCTCGCCGCGGGGCGGATCGACGATCCTGTGACGTGTTGTTCGTGACGGTCCGCTGTGGAGACTCTTGCGTCGAGTTGCGTCGATTCGCTAGCGTACGGCTGCGGTCACTGGCCGAGGTCGCGGCGCCGGCCCGTCTTCGGGTGGCGCGGCCGACGTCCGGCCCGACCGGTCCGCACCCCTCGATTGCGCAAGCCACGCGCACTCGTCGCTGACCGGCCCCCACAGCCGTTGCCGAGGCGGTGGGGGCCGATCGCAGCCCGGCCGGCCGCGTGGGCGGCCGGGGTGCGAATCGGGCCAGAGCACCCGTGCGGCGACGGGGCTCGGGCGGTGAGTTCAGCGCCGGTGGGCGAAGAGCGCGCGATAGTCGGAGCCACCACGGAACCAGGCGAGGCCGGTGGGGCCGGCGGCGTAGAGCGCTGTGGCGTAGGCGTCGGCGACCGCAAGGTCCGGGCCGACGACGGTGGCGGCGGCGAGTTGCGTGGCCGGCTCGCCGGTGTGCGGGTCCACCACGTGCCCCTGCCGACCGGTCACCCCGGAGGTGCCGACGGCGCCGGCGGTCATCTCCAGCACCAGCGGCGCGCGGTCGGGTGCCGTCGGGTGGTGCACCGCCACCCGCCACGGCCCGCCGTGCGGCGCCCGGCCCCGGACCACCAGGTCGGCACCGGTAAGCACCGCGTAGTCGTGAACGCCCGCAGCACGCAGCCGGGCGGCGGCGCGTTCCACGGCCCAGCCGCCGAGCAGGCCGCCCGGGTCGAAGCCGCCGGGCACCGCCCAGGCGTCGAACCAACCGTCGGTGGCGGCGCGCATCGCGGTGCAGCGGTCCACCAGGTCGGCGAGCGGGGAGTACGAGTCGGGGCTGATCTCTCCCCGACGCAGTTTGGAGACCAGGCTGTCCGGTCGGTTCGGGCCATAGGCCAGGTCGATGGCGCGCAGCTCCGCGACGCTGTCCCGCAGCGCCTCGCCGACGCCCCGGCGGCCGAGCCACTCGGGGGCGTTGAGCAGCAGGGTGTACTCGGCGGTCGAGGTCTGCACGGTGTGCTGAACGGCGATCCGGCCCTGTGCGGCGCCGGCCGGGTCGATCCGGTGCCGGCGACTGCCGAGCCGGAGGTCGGGCCGGCGGTTGCGGAACGTGGACGGGTCCGGCCAGCGCGTCCGAGGCTGCTCGTCGATCCGCATGGCATCTGCCCCCTCACAGTTGGCGAGTCGCCGTTCGCGAGCCCATTGACCCGCTGACGTCGACCGTAGGCAGCGGAGATGACTCCCACATGGATCCTGGCTGAGAGGATGCTGTGGATCGGAATTCCCACATCGTGGAAGGTGCGTACCGGGAATCGGGACGGCGACGTACCGTTGCCCGGACAAGGGCAGTCGACGTAGGGAGTGCGGTCGTGGCGCGGATCGCGGTGGTGGCCGGGGACGGCATTGGACCCGAGGTGGTCACCCAGGCCCGCAAGGTCCTCGACGCGGTGCTGCCCGGAGGTGTCGAGGCCACCGAGTACGACCTCGGTGCTGCCCGCTGGCACCGTACCGGAGAGGTGCTGCCCGACTCGGTGCTGACCGAGCTGGCCGGGCACGACGCCATCCTGCTCGGCGCGGTGGGCGACCCGACGGTCCCGCCGGGGGTCCTGGAGCGCGGGCTGCTGCTCAAGCTCCGCTTCGCCTTCGACCAGTACGTCAACCTGCGCCCCTCCCGGCTCTGGCCCGGTGTCGCCGGCCCGCTGGGCAACGTGAAGCCCGGCGAGGTCGACCTGGTGGTGGTGCGCGAGGGCACCGAGGGTCTCTACGCCGGTGCCGGCGGGTCGCTGCACCGCGACACCCCGGCCGAGGTCGCCACGGAGGAGAGCCTCAACACCCGGCACGGCGTGGAGCGGGTCATCCGTGACGCGTTCGTGCGGGCCGGCCGTCGGGAACGGCGCAAGGTCACCCTGGTGCACAAGACAAACGTGCTGACCCACGCCGGGTCGCTGTGGGCGCGCACCTTCGACGCGGTCGCCGCCGAGCACCCGGACATCGCCACCGAATACCAGCACGTCGACGCGGCCGCGATGTTCCTGGTCACCCAGCCGCAGCGCTACGACGTGGTGGTCACCGACAACCTGTTCGGCGACATCCTCACCGACATCGCCGCCGCCGTCACCGGTGGCATCGGCCTGGCCGCCAGCGGCTGCATCAACCCCGAGGGGGCGTACCCCTCGATGTTCGAGCCGGTGCACGGCTCCGCTCCGGACATCGCCGGGCAGGGCGTCGCCGACCCGGTCGCCGCGGTGCTCTCCGCCGCGCTGCTGCTGGAGCAGCTCGGGCACACCGAGGCGGCCTCCCGGGTCAACGCGGCGGTCGCCGCCGAGCTGGCCGGTCGCACCCCGGGCGTCGCTCTGCGTACCGCTGAGGTCGGCGACCGTCTCGCCGCCCACGCCGTAGCCTGACCGCCCCGGCCCACAAGCGCCGGGGCGGTATCCGCCTGTCCGGGCACTCCGCCCGCGCTCCGAGCGGCGCTACCCGCTGAACGACCGTTCGGGGTAAGTTTCTGGCACAGCCATGTCGGCGTGCGGTCCCGCACGCCGTTGTCCTGCAGGGAGGTCAGCGCGATGAGCGGTGGTGACATGCTCGACTTCGAGATCCGTCCGAATCCCGCGCCGGTATCCGCCGCCGATCGGGCCGCCCTGCTGGCCAACCCGGGGTTCGGCCGGGTCTTCACCGACCACATGGTCACCGTCCGCTACGCCGACGGCAAGGGTTGGTACGACGCCCGGGTGGAGGCGCGCGCGCCGATCCCGATGGACCCGGCAAGCGCCGTGCTGCACTACGCGCAGGAGATCTTCGAGGGCCTCAAGGCCTACCGGACGGCCGACGGTGGCGTGACCATGTTCCGGCCGGACGCCAACGCCGCCCGCTTCGCCAGCTCGGCGCAGCGGATGGCGATGCCGGTGCTGCCGCCCGAGGTCTTCGTCGACTCGCTGCACAAGATCATCGAGATTGATCGGGAGTGGATCCCGACAGGCGAGGACGGCAGCCTCTACCTGCGGCCGTTCATGATCGCCAGCGAGGTCTTCCTCGGCGTCCGCCCTGCCAACGAATACCTCTACATGGTGATCGCGTCGCCGGTCGGGGCGTACTTCACCGGCGGGGTCAAGCCCGTCACCGTCTGGGTCTCACCCGACTACACCCGGGCCGCGCCCGGCGGCACCGGCGCTGCCAAGTGCGGCGGCAACTACGCCGCGTCGCTGGCGGCCCAGGCCGAGGCCATGGAGGCGGGTTGCGACCAGGTCGTCTTCCTGGACGCGGTGGAGCGACGGTTCGTCGACGAGTTGGGCGGCATGAACGTCTTCTTCGTCTACGACGACGACACGGTGGTCACCCCGCCGCTGACCGGCACGATCCTGCCCGGCATCACCCGCGATGCGGTCTTCACGCTGGCCGGGGCTGCCGGTCACCGGGTCGAGGAGCGGCCTGTCACGTTCGCCGACTGGCAGGCCGACGCGGCGAGCGGCCGGCTGCGCGAGGTGTTCGCCTGCGGCACCGCCGCGGTCATCACCCCGATCGGCGGCGTCCGCTTCCCGGACGGCGAGTTCCTGATTGGCGGCGGCGAGCCCGGCCGGGTCACCATGGCGCTGCGTCAGCAGTTGGTCGACATCCAGCGGGGCAAGGCCGCCGACGAGCACGGCTGGGTCCAGCGGGTCCTCTGACATCCGTCGTGCGCCGGCCCGTCCCAACGGGCGGGCCGGCGCGGTCGGGCGCGCACCGACCTCGACGGCCTACGCGTCGAGCAGGTGGTCGCGGAGCGCGGCGAGCTGCTCGTCGGTCACCCCGGCATGACGCAGGTACGCCTCGACCGAGCCGTACCCTTCGCGCAGCTCGTCCAGGAAGATCTGCATCGCCTCGGCGGGCGAGGTCAGAAACGGCTCCGGCACGTCCACCACGTGCGGCAGTGTGGTCGCGAGCCAGGCGCTGAACCGGGCCGACGCCTCCGTGCTGAGCGCGTAGTCGGCGACGATGTCGGCGTCGTCGACGCCCAGCACGGCGAGGGTCAGCGCGCAGACGATGCCTGTGCGGTCCTTGCCGGCGACGCAGTGCACCACAGCCGGGGCGTTCGAGGAGCCGGCGATGAGCCCGATCGCCTCGGCCAGACCCGCGGTGCCGGTCTGAGCCAGATCGGCGTACCTGTCGGCGAGGTAGCGGGCGAGGTCGGCGCCCTTCTCGTGCGGCGTGGCGGACCAGTCCTCGTGCTCCGGGTGGATGTTCCGGTAGGTCAGCCCCGGGTAGGCCGGCACCCGGCCGTCGCGTTCCACCTCGGTCGGTCGGCGCAGGTCGATGACCGTGCGGATGCCGATCGCGGCGAACGCGTCCCGCTCCTGCTCCCCGAGGCGGTGCAGGGAATCCGAGCGGTAGAGCCGGCCCCGGCGTACGGCGCGGCCGTCGTGGCCGAGATAACCGCCGACGTCGCGGAAGTTGAAGGTGGAGGGCAGCGGAATGCGTCGGTTGTCGTCGATGGCGTCCACGCTCACACGGTAACGGCCGGTGGGCCCGAACCCCACCGGCCGTCGCGTCGGATCGGCTACCGAGAGGTGCCGGGCGGGAGCGCGCCGTATGTCTCGTCGTAGTAGCCACCCAACTGGTCCCGGTACGCCGGGTCGCTGTGGCTGGTCTCGTCGTACTCGGGAGCGGCCTTGATCTGGTCGCGGGTGCGGTCGATCGAGACGGTGCGCTGGTCGTGGTCGACCTGGTTGACCGTTCCGGCCGGCAGCATCACCTTCTTGCCGAAGATCCACGGGCCGGTGTCCACCACCAGGTAGCTGCCGTCCACCTCGTGACTGGCACTGTCGATCTTGCCGATGCCACCGTCGGTGGCCTCGACCTTGTATCCGACGAGGTCGGCGTCGGCCACCTCGGCCTGGTCCCGATAGCGCCAGGGGTCGAAGGTGCCGGCCGGCGCGCCGCCGGGAATGGCGCCCTGGTCGCCGCCGCGTAGCGGGTCCGGCCCGGCGTGGGTGGCGTTCGGATTGATCCTGTCCATGCCCTGCACTCCTGACTGTCGCCGATCGTCTCGGCGTCGGTGGTGTGTCCCCCGACGGGCTACCCGGCGGCCGGGGGCCGGAAACGACGACACGGGCGACGCGACGCGCTTCACGTCCCGAGATGTGGATTGCGGCTCCCAGAACCGGGGAAGCGGTGGCACAGTAGGTGACGTGACCAGCACCGCCCTGATTATTGCGACCTAGCGCGCCGGCCTCCCCCTCCGCCGAGCGCGCAGACCTCCCGCATCCGCGGGAGGTCTTTTTGTTGCTCAGAGAAAGGACCCCTGATGACGTTCCAGGTCTACGACACCACGTTGCGTGATGGTGCCCAGCGCGAAGGGCTCACCTACTCGGTGGTCGACAAGCTGGCGGTGGCGCGGCTGCTCGACGAGTTCGGCGTCGGCTTCATCGAGGGCGGCTGGCCGGGCGCGGTGCCCAAGGACACCGAGTTCTTCCGCAGAGCACGCACCGAACTCGACCTGCGGCACGCCGTGCTCGTCGCGTTCGGCGCCACCCGCAAGGCCGGTGTCGCGGTCGCCGACGACCCCCAGGTGCGCGGCCTGCTGGACGCGCAGACCCCGGCGATCGCCCTGGTCGCCAAGGCCGACATCCGCCACGTCGAGCGTGCGCTGCGCACCACAGGCGCCGAGAACCTGGCGATGATCCACGACACCGTCACCCACCTCGTGCGCGAGGGCCGCCGGGTCTTCGTCGACGGCGAGCACTTCTTCGACGGCTACCGGCACGACCCGACGTACGGCACGGCAGTGGTGGAGACCGCGCTCGCCGCCGGCGCCGAGCGCATGGTGCTCTGCGACACCAACGGCGGCATGCTGCCGTCCCAGGTGACCGCCGCGATCGTCGACCTGACCAGCCGGCTCGGGGTCGACGCCGGGCTGTTCGGCATGCACGCGCAGAACGACACCTCCTGCGCCGTCGCCAACACGATCGCCGCCGTGGAAGCCGGCGTCCGCCACGTCCAGGGCACCGCCAACGGGTACGGCGAGCGCCCCGGCAACGCCGACATCTTCGCCGTCGTCGCCAACCTTCAACTCAAGCTGGGCATGCCCGTCCTACCGGAGGGCTGCCTGGCGCAGATGGTGCGGGTCTCGCACGCCATCGCCGAGATCGCCAACATCGCCCCCGACACCCACCAGGCGTACGCCGGGGCCGCCGCCTTCGCCCACAAGGCAGGGTTGCACGCGAGTGCGATCAAGGTCGACCCGTTGCTCTACAACCACGTGGACCCGTCGGTGGTGGGCAACGACATGCGGATCCTGATAACCGAGATGGCCGGCCGGGCCAGCGTCGAGCTCAAGAGCCGTGAACTCGGCCTGGACCTGGCCGGCCGTCCGGAGGCGCTGACCCGGGTCACCAAGCGGGTCAAGGAGTTGGAGGCCGAGGGCTGGTCCTTCGAGGCCGCGGACGCCTCCTTCGAGTTGCTGGTCCGCTCCGAACTGCCGGAGGGTGGCCCGGCCCGCCCGTTCACCCTGGAGTCGTACCGGGTGCTCGTCGAGCACCGGGAAGACGGCGCCGTCGTGTCCGAGGCGACCGTGAAGATCCGGGTACGCGGTGAGCGGGTGATCGCCACAGCCGAGGGCAACGGCCCGGTCAACGCGCTGGACGAGGCGTTGCGGGTGGGGCTGACCCGGCACTATCCGCAGCTGCGGAACTTCGAACTGGCCGACTACAAGGTGCGCATCCTGGAGGGCAGCCACGGCACCGGCGCGATCACCCGGGTGCTGCTGGAGACCGCCGACGGCGGTGGCCGGGACTGGACCACGGTGGGCGTGCACCACAACGTGGTCGAGGCGAGCTGGCACGCCCTGGTAGACGCCCTAACCTACGGCCTAGCCCCCGCCTCGGTCTAACCCCCGCCCCGCCCTGTCCTCCCGGCCCCGCCCGCCCCCCGCCTGTCCTCTCCCTCCCCCCGGCCCCTCGCCCGCACTTCCGCCCTCGCCACGCCCCTGCCCCCGCGATCTTGCACTTTGTGTCGCCCTTATGCGGCTTTTACGGCAATATGTCGCGGCATCAAGTGCAAGATCGCGGGTGCGGGGAGCGGGGGAGCGGGGGTGCGGGGCTCGGGGAGCGGGGCGCGGGGTGCGGGGTGCGGGTGCGGGGTGCGGGGGGCGGGGTTGGTTATGGGGTGGGGAGGCGGAGGGTTGTTAGGACTGGGCGGTGGTCGCTGCCGGGTAGGGCCAGCACTCTTAGCGAGCGGACCGCTATGCGCTTGTCGACGAGCACATGGTCGATGGTGACCGGCGGGATCCGGTCGCCGTCGTAGGGACCCCAGGTGCCGGTCAACCCCTTTCCGACCGCGTCGGCCGCGTCGACGTAACCGGTGCGCAGCAGCGCCCGCAGCGGACTGTGGTCGAGGGTGGCGTTGAAGTCCCCGGCGAGGATCCGCAGCTCACCGCCCGGGGTGGCTGGCGGTTGGGCGAGCAGGTCGGTACGCCACGCGTCGACCTGGTCCAGTGCGGACGGCGCCGCCGGGTGAGCCGACTCGACACGGACCGGTGGAGCGCCGGGGACCGCCACCGTGCCGTACGCCTGGCTGAACCGCCAGCCGCCGCGGTTGTGACGGATGCCGGCGTTGCTTATCGGCCACCGCGAGTAGAGCCCGGAGCCGGGCGCGCCGACGTGCGGGTTGAGCTGCCGGTGGGGCAGCAGTTGGTCGAGGCCGAGCCGGTCCAGGGCGACCTGCGCGTCGGGGGTGAACTCCTGCACGGTGAGCACGTCGACCCGGTGCTGCCGGACCAGTTCGACAAGCGTGGCCGCGTCGGCGGCGCCCGCGAGCAGGTTGGCCGTGAGCAGCCGGACGGTGGGGCCGGTCGTCGACGGCTGTGCGGCGGCCAGCGCCCGGGGCGCGACCGCGCCGAGCAGGGCCACCGCCGTCAGGGCCGCGACCGCCGCTGGCCACCAGCGCCGCAGGGCGATGGCGAGTGCGAGGGCGAGCACGCTCCATCCCGCGACGTACGGGGTGAAGGCGAGCGCCTGCACAAGTGGGCCTCGGTCCAGCCCGCCCAGCCGTAGGGCGGCCCAGGCGGCAGTCGGCCCGACCGCCACCCAGCAGAGCACCGTGCCGACAGGTGCCGCGCGACGGTGGGTAGGCGTGGGCGGAGCGTCGACGATCATGGCGGACAGCCTAATGGTCTTCTGATCCCACCATTCGTGAATGGTGGGGCGCTCACATTTCGCAATTATGTGAGGGTCGGTCGTCAACCCGATAAAGCGAGATCAACTATTGACGCTCAGCTTTTTACGGTGCTACGTTTCACCTGGTCAAAGCGACGCAACTCTGAGTAGTAATACCAGTTCAAGCCGGGTGCAGGTGAGACCTTCGGTCGGTTGTGCGTCGTCCTCGGCCCTATTTTCTGGCAGTTATCCGTCCCGCCCCGCGGGTCGGCCGAATTCGCACGGTCACACAAGGGGGACCTGTCATGAGCACATCCTTCCGACGTAAGGCGGCGGCGGTCACGTTCGCCGTCCTGGGGCTCACCCTCGCCGGAGGTGGGATCGCCGTCGCCCAACCGACGGCGAAGGCCCCGGTCGAAGCAGTCCAGCCGGCTGCCCGCAGCACGAACTCCCAACCGCCGGTGACGGCGGAGTCCACCCGCAAGGCCAAGGCCGCGCTGAGCGCAAAGGCGAGCACACTCGTCGCCTCGACCACCACCGTCGTCGTCAACTCCAACGGCACCAAGGCCCGCGGCACCGGCACCGTCATCAAGTACGGCACCGGGCAGTACGAGGTGCAGTTCGGCCAGGTCGTCACAGCCGGCGTCTTCGTGGCGTCCGTCGGCCGGGCTGACTCCTGCTGCATCCCGCCGTCCGGCGAGGTCTCGGTCGCGCCCCGGCTCAGCACGCCGAACGCGGTCTTCGTGCAGACCCGCAACTCGGCTGGCACCCCGACCGACCTGGGCTTCCACCTGGTTGTCCACCTGTCCTGACCGACCGACGTCCGGCCCCCGCACCTGTGTGCGGGGGCCGTGCCGTGCCCGCCCGGTACGCCTCGTCACCGTCGACCCACTCCTGCCAGCTCGGGGTCGACGTACTCTTGTGGCTGGCTCATCCCGGTCGTCCCTCGTTCGGGCGGCTCGTCCTCGTCCGGGGCACAACGGGCCGGTCCGGTGCTCACAATCCGACGTTTGCCGGCCCCTCCGCCCGGGAAGCAAGCACCGTGACGGACATCTCGGACACCCTGGCCAGCATGCCCAGCCCGGTCGATCCCGAGCCGACCGGCGTCGAGCTGGAACAGACGCTCTTCGAGGTCAAACGCGTGATCGTCGGGCAGGATCGACTCGTCGAACGCCTGCTCACCGCTTTGATCGCCAACGGGCACTGCCTCCTGGAGGGGGTTCCCGGCGTGGCCAAGACGCTTGCCGCGCAGACCCTCGCCACAGTGGTCGGCGGCACCTTCTCCCGGATCCAGTTCACGCCGGACCTGGTCCCCTCCGACATCGTCGGCACCCGGATCTACCGGGCCTCCAAGGAGACCTTCGACATCGAGCTGGGCCCGATCATGGCCAACCTGGTGTTGGCCGACGAAATCAACCGTGCCCCGGCCAAGGTCCAGTCGGCGCTGTTGGAGGCGATGGCGGAACGGCAGGTGAGCATCGGCGGCCGAAGTTGGCCGGTGCCGTCGCCGTTCCTGGTGCTGGCCACCCAGAACCCGATCGAGTCGGAGGGGGTCTATCAGCTCCCCGAGGCGCAGCGCGACAGGTTCCTGATGAAGGTGGTGGTCGACTACCCCAGCGACGCCGACGAGCTGGCAATCCTCTACCGGATGAGCACGGACCGGCCCAGCCCACGGCAGGTGCTCGACGCGCAACGGTTGCAGGACCTGCAGAGCCGCGCCGAGCGGGTCTTCGTCCACCACGCGCTAGCCGAGTACGTCGTCCGGCTCATCCTCGCCACCCGCGACCCGGGCCGGTTCGGGCTGCCGGAGATCGCGCCACTGCTGGCGTACGGCGCCAGCCCTCGAGCCACCCTCGGCTTGGTCGCGGCCGCCCGGGCGCAGGCCCTCCTACGTGGACGGGAGTACGTGCTGCCCGAGGACGTCCGGGAGTTGGCTGTCGACATCCTCGCCCACCGGCTGGTGCTCTCCTTCGACGCGGTGGCCGACGGGGTGTCGGCCGAGAGTCTTGTGCGCCGGCTGGTGGAGGCGGTTCCGCCGCCCCGGGTGGCGAACGGGCATCCGCAGCAGACGCCGGATCTGGCGGCGGCATGAGGCGCGCCAGCCTCGCGCCGGTGGCCGTCCCGCCGGATCCGGGCCTGGCCGAGCTGAGCCCGGACCAGCGACTGCGGCGTCTGGAGTTGACTGTCACCCGGCGGCTCAACGGTCTGCTGCACGGCCAGTACCGTGGCCTGCTTCCCGGGCCGGGCAGCGAACCCGCGGGCAGCCGCGAATACCGGCCGGGGGAGGACGAGGTCCGCCGGATGGACTGGGCGGTGACCGCCCGGACCGCCGTGCCGCACGTCCGGCAGGTCGACGCCGACCGGGAACTGACCACGTGGTTGCTTGTCGACGCCAGTGCCAGCATGGAGTTCGGCACCGCCGAGTTGGACAAGCGGGAGCTGGCGGTGGCCGCGGTGGCGGCGGTGGGTTTCCTGACCGCGGGCGTCGGCAACCGACTGGGTGCCCAGGTGCTGCGTGCCGACGGGGTACGTCGTTTCCCCGCCCGCAGCGGGCGTACCCATCTCTTCGGTCTGCTCCGCATGCTGCTGACCGCCCCGCGCACGTCCGGTCCCGGCGACCGGTCGCCGGGCGGATCGCCGGAGTTGGCGGACGGGCTCAACGCACTGCACCGGGTCGCCAATCAGCGCGGCCTGGTCGTCGTGGTCTCGGATTTCCTCGACGGGCTGCCCGACGACCCGGACCACCCGCCACCCTGGGAGGCGACCCTGCGCCGGTTGTCGGTCCGTCACCAGGTGCTGGCGATCGAGGTGACCGACCCGCGCGAGCTGGAGCTGCCCGACGTCGGCCTGATCACGCTCGTCGACCCGGAGACCGGCAGGCACCGCGAGGTGTCGACATCGGACCGTCGGCTGCGCGAACGGTACGCCGAGGCGGCAGCCGCCCAGCGTGAGCAGGTCCGCCAGGCCCTGCGCCGCAGCGCGGCGACCCACCTGGCGCTGCGTACCGACCGGGACTGGGGTGCGGACATCGTCCGGCACGTGCACGCCCAGCGGCGGATGGCCGCCGCGCCGGCCAGGATCGCCCGGGGAGGTGCCGCGTGAACTGGGAGTCCCCGCTGCGGCTCTGGCTGCTGCTCGGCGTGCTCGCCCTTGTCGTCGCGTACCTGGTGATGCAGCGCGGACGCAGCCGGTACGCGGTCCGCTTCACCAACCTGCGGCTGCTCGACCGGGTGGCGCCCGAGCGGCCGGCCTGGCGCCGACATGTCCCGGCCGGGCTGTTCCTGGCCATGCTGGCGCTGCTCGTGGTCGGGTTCGCCCGACCCAGCGCCGAGGTTCGGGTGCCCCGGGAACGCGCCACAGTCATGGTGGCGGTGGACGTGTCCACCTCGATGCTCGCCACCGACGTCGAACCGGACCGGCTGGCCGCGGCCAAGCAGGCGGCCCGGCGGTTCGTCGAAGGGCTGCCGGACGAGTTCAACGTGGGGCTTGTCGCGTTCGCCGGCAGCGCCGCCGTCCTGGTGCCGCCCGGGACCGACCGGGATGCCCTGGACGAGGGCATCGGCCGGCTCGCCGAGGGGGTGACCGGGGTGCAGGGCACCGCGATCGGCGAGGCCATCAACACCTCGTTGGGCGCGGTCAAGGGTTTGGACAGCGAGGCCGCGAAGGAGCCACCGCCGGCCCGGATCATCCTGCTCTCCGACGGGGCGAACACCTCGGGGATGGACCCGATGGAGGCGGCGGCGGAGGCGGTGACGGCGAAGGTGCCGGTGCACGCGATCTCCTTCGGCACCCCGTCCGGGTTCGTGGACCGGGGCGGGCGGCCCGTCCAAGTGCCGGTCGACGGGCAGACCCTGCGAGCGGTCGCCGACGAGACCGGCGGGATGTTCCACGAGGCCAGCACCACCGACGAGTTGCGTGCCGTATACGACGACATTGGCAGCTCGGTCGGCTACCGCAAGGAACGCCAGGACGTCTCGGCCCGGTTCATCGGCCTCGGACTCGTCTTCGCGATGGGTGCGGCAGCCGGCTCGATGCGCTGGTTCTCCCGACTGCCCTGATCAGCCGCGCCGACGTCGACCGTGAGGAGTACGCATGGCTGTGCAGACCGGACTGGGTGAACCGCGCGGTCCCTGGTTCATCTCGCCCGAACTCGACCCGGACGGGCACGGGTGGTGGGACGCGCCCGGCTCGGGGCGGGATCCCGGCGGGCGGCGCTCGGGACGCCTGTTCGCCGTGCTGGCCGTGGTGGCCGTCTCCGCCGTCTCGGGCGCTCTGGCCGGCGGCGTGGTGGCCAGCCAGAACGGTGCCGGCGGTCCGGCGGCGGCGTCGGCCGCCCCGGTGCCGGCGGAACTGGTCACCGCCGCCGAGCGGACCGTGCCCGGTGTGGTGTCGGTGCTCGCCGGCGGGGCGAACGGCGCGTCCGCGACCGGCTCGGGGTTCGCCATCGACGACCAGCAGCACCTCGTCACAAACGACCACATCCTGGCCAAGGGGGGCGGTGGGCCGGTGACAGTGGAGTTGCCCGACGGCCGCCGCTACGAAGCCGAGGTGGTCGGGCGGGAGCCGCGCAGTGACCTGGCGGTGCTGAAGGTGCCGCCGTCGGCCGGGCTCTCCCCGTTGCCGCTTGCCAAGCCGGGTGCCACACGGGTCGGTGAGCCGGTGCTGGCGGTGGGCTCACCGTTGGGCCTGTCCGGGACGGTCACCGCCGGCATCGTGAGCGCGTTGGACCGTCAGGTGCGGCTGGGCAACAACAGGCACAGCGCGGTGCAGACCGACGCGTCGATCAATCCCGGCAACTCGGGCGGGCCGCTTGTCAACGCCCGTGGCGAGGTGGTCGGGGTGAACACCGCGATCGCCACAATCGACGGCAACGGGTCGATCGGCATCGGCTTCGCCATCCCGATCGAGCAGGTGCAGCAGAGCGCCGACACGATCATCGGCAAGGGCGGCTGAGCTGCCCGGACAGCTACCGGCGGCCGGTTCGGCCGCCGGTAGTGTCGGATATCCGGCCGGACAGCATCAAATCATGGAAATATGACGCTCCGTATGGATACTGGCGGAGGTGGAGCGTCCTCTTCTCACGGTCCTCCTGCTGGTGGGCCTGGTCATCGGATGTGCGGTGGGGTCGGCGTACGCGCGGGCACGACGCGGGTGGACCGACTACCAGACGGTCAAGAAAACGGTGCCGACTGCACGTCGTGGCGCCTGGTTGCTGATCCGGGGGGTCGCCGTGAAAGCCGCGGTGATCGGGTTGCTGCTGTTCGGCGCGGTCGCGTACGCGGCGGTCGGCTCGAACGACGACACCGCCGGCCCGACGCCGAGCCCGTCCTCGACGTCGAGTAAGCCTCCGCACCGGTGATCCTCGTTGGGTCGGTGCGGGTTAGCCTCGGGGCGTGGACGACGGACTGCGGGTGACCGACCGGTGGGTCGTCCCCACCGGGGAGTTGCGGGAGCGCTTCTCCCGCTCGTCCGGGCCGGGTGGGCAGGGCGTGAACACCGCCGACTCCCGGGTCGAGCTGAGCTATGACCTGGCCAACTCCCCGTCGGTGCCCGACTGGCTGCGGTCGCGGGCGTTGGAGCGACTGGCCAACCGCCTGGTGGACGGGGTCCTGACGATCGCGGCCAGCGAGCACAGGGCGCAGCTGGCCAATCGGGAGGCGGCCCGCGAGCGGATGGTGGCGCTGCTGCGTGAGGCCGCCGCGCCCCCGCCACCACCCCGCCGCGCGACCCGGCCGTCCCGGGGCGCCAAGGAGCGCCGGCTGGCCGAGAAGAAGCGCCAGTCGCAGCGCAAGCGTGACCGCCGCGTCGACGGCGAGTAGTCGACCCCTTCAAGTCGTGCCATTCCGGGTCCCCTTCGACTATCGGGTGACAGAATCTGGAATCTGTCACCCGAAGTATGTATGCTGAGCGGGTCACCCAGGAGAGGAACATCCCCATGGACACCCGCAAGCTCGGCACCACAGGCCCGACCGTCTCCGCCCTCGGCCTCGGCCTGATGGGCATGTCCGACCTCTACGGCGATGCCGACGAGGTCGAGAGCATCGCCACCATCCACGCCGCCCTGGACGCCGGCGTCACCCTGCTGGACACCGGCGACTTCTACGGGATGGGCCACAACGAGATGCTGCTGCGCGAGGCGTTGCGCGGCCGAAACCGCGACGACGCGGTGATCAGCGTCAAGTTCGGCGCCCTGCGCGACGTCGACGGCGGCTGGAACGGCGCCGACGTTCGACCCGTCGCGATCAAGAACTTCCTGGCGTACTCGCTGCGCCGCCTCGGCACCGACCACATCGACATCTACCGCCCGGCCCGGCTGCCGGGAGACGTGCCGGTGGAGGACGTGGTCGGCACCCTCGCCGAGCTCGTCAAGGCCGGTCACATCCGGCACATCGGCCTGTCCGAGGTCAGCGCGGACACGCTACGCCGGGCGCAGGCAGTGCACCCGATCGCCGACCTCCAGATCGAATACTCGCTGATCTCCCGCAACCCGGAGGCCGACATCCTGCCGACGGCCCGCGAGCTGGGTGTGGGGATCACCGCGTACGGGGTGCTGTCCCGCGGCCTCATCAGCGGCCACTGGACCGCTCGCAGGGACACCGTCGCCACGGACTTCCGCAGCTACTTGCCCCGGTTCTCCGGCGCCAACCTGGACCGCAACCTCGCCCTCGTGGACGCCCTGCGCGTCATCGCCGAGGCCCGTGGCGTCACAGTGGCGCAGATCGCCATCGCCTGGGTGCTCGCCCGAGGTGAGAACATCGTGCCGCTGATCGGTGCCCGTCGCCGGGACCGGCTCACCGAAGCACTGGGCGCGACAGCTGTCACCCTCACCCAGGAGGACCTGGCCGCCATCGAGGCCGCCGTCCCGGCCGACGCGGCAGCCGGCAACCGCTACGACGAGGCGCAGATGGCGTTGCTGGACAGCGAGCGGGCGTGACCACCGGGCCGTGGCGCGACCGCCACCCGGGGGTCGCGCCACGGCCGGTGGGGCCGTCAGGGAGGCTGGAGCGATGAGCGACGCCACCGCCCTGACGGCCGACCGCATCCTCGACACCGCCGAGGAGGTGCTACGCCGGTACGGGCCCGCCAAGGCCACAGTGCTTGACGTCGCCCGCGCGCTGGGCGTCAGCCACGGCAGCGTCTACCGGCATTTCGCCAGCAAGGCCGCGCTCCGCGACGCGGTCGCCGAACGCTGGCTGGCCCGGATCTCCACCCCGCTCATCGAGGTGGCCACCGGCGCCGACCCCGCACCGCAGCGGCTGCGTCGGTGGCTCGCCGAACTGAGTGGCACCAAGCGCCGGAGGGCCCGGGAGGACCCGGAGCTGTTCGACAACTTCCACCAGCTCGCCACCCTCGCCGAGGGTGCGGTCGCCACGCACCTGGAGATCCTCGCCGGCCAGCTCAGCCTCATCGTCGCCGACGGGGTGACGGCCGGCGAGTTCAGCGTGCCGGACCCGGCGGTGGCCGGCCGGGCGCTGTTGCAGGCCACAGCCCGATTCCACCACCCGGCGCACCGGGCCGAGTGGAGCGAGCCCGGCCTGGACGAGGACATGGAGGCAGTGGTCTCGCTGCTCCTCGACGGCCTGCGAACCCGTCCGGAGAGCTGAGCCCGACCCATCCCAGGGCCGGGCCGCGAGCAGCCGGTCAGGCCGGGACGGCCGCTAGCAGCCGATCGCGCAGCACCGCGGCCCGGTCGGCGAAGCCGCGCTGGGCGGCGGCGTACTCCGCCCGGCCCTCCGGCGTCTCCACACGCACCGGCGGGTAGCCGAGCGCCGCCAGGTCGTACGGGCTGGCCCGCATGTCGAGAGTACGGATCTCCCGGGCCAGCTCGAAACAGTCCGCCACCAACTCCGAGGGCACCAGCGGCGACAGCTTGTACGCCCATTTGTAGACGTCCATGTTGGCGTGCAGGCAGCCCGGCTGCTCGTGCTCGTGCTGGGTGTCCCGGGTCGGTGTGAGCAGGTTCAACGGGCGGGCCGGCGGTGTGAAGAACCGGAACGCGTCGAAGTGGCTGCACCGCACCCCGCGCTCCTCGACGATCGCGGCCGTCCGCTCCGCGTCCAGTCGCAACGGCCACGCGTTGTGCCGCAACTCCTCGCGGGTCTGCCGGTAGACCATCGCCCATTCGTGCATCCCGAAGCAGCCAAAGTGCGGCGCCCGCCCCGCAGTGGCCGTGAGCAGCGAGCGGATCCACGCGATCGACTCGCCGCGTCGCTGGCGTACCCCATCGGTGTCGAGGGTGACCCCGGCGGCGGTGGCGCGGTAGTCCCGGCCGAACTCGGCCGGATCCGCGTCGCGCAGCTCGACCCCTGCGCCCGGATGCCAGCGGCGCAGCTGCGCCGGCCGATGCGAGTAGTAGGTGAACAGGAAGTCGGCCACCGGGTGCCGCTCGCCGCGCCGCCGACGGGCCAGGTGCGGGGTCAGCCAGACGTCCACCCGCTGCTCGTGGGCCCGACGACGGGCCTGCCAGGTCGCCACGTCGAGCACGGCGGGGGCGAGGGCGGCGGTCACGGACCCCAGGGTACGACCGCCGCCCGTTGGCCGGTCAGGGCATCTGCACCCGCACGCCTGCGGAGAAGACGCCGCCGCGCAGCTCCAACTGTCGGGGCGGATCCCGCCCGTCGACGGTGAAGACGAGCGGCAGCACCACCCGACTGCCGGCCGCCACCGGGTCGGCGAAGACGTCCCGACCCAGGTTGGCCGCCCGGGTGGCCGGCTCGTCGGTGCTCACCCACCGGCCGCCGGGCAGGTAGGCCCGTTGCATCTGGCCGTGCCAGGGCTGCTGGTCGCCGGTGACGTTGCGCACTCCTACAGTGGCCTGGCACCGACGGCCGGAGGCCGGAGCCGCGCCGCCCTCGTTAGTCGCCCCGGTGCTGCCGTGCGCGTCGCAGGACATCCGGTAGACGGTGAACTCGAACGCCGAATCGCGCAGCGGTACGCCCACCGGCCCGGACACCCCGGTGCCCATCCACGCGCCGCTTGTCGGCTGCTTCTGGGTGTCGATCTCGGAGACCTGCCGGGTCGCCGTCCAGCCGGCGGTCCCGACCACGGCGGCCAGCACCACCACGGCCGCGCCGACCAGCAGGGCGACCGGCGGGGTACGCCGACGCCGCATCGGGCTCGGCGTGGACGGACGCGGATAGATCGTTCCGCGCCCCTCGTCGGATCCGCCGCCGCTGGACAGGGCTGCCGCGGTCACCCGCCGGCCGCGTCGACGACGCCACACCCAGAACAGGGCGGCACCGAGCAGCACCAGCAGAACCGCCAGGCCGGCCAGCAGCACCGGGGTCTGCCGCCAAACTGGCTGCGCCGCGGTGACCTCCTCCGCCGGTGTCCCCGCCGCCTGCCAGGTGGCCGACGCGCAGTCGAACGGCCGGCTGCCGTCGCTCGTGAAGGCGCAGGCCGGCGCGGTCAGTTTCTGGCCCGGCGCGGTCGCGGTCAGCGCGGTGCCAAGCGTGGTCGTGCTGTGCGCGGGCAGCCGCAGCCGCCACGTCACCTCGGTGGCGGACCCCCCGGAGTTGGTGGACCGGCCGCCGGCGCTTATCGAGGTGGGCGACGACCCGGAGGGCAACTCCTGGCGCACAGTCGTGTCGACGGGCGAACTGCCCACGTTGCGCACGTGGATCCGGTATCGCGGCGCCGGACTGCTCTCCGGCGCGACCGCGACCGTCACCGGAGGCGCGGGCACCGACGCCGGCGTCCGCGACGGCGGTGCCATCGCCGGTGGCGCCGACGGCGGCGTGGGCTCCGCACTCGCCGCCGCGGGTGGCCGGGCGACCACCGCCACCGCTGGCGGCGGGCTGACAGGCGCGGGCGCTGTGACCGCCGTCGGTTCTGGCGTGGGTGTCGCTGGTCGTGGCGTGACGGCCGGTGGTCGTGGCGCGGCCGCCGCCTCCGGGGCCACCGTGGGCAGGGCCGGCACGGCGGCGAGGATGCCGAGGCAGTGGACGAACACTGCGAGGGCTCTGTGGTGTCGTGTCGATGCAGGCATACGAACGAACCTCCGGAGCCGACGCTAAGGGCGTGCTCCCTCCGTGCGGGTACGAAGTCAGGAATCCCGCCCCGGTCACCCCGACGGCCGATAGGGTGCCGCCGCGTTGACGGGTTGCGCACACCCGCCCGCCGGTCGTGGCCGGTCGACCCGTCGGCGGGGCTAGATTGGCCAGGTGCGTATCGCTCGTTTCGCTCATGCCAAGGGAATGTCGTTCGGTGCCGTCGAGGGCGAACCGGAGGCCGGGCCGCAGGGCCTGACCATCGCCGAGATCGAAGGCCACCCGTTCGGCAAACTCTCCTTCAGTGGGGCCCGCTGGGCCCTCTCCGACGTCCGGCTGCTCTCGCCGATCCTGCCCAGCAAGGTGGTCTGCGTGGGCCGCAACTACGCCGACCACGCCGCCGAACTCGGCAACGACGTACCCAAGGAGCCGTTGCTCTTTCTCAAGCCGTCCACAGCGGTGATCGGCCCCCGGGACGCCATCCGGCTGCCGATCTTCTCCAAGCAGGTCGAGCACGAGGCGGAGTTGGCGGTCGTGATCGGCGCTCCCGGCGCCCGCCGCGCCGACCGGGCGGCCGCCGAACGCGCCATCTTCGGCTACACCTGCGCCAACGACGTCACCGCGCGGGACCTCCAGCGCTCCGACGGGCAGTGGACGCGGGCCAAGGGCTTCGACTCGTTCTGCCCCATCGGCCCGTGGATCACCACCGGACTGGACGTCTCCGACCTGGAGATCCGGTGTGAGGTCGGTCGCAACCCCGACGAGATGGAGGTACGCCAGCTCGGCCGTACGAAGGACATGGTCTTCGACGTGGCCGGCCTGGTGTCGTACATCTCGCACGTGATGACGCTGCTGCCCGGCGACGTGGTTCTCACAGGCACGCCGGCGGGGGTTAGCCCGCTCGTGGAGGGGGATACCGTCACCGTGCGGATCGAGGGCATCGGTGAGCTCAGCAACCCGGTGGTCCCCGTCGCCTGATCCGTCCGATGCCCCCGTTTCCGCAGCTCACAGGTGTTTCGGGGGGATCGGATTTGGCCTGCCGGCACCGGGAGGGTAATGTTCGTTCCCGGCGCCGCAAGGTGCCAATGGGGTATGGGGTAATTGGCAGCCCGACTGATTCTGGTTCAGTTAGTCTAGGTTCGAGTCCTGGTACCCCAGCGCAGCTGGGATTCGCGAGAATCCCGGACGCTGGATTCTGACGGAGTTCTCCTCCGCCCCTGCGGGGGCGGAGGTTGATCTCTGGTAGAGTGCAGCTCCTCCGCCCGCGAGGGTGGGGGAGCGAAATGCTTGTCCTGGCCCCGTCGTCTAGTGGCCCAGGACGCCGCCCTCTCAAGGCGGTAGCGCCGGTTCGAATCCGGTCGGGGCTACATCTGTGCACAGCCCGTCTCACCCTGGTGAGGCGGGCTGTTTCGTCGTCCAGGGGCCCGTCGTTCCGGGCCGGGTCCGGGTCACCTGGGGGTCGTTTTCTGGTCGCCACCTGCCGGTCGGCGGCCCCGCACCCCGCGCTCGCCCCGGCCGATGGTGCCGCTAGACTACAAGCCGCACCGCCCGCGAGGGTGGTGAACAGCAAAGTTCTGGCCCCGTCGTCTAGTGGCCCAGGACGCCGCCCTCTCAAGGCGGTAGCGCCGGTTCGAATCCGGTCGGGGCTACAACGAAAGGGCTCGTCTCGCGAAGCGAGACGAGCCCTTTTCCGTTCTACCCACCCACCTTGCGGCGATCATGTGGTTGGCGGTCTGACACGCCGGTGCCGGTCCACGCCAACCCCATGATCGCCAGCGCCGGTCGGAGGCCGGACCGACGCCGGTCGGAGGCCGCTGAGCCGTCGGTCAGAGGCCGGAGAGGCGTTGGCCGGCTCGGACTACTGCCATGGCGTGGCGTTCGCCGGGGCGGCGGCCGAGGCGCTCTATGGGGCCGGAGATGCTGACCGAGGCGATCACGCGGCCGGTGCGGTCACGGATCGGGGCGGAGACGCTCGCCACACCCGCCTCGCGCTCGGCGACGCTCTGCGCCCAGCCACGACGGCGTACCTCGGCCAGTGTGCGGCCGGTGAACTTGCTGCGCGGCAGCAGCGGCATCACCGCCTCCGGCGGCTCCCAGGCGAGCAGGATCTGGGCGGACGAGCCGGCGGTCATCGGCAGCACCGAGCCGACCGGAACGGTGTCCCGCAGGCCGCTGGCGCGCTCTGCCGCCGCTACGCAGATCCGCTCGTCCGCACGGCGCAGGTAGAGCTGTGCGCTCTCGCCTGTGGCGTCGCGCAGCGCGGCCAGCAGCGGCTCGGCGGCGGTCAGCAGAACGTCCGGTGCCGCGTTGGCCAACTCGCCCAATCGAGGGCCGGGCCGCCAGCGGCCCTGAGTGTCCCGGACGAGCATCCGATGGATCTCCAGTGCCTGTGCCAGCCGGTGCGCGGTGGCCCGGGGCAGCTTCGTTCGCTCGACGAGTTCGGCCAGGCTGGCGCCGTCGACACAGGCGGCCAGGATGACCACCGCCTTGTCGAGAACGCCAACACCGCTCATACTGTGTCCCACAAGCCGAAACATACCTCCCAGAATTTAGGATGTCCAGATGGTGGGAGTCACTCCTGAGCCGAGGACCCTGGCCGAAAAGGTTTGGGACGCGCACGTCGTTCGGTCCGCCGCTGGTGAGCCGGACCTGCTCTTCATCGACCTGCACTTGCTGCACGAGGTGACCAGCCCGCAGGCGTTCGACGGGCTGCGGCTCGCCGGCCGCCGGGTGCGCCGAACCGACCTGACGCTCGCGACCGAGGATCACAACACCCCGACCGGGTACGACGACCCGGCGTTCCGGCTCCGCCGTGGTGACCTGCTCACCATCGCGGACCCGACGTCCCGGACGCAGATCGAGACGCTGCGCCGCAACTGCGCCGAGTTCGGCGTGCGCCTGCACCCACTCGGTGACGACAACCAGGGCATCGTGCACGTCATCGGCCCGCAGCTCGGGCTGACCCAGCCGGGCATGACGATCGTCTGTGGCGACTCACACACCGCCACCCACGGCGCGTTCGGCGCGCTCGCCTTCGGCATCGGCACCAGCGAGGTGGAGCACGTTCTCGCCACCCAGACGCTGCCGCAGAGCCGCCCGAAGACCATGGCCGTGAACGTCACCGGCCAACTCGCTCCCGGCGTCACCGCCAAGGACCTGGTGCTGGCTCTGATCACCCAGGTCGGCACCGGCGGTGGCCGTGGTCACATCGTCGAATACCGCGGCGAAGCGATCCGGTCCCTCTCCATGGAGGGGCGGATGACCATCGCCAACATGTCCATCGAGTGGGGCGCCAAGGCCGGCATGATCGCGCCGGACGAGACGACCTTCGCGTACCTCAAGGGGCGTCCGAACGCGCCGCAGGGCGCGGACTGGGACGCGGCGCTGGCCTGGTGGCGGACGCTGCCCACCGACGAGGGCGCACGCTTCGACGCCGAGGTGACCCTGGACGCCAGCCAGGTCACCCCGTTCGTCACCTGGGGCACCAACCCCGGGCAGGGTGCGCCGCTGAGCGCGCCAGTGCCGGACCCGGAGGAGTTCGTCACCGACTCGGAGCGGGTCGCTGCCCGCCGTGCGCTGGAGTACATGGACCTGCGCCCCGGCACCCCGCTGCGGGACCTCTCCATCGACGTGGTCTTCGTGGGCTCCTGCACCAACGGTCGCCTGGAGGACCTGCGGGCCGCCGCCGACGTGCTGCGCGGCCACAAGGTCGCCGACGGGGTCCGGATGCTCGTGGTGCCCGGCTCCGCCGCTGTGCGGGAGGCCGCCGAGGCCGAGGGGCTGGACAAGGTCTTCGCCGATGCCGGTGCCGAGTGGCGGTTCGCCGGCTGCTCCATGTGTCTGGGGATGAACCCCGACACGCTGAAGCCGGGCGAGCGCTCCGCCTCCACCTCGAACCGCAACTTCGAGGGCCGGCAGGGCCGGGGTGGGCGTACCCACCTGGTCTCCCCGCCGGTCGCCGCCGCCACCGCCGTGGTCGGCCGGCTGGCCGCCCCCGCCGATCTGTAGAAGGGACCGAGGAGATGGACAAGTTCACCACCCACACCGGCACCGCTGTGCCGCTGCGGCGGTCCAACGTGGACACGGATCAGATCATCCCGGCCGTGTACCTCAAGCGGGTGACCCGCACCGGCTTCGCCGACGGGCTGTTCAACGCCTGGCGGGAAGATCCGACATTCGTTCTCAACGATGAATCCTATTCCGGTGCGTCGATCCTCATCGCCGGCCCGGAGTTCGGCACCGGCTCTTCCCGGGAGCATGCCGTCTGGGCGCTGCGGGACTGGGGCTTCCGCGCTGTGGTGTCGCCGCGTTTCGGCGACATCTTCCGCGGCAACGCCCTCAAGGAGGGCCTCCTGCCGGTCGAGTTGGAATTGAAAGCCGTCGAGGAGTTGTGGGATCTGGTCGAGGCCGACCCGACCACTCCGGTGACTGTCGACCTGACCGCCCGACAGCTCCGGGCCGGGGACGCCACGTGGTCGTTCCCGCTTGACGATTTCAGCCGGTGGCGCCTGCTGGAGGGTCTGGACGACATTGGACTCACCCTCCGGCACGCCGCCGACATCGACTCGTACGAGGCGGGTCGACTGCCGTTCCTGCCCTCGGTGGCATAGCCCGTACGCCCATCCGCACATCGGATTCGCCCTCACCGGTCCAACTGGTGGGGGCGAATCCGTTACGACACAAGGGCTTTTTTCTACCGAATGTTTGTGTCCAGGCAGCACAGGGCATACGGTGCGCGCAGAATGGCTCGCGTCGAGTCAGTTGCACAATCGGGAGGAAGTCGTGAACAAAGCCGAGCTCATCGAGGCGCTCGCCGTTCGCCTGGGGGACCGGAAGACGGCGACGGCCGCGCTCGACGCGGTCCTCACTGAGGTCCAGGCGGCGGTCACCAAGGGCGAGAAGGTGGCGATCACCGGATTCGGAGCATTCGAAAAGCGTGTGCGTGGCGCACGAACAGCGCGCAACCCACGCACCGGCGAGGCGGTGAAGGTCAAGAAGACGTCCGTTCCGACCTTCCGCCCCGGGGCCGGGTTCAAGGAGATGGTGGCCAGCGGCAAGGTGCCGAAGGCCACGGTGGCGGCGAAGAAGACCGCCACCACGACGGCGAAGGCCGCTGGCACCAAGGCCACCGCCGCCAAGGCGGCAAGCAAGAAGACCGCCCCGGCCAAGGCGAGCAAGACCGCCACGGCCACCAAGGCGGCGGCAAGCAAGAAGACCGCCCCGGCCAAGGCGAGCAAGACCGCCACCGCCACCAAGGCGGCCAGCAAGAAGACCGCCCCGGCAACGGTGAGCAAGAGCACCACGGCGACCAAGACGGCCGCCAGCAAGAAGGCCGCGCCGACGAAGAAGAGCGCCGCAGCGGCCAAGTCCACCACGGCGAAGAAGACCACCGCGGCGGCGAGCAAGAGCACGGCGGCCAAGAAGGCTCCCGCGAAGAAGGCTCCGGCCAAGAAGGCGGCCAGCAAGCGCTGACCGACCCGCACAGCCCACAGGGCGTCCACCCGCGCGGTGGGCGCCCTGTGCGCGTACCGGGGCCGTTGACCCGCCTGCCGTGGACGCGCAGAATCGCCGTGCCGGCCCCCCTCTGCCGGCCCGCCGACGGAATGGGGTGCCGGTGCGCTACCGCCAGCTCACCACCGCATCGCTCGCGCTGGGCGTCATTCTGCTCATCGACGTGCTGCGCGTCTGGCTTCCCGGCATCATCACCATCTTCGGTCAGGCCGCGTCCACCCCGGCCGAGCTGATGGGGGCGTTCGCCCTCGGCTGGTTCGTCCTCGCTGCGGCGGCCCCGGCGCTTGTCCGTCGGGTGGGCGCCCGTCCTGTCACAGTCGCTGCGGCCGTCCTGCTGGCAGCCGCGCGGCTCGCGCTCACCGCGACACCCGGCGGACGCGTACAGCTCTGGCTGGCCACCGCAGGGCTGCTCGCCGGGCTGGTCTGGTTGGCGGGTGCCGCCGGTGGCATCGACCGGCCCGTGCCGGGGCTGGCCCTGGGGTTGGCGGTCAACGCGGCGCTACACGGGTTGCTGGACACCTACGATTTGGCCTGGCGCAGCGACTGGATGGCCTGGCTGCTCAGTGCCGTGGCGGTGGGGGCGTTCCTGCTCGCCACTGCGGCGCGGAGCGCGCCACCCGGCCCCGGCGGCGCCCGGTCGTGGCTGCTGGCCGGGCCGGTGCTGCTGCTCGCCGGCATGGTGGCCCTCGCGCCGGCGCTCGCCCAGGCAGGGATGTCGTACCTGATGACCGGCGGGGACGTCGCCGGCAGCCCGTTCGTCGGCCTGGCACCGTTACCGGTGGCCGTCGCGGTGTTCCTGCTGGCCGCGCTGGCCGGCCCGCCCAACCGGCGGTGGGGCCGAGCACTCGGGCCGGTGGCCCTGCTGGCCGGCGCGGTGCTCTTCGCCCTCGATCACGGCGATCTGCTCGTCGCCGCCATCCTGCTCACCGCAGTCGGTCTCGGTGCCTGCCTGGCCCTCACCGACAGGCCCGCCAGTGCCGACGCCGCGAGTGGTTCCGCGACGGCCGTCGGGGTCGGTGTGGGCGAGGCGGACACGGTGGATGCCAGGCGAGCGGCGGCCCGCCGGGGGTACGCGGCCGCAGGCGGCATGCTCGTCTTCGTCCTGGCGGCGGTGGCTTACTACAGCGCCTACGACCTCGGCTATCCCAACGGCGCGGTTCCGGTGGTGGTCGCCGGGCTGGTCGCGGCCGTGGCGCTCACGGCCCGTCCCGTCGCGGGGCTGCCCACGCGACCGTCAGCAGGCAGGCGGCCTGCCGGGTCGCCATCGCCACTGCCGACCACTGCGGCGGTTACCGCGCTGGCACTGCTCGCGCCCGTGTTCGCCGACGAGGTGGGTGTGTCGACCAACCGGAACGGGCCGCCGGAGCAGATCAGGGTGGTGGCGTACAACATCCGGATGGGCTTCGGGCTGGACGGCCGGTTCGATCTGCCCGCGCTGGCCGCCGCGATCGACCGCCAGCAACCCGACGTGGTGCTGCTCAGCGAGGTGGACCGCGGCTGGCTGCTCAACGGCGGCCACGACACCCTTGACCTGCTCGCCGACCGTCTCGATATGCCGTACGTGTTCGGGCCGGCCGCCGACGCCGTCTGGGGTGATGCGGTGCTCAGCCGTTGGCCGACCGAGGACGCGCGGACGCTGCGGCTGCCTGACGTCGGGGCGCCCACCGGCGCGCAGGCACTCGCCGTCACAGTGAACTTCAGCGACGGCGTCCGGTGCGCGGTGGTCAGCACCCATCTGCAACCGCCGCCCGGCGGCGGCCCGGTGGTTCAGGCCCGCTCGGTCGTCGACTTCGCCACGGAGTACGCCGACGGCCTGCCGCTTGTGGTGGGCGGTGACCTGAACACCGAGCCGGGCGACGAGGCGTTCGGCCAGTTCACCGCTGCCGGCCTCGTCGACGCGTTGGCGGCCGGGCGACCGCTGGCGACCAGCCCGGCCGACGACCCGCGCCAGCAGATCGACCACGTCTTCGTCTCGCCCGGGCTGATACCGAGCGACCCGGTCGCGCCGCCCGGCACGGCAAGCGATCACCTGCCGGTCGCGGTGACCCTCACCCTGCCACCCCGCTGATGCACGTCGGCGGGCGTTGATCCACTCCGGATCGCCGACCTCCGCTGCCCCGGCACATCGCCGGAACCACGTGCGGTCACAGGCGGTCGGTGGCGAGCAGCCGGTCACCGCTGAAGGCGAGCAGCCAGCCGCCGCCCTTCGGAGTGGTGAAGTCGTCGTCGGCGCGGCCGGTGAGCTGCTCCAACGCGCCCGGCAGCACCTTGCCCTGACTGCACACCGCCACCTGCCCGCCCGCGCAGGCGAGCTCCAGCAACTGGGCGGCAGTGGCGAGCACCCGCTCGTCGTGCTGCTGGCCCGGCTGAGGCTCGTCCAGATCGCCGCAGATCTCGATGGGCAGGTCGAGTAGTGCGGCGGCCGGGTCCAGGGTCTGCACGCAGCGACGCGGCGACGCCGACACCAGCCGGGCCGGCCGGACCACTGCGATAAGGGCGGCGAGGGCGTACGCCTGGGCCCGCCCCTCGTCGTCAAGCGGGCGGGCGGTGTCCGGGCCGGACCAGGTGGCCCGCTTGCCGGCGTGCGCGTGCCGGACCAGCGCGACGGTGGCGGTCACCGGTGGCAGCGCGGCGAACGCGGCAAGCACCTCGGCGTCGTGCGGATAGCTGACCAGTCGGATCGCGTCGTCCACGGCGAGCCACCGAATGTCGTCCACCTCGGTGTCGGGCTGGAAACCACCGCTGGCGGCAGTGCGCATCGACCAGTAGTCGACAAGCTTGTCCTGCCCCTCGCTGCGGTAGCGCACCGACGGCAGCCGCACCTGCGGTACGCCGCGTACGTCGGCCTCCTCGGCCACCTCGCGGACCGCGGCGACCATCGGGTGCTCGCCCGGCTCCAGCTTGCCCTTGGGCAGTGTCCAGTCACCGTGGCGGGGCCGGTGCACGACGCACACCTGTACGCCGTCGGCGCTGGGACGCCAGCAGACCCCGCCGGCCGCGCGGATGCCGATCATGGGAGCCATCTGGTGCGCCGTCGCCGGGTGGCCCGGTGCCACGCGGCGGGGAACTGGGCTCGCATCTGGCGTACCGTCTCGCGTTCCCGCTCGGCGAGCCGCCCGGCGGTGACCGCCAACGCGTGGTCCGCCGGTCGGCCGGCGGCGAGGGCGAGCCAGGTGTCCGCGGCCACCGCCGCGTCCTGGTGCTCGCCGAGCACGTCCTGCACCCGGGCCAGCGCGCGGGACAGCCGGCGCGCGTCCCCACTGACCGCCGGAAGGACCGCGTTTACCGCGTAGCGGGCCTTCTTGGCGTCCTTGCGGACGGCGTGCCAGCGGTCGTCGGGTGCCAGTGGGTCGAGCCCGTCGACGCCGTCCGGGCCGGTGAGCTGTTTCCACGGGCGGGCCACGAGCGCGGGCAGCGTCCGCGCCGCCGGCTCGGACGCCCGGCGGGTGAGCCGGGGCGCGCGGGCGGCAAGGACCAGGGCGTCCACCAGAGCGAGGTAACGCGGGGAGCGCAGCGCCCTGTCGATGGCGACGAGCGCCTGCCGCTGCCGCTTGGCAAGCGCCCTGTCCAGCCGGTCCACCGCGTCCTGGTCGAGAGTGCTGAGCGGGTCGGCGTTCGCGGTGTGGCGCAGGCGGTCGCGCAGCACCTCGGCGTCGCGGGCCGCGCCGAGCACCTCGGCCAGCCAACGCAGCTCCACGCGCAGCGGACGCGACCACGATCTGCGGACCAGCGGCGTGAACGTACGCAGGTCGCTGCGGAGTCGTCGGGTCGCCACCCGCATCTGGTGCACGGCGCTGTCGCCGCCACCGGCCGCCGCGCGCAGCCGCACAAGCGGATCGTGCGTCAGCAACCGGCGTACCTCCTTGCGGACCACCTCGGTGACCACCTCGCCGGCGCTCGGGTGGGTCGTCAGCTCGCCCGGCGCGACCAGGTCGGGCTCGGCCTGGGCGGCCGAGCCCAGCGCCCGTACGTGTTTCGAGGTGAACGAGCCGCCCCGGGCGCCGGCTTCGGCAAGCACGCCCCCGATCCGGTCCAGGATCTCGCGGTCGCCGGCCTTGAGCTCCACCTCCAACTCGCGGAACGCACCAGTTGTCGCACCGGCGTCGTCGAGCACTGTCACCCGGTCGTCCACCACCTCGGCGAGCACCGCGCCGGCCCTGTCGCACACCTCGTGGGCGTGCCGGATCGTCCGCACCACGGTCACTGGCGCCAGCGCCGCGCCCCGGTGCAGCGCGGTGACCAACTCCACCAGCTCCGGCGGCGGCTGCTCGACGGGCCCCGGGCGGGAGATCTCGTGCCGGACGCCAGGAGTGCCGGTGGGCAGCTTCACCGTCCACGGCAGCTCGTCGCCCTCGCGGTGCCGCAACGAGGCACCGGCGCGGGCCAGCCGCAGGTCGACAGTGTCGAGGTAGCGGGCGACGAGCGTCACCTGTGGCACCGCCCGGACCCGCCCACCGGCCGGGGCCACGGCGGACAGGTCCGGCAGCACGTAGGTGTCGTCCACCTCGTACTTCAGCTCCTCCTCGACCATCAGCTCAGCCTATGCCGCGATCGGTCAGCCGGCGGTGCCACCGACGCGGCGCAGCAACAACTCCTGCAGATGCACGCGAGCCCTGTCGTCGTCGCTTGTGCGTCGGGTCCAGGTGCCGTCGCCTGCCAACTCGAACGCGTCCACGTCGGGGCTCATGGCGGCGGTCAGCACATGGTCGAGTTCGGCGCGGGCGACCGGGTCGCTCACCTGCACCAGCGCCTCCACCCGACGGTCCAGGTTGCGGTGCATCAGGTCCGCCGAGCCCATCCAGAACTCGGCCTCGCCGTTGTTGCCGAACCGGAAGACCCGGGAGTGCTCCAGGAACCGGCCGAGGATCGAGCGGACCCGGATGTTCTCCGACAGCCCCGGCACCCCCGGACGCAGCGTGCACATGCCCCGGATGAGCAGGTCGACGTGGACGCCGGCCCGGGAGGCGCGGTACAGCGCGTCGGTCACGCCCTCGTCGACAAGCGAGTTGACCTTGAATTGGACCAGGCCGGGCATGCCGAGCCGGACATGGGCGATCTCCCGGTCGATCCGCTCGATGAGGCCGCTGCGGATGCCCTGCGGGGCGACAAGCAGCCGCCGGTACGCGGTCTGCCGGCTGTACCCGGTGAGCACGTTGAACAGGTCGGTGAGGTCCGCGCCGATCTCCGGGTCGGCGGTGAGCATGCCGAAGTCCTCGTACAGCCGGGCGGTCTTCGGGTGGTAGTTGCCGGTGCCGATGTGGCAGTACCTGCGGATCTGGTTGCCCTCCTGCCGCACCACAAGCGCCGTCTTGCAGTGCGTCTTCAGGCCGACCAGCCCATAGACCACGTGGCAGCCGGCGCGTTCCAGGGTGCGCGCCCAACCGATGTTCGCCACCTCGTCGAAGCGGGCCTTCACCTCCACGAGCACCACCACCTGCTTGCCGGCGGCCGCCGCGTCCACGAGCGCGTCCACGATCGGCGAGTCACCGCTGGTCCGGTAGAGGGTCTGCTTGATGGCCAGCACGTCCGGATCGGCGGCGGCCTGCTCGATGAAGCGCTGCACGCTCGTGGCGAACGAGTGGTACGGGTGGTGCACCAGGATGTCCCCGTCGCGCAGTGTGGAGAAGACACTGCGCGGCACCTCGCCCTCGGCGAGCCGGGGATGGGTGGCCGGCACGAACGGCGGGTCCTTCAGATCCGGGCGGTCGGCCTCGCCGTACACCTGCCACAGCGCCGAGAGGTCCAGCAGGCCGGGCACCCGCAGCACGTCCTGGTCGTCCATGTCCAGCTCACGGACGAGCAGCTCCAGCATGTGGTCGGAGATCGACGCGGCGACCTCCAACCGCACCGGCGGGCCGAACCGGCGGCGGGCCAGCTCCCGTTCGAGGGCCTGGAGCAGGTCCTCGTCGCGGTCCTCGTCGACCTCCACCTCGGCGTTGCGGGTGACCCGGAACAGGTGGCACTCGACCACCTGCATGCCGCTGAACAGCTGACCCAGGTGCACCGAGATCAGGTCCTCGACCGGCAGCATCCGGACGCCCGGCTGGTCCCGGTCCACCCGGACGAAACGGGGCACGTTGTTGGGCACCTTCACCCGGGCGAACAGTTCCGAGCCGCCGTCCGGATCGCGGACCGCGACGGCGAGGTTGAGCGACCGCCCGGAGATGTACGGGAACGGGTGCGCCGGATCGACCGCGAGCGGGGTCAACACCGGGAAGATGTGCTCCCGGAAGTAGGTGCGCAGCCGCTCCCGCTCCGGGTCGCCCAACTCGCCCCACCGCAGGATGCGGATGCCCTCGCCGGCCAGCTTGGGCAGCACGTCGTCGCCGAAGCAGGCGGCGTGCCGGGCGACGAGTTCGGCGGCCCGCTCCGCGATCAGGTCCAGCTGCGTACGCAGGGGCAGCCGGTCCCCACCACGGACCGGCAGGCCGGCGGAGAGCCGCCGCTTCAACCCGGCGACCCGCACCATGTAGAACTCGTCGAGGTTGCTGGCGAAGATGGCCAGGAACTTGGCCCGCTCCAGCAGCGGGGTGCGCTGGTCCTCGGCGAGGGTGAGCACCCGTGCGTTGAAGTCGAGCCAGGAGAGCTCCCGGTTGAGGAACCGGTCCTCCGGCAGCGGGGGAGCCTTCGGCTGGTCGTCGTCCTCGCCGATCGAGGGGTCGGTGGCGGTCAGGAGGCCACCGGCCGCCGGGCCGTCCGTCTCGGTGGGCGGGGCGGCGGATTCGAGGACCTCGTCGAGCCCGGAGGACGCCGCTCCCGGGTCGTCGGCGAGGGTGTCGGCCCGGGCGGCGCCGGCACGTTCGGCTCGGGACGGGCGGAAGCGGCCGTCGGTGCCACGGGTGGGGACGCCGTTGCGGGGGTCGGTGGTGGATGGGCTGGCCGGGTGCTCGCGAGGGGTGCTCACCCGCTCATAATCACCCGATTACGGTTAACGCAAAATGAACTTGGCTTCGCCGGCTCAGATCATCGTCGGCAATGTCACCCGGACGACCTCGCCGTCGGGATCGGTGTCGATGCGCACCCGCTGACCGAGCCGGAGCAGCCGCAGCCCGGAGGCGTCGAAGGCCCGCGCGGGAAACCGCAGTTCGGTGCCGTCGTCGAGCAGCAGAACCCCACTGCGTGTCGCCGCGTCATAGCTGGCCACCGTGCCCTGCATGCTGGCACCGTACACCGGCGGGGTCAGCCTTAGGAGCGCGCCGGGTGGCGGGGTCAGCTCGCGGAGTGCGCCGGGTGGCCGGTGGCCAGCAGCGCGGCGGTGCGCGGCCCCAGGCCGAGGCGGGCTGCGGTGGTCAGGTCGTCGGCGGTGTCCACGTCCCGGCGCAGGCTGGGCCAGTCGCCGCTCAGCGGCAGGGCGCCGCTCGCCGCGTGCGCCGCCGCCGAGCCCACCCCGAACCGTGGATCAAGGGCGATTCCGGGTGGCGCGGCGAGCAGCACCGTGCCGGTGCCTGGCGCGTCGGCCACGAACCGGCGTACCCCGTCGCTGTTGTGGGCCGCGAGCAGCGCGCCGGCCAGTTCGCCCGGGCGCAGCGCCGGAAGGTCGGCGGTGAGGCCGGCCACCCACCCGCCGCTTGTGTGTGCCGCGCCGTGCCGGAAGGCGGCGTTCAGGCCGGCGTCCGGCAGGTCGGGAAGCACCCGCGCCCCGGCGGCGCGGGCCACCGCCGCCACGCGGGCGTCGTCGGTGACCACCAGGGCCTCGGCGACCGCCGGGCAGGCCAGCACCGCGCGGAGCGTGTCGGCCGCCAGCGCCAGCGCCAGCTCCTCATGGGGTACGCCGGACAGCGCGCCGCGCAGCCGGCTCTTGGCCGCCGACAGACGCTTTACCGGCACCACCACTGCCCACCTCGGCTGACTCACGCCCGCAATCCTGCCAGCAGGGCCGCGGGACCCTCCCTGGCCGTACCGGGGGCGAGCAGGCATGATTTCGCTGCGGGTGTCGCGGGCCGGACCCGTGGCGGTTCGGGGCGCGACGAGGAGGCACAGTGGCGCGGCGGAGGCTGGGGTTCTGGCGACGGTTCGCCGTGGTGCTTGTGAAACCGGTGATGCTCCTGTGGACCCGGCGGACGTGGCACGGTGGCGAGCACCTCGGCCGGGAGGGCGACGGTGTGATCATCGTGGCGAACCACATCTCGCACGCCGACCCGCTGGTCTCCGCGCACTTCATCTACGACTCGGGCCGGTGGCCGCAGTACCTGGGCAAGGCCAGCGTGTTCCGGGTGCCGCTCGTCGGCTGGATCCTGCGCCAGTGCCGGCAGATCCCTGTGGAGCGGGGCACCGTGGACGCGGTCCGCTCGCTGGACGCGCTCGTCGCGGCCCTGGACGAGGGCGGAGCGGTCGTGATCTACCCGGAGGGCACCATCACCAAACAGCCCGACCTGTGGCCCATGAAGGCCAAGACCGGCGCGGCCCGGCTGGCGCTGGCCACCGGCGCGCCAGTGGTGCCGCTTGTCATGTGGGGGCCGGAGCGGATCTTCGACCCGCGAACCAACCGGCTGGACCCACGCCCGCGGATGCCGGTTACGGTGGTCGCCGGCGAACCGGTCGACCTGACCCGGTGGGCGGGCGCCCAGCCGAACCGGGCCACCCTCGAGGAGATGACGGACGCCATCATGGTGCGGCTGCGGGACATGCTCGCCGAGATACGGGGCGGAACACCGCCGCCGCTGTGGGAACGACCCGTCCGGCCCTCCGCCGAGCGCCAGCAGCAGGGGGGTGTCGCGTGAGCGGCCACGTAGCGGTCCTCGGTGCCGGCTCCTGGGGCACCGCGTTCGCCAAGATCCTCGCCGACGCCGGCCGGGACGTCACGGTATGGGCGCGACGCGCGCCGGTGGCCGAGAGCATCCGCACCGAGCACCGCAACACGGAGTACCTGCCGGGTCTGCTGCTGCCGGACCGGGTCACCGCCACCGCCGACGCCATCGAGGCGATCACCGACGCCGAACTGGTGGTGCTTGCCGTCCCGTCGCAGACCCTGCGGGGCAACCTCGCCGAGTGGGCCGGGCACCTGCACCCCGACGCCACACTTGTGTCGCTGATGAAGGGCATCGAACTCGGCACCACCAAGCGGATGAGCGAGGTCATCGTGGAGACCGCCGGGGTCGCCGCCGACCGGGTGGTGGTGGTCTCCGGCCCGAACCTGGCCCCGGAGATCGCCGCCGAGCAGCCGGCCGCCACGGTGGTGGCCGGGACGAACGCCCACCGCACCGCCCTCGTGCAGTCGTCGATCCGGACGCCCTACCTGCGCCCCTACACGAACGACGACGTGATCGGCTGCGAGCTGGGCGGTGCGGTCAAGAACGTCATCGCTTTGTCCTACGGCATCGCCACCGCGATGGGCTTCGGCGACAACACCCGGGCCATGTTGATGACCCGGGGGTTGGCCGAGACGGCCCGCCTGGGCGTGGCCCTCGGCGCGGACCCGATCACCTTCGCCGGCCTGGCCGGCATGGGTGACCTGGTCGCCTCCTGCTCGTCCCCGCTGGCCCGCAACCGCACCTTCGGCGAGCACCTGGGCCGGGGTGAGACGCTGGAGCAGGCGCAGACCGCGACCCGGCAGACCGCCGAGGGCGTGAAGAGCTGCCTGGCGATCCGCGACCTGGCCCGCGCGCACGGCGTGGAGATGCCGATCACCGAGCACGTCGAGCGGATCTGCCACGAGGGGATGGACCCGCGGCTCGCCGTGGAGGCCCTGATGAGCCGGACCGCCAAGCCCGAATCGTACGAGTGAGGATCCGATGACCGACCTGGGAGACGGCACCCGCTGCGTACGCGCCGGGCTGCCCGAGCCGACACCGGGGGACCCGTTCCTGCCGGGGCCGGTCTTCGCCGCGCCGTACCACCTCGACCCGTGGCAGGGCCAGGGTTCGTCACCGAACGGCTACGGCCGCCCCGACAACCCGACCCGGCGGCTGTTGGAAGCCGCAGTGGGCGAGTTGGAGGGCGGCGACTGTCGAGTCTTCGCCACCGGTCAGGCCGCCATCACCGGCCTGCTGCTGACACTGCTGCGCCCGGGGGACACGGTCGTGCTGCCCGCCGACGGATACTTCCCCGTCCGGGCGTTCGCCACCGACGTCCTGGAGACGATAGGTGTCCGGGTGCTCTTCGTGCCGACCGTCGGGCCGTACCCGTCGCTTGAGGGCGTACGCCTGGTGCTTGTGGAGACCCCGGCCAACCCCGGCCTGGACGTGGTCGACGTGGCGGCTCTGGCCGAGCGTGCGCACGCCGCCGGCGCGCTGCTCGCCGTGGACAACACCACGGCCACCCCGCTCGGTCAGCGCCCGCTGGACCTCGGTGCCGACCTGGTTGTCGCGTCCGGCACCAAGGCGCTCACCGGCCACTCCGACCTGCTGCTGGGCTACCTGGCCAGCCGGTCCGCCGACCTGATGGAGGCGGTGACGGCCTGGCGCACGGTCACCGGCTCGGTGCCGGGGGCGTTCGACGCCTGGCTGGCACACCGGTCGCTTGGCACTCTCGACCTGCGGCTGGCCCGGCAGAGCGCGAACGCCGCAGCGGTCACCGAACTGCTGGCCGGCCGGTCGGACGTGACAGGCCTGCGCTGGCCGGGGCGGCCGGAGGACCCGGCGTACGCTGTGGCGTCGGCGCAGATGCGCCGGATGCCCGGCATTGTCTCGTTCGACCTGGGCGACGCCGACCGGGTGGGTCGCTTCATCGACGCCGCCCGGCTGGTGGCGGCTGCCACCTCCTTCGGTGGCCTGCACACGACAGCCGACCGGCGGGCGCAGTGGGGCGACGACACCTCGCCCGGCTTCGTCCGGCTCTCCTGCGGCGTGGAGGACACGGCCGACCTGGTGGCCGACATCGCCGCCGCCCTGGACGCCTGAGGTTGTCCATGGCAGCAGCGCCCCCCGGCGACAGGTCCACCCTGGTGGGCCGGTTGCGTGCCGCCGGCTGCGTCTACGCAGAGGACGAAGCCGATCTGCTGCTCGCCGCCGCCGAGTCCCCCGCCGTGTTGGCGGAACTGACCGACCGCCGGGTGGCCGGCGAACCGCTGGAACACCTGCTCGGCTGGGCGGAGTTCTGCGGCCTGCGGATCGCCGTCGACGCGGGAGTCTTCGTGCCGCGTGGCCGGACCGCCCTGCTTGTCGAGGCGGCGGCAACCGTTACCGGCGCGGCGCCGGCAGTTGTCGATCTGTGCTGCGGCTCCGGGGCCACCACAGTCGCGCTGGCGCACCGACTCGCGCCGCGCTGGCTGGCCGCCGCCGACATCGACCCGGCGGCCGTGGCGTGCGCCCGGCGCAACCTCGCCGGGCTGGCCGCCGAGGTGTTCGAGGGTGACCTGTTCGCGCCGCTGCCGCCGCGCTGGCGGGGCCAACTGGACCTGGTGGTCGCCAACGCCCCGTACGTGCCGACCGACGCGGTGGCGCTGATGCCCGCCGAGGCGCGGCTGCACGAGGCGCCGGTGGCGCTCGACGGTGGACCGGACGGGCTCGCCGTGCTGCGCCGGGTGGCTGCTGGCGCCGCCGAATGGCTGACACCGGGCGGCCACCTGGTTGTCGAGGTCAGCATCGTGCAGGCGGACACGCTCTGCGCGGCCCTGGACGCGGTGGGGCTGGAGCCGAGCGTGCGGCACGACGAGGACTTGGACGCCACAGCGGTGACCGCCCGCCGTCCCGGTTGAGCAAGCCCGACCGCCACCGCCACCGCCACCGCCACCGCCACCGCCACCGCCACCGCCACCGCCGCCGCCACCGCCACCGCCACCGCCACCGCCGCCGCCGGCGCGCCCGGCACGGCTTCGCCGGAGATCGACGCCGCCCGCACCCCCTTGCCTCGCCCCCTTTGCTCTGCTTCACCCGACGCAACACTTTGGGACCGTTTGTGTTGCGTGGGGTGAAGCAGAGCAAAGGACGCGCGACAGCACCCGGGCACCCGTGACATAACGCCCGCTGCACGGGAATGTCGGTGCTTGCACGTCACCTGCGGTGGCCGGCGTGGCGGGGGGAGCGGGGTTGGCACTAGCCTCGGCTCACATCCAGGACAGCGGGAGGCGGTTTCGGTGGGCAGCGCAGGGATGCCGGTGGTCGTCGGCCTGGACAACGGAGGCACCAGCAACAACGCCACCGTGCTGACGGTGGACGGCCGGTTCCTGGTGGACGGGCTGCTGGAGATCCCCAGCGAGGTGCGCGCCGGGCCGGAGGCGGCTATCGAGGCGCTGGCCCGTGCGTTGGACGGCGCCCTGGCCCAGACCGGCGTGCCGCGCGAATTGGTCCGTGCCGTCGGCCTGGACACCCCCGGCCCGGCGAGCGCCACAGGTGTCATCTCGTCGCGGGGCTCGACCAACTTCTCCCAGCCCGCGTGGCGCGGCTTCGACGTGCGGGGCGCACTGGAGCGGAGACTCGGCCTGCCGGTGATCTATCACAACGACGGCAACGCCGCCGCGCTCTACGCCCACCACGTGTACTTCGGCGACGAGGCGATGACCAGGTCGTCGGTCGCCGCAATCGTCGGCACCGGACTCGGCGGTGGAGTTGTCGAGGCCGGTCGGGTGATCGCCGGCGCCGCCGGGATGGCCGGCGAGCTGGGCCACGTGCACATCCCGTTGAACGGGCTGCTCGGCCCGGGGCAGCCGGAGCCGACCTGCGCCTGCGGCTTCACCGGCGACGTCGAGAGCGTCGCGTCACTCACCGGCATCGAGCGCAACCTGCTGCCGTACTGGCTGACCCGCTATCCCGACCACCCACTCGCCGCCGAGCCGGTGGCCCGGGCGGCGAAGCTGGTCCGGGGCTACGGCGAGCGGGGCGACGCGCTGGCCCGGGACCTGTTCACCCAGCAGGCGATGGCGCTGGGCCGCTTGTTCACAGTGGCGGCCAACTTCACCGACCCCCACGCCTACTTCGTGGGTGGCGGCGTGGTGGAGGCCGCGCCGGAATTCCGGGACTGGTTCCTGGCGACGGTCCGCGAGCACACAGTGCTTCGCCAGGAGCAGGCGACGCTTGCCACATTCGCCCTGGTGCCGGACCGGGACATGGCGGGTGCCCGTGGTGTGGCGATCGCCGCGCTGGAGGCGCTGCGTGCCGCGCCGGAGCCCCGCCCGCTTGTCGCCTGACAGTGCCGCCGCTGCCCGGCCTGCTCCCGCACGGCCGGCTCGCCCGCCCCTGCTGCCCGGCCCGCCTGCTGCTGCCCGCCGTGGACACGCCGCGGGCCCGGCGCGGTAAGCGGCACGCCGGGCCCGGGGTCGAGGGTGTGGTCAGCGGCGGGGTGGCGCCTGGGCGAAGGCGGACCAGGCTGCCGGCGGGAACAGCAGAGCCGGGCCGGCCGGGTCCTTGGAGTCGCGAACGGCCACCAGTCGTGGGATCGAGGCGACCTCCACGCAGGCGCCCTGGTCGCCGCTGCGGCTGCTCTTGTGCCATGTCGCCGCGGCCAGCGCCGCGGTGATTGTCGGTGTCATCGGTCCTACCGTCCCTTCAGGAGTGACAGGAGCTGCTTGCGGCTGTCGGCGGGGCTGAGCGCCACGCTCCGCAGATGCTCCATGATCTTGGTGCAGGTACGAGTCTCGCCTGCCCGGTCGAGGATCATCTGACCGGCGACGGTCTCCACCGAGGCGATGATCGGGTCCTCCGGGTCGGCGAACTCCAGGATGTGCAGCGAGCCCCGGGTGCCCCGGTGGTAGCCGGCGGAGAGCGGGATCACCTGGACTGTGATGTTCGGCAGCTCGGCCATCTTGACCAGGTGCCGAAGTTGCCCGTCCATCACCGACTGGTCACCGACCGGGCGCAGCAGCGCACCTTCGTCGATGATGCCGTCGAAGATGGCCGGCTCGTCGCCGGTGATCCGCTGCTGGCGGTCGAGCCGGGCCTTGACCCGCTGTTCCACCAGGTCGTCGCCGAGTGTGTGCGGACCACCGCGCATCACCCCACGGATGTAGTCGGCGGTCTGCAGCAGGCCGGGCACCACCGAGGGCTCGAAGTTGGCGATGGCGGTGGCCTCCGCCTCCAGGGCGATGAAGTCGATGGTGCGCGGGTCCAGCACATACGAGTACGACACCCACCAGCCCGGTTTGCGGGCGTCCTTGGCGAGCTGCACCGCCGCGGCCACCTCCTCGGCACCCACCCCGTACGAGGTGAGCAGGGCGCGCACGGTGGCCGGGCTGATCAGTGTCTGGGCGTTCTCGTAGCGGGAGAGGGTGCTGCGGGTGCTGTTGATTTCATCCGCGGCTGTCTCCAGGGTCAGCCCGGCGGCTTCGCGGTGGTGGCGCAGGGCGATGCCGAGCCGGCGGGCGCGAGCGGTCTTCGGAGCCATGCATCGATGGTCGCACACATTTGCGGGAACATGTACATGAGATATCGCCGATGAGAGTTGCATTCACGCCTGTGTACGTGTCAGGCTGTCATCACGTCCTCACCGCCGGTTGTCGTGGCGACGGTGGTGGTGAGCGACCGGAGGGGATAAGGGCGCGCGGCGATCGGGTTTCTCCCCCGTACCCGATCGCCGCGTGCCGCCGCCATTTCGGTCCGCCCGGAAGGAGACGACGTGCGTACCGGTCCGGAATGCCCCGCCGTTCCCTCGGACGGCCGACGATGACCCGATTCCTGGTGGTGCTCACCGACGTGCGTCCCGTCGAGGGCATCGACCGCAACGAGCGCACCGCCCCCGAGCGCCGCCGCCAGGTGGTCGGAGCCAGTAACCGCGAGGCCGCCGACCGGATCGCCGGGGCATTCATGGCCCTGGGCATGGTGCGGGCCGGCCGGCAGCGGGTAAAGGTGATCGCGGTAGGCCGTCGGCACTCCCGGGACTGACCGTCCCATCACGCACCGTATAGCCTCTGTTGACCGAATGCCGTGTCGCGCCGTGGCTCACCGGGTATCGCCTCGCCCTACCGCCACGCACAGTAAGGTCAACCGGGTGAGCGCCATCGGCGAGCACGGCCAGCCGCAGTCGCGTACGAAGAGGTGACCGGAGTGACCACCCCAGGCAAGACCCGCGTGGCGATCGTCTTCGGCGGCCGTAGCCCGGAGCACGGCATCTCCTGCGTCAGCGCCGGCAGCGTGTTCGCCGCCCTCGACCCGGACGAGTACGAGGTGGTGCCGGTGGGCATCACCCGCGCCGGCCAGTGGGTGCTGACCAGCGGAGATCCCGCCCAACTCGCGATAAACGCCCGGCAGTTGCCGGAGATCACCGCCGACTCCGGCGCGGACATCGTGCTGCGCGCCGACCCGACCGGCAACGGGCTGATGGTGCTCGACCCGACCGAGGGCCCCCGGGCGTTGGCCGACGTGGACGTGGTCTTCCCGGTGCTGCACGGCGCGTACGGCGAGGACGGCACCATCCAGGGAATGCTGGAGATGGCAGGCATCCCGTACGTCGGTGCGAACGTGTTCGCCTCCGCCGCCGCGATGGACAAGGAGTTCACCAAGAAGCTCTGCGCGGCCGAGGGCATCCCGGTCGGCCCGTACGCGGTGCTGCGCAACGGAATGACGCTCAGCGAGCAGGACAAGGAGCGGCTCGGCCTGCCCGTCTTCGTCAAGCCGTCCCGCGCCGGGTCGTCGTTCGGCATCACACGGGTCACCGACTGGGCGCGGCTGGACGAGGCGGTCGCCACCGCCCGACAGATCGACCCGAAGGTCATCATCGAGGCCGCGATCGTCGGCCGCGAGATCGAGTGCGGTGTGCTGGAGGGCGAGGCTGGCGGTGCGCCCGAGGCGTCCGTGCTGGCCGAGGTGCGCGTCGTCGCCGGCCACGACTTCTACGACTTCGAGGCGAAGTACCTCGACGACTCCTGCGAGTACGACATCCCGGCCGGCCTGCCGGAGAAGGTGACCCGCCAGGTGCAGGAGTACGCGGTCCGCGCGTTCACCGCACTGGACTGCGCGGGCTTGGCCCGGGCCGACTTCTTCGTCACCCCCGAGTTGGACGTCTACCTCAACGAGATCAACACCATGCCCGGGTTCACGCCGACGTCGATGTTCCCGCGGATGTGGGCGGCCTCCGGCCTGGAGTACCCGAAGCTTGTCAGCCGCCTGATCCGCACCGCCCAGCGGCGGGGCGTCGGCCTGCACTGAAGCCACCCCACCGGCCGCCGGGCATCACGATCGGCTCCGCGGCCGGGCGGGCGGATCGGGTCAGCGCCCGCAGCCGGCTGGGATCGCCCCGCCGGAGGGCACCGAGGCCACGATGGTGCTGGAGATCGGCGCCGCCCACTGCAACGGCTGCTCGTAGGAGCGCGGGACGCGTAGCGTCACCGGCGTCTCCCGGTCGACTGTGGTGAGCACCGTCGCGTCGGTCTGCTCGACGGGATGCCAGCAGACCCCGTTTACCGTCCAGACCTCGTCGGTGGCCGGGATCGTCGGCCTGGCGCCCCCGCAGGCCACGGTGAGGGCCGGATCGCCGTACGCGGCGTTCTGCTCCGGGCCGGCGGTGACCGGGCGCTGGGCAAGGTCGCGGATGGTCTGCGGCAGCTGGGAGAGCAGCGCACGGCAGACCGTGGCCGGCCGGGTGGCCAGCGCCGGGGCGGCCATCTCGACAGGGGTGGTGGACTGCACCCGGGCGGTGGTCGGGGACGGGCTCGGTGCGGCGGCAGGCGTGGTCGGGGTGAGCTTCGTGAAGGCCAGCACGGCCACCAGCAACGTGACCGGCAACGCGATCAACGTGGCCAGCAGGGCGGCGCCCCGGATGGTCCGGTCCCGCCCGGCCGGCGCGTCGGCAGCCGGGTCGCCGGTCCCGCGGTTACCGTCAGCCCGCTCGGGCGTCCCGTCGGCCGCGTCGCGCGTCCCGTCGTCGTCCAGAGCAGCCGAGGAGGTCGTCATCTCGTCCACTTACAGCCGCACCACCGAACACGTGAGGGTGCGCGTGATGCCGGGCACCATCTGCACCTTGCTGACGATGAGTTTGCCGAGTTCGTCGACGGTGTTCGCCTCAGTGAGGACGACCACGTCGTACGGCCCGGTGACGGCGTCGACGCGTACGACGCCGGCGATGTCCGCGATGAGACCCGCCACGTCACGTGCGCGGCCGACCTCGGTCTGGATGAGGATGTACGCCTGTACCACGACTCGACCTCCGTCCGTCGCCGCCCAGGGGCGGCCCGAAGGGTGAAACTACCTTACGGACCAGGTCTGATCCCTATCGGTGGTCAAGGAGCAGCGGTGAGCGAGCGCGGCGGTGCCGGGCAGAACGGGCGGAACACCGGCGGCGGCGCCAGTGTGGCCGGGATCGGCGAGTTCGGGCTGATCGGGCGGGTCACCGCCCGGTTGGCGATGGGCCCCACGACCCTGCTCGGCCCCGGGGACGACGCGGCGGTGGTGGCGGCACCGGACGGCCGGGTGGCCGCCTCGACGGACGTGCTCGTCGATGGCCGGCACTTCCGGCGGGACTGGTGCTCGGCGCGCGACGTCGGCCATCGGGCGGCGGCGGCCAACCTGGCCGACATCGCGGCGATGGGCGCCACACCTACCGCCCTGCTTGTCGCCCTCTGCATGCCGGCGGATCTGGAGACGAGCTGGGCGGAGGGCCTTGCCGACGGGTTGGCCGCCGAGGCGGCCACGGTCGGCGCGAGCGTGGTCGGCGGGGACATGTCGGCAAGCCCCACCCTGACCATCGCGGTGACCGCGCTCGGTGACCTCGGCGGCCGGGCGCCTGTGGTGCGCTCCGGGGCCCGCCCGGGGGACGTGCTGGCCCTGGCCGGGCGCATCGGGTACGCGGCGGCCGGGCTGACCGTGCTCACCCGCGGTTTCCGGACACCCCGACTGCTTGTCGAGGCGTACCGGCAACCGCAGGTGCCGTACGCGGCCGGACCACAGGGTGCCCTGCTCGGCGCCACCTCGATGATCGACGTGTCGGACGGGTTGCTCGCCGACCTCGGGCACGTGGCGAAGGCCAGCGGGGTGGCGATCGACGTGCGCCGGGACGCGTTCGAGGTGCCCCGGCAGATGGCCGATGCCGCGCGGGCGCTCGGCGTCGACCCGTACACCTGGATTCTTGCCGGTGGCGAGGATCACGCGCTCGCCGCGACCTTCCCCCCGGCGGTGGCGTTGCCGCCGGAATGGCGGCCGATCGGCCTGGTCACGGCCGGTGCTGGGGTGACCGTCGACGGTGCCTCCTACGACGGGCCGAGGGGTTGGGACCACTTCCGGTGAGGTCCCCGCGCCCGCCGTACGCTGGACACCGTGAGTGAGATCGAGATCCGGCTGGCGCGGTTCGACGCGCCGGTGGCGCAGCAGTTGATCCGGGACGCGCTGGCCGACCTCGGTGCCCGCTACGGGGGCACCGGCGACGACACCCCGGTGGCCGCCACCGAGTTCGAGCCGCCGGATGGCGCGTTCCTCATCGCCTACCTCGGCGGCGAGCCGGTCGGCTGCGGCGGCTGGCGCGCACACGGCCCGGACACCGCGGAGCTGAAGCGGATGTACACCGCCCCGGCGGCCCGTGGACGCGGCGTCGCGCGGACGGTGCTCGCGGCCGTCGAGCGCTCGGCCCGTGAGCAGGGCCGCAAGCGGATGATCCTGGAGTGTGGGGACCGGCAGCCCGAGGCGATCGCCATGTACACGTCAGCCGGCTACGACCGGATCCCGAACTTCGGCTTCTACAAGGACGCGGAGGGCTGCGTGTCCTTCGGTCGCGTGCTCTGAGCGGTCGAGCCGGCCCGTGCCGGCCCGGGTGCGGACACGACAGAGCGTGCGGACACGACAGAGCCGGCGGACCGCAGAGGTCCGCCGGCTGCGCCGAACGAGAAGAGTTGGTGCCGCCGCGTCAGGCGCGGGTGACCTTGCCGGCCTTGATGCACGAGGTGCAGACCTGCAACTTCTTGGTGTTGCCACCACCGGCCGGGGTACGCACCGACTGGATGTTCGGGTTCCAGCGGCGGTTGGTCCGCCGGTGCGAGTGGGACACGTTGTGGCCGAAGCCCGGTCCCTTGCCACAGACGTCGCACACGCTAGCCACGGGATACTCCTGGGATTGAAACGTTCATGAGGTCGCCGGCAGGTGCTGCCCGGGCAACCTGGTCAGGTTACCCGATGACCCGCCGGCCCGGCCAACCGGCCCGGCCGGGCGGTCGTCCGCGGCCTGGCCTGGCGGTGGTCCGTCCGCCTGGTGGCGGACCGGCCCGGCGGCAACCGTACCGGAGAGCCCTACGCCGGCCCGGAGCGCCACCAGCCCGGAGCACCACCAGCCCGGTGCCGAGCGGACACGCCCGGCGAGTCCGACGCGTGTCGGTGCGCGCCAGTAGGCTTCGGGCCGTGCTGGACACCCTCGACGCCGCCGCGGTCCGCCGCTGGTGCGCGAGCGGGCTGGCCGCGCTCAAGCGCCACCAGGGCGAGATCGACCAGCTCAACGTCTACCCGGTGCCCGACGGTGACACCGGCACCAACCTGGTGCTCACCCTCACCTCCGCCCAGCAGGCCCTCTCGATGGACCTGGACACCCTCCCCGACAGCGGCCCGACCGCGCACGGGCACGCGTTGCGGCTGATGGCCCAGGGCGCACTGCTCGGCGCGCGGGGCAACTCCGGGGTCATCCTCTCGCAGATCCTGCGCGGCTTCGCCGACGCCGTGGCCGCGGTGCCGGCCGTGCGCGGCCGGGACCTGGCCGTCGCGCTGCGGTCCGCGACCACAGCCGCGTACGCGGCGGTCGGCCAGCCCGTCGAGGGCACCCTGCTCACAGTGGTCGCCGCGGCGGCGGCCGCAGCCGAGCGGGCCGACAGCGACGACCTGCCGACGGTGGCTCGGGTCGCGGCACGGTCGGCGGCCGAGGCGCTGGAACGCACCCCGGAGCAGTTGCCGGCTCTGGCCCGCGCCGGCGTGGTCGACGCGGGTGGCCGGGGCCTCTGCGTCCTGCTCGACGCCCTCGTCGAGGTGCTCACCGGGGAGAGCACGGCCCGGCCCGCGCCGACACCGCGCACCGCCCGCCCGGCGGCCGTCGTCGCACGGGAGACCGGCTCCGATGAGTACGCCTACGAGGTGCAGTATCTGCTCGACGCCCCGGCCGACGCGGTGGCAGTGCTGCGCCGGGCGCTGGCCGCGCTTGGGGATTCGCTTGTCGTGGTCGGCGACGGGCGCGAGCCGGAAGCCACCTGGAACGTGCACGTGCACGTCAACGACGTGGGCGCGGCAGTCGAGGCGGGTGTCGCCGCCGGCCGCCCGTACCGGATCTCGGTGACCCGCTTCGCCGACCAGCCGGGGCCGTCCCACGGCCCGGTCGAGGACGGCCGGGCCGCCGTGGTGGTCGCCACCGGGGTGGGGATCGCCGACCTGTTCGCCACCGAGGGTGCCACTGTGGTGCCGGGCAACCCGTCCATCGGCGAACTGCTGGACGCGGTGCGCAGCACCGGCGCGGCCCAGGTGGTGGTGCTGCCCAACGACCCGAGCACCGGGGCGGTGGCGAGCGCGGCGGCCCGCGAGGCAGACCGCTACGGCATCAAGGTGAGCGTGGTGCCGACCCGTTCTCCGGTGCAGGCCCTCGCGGCCCTCGCCGTCCGCGACGGCACCCGCCGCTTCGAGGACGACGTGATCGCGATGGCCGAGGCGGCCGGCGCCTGCCGCTACGCCGAGGTCTGCCACGCCAGCCGCGACGCGTTGACAGTCGCCGGCCCGTGCCGCCCCGGGGACGTGCTGGCGCTCGTCGAGGGGGAGGTGCACCTGATCGGCACCGACCTCACCGACACCTGCGCGGCGGTTGTCGACCAGATGCTCGGCGGCGGCGGTGAGCTGGTCACCCTGCTGACCGGGGTGGACGCGCCTCCCGGGCTCACCGATGCCGTCCGCGCGCACGTCGCGCGTCGCTGGCCGTTCGTCGAGGTGCACGCCTACCCGGGCGGCCAGCCGTTCTATCCGCTCCTGGTGGGGGTCGAATGAGTGAGCCGGCCACGGTGGACACTCCGCTCAAGAAGCTCGTCGGCGACAAGACGGCCAAGGCCCTGGCCGCCCAGCTCGATCTGCACACGGCGGGCGACCTGATCTATCACTTCCCGCGTCGCTACGACGAGCGCGGCGAGCACACCGACATCCGCTCGCTCGACGTCGGCGAGCAGGTCACGGTGCTGGCCCAGGTGCAGCGCACAGCCGTCCGCCCGATGCGCCAGCGCCGGGGCAACCTGCTGGAGGTGACCGTCGGCGACGGCTCCGGCGGTCTGCTGACGCTCACCTTCTTCGGCAACCAGGCGTGGCGCGAACGGGAGCTGCGCCCGGGGCGGTGGGGTCTGTTCGCCGGCAAGGTCACCGAGTTCCGGGGCAAACGGCAGCTCAACGGCCCGGAGTACGTCCTGCTCGGCGAGGGCGGTGAGGGCGAGGCGGCGGTCAGCGACGAGATCGAGGAGTTCGCCGGCGCGCTGATCCCCGTCTACCCGGCTGCCGCCGCCGTCCCGACCTGGGTGATCGCCCGCTGCGTACGTGTCGTGCTGGACACGTTCACCCCACCGGAGGACCCGCTGCCGGCAACCGTGCGGGCCAGCCGCAACCTGGTCGGCCTGGGCACCGCCCTGCGGGAGATCCACCGGCCGTCCAGCAAGGAGGAGCTCTACCGGGCGCGGCGGCGGCTCAAGTGGGATGAGGCGTTCGCCGTCCAGTTGACGCTCGTGCAGCGCAAGCACCGGGCCGCCGACTGGCCGGCCCGTCCCCGTCCGGCACGGGCTGGCGGGCTGCTGGACGCGTTCGACGCCCGACTGCCGTACGAGCTGACCGCGGGGCAGCGTGACGTCGGTGTGGAGATCGCCGAGGATCTGGCGACCCCGCACCCGATGCACCGCCTGTTGCAGGGCGAGGTGGGCTCGGGCAAGACGGTTGTGGCGTTGCGGGCGATGCTCCAGGTCGTCGACGCGGGCGGGCAGGCCGCCCTGCTCGCGCCGACCGAGGTGCTTGCCGCGCAGCACCACCGCGGCATGCTCGACCTGCTCGGGCCGTTGGGGCGGGCCGGCGAGTTGGATTCCGCCGACCACGCCACAAGGGTCGAGCTGGTGACCGGCTCGCTGGGCGCGGCCGCCCGTCGTCGGGCGCTCGGCGAGGTGGCCAGCGGCAACGCCGGCATCGTGCTCGGCACCCACGCCCTGCTCTACGAGGGTGTGGACTTCGCCGACCTGGGCCTGGTGGTGGTCGACGAGCAGCACCGCTTCGGCGTGGAGCAGCGCGACGCGTTGCGTGCCAAGGCCGCCCAGCCGCCGCACGTGCTGGTGATGACGGCCACCCCCATCCCGCGCACGGTGGCGATGACCGTCTACGGCGACCTGGAGGTGTCCACCCTCTCGCAACTGCCCCGGGGCCGGTCGCCGATCGCCTCGCACGTGGTGCCGGCCGCCGAGAAGCCGGCCTTCCTGGACCGGGCGTGGCGCCGGCTGCGCGAGGAGGTCACCGCCGGCCATCAGGCGTACGTGGTGTGCCCGCGGATCGGTGAGGGGCCGGTAAGCGACGAGGAGCCGCCGCCGGTCGACGACAACGGGCGGCGGCCGCCCCTCGCCGTGACCGAGGTGGCCCCGCTGCTGGCCGACGGGCCGCTGCACGGGCTGCGGATCGGAGTGCTGCACGGCCGCCTGCCGGCCGACGAGAAGGACGCGGTGATGCGATCCTTCGCCGCCGGTGACCTGGACGTGCTGGTGGCGACCACAGTGATCGAGGTCGGTGTGGACGTGCCGAACGCCACAGTGATGATCGTGTTGGACGCCGACCGGTTCGGTGTTTCGCAACTGCACCAGTTGCGGGGCCGGGTCGGCCGGGGCTCGGCCGCTGGGCTCTGTCTGTTGGTCAGCGAGGCGGCCGAGGGGTCGTCGGCGCGGGAACGGTTGGACGCGGTCGCCTCCACAAGCGACGGGTTCAAGCTCGCCGAGCTTGATCTGGAGCAGCGCCGCGAGGGCGACGTGCTGGGTGCCACCCAGTCGGGGCACCGCTCGCACCTGCGGCTGCTGTCCCTGCGGCGCGACGCCGACCTGATCCGCGACGCCCGCGCCGAGGCGATCGTCCTGATCGAGGACGACCCGGAGCTGACCCGCAACCCGGCGCTGGCCGCGTCGGTCGCGGCTCTTGTCGACGAGGATCGCGCGGAATACCTGGAGAAGGGCTGAGGCCCTCGGTCACGTGATGCGGGGGAGTCCACCTGTGGCGCGTCGAGCTGCGCAGCGGCAGGCGACCACATGCGCAATGCGCTGAGGGCGCGCCGACCGGATGGTCGACGCGCCCTCAGGTGTCAGAGCGGGTTGTCTCAGGCGGTGAAGCGCATCCGACGACGACGCGCCATCACGAACAGGGCCGCACCGGCGGCCAGCAGGACCGCAGCACCGGCGATGATGCCACCGGTCGCGGCACCGGTCAGCGGCAGCGCCGGGCTGTCGCCGCCACCCTGGCCCGGGTTGCACTCGGCCGGCTTGACCCACTTCACGGCCTCGGCCGGGTCGCCCTCTTCACCCTCGACGCTCGGGGTGACGGTCAGGCCCTCGTACGCCTCGAAGGAGACCTCGGTCTTCTTGCCCGGGATCAGCTCGAGCTTCTTGACGACGTTCTTGTCAGTGGTGAGCACGAGCGTCTCGGTGACACCGTCGGCCGGGTTGTCGGCCGTGATGACAAGCGCGTCACAGTCGAAGACGATCTCGAACACCGGGGCGTTCGGCTCCTCCGGCACCAGCGGGCCGGTCGGCTCGCTCGGCTGCGGGGTCGGCACGGGGCCGGTCGGGGCCGGCGTGGTCGGAGCGGGGGTCGTCGGCGCCGGGGTCGTCGGCTCGGCGCTCGGCGTCACGGACGGCGTCACAGACGGCGTCGGGGTCGGCTTCGGCGGCTTCGTCGGCTTCGGCGTCGGGGTGGGCTTGGCGCAGTTCTTGCTCTCCTTGGCCTTGCCGGTGGCGGTGTTGGTGTGCAGCCGACCGTTGCGCCACCACTCGGCGGTGACCTTCAGCTCGAGCGCCTTGCCCTTGGTGGTGTACTGCACGCCCACCACGTTGCCGTCGGACGGCTTCGGCAGCTTGGTGCCCGTCGCGATGCCTTCGATGGCGGTGCCGGACGGGGTCCACACCTTGGTGATGGTGCCGGCGAGGTCGCGCTCGCTGTTGACCACCTTCCACTCAACGCGGTACACGCCGTTGTCCGTCTTGCAGGCGGTGCCGGTGACGGTGGTGTGGTGCGCGAGGGCCGGGCTGGCGAAGGTCGCTGCACCGGTGAGGCCGATCAGCGCGCCCGCGACGATGGCCGCGACGCGCCGGAACGGAGACTTGGGAGAGTTCACGCAGGCTCCTGGTGAGGGGTGAGGATCACGTGCGGGAGGCCGGGAGGCTGGGCGACCCGGCTGGGGTCGTCTGATCACCGGGGGTGTCGCGCGACGCGGGTGTTCCCGCGCGAGACGGGAACAGAGGGTGACTGTACTGACGACTCGTAGATGACGGGGGTTCAGATCATTGCGATGAGACAACTTCGCTGAACTGTGATCATTGATGGACAGCGGGTGTTCGTCCGGTCACTGCAAGATCACCGCGATGGCGATCCGAAGTGGACCCGGACCCCACGGACACGCCGGCCGGGTGGCCGACGCGCCCGTGGGCTGCTCAGGTCAGGCGGTGAAGGTCACCCGACGCCGCCGCGCGATGACGAAGAGCGCGGCGCCCGCGATCAGCAGGGCGATCGCGCCGGCGGCGATGCCGCCCGCCGCCGCACCGGTGACCGGGAGGCCCGGCTCGTCGCCGCCACCGCCGCCACCGCCGGCGCAGTCCTCCTCCGGCGTGTAGATGGCTTCCAGCTCCAGCCCCAGGTCCGGCAGGGTGACGAGCGCCGACTCGGCCTTACCGGCCTTGAAGGTCACAGTCTCCGAGCCGCCGGCGGCCACCGTACGGGTCTCGCTCTTGTCGCCGTACGCGAAGGTGGCCTCCACCGGGAGACCACCCTCGGGGTTGGTCACGGTGAGCGCGAAGGTCTCGCAGTCGGCCTCGGTGGTGACGGCCGGCAGGGGGCAGTCCTCGGGGCGCTGCCACTTGTAGGTGCCGTTCTCGACCACCTTTCCGTCGACAAGCACCTCGATCTTGCCGGCGTTGGCGGCCGGCACCACGATGCTGTTGTCGGCCTTGCCGGCCTCGACGGAGACCTTCTTGGACCAGCCGTCCTCGCCCTTGACCTCGAACTCGACGGCGTACTTGCTGATCTTGCCGTTGTTGCTCAGCGAGACGGCCACCGATCCGTCGCAGTTGGACGCGAAGGTCGAGGCGGGGGTGGTGCAGCTCTTGTCGCCGCCGTTGTGCCAGCCCTGCACGCCCTTGGACCGGTTGCCCGGCGCGCCCGGCGAGCCGAGCTTGTTGTTGTCGTACCGCTTGCCGCCCTCGACCAGCGGGTCGATGACCTGCTCGCCGTCACCCCAGATCAGGTCCACCTGGGTGTGGCAGTCCGGGATCTCGACGTTCAGCTCGATCTCGGTCTGGGTGCCGCCGATCCAGTCGCTGTCCGGTGTGCCGTACACGTACTGCGGGGTGGCGAACTGCGGCCGCGGCGCGAAGTACGACACAAGCGTGAACCACTGCTTGCCCTCGCCGCACAGCGGCAGGTCACCGTCGAGCTTGACGGTGGCGGTGCCCTTCGCGCCGTCGAAGAGGTGGCTGTACTTGGCCTTGCCGGCGTCGACGCACTTCGGGGTCGGAGCGCAGGACTTGTCGGCGGCGAGGTTGATGCTGCCCTCGTTCGTGGCTTCCTTGCCGTTCTTCTTCCACTTGCCGAGCACCGTCAACTTGGCGGTGGCGGTGTCGCCCGGCACTCGCTGGACGGCCACGACGCTGCCGCCCTTGGGGATGACGAAGCCCTGGAGCGGAACCGCCTTGGCGCCCTTCACCGGCACGGTGACATCGGTCGACGGCTGCGCGGTCACCGTCTTGAGCGTCACGGCCTGGTCGCGTTCGCTGTTCTGTACCGTCCACGTGATCACGCGCTTGCCGCTGAGCTGGTCACAGCTCGCGGTGGCGGCGATTGTGGTGTGGTGGGCGCTGGCAGGGGTGGCTGCCGCGACGACCCCGGTGAGGCCGATGAGGGCGGCTCCCAGGACGGCCAGCGGTCGCCGTAGCGACAGCTTGGGACGGATCACGGGTAACTCCTGGAGTGCTGAAGCGTCAGGGGTGTGGCACGGGCGGGACTGTGGACGGTCACTGCACGTCCGGACGGTGAGGCGCCCTCCCGATGCCGTGGGCCGGTGGGTTGCCGCCGGCACCCGGCAGACCCTAGCGAGATCGCCGCGAGTGATACAGGCCTCAGGATTTACTAAGGCTAATGAAATGAACTTGAGATCATTGATATACGACAAGTGATCACGTGACCATCGTGTCGATACCTACCGCGTCGGTTGCCGGCCCCGGTGGGTCGCGTAGCGTCGGAGCCATGAGCAGGAGGAGGCGGTGACCCGGATCGTGGCCGGGACGCTCGGCGGCCGGCGGATCGCCGCGCCACCCGGTGCCGGCACCCGACCCACTTCGGACCGGGTCCGTGAGGCGCTCTTCAGCGCCGTCCAGGCCGAGGTCGACCTCGACGGGGCGCGCTTCGCCGACCTGTACGCCGGTTCCGGCGCGGTCGGGTTGGAGGCGCTCTCCCGGGGCGCCCGGCATGTCCTGCTTGTCGAGTCCGACGCGCGGGCGGCCCGGGTGATCAGGGAGAACGTGGCGACCCTGCGCGCCGGCCCGGCCGTGCGGCTGGCCACCGGCAAGGTGGCCACGGTGCTGGCGGCCGGCCCGGTCGACGGGCCGTACGACGTGGTCTTCGCCGACCCGCCGTACGCCGTGCCGGACGCGGAGATCACCGCACTGCTGACCGCGCTCGTCGACGGCGGCTGGTTGGCGCCGGACGCGCTCGTGGTGGTGGAGCGGTCCAGTCGCACCAGGCAGTTCGAGTGGGTGGACGGGATCACCCCCGGGCGTAGTCGTCGTTACGGCGAGACCACGCTTTGGTACGGTCGCCGATCATGAGACGCGCGGTGTGTCCTGGCTCGTTCGATCCGGTGACCAACGGTCACCTCGACATCGTCGGGCGGGCCAGTCGGCTCTTCGACGAGGTGATCGTCGGCGTGCTTGTGAACCAGTCGAAGAGCGGCCTGTTCACCGTCGAGGAGCGGATCGACATGCTCCGCGAGGTGACCTCCTCGTACGGCAACGTGCGGGTGGAGTCGTTCCGGGGGTTGCTTGTCGACTTCTGTCGGGCACAGCAGGCGAGTGTGTTGATCAAGGGCCTGCGGGCGGTGAGCGACTTCGACTACGAGTTGCAGATGGCCCAGATGAACATCGGGCTGGCCGGCGTCGAGACGCTCTTCATGCCCACCAATCCGCTCTACTCCTTCCTCTCCTCCAGCCTCGTCAAGGACGTGGCCAAGTGGGGCGGCGACATCTCCGCCCACGTCCCCGACCTGGTCCGAGAAGCCCTACAAGACCGCCTAGGCCCCCGCCCCTAACCCGACACCCCACCCCGCACCCCCCACCCCACCACCCCCTCGCGATCTTGCAGTTGTGGTCGCTGTTTCGTGGTGGTGTGCGGCAATTGTCGGGGCAGAAAGTGCAAGATCGGCGGGGTTTGGGCGGTGGAGAGATCGCGGAACGCGATCGTGTCGCGACGCGCCGGGGTGGGGTGGATGGGGCGTGGGTGGGGCGGGCAGGACATGATTGGTGGAGCGGGGAACCGGCCGTAGCCCGCATCATGGAGGTCGGCCGACGAACGACAGGAGTGAGGTACCGGTGGACCCGCTCGATCGCATCGACGAACTGATCGCCATGGTGGAGCAGGCCCGCTCCGTCCCGATGTCGCGCAACAACTGCATGGTCGACCGGGGCGAGATGATCGCCGCCCTCGACGAGATGCGCGCCGAACTCCCCGCCGACCTGCGTCGCGCCGCCGCGCTCCTCGACGAGCGCGACAAGATCATGGAAGCGGGAAAGCGCGAGGCGGACCGGATCATCAGCGAGGGTGAGGCAGAACACGCCCGCCTGGTCTCCGTGAACGAAATCACCGTGTCGGCCGAGCACGAGGGTGCCCGGATCATCGCCGAGGCCCGGGCGGAGGCGCAGCGCCTGCGCGAGGAGGTCGACGACTACGTCGACACGGCACTCGCCAACTTCGAGCAGTTCCTCACCCGGGCACTCGCCTCGATAGAGCGTGGCCGGGACAAAATGCACGCACTACGAGAGATCGGCACCTTCGGTGGGGATGAGGCGGAACGCCCGCTACCCTTCTGAGCGGCACCTCACCAGCCGACACTCAAGGGCGGGCGTCGCCCCCGGTTCGACGGTCCGGCGGTCGCCCAGGTAACCTTTTTTGTCGGCCTCTCACCGGCCGGAGTCTAACTATGCCCAAGCGCTCGCCATCGACACTCGACCCCAGGTCGCCGCTGGTCCTCGACACGAGGGACCTGCCGCGCCGCCCTGGCGCGTTGCGTGAGGTCAAGCGGGTCGTGCCGGCACCGACGGACCTCGGCGTGGAGTTGATCGGCGTGCCGGAGGGCGCGGACCTCACCCTCGATTTGAGGTTGCAGTCGGTGTCCGAGGGTGTGCTCGTCTCGGGGGCCATCACCGGTCCCGTCCGGGGCGAGTGCGGGCGTTGCCTGCGCGAAATCAACAACTCGATGGCCGTGACGATCCAGGAGCTGTACGCGTACGAGAACAGCACCACGGACGCCACGACCGACGAGGACGAGGTGGGCCGGATGCAGGGCGATCTGATCGACCTGGAGCCGGCGCTGCGGGACGCGTTGGTGCTCACGCTGCCGACCAACCCGCGCTGCCGGGAGGACTGCCCAGGACTGTGCCCCGAATGTGGGGCGCACTGGGATGATCTGCCGGCCGACCACAGTCACCAGCAGATCGACCCGCGTTGGGCGGGCCTGTCGCAACTGACCCGTACAGAGGAGTAAGAACCGTGGCCGTCCCGAAGCGCAAGATGTCGCGCAGCAACACCCGGTCCCGCCGGGCGAACTGGAAGGCGACAGTGGTCGCGACCGTCGCGTGCCCGCAGTGCAAGTCTCCGAAGCTGCCGCACGCCGCCTGCTCCGTCTGCGGCACCTACAACGGCCGCCAGGTTCTCGAGGTCTGACCTGGACGCCGAGTGACGCCCCCGACCCCAGGTCGGGCGGCGCGTGCGCCCTGGCATTCGCCCGGTGCCCCGGCTCCCGCCGAAACCGGCCGGCCCAACCCGGCCGACGTTCCGGGGGAGCCGGGCACCGCGCGGATCGCCGTTGACCTCCTCGGCGGGGACGACGCTCCCGCCGTCGTGGTTGACGGCGCTCTGCGGGCCATACGCGCTGACCCGGACCTGCACCTGCTGCTCGTCGGCCCGACTGAGGTGGCCGACGAGCTGATTGCTGCCCTCGATCCGGCCCAACGTGCCCGGATCTCCGTGCGGCCGGTTCGCGACGCGGTCGGCATGACCGACCACCCAAGCGCCGCCCGCGCGGAGAGCACCGTCCGGGCCGCCGTCACCGCCGTCCGCGACGGCACCGCCGACGCGTTGGTCTCGGCCGGCGCCACCGGCGCCACCGTCACCGCCGCCGTGCTCGGCCTGGGCCGCTGGCCCGAGATCCGCCAACCCGCCCTGATCGCCACGCTGCCCGCGGTCGCCGGGCCGGTCGTGCTGCTCGACGTCGGCGGCTCGCTGGAACCCCGCCCGGCCACCCTCGCGCGGCACGCCGTTCTCGGCGCCGCGTACGCCGCAGTGGCCCACTCGGTCACCGCGCCACGGGTCGGCCTGCTCTCGGTCGGCACCGAGGCCGGCAAGGGCGACCGGGTACGCCGGGCCACCGACCCCCTGCTCGCCGTCGAACCGCTGCCCGCCGGGGCGCGCTACGTCGGCCTGGTCGAGGGGTACGACGTGGCGCTCGGCGCACGCGCCGATGTGGTGGTCACCGACGGCTTCACCGGTAACGTGCTGCTCAAGGCGATCGAGGGCGCGTACGCGATGGCCGGCGGCCCGCCCGTCGGTGGCCGTGCGCCCCGCGCCGCCGCCCTGCTCGGCGTCGCCGGAACGGTGGTCATCTGCCACGGCTCCGCCCACGCCGACGACGTCGCCTCCGGCATCGCCCTCGCCGCCCACCTCTGGCGGCGGCGCGCCATCGACCTGGTCTCGGCGTTGCTCGACGGCGACGCCGAGACAGACCGCACCGACCGCTCCACCGACACCGAGGTACGCACATCATGAGCAACGACAAGCGGCGGCGGGCGTCCGTCGGTCACCTGGAAGCCGCGTTCGGCGTCAGCCTGGAACCGGACCTGCTGGAACGCGCGCTTACCCACCGCTCGTACGCGTATGAGAACGGCGGCCTGCCCACGAACGAGCGGCTGGAGTTCCTCGGCGACTCGGTGCTCGGCGTCGTGATCACCACAGCGCTGTTCCACAATCACCCCGACCTGCCCGAGGGGCAGTTGGCGAAGCTGCGGGCCAGCGTGGTCAACATGCGGGCGCTCGCCGACGTCGCCCGCGGCCTGGGCCCGGACGGCCTCGGCGCGTACCTGCTGCTCGGCAAGGGCGAGGAGACCACCGGTGGCCGGGACAAGGCGAGCATCCTCGCCGACACCCTGGAGGCGCTGCTCGGCGCGATCTACCTCCAGTACGGGCTGGACACCGCAGGGATCGTGATCCACCGACTGTTCGACCCGTTGATGGCCGAGTCGGCAGGCCGGGGCGCCGGTCTGGACTGGAAGACAAGCCTCCAGGAGTTGACCGCGGCGTTGGGGCTCGGCGTTCCGGAGTATCGGATCGAGGGCACCGGGCCGGACCATCTCAAGACGTTCACCGCCTGGGTCGTGGTGGCCGGCAACCGGTACGGCGGTGCCGAGGGGCGCAGCAAGAAGGAGGCCGAGCAGCGGGCCGCCGAGGCGGCCTGGCGGACTCTCGCCGAGCAGAACGACCAGGACGATCAGAGCAGCCAGAACGGTCGGGCCAGCCAGGACAGCCAGAACGGGCGGGCGAGCGCCGACCACCAGGACCAGCCGACCGACCGCCGGGACGCGGCCGACCCGGGTGCGCCGTTCGACCCACTGGAGCGGGCCGACCAGGCGGCCCGGACCGAGCAGGCCGACCACCTGGCGCAGTCCACACCAGCTGAGGGTGCCGACGGCCACGAGACGGGCGTACGCCGTGCCTGAGTTGCCCGAGGTGGAGACCGTCCGGCAGGGGCTGGCCCAGTGGGTCATCGGCCGGCGGATCGCCTCGGTCGAGGTCCGCCACCCGCGTGCCGTCCGCCGGCACGTCCCGGGTGGCGCGCACTTCGCCGACGTGCTCGCCGGCCGGACCGTCCTGGACGTCCGCCGCCGTGGCAAGTACCTGTGGCTCCCGCTGGACAGCGGCGACGCGGTGATCGGGCACCTCGGCATGTCCGGCCAACTGCTGCTCCAACCTTCCGGCACCCCGGACGAGACCCACCTGCGGGTCCGGTTCCGGTTCGCCGACGACGGGCCGGAGCTGCGCTTCGTCGACCAGCGCACGTTCGGCGGGCTCTCGGTGAGCGAGGGCGGCGCCGAGCTGCCCGCGGAGATCGCGCACATCGCCCGCGACCCGATGGACCCGGAGTTCTCCGACACGGCGTTCGTCGCCGCGCTGCGCCGTCGCCGCACCGAGGTGAAGCGGGCACTGCTCGACCAGACACTGATCTCCGGGGTGGGCAACATCTACGCCGACGAGGCGCTCTGGCGTGCCCGGCTGCACGGCGTCCGCCCCACCGACGCGCTTACCGGCCCTGCCGCACAGCGCCTGCTCGGCCACGTCCGCGACGTCCTCGGCGAGGCGATCAAGGAGGGCGGCACCAGCTTCGACGCCCTCTACGTCAACGTCAACGGCGAGAGCGGCTACTTCGACCGGGAGCTGAACGTGTACGGCCGCGAGGGCGAGCCGTGTCGGCGGTGCGGTGCGCCGATCCGCCGCGAGGCGTTCATGAACCGCTCCTCGTACAGCTGCCCGCGCTGTCAGCCCCGGCCCAGGGGTTCCCTTCGGGGTTGACCCGGAGCGGGCTCCGGGTCGGTATCGGCCTGTCGTGGCCGGGCACCCCGGGTTGGCCCCGGATAACCGTCCGCATCGTGGGTCGATGCCGGTCCGATGGCCCGCCGCCCACCGTGGACGGGTTCCGGGGCGGGCCCGGGCCGATCCCCGATGTGGTCGTCTCGTCACATCCCTAGCGTCAGCACAGTTGACAGGGGATTGACGTGACAGGGGGACCCGAGATGGGCGCAAGACCGGTGACGGTGCGGATGGCGCGGTGGAGCGCCGAGCACCCGTGGCGGGCGATCGCGCTGTGGGCTGTGTTCGTGGCCGTGTGCTTCGTCGGTGGCAGCGCCGCCGGCCTCAACGAGGCGACAAATGGTGACCAGGCGATCGGTGAGGCGGGGCGGGCCGGCCTGATCATTGACTCCGGCGCGTTCGACGACCCGGCCGTGGAGAACGTGCTGATCACCTCCCGGGGCGGCGCCCTGGACCTGGTTGCGGCGAAGTCGGTAGCCGACGACGCGGCGGCACGGCTGCGTACCGTTCCCGGGGTTGCCGAGGTCGGCCAGCCGGTCACCGCGCGGGACGCGTCGGCGGTGTTGCTGCCGATCACCATGTCCGGTGATCCGGGAACCGCGTCGGACCGGGTGCAGCCACTGCGCGACGCCACCGCGACAGTGCAGGGCGCGTACCCGGGACTCCGCGTCGAGCAGGTCGGCGGCCCGTCGATCAACCAGGCCCTCGACGACACCCTGGGCAAGGACTTCAAGCGCGCCGAGCTGCTCAGCCTGCCGGTCACCCTGGCCATCCTGATCATCGCGTTCGGCGCGTTGATCGCGGCGAGCGTCCCCGTGCTGTTGGCGCTCTCCTCGGTCGCCGCAGCGATGGGGCTCTCCACACTCGCCTCGCACCTGGTGCCGGCCACCGACACCACGGCGCCGGTGATCCTGCTGATCGGCATGGCGGTCGGCGTCGACTACTCGCTGTTCTACATCCGCCGGGAACGGGAGGAACGGGCCAAGGGCCGCTCCGGTCTGGACGCGGTGGAGATCGCCGCGGAGACCTCCGGGCACGCCGTCGTGGTCTCCGGCTTCGCGGTGATCATCTCGATGGCCGGGCTGCTGCTCGCCGGTGACGTGGTCTTCTCCTCACTTGCCGTCGGCTCGATCCTGGTGGTCGCCGTCGCGGTGACCGGCTCGCTGACCGTTCTGCCGGCCCTGCTGGCCAGGCTCGGTCGCTGGGTCGACAGGCCCCGGGTGCCGTTGCTCTGGCGGCTGACCGCGCCGCGTACCGACCGCGACGGCGCGCCCCGCGCGCCCCGACTCTGGCCGGCGGTGCTCCGGCCGGCGCTGCGCGCCCCGGTCGCCACGCTCGTCGTCTCGGTCGGTCTGCTGCTCGCGCTTGCCGCCCCGGCGCTGGGCATGACGTTGAAGTTCCCCGGCATGGAGGACCTGCCGCGCACCACGCCGGCAATGCAGGCGTACGACCGGCTGACCGCCGCCTTCCCGAGCACCGGCACCAACCACGTGGTGGCGGTCCGGGCGCCGGCCGAGCAGGCCGACCGGGTCCATGCCGCGCTCACCGACCTGGCCGGCCGTGCCGCAGGTGACCCGCTGTTCGCTCCCGTCGAGGCGGACGGCCCGAAGATCGAGGTATCAGCCGACCGGCGGGTGTCGGTGCTGGACGTCGCCACCCCGTACGCCAGCCGGGACGACCGGTCGGTGCGGTCGCTGGAGAAGCTGCGCGAGGACCTGGTCCCGGCCGAGCTGCGGGGCATCCCCGGGATCGAGTACGCGGTCGGCGGGAGTGTGGCCGACAGCGAGGACTACGCGCAGCACATCCGCGACAAGCTGCCCCTGGTGATGGGCTTCGTGCTTGTGCTCACCTTCCTGGTCATGGTGTTCACCTTCCGGTCGGTGGTGGTGGCAGCCAGCTCGATCGTGCTGAACCTGCTCTCCGTCGGTGCCGCGTACGGGCTCGTCGTGCTCGTGTTCCAGGGTGAGTGGGCCGAAGGGCTGCTCGGCTTCACGTCGATGGGCGCGATCGTGTCCTGGCTGCCGCTGTTCCTCTTCGTGGTGCTCTTCGGCCTCTCGATGGACTACCACGTCTTCGTGGTCAGCCGGATCCGCGAGGGGGTCCAGGCCGGCATGGCCACCCGGGACGCCGTCTCGTACGGCATCACCTCGTCGGCGGGGGTGGTGACCAGCGCGGCGATCGTGATGGTCGGCGTGTTCTCGATCTTCGCCACGTTGAGCACAATCGACATGAAGCAGCTCGGCGTCGGGCTGGCGGCGGCGATCCTGCTGGACGCCACGATCATCCGGGGCGTGGTCCTGCCGGCGCTGATGACCATGCTCGGCGACGCCAACTGGTGGGCGCCACGCTTCCTGCGCCCGCGCCCAGCGCCCGTTGCCGCCGACCCGCCGGCCGCCACGCCGGAACTGGTGCCGGTGCCCTGACCCAAGACGCCGGGCCGGGCCGTGACCGCGGCCCGGCCCAGCGGTGTGTCCTCAGCCGGTCAGGGCAGCGCGCAGGCTTCCCGCCAGGCGTCCAACGTCCGTTCCTTGCGGATCGACGCGAAGCCGTAGCCGACAGTGGTGACGCAGAAGTCGCCTGTCGAGCCGGTGTACTCGACGTGGAAGACCGGCTTGCCCGCGTCGACGAACGGAAGCAGCTTGGCGCACTGGTCCAGCCGGACGCACTCCTCGTTTACCGCGAAGTCGAAGTCGGGGGCCAGCGCGGCGAGTTGCGGCACGTCGTTGACCAGCCCGGGGGAGAGGTCCAGCGACCGGGCCAGCTGCGCCAGCCGACGGTTGAACAGCAGTTGGTCGTCGAAGCCGAGGGGGAACCCGGTGCGGTGCTCGTACCCGTCGGCGTCGGCGAACGCCACCGCACCGAAGCCCTTGCCCCGGCAGAGCCGGAACCGGTCGGCAAGCACCGGCTCCAGGGCGTCCCATCCGCGTACGTCCAGCCACCGGCTGTGGGGCCGGCGTGCGGCCGAGCCCTGCACGACGGCGGGGATCCGGCTGGCGTCCGGGTCGGTCGAGCGCAGCGAGCCGACGTACACCTGGCAGATCAGCCGACGGTCGCGCGAGCGCAGCTCGGCGGTCTGCGCGGCGGTGGTGGCCACCGGGTCGAGCAGGAACACGTCGGCGTCCACCGCCGGGTCGAGCGGGCCGTTGAGCTGCCATTGCCACTGCCAGTGGCGAGCCTTGTCGGCCGGCCACGGGGTGGGCGCACCGGGTGGGGTCAGCTCAGCCCGGCAGCCGTACGCCGGCACCACCAGGACGAGCGCGACGCCTGCCGACACGATCCGGCGCAGCGGGCGTACGGCGGCTCGTCGCCGTGGCCGGAATCGCATCGGCAGCTCCCGGGTCCTGGGCGGCCCGTCGCCGCCGTCGGCCGGTACGCCGCCCCCATGCTCCGGCCCGACGTACCTCACCGGGTCAAACGAGCGCGGGGGCGCGGACGACGCGCGGTCAGCGCGGCGCCGCGAAGACCTGCGTCCAGTACGGGCCGTTGCTGCTGGCGATGCCGACGCCGATCTCGGTGAAAGCGCAGTTCAGGATGTTGGCCTTGTGGCCGGAGCTGTTCATCCAGGCCTTCATCACCGCAGCGGGCGTCTGCTGGTTCCAGGCCACGTTCTCGCCGTAGGTGCGCCAGGTGTAGCCGACCCGGTCCAGCCGGACGCCGGGGTTGCTGCCGTCGCTGCCGTCGTGCGACATCTTCCGGTGGTCGGCCTGGTCCTGGCTGTGCCGCTGTGCGGCGGTCATCAGCTTGTCGTCGATGCTCAGCGCCTTGCAGCCGGCCTTGGCCCGCTCGGCGTTGACCAGGTCCACCACCTCGCGCGCCTGGGCGCTGACGGTGCCACTGGAGCCGCCGGAGCCGCTGGTGGTGCTCGGTGCGGTGCTGCGGGGAGCGGTGCGCCGCGACGCGGCGGTGGTCCGCGACGGTGCCGGGGTGGGCTTGACGACGGTGCTCGGCGTCGGGCTCGGCGCTGCCGGGCTGGGCGTGTCGGTGGGGGAGGGCGCGACAAGTGTGTCGCCGGCCAGCTGCTCGGTCGGTACGGCGGGTGCGGCGGCGACGGTGTCGTCGACGGCTGTCGGCTCGCCAGCCGAGCCGCCCGAGTTGCCCGTGCCGGGCAGGCCGAGCGCGCCGACGCCGACGCTCACGACGAGAGTGGCTGCCGCGGCGGCGCCGCCGATCAACAGCGGGCGACGCCAGCGCCGCGGGGAGCGGTGCCGTCCCTCGCCGGGCCGACCCTCCCGGCTGCCGGTGCCAGTGCCGGTCCGCCAGCCGCCGCTGGTCTCCGCGTCGGGGCCCGGAGCGACCGAGCCTGCGGTGACGTCCGCGTCGGCCCCGGTGCGCCAGCCGCCGGTCGCCGTTGACGGTCGGGTGCTGTCGTGCCGGTCGGTCGGCTGGTCAGCCGGTTGGTCGGACGGCCAGGCAGCGGTGGTTGAGGGCGCCGGCTGCCACCGGGGGGTGGGCTCCGCGCGGTGCCACTCGTCGCCGGGCTGGTCGGGGTCGTCGCCGAACAGGTAGGCCGAGCGGGGCTCGGGGCGATCTCTCAGCCAGTCCGGCTCGTCGGTCGGCCGCTCGGCGCGCCGGGGGGCGCCGTTCGGGTCCATCGGGTCGGTCCAGCCGTGCACGCGATGCCTCCACGGGGTCGGTTGTGGGCCCGGGTGACGCTACGACCAGCCCACGAGCTGCGGCAACGTGGCTAAGGAAGAGTTAAGGGGAAGTCGGACGCCGAGGGGCGGAGTTCCGAGAATCCGGGCGTACAGTAAAGGAGTCCGGACAGAGCGTGTCCGTGCCTAGCGGCAGCCCCCCGACAAGTGGACAGGTCGACGTAGAGATGATCTACGGCCTGCGAGAACTTGACGAAGGAGGGGTGTGCGGCTCAATATATAGGTGTCGCCAGTCGCGCCCGGTCATGCCCAGATACACCTGGAATGACAGCCGCGTATAAATGGGCGCGCGTTGGCCGGCCTTTCCGGCAGCGCATATCAAGGAGTCAGCATGGCGAAGGCCCTCTACGGCCACGTAGGTGCAGCGCCCGACCGGCGTCTGCTCGACGAGGTCACCCGACTGCGTGCCAGGGTTCAGGCACTGGAGTTCGAGATCACACGTCTGCGTGCCGACAATGATCGGCTCGCGGCGGCTGCGGCGGAAGCGGACGACCTGCTTCGTCTCGCCGAGCCGGCGCTGACCTGATCTCCGGGTCGGAAAACTGAATCGCACCACCGCAAAAATGCGCGCCGACACCTCTGTGCCGGCGCGCAACGCTGTCCGGGGTCCTTTTCCACGGTCAGCGATTCATGATCTTGTTATGGGCGCCGTGTCAGCCGTTCGGGCGGTTTCCGTAAACGTGCGCACGTTGGCTGATCATGAATCGTGTTTGTCTTTTCGGCCACACTCCGAACAACAGTGCGGGCGCCTCCCGCGCCGACTGCCGGCGTGACCCGGGGCGGGTCGCATGCCGGCCCGCTTCCGCCACCGGGTTAGTCTGCGGGTTCACCCAGGTCCGCGCAGCCGGCGACGGTACGGCGGCCACCGGACGAGGATCGAGAAGGTGTATCTCAAGAGCCTGACGGTGCGGGGCTTCAAGTCCTTCGCCTCCGCCACGACGTTGAAGCTGGAGCCCGGGATCACCTGCGTGGTGGGCCCGAACGGCTCCGGCAAGTCGAACGTCGTCGACGCCATCGCCTGGGTGCTCGGCGAGCAGGGCGCCAAGGCGCTGCGCGGCGGCAAGATGGAGGATGTGATCTTCGCCGGCACCGCCGGCCGGGCACCGCTGGGCCGCGCCGAGGTCACCCTCACCATCGACAACACCGACGGCGCGCTGCCCATCGAGTACACCGAGGTCTCGATCACCCGCCGGATGTTCCGCTCCGGCGAGAGCGAGTACGAGATCAACGGCAACTCCTGCCGGTTGCTCGACATCCAGGAGCTGCTGTCGGATTCCGGCATCGGCCGGGAGATGCACATCATCGTCGGCCAGGGTCGGCTCGACGGCATGCTGCACGCCAAGCCGGAGGACCGCCGCGCGTTCATCGAGGAGGCGGCGGGCGTCCTCAAGCACCGCAAGCGCAAGGAAAAGGCGCTGCGCAAGCTCGACGCCATGCAGGTGAACCTCAACCGCCTGACTGACCTCACCGCCGAGCTGCGCCGCCAGCTCAAGCCGCTCGGCCGCCAGGCGGAGGTGGCCCGGCGCGCCGCCGCCATCCAGGCCAACCTGCGCGACGCCCGGCTGCGGCTGCTCGCCGACGACCTCGCCACCCTGCGGACCACCCTCGATCGGGAGATCGCCGACGAGACAGCGCTGCGGGAGCGGCGCGAGGAGATCGAGGGGGAGCACGCCGAGGTGCAGGGCCGGCTCGGCGAGCTGGAGGCCGCCCTCGCCGAGGACGCTCCGCTGCTCGCCGCAGCCCAGGACACCTGGTACAAGCTGTCCGCCCTACAGGAGCGCTTCCGTTCGATCGAGCAGTTGGCCCGGGAGCGTCTGCGGCACCTCAGCGCCAGCGGCGACGACGAGCGGCCCGGCCGCGACCCGGACCAGCTGGAGGCCGAGTCGGAGCGGGTCCGCGAGCAGGAGGAGGAGCTGCGCGCGGCGCTTACCGACGACCAGATCCGGCTGGCCGAGGCGGTCGAGCACCGTCAGGAGCTGGAACGGCAGCTCGCCGCCGCCGAACGGGAGCTGGTCGCCGCTGCCAAGGCCATCGCCGACCGGCGCGAGGGCATGGCCCGGCTCACCGGCCAGGTCAACTCTGCGCGGGCCCGGACCACAAGCGCCGGTGAGGAGATCGAACGGCTCGCCGTGGCGCACGCCGACGCGTTGGGCCGCGCCGAGCAGGCACAGGCGGACCTGGACGCGGTTGCCGCGCAGTCCACCGAGGCGGACCGGGACAACGCCGACCTGGACGCCCGGCACGCCGAGGCGGTCGCCGTACAGGACCGGGCGCAGGCAGGCGTGCGATCGCTTGCCGACGCCGAGCGGGCCGCCGAGAAGGACGCCGCCACGTGGAAGGCCCGGGAAGAGGCACTCGCCCTGGGCCTGCGGCGCAAGGACGGGGCCGGTGCGCTGCTGGCCCGCGCCGGGGACATACCAGGCCTGCTCGGCAGCCTCGCCGGCCTGCTCACCGTCGCGCCGGGGCACGAGGCCGCGCTGGCCGCCGCACTCGACGGGCTCGCCGACGCGGTAGCCGTCAGCGGGGTGGACGAAGCAGTCGAGGCGATGCGCCTGCTGAAGATCTCCGACGCCGGCCGGGCCGGCCTGCTGATCGGCAGCCCGGCGGGGCCCGGCATGACCGGCTCCGCCGACGCGCTGCGCCCGAAGCTGCCCGAGGGTGCCCGGTGGGCCCCCGACCTCGTCGAGTGCACGGCCGAGCTGCGCCCCGCCGTGCATCGGGCGCTGCGGGACGTGGCGCTCGTCGACGACCTCGCCGCCGCGGCCGAGCTGGTCGCCGGCAACCCCGAACTGCGCGCGGTCACCCCCGAGGGCGATGTGGTCGGGGCGTACGCGGCGGCCGGCGGGTCGGCCAAGGCGCCCAGCTACATCGAGGTGCAGGCCGCCGTCGAGGAGGCGCGGACGAACCGGCTCGCCGCCGAACGCTCCGGCGCCGAGCTGCGCGACCAGCTCGTCGAGGCGCGTGCCGAGGTGGCCGCCGCGAAGGAGGCCGTGCAGCACGCCGCCGCCGAGAAGCGCGAGGCGGAGAGCCACCGCAACGCCGCCGCCCGCCGGCTTGCCGAGTTGGGTGCGGCGGCCCGGTCGGCGAAGGCGGAGACCGACCGGCTCGGTGAGTCCCGGGCCCGCGCCGAGGCGGCTCGGCAGCGGGACCTGGCCGCGCTGGACGAGCTGGAGGAGCGGCTGCGGCTGGCCGAGGAGACGCCTGTCGACGCCGAGCCGTCCACCGAGGAGCGCGACCAGCTCGCCGCGATGGTGCCGCAGGCCCGGCAGAACGAGATGGAGGTCCGGCTCGCCGTGCGTACCGCCGAGGAGCGGGTCTCCTCGATCGCCGGCCGCGCCGACTCGCTGGCCCGGCAGGCCACCGCGGAGCGGGCCGCCCGCGAGCGCGCCGCGGCCCGGCGGGCCGCGCGCACCCGGGGCGCGGGCATCGCACGGGCCGTCGCCGGTGGCGCCCGGGAGGCGCTCACCCGGCTCACCACGTCGATCGCCGCCGCCGAGGAGCACCGCGACGAGGTCGCCAGGGAACGGGCCGCCCGCGAGGCGGAACTTCAGGAGGTACGCGGCGCGGCCAAGCGGCTCGGCGCGGAGCTGGAGCGGCTGACCAGCCAGGTGCACCGCGACGAGGTGGCCCGCGCCGAGCAGCGACTGCGCATCGAGCAGTTGGAGGCGAAGGCGGCCGAGGACTTCGGCCTGGACGTGGAGACCCTGGTCGCCGAGTACGGCCCGGCTCAGCCCGTCCCGCCGACACCTGTCGACATCGCCAACGCCGAACGCGACGGTCTGCCGGTGCCCGAGCCGGTCCGCTACGAGCGGCCGGTGCAGGAGAAACGGGCCGCCAAGGCGGAACGGGAGTTGGCCCTGCTCGGCAAGGTCAACCCGCTCGCCCTTGAGGAGTTCGCCGCGCTTGAGGAGCGCTTCAAGTTTCTCTCCGAGCAGTTGGAGGACCTCAAGGCCACCCGGCGGGACCTGCTCACCGTCGTCAAGGACGTCGACGAGCGGATCCTGGAGGTCTTCGCCAGCGCGTTCGCCGACACGGCGCGGGAGTTCGAGCAGGTGTTCACAGTGCTCTTCCCCGGCGGCGAGGGCCGGCTGATCCTCACCGACCCCGACGACCTGCTCACCACAGGCGTCGAGGTGGAGGCCCGTCCGCCGGGCAAGAAGATCAAGCGGCTGTCCCTGCTCTCCGGCGGCGAGCGGTCGCTGACCGCGGTGGCCATGCTTGTGGCGATCTTCCGCGCCCGACCCAGCCCGTTCTACATCATGGACGAGGTGGAGGCCGCCCTGGACGACGTGAACCTGGGCCGGTTGATCACGTTGCTGGCACAGTTGCGGGAGAAGAGCCAGCTGATCGTCATCACGCACCAGAAGCGGACGATGGAGATCGCCGACGCGCTCTACGGCGTGACCATGCGCAGCGGGGTCACCCAGGTGATCAGCCAACGGCTCAACCGGGCCGACGAGGACGACAAGCGGCACAGCCGCGGCGAGGAGAACGGGTAGTGGCTCGGCAACGCGCGACGGCGCTCCTGCTGGATCTGGACGGCGTACTGCGCCGGTTCGACCCGGCGGTCGCCGCCGGGGTGGAGCGGGAGTACGGCCTGGCCGACGGCGTGCTCAGCGAGATCGCGATGCAGTGGGGGCGGCTCCAACCGGTGCTCACCGGCCAGGTCAGCCACGCCGACTGGATGAGCAGCGTGGCCGACGCGCTCACCGAACCGGCCGGTGGCCCCGACCAGGCCCTGGCCGCGGTGCAGCAGTGGCAGCGCTACCGGGGTGAGGTAGACACCACGGTGCTCGACTTCGTCCGAGAGGTGCGCGCCGCAGGGATCCGGGTCGGCCTGGCCACGAACGCCACCGACCTGCTCGACGCCGACCTCGCCGCGCTCGGCCTGACCGGTGAGCTGGACGTGGTGGTCAACTCCTCCACGCTCGGCGTGCACAAGCCGGCACCGGAGTACTTCCAGGCGGCCTGCGCGGCGCTGGGCACCCTGCCGGCAAAGGTGCTCTTCGTCGACGACGAGGACTGGGCGATCCGGGGCGCCCGCGCGGCCGGACTGTCGGCGCACCGCTGGGGCGGCCACGCCGACCTGCGCTACCTGCGGGCGGCCCTGGACTACTGAGCGCCGCTCAGTCGCCTGTGACGCCGTCGATGCGTTCCCGGATCAGGTCGGCGTGCCCGTTGTGCCGGGCGTACTCCTCGATCATGTGCACGTAGACCCAGCGCAGGCTGAAGGTGCGGTGCCCGTCGCTACGGGTGAGCGTGAACGTGTCGTCGAGCGAGCGCCCCTCGGTCGCCTTCCGGGCCAGGTCGACCTCGGTGCGGAAGGCGGCGAGGGCGGCTTCCGCGTCGGCGACGGCCGCGGCGTGGAAGTCGGCGTCGTTGTCGTTGTCGTAGTCGAAGAGGTCGGGCAGGTCCTGGCCGGCAAAGCGCTGGCGGAACCAGGACCGCTCGACGTCGGTCATGTGCAGGACCAACCCGAGAAGGCTCAGGTCGGACGGCTCGACGCTCGCCGTGCGTAACTGCTCGGCGGTCAGGCCGGCGCACTTGTGCAGCAGGGTGTCGCGGTGGTAGTCGAGCCAGCCCTCCAGCATGGTGCGCTCGTCAGCGACCAGGGGCTCGTGGCGGCGGTCGATCTCCGGTGCTTTCCATGTCGTCATCGGGCCATACTGCGGCTCGGGTACGACAGCCGCGACCGAGTTTCAGGGCACCACGACGACGGGCCAGCGTCCGGTGCGCACGAGGCGGGTGGCGACCGAGCCGACCAGCCGGTGACCGGCCTGCTCGGAGGCGCCCACCACGACCATGTCGGCCTGGCACTCGTCGGCAGCCGCGCACAGCTCGGCGTACGCGTCGCCGCGCCGGCACAGGAAGGTCACCGGGAGCTTCCACTCCTCGGCTCCGCGCCGGCACTCGCGACGCAGCTCGTCGGCCAACTCGTCGTGGGTGCGCTGGACTGCTGCGGCGTCCATCCCGGGCACCAGGGCGGTCAGCCCGCTCGACGAGCTGACGAAGACCACCACGAGGGCGGCGCCCTGCCGGCGGGCCAGCCCGGCGGCGTACGCGCCGGCCCGCTCGGAGGTGCGGGTGCCGTCGATGCCGACCAGGACGACCCGGGGCCCGTCGGTGCCCCGCTCGAAGGGAAGCGGACGGGTTCGGGGGCCGAATTCCTCACGGTCCGGTGCTCCCAGGCTCATGCCGTCACCTCTGCTCGCTGGTCGGGACCACGCTCGGCTCCGGCTGGACCCTGTCGGTGGTCGGGGAGCTGTTGTGCTGCCGCAGCGGCACCTCCTTGATGAAGATCACCGCGATCAGCGCGACAAGCGCGAAGGGGGCGGCCGCCAGGAAGATGTCGCCGGCACCGTGGCCGTACGCGCTCTCCACCACGAACCGGATCGGGCCGGGCAGGGTGTGCACGTCGGGCAGGCTCCCGCCGCTGCCGGAGCTGGACGCGGGGATGCCGAGTTGGGACAGGCCGGAGGCCGTGTAGTCCTTGACCTTGTGGGCGAGCACCGCGCCGAGCACGGAGACACCTATCGCGCCGCCGAGGCTGCGGAAGAACGCCACCACCGAGCTGGCCGCACCGAGCTCACGCGGGTCGACGGTGTTCTGCACGGCGAGGACCAGGTTCTGCATTGTCATGCCGAGGCCGATGCCGATGAGCGCCATGTAGACGGCGAGCAGTGTGAAGCTGGTGTCGGCCCGCAGGGTGCCCATCAGCGCGAAGCCTGCGGTGAGCAGCGCCGTGCCGACCACCAGGAACCGCTTCCAGCGGCCGGTACGGGTGATGATCCGGCCGCTGAGCGTCGAAGAGACCAGCAGGCCGAGGATCATCGGCAGGGTCATCAGGCCGGACATGGTCGGGCTCTGGCCGCGGCTGATCTGGAAGTACTGGCCCAGGAAGACCGAGGCCCCGAACATGCCGACGCCGACCGCGATGCTGGCGACGACGGCCAGCACGATCGTGCGGTTGCGGAACAGCCGTGGCGGGATCATCGGCTCGGAGGCCCGGGTCTCCGCCCGGATCGCCAGCGCGGCGAGCACGAGGGCGCCGACCACCATCGCGGTGCTCTGCCAGGAGGCCCAGGCGAACGTGTCGCCGGCCAGCGAGACCCAGATCAGCAGCACCGAGACGGCAGCCGTGATCAGCGTGGCGCCCCACCAGTCGATCTCGGCCTTCCGCTTGACCACCGGCAGGCGCAGGGTCTTCTGGAGGACGACGAGCGCGGCGATGGCGAACGGCACACCGACGTAGAAGCACCAGCGCCAGCCGAGCCACGAGGTGTCGACGATCACGCCACCGATCAGCGGGCCGCCGATGGTGCCGACGGCCATCACGGCGCCGAGGTAGCCGCTGTAGCGGCCCCGCTCACGCGGCGCGATCATGGTCGCCATGATCACCTGGGCCAGCGCGGTGAGGCCGCCGGCGCCGACGCCCTGGAGCACCCGGCACGCGATCAGCTCAGCGGTGCCCTGCGCCGCTCCGGCGAGCACCGAGCCGAGCACGTAGATCACCAGCGACAACTGGACAAGTGTCTTCTTATTGGTCAGATCGGCCAGTTTGCCCCAGATTGGGGTGGTTGCGGTGGTCGCGAGCAGGGCGGAGGTGACCACCCAGGTGTACGCGGACTGGCCGCCGTGCAGCTCGGTGATGATCCGCGGCAGCGCGTTCGAGACCACCGTGGAGGAGAGAATCGCGACGAACATGCCCAGCAGCAGGCCGGAGAGGGCTTCCAGGATCTGCCGGTGGGTCATGTCGACGGCGGGCGCCTGGGTCGGCGCTGTCGCCTGGCTCATCGTTGCTGCCTCCGTGCGGAGTAGGGGGTCTCCGGGGCTCGCCTGTCGGGGCCTCGCCGGAGGTGCCTGACGCATGGCTTGGTTGCCTCAAGCAACAACTGGCCGGACGTCGGCGACATTCCCCAATCACCGGAGTTACTTCCAGGAGTCGTTGAACCGGCCGAGCAGCCGAGCGAACTCCTCGACGTCCCGCGCCGGCCAGTCGTCAAGGGTGCGCAGGAACTCTCCCACCCGGGCGGCCCGCGCGGCATCGAACCGGCGCTGGCCCTCCTCGGTGAACCTGATCTGCGCGGCCCGCCGGTCACTCGGATCGGGGTCGCGGTGGACCAGACCCAGCGCCTCCAGCCCGTTGATCTGCCGGCTCAACGTGCCCTTGCCCACACCGAGCCGCGCCGCCAACTCGGTCAACCGGATCGACCCGCTGCGCCGAAGCCAGAGCAGCAGCCCGTACGTGTTCGGCTCGAGATTCGGGTGTACCTCCCGGGCGATTTCCCAGGAAACTGCCCGCCCCCGACGCAGCAGTGCGGTCAACTCGTGCTCGACTGCCCGAATCGGCTCCGGAAGGTGCTCGTCCACGCGCTAGAGACTACGGTGGGGCCGCATCAGCCGTCGCTGGAGAGGCGGCGGTTCATCACCCGGCGTAGCTGACCCTCGCCCGTGGTGCCCTCGATCGTCACCTCGGCCCGGCGGCCCTGATGGGTAAGGGTGCCGACGGCGTTGCCGAAGTACGGCCCGGCCAGCTTGCGCCAGCGCACCCCGGGCCGCCGGACGCCTGCCGAGCGGGCCAGCGCCCGAGTGGCCCCCGCCGGACCGGACGACCAGCCCAGACGCATCAGCGGACGCATCCCGGCCGGCACCTGGTTGTGGATCGGCGAGCAGGTGAGCTGGTGCACAGGAGTGACCACCGAAGGATCGGCGAACCGGGCCTTTGCCACGTACGAGTGGTGCACGTCGCCGGAGAGCACGCTTATCGACGCCGGTGGGGCGTACGCCGGACCGGCGCCGACCCGCGCGCCGGACTGCTGTGGCGTGCCCGTGCCGATCCGGGCGAAGGTCTCCGCGAGCCCCTCGAAGGAACGCCGGAAGGCCGCCCAGTGCTCCAGATCCAGTGCCCGGCGCAGCTTCTCCGCCCCGCGGGCCACCCACGGCCGGCGCGAGTCGGCAAGCTTCTCGTTCCACGACTCGATGTGGTGGATGCCCTGCGGCAGCAGCCAGGGCAGCGAACTGCCGACCACCAGGTGGTCGTAGATCCCGTGCGCCTGGTCGAGAAACCAGGACCACTCACCGGGCGGCAGCATCGCCCGGCTGCCCGGCTCGAGCACGCGGCTGCACCGGTTGTCGAGCATGACCAGCCGGGTCCGGCCCAGGTCGAGCGCGTAGCTCCACTGGTATTGCACTGTGCGCCAGCGCTCGGTGTCGTGCGCCAGGTCGGACTCCTTGTCGACCCGGTGCCCGAACTCGCGGAGCACACCCGTGGCGTCCTCGGCGGCCGAGACCTTCGCGAAGACCGGGTCGGCGGCGATCTCGTCGGGGGAGAGGTTGCCCAGGTGCTGGTAGACCCAGTAGGAGGCGAGCCCGCTGCCGATCCGCTCGGCCCACCACGGCTCCTCGCGCACCTCGGCCCGCCACGACGCGGAGGTGTTCCAGTCGTCGATGATCTCGTGGTCGTCGAAGATCATCACGCTCGGCACCGTAGAGAGCAGCCAACGGATCTCCGGATCGCGCCAGGACTCCAGGTAGAGCTTGGTGTACTCGTCGAAGCTCACCACCTGGTCGGCAGGCGCGCCCTTCGGCCGCCGCCGGCGTCGCCGCAGCAGCCGACGCACCGTAGGCGAGGTCACATCGGCGTAGACCTGGTCGCCGAGCAGCACCAGCAGGTCCGGCGGCGGGTTCGACTCCGGGTCGGCCATCAACCGCCGGGCGTACGCGTCGAGCGCGTCCGGCGGCAGCTTGCGGGTGGTGGCGTGCTGGGTCGTCTCCCGGCACGAGCCGAAGATCAGGTTTACCGGCTGGTCCCGGTCGTCGGCCGCCCGGGTGCGGATCACGCTCGGCGGGAAGCCGGTGCTCGGCACCGGCCAGACGACCTCGTCGTCGACAAGCACCTCGTAGGTGGTCGTGCTGTCCGGCGTGAGCCCCTCCACCACGACGAGCGCGTAGTGGTGGTCGTACGCCGAGAAGGTGGGTGCGGTGCCGGTGGCGCCGTCGGCGGTGCGGACGGTGACCACGGCGGGCGCCGCCGTCTCCACCCAGATCGTCGCCCGGGTGTCCACCACGCGCCGCAGCAGAGGGCCGATCAGGAGGTGTGCGGCGGGCATGCGGCCGAGCCTACCGCCGGTTCGTGAAAGCGTCCGGGTGCGGTGGCTGGGACGCCGCCGCCGGCATCTGACAGGATTCCGGCATGGCCGAATATCTCGTCCTCGCTCTGGTCCTGCTCGGTGTGTTGATCGCCGGCACAGTCGGGCTGGTCGTGCCCCGGTTGCGGCGGCGGCCCGAGCCTCCGTTGCCGCGCACCGAGGTCGACACCCGCGCCGAGGAGGATCTTGCCGGCCCGCCGGTCGAGGCACCGGAGTCCGATCTGTCCACGGGCGTCCTGGTCGAGCCGCCGCCCGTGCTCGAGGCTCCCGCGCCCACCGTCGAGGTGCCCGAGCCGACCGCCGGACGGCTCGTCCGACTCCGCTCCCGGCTGTCCCGATCGCAGAACGTGTTCGGCAAGGGCCTGCTCGGCCTGCTCGCCCGCGACCACCTCGACGAGGACGTGTGGGAGGAGATCGAGGACAGCCTGATCACCGCCGACGTCGGCGTCGACGCGACCCGGGACATCGTCGACAGGCTGCGCGAGCAGACTCGTGTGCTGGGCACCCGCTCGGCCTCGGAACTGCGTGCGCTGCTCGCTGCCGAGCTGGTCAACGCGCTCGACCCGAGTCTGGACCGGTCGTTGCGGACCGCACCGAAGGACGGCGTGCCGGCTGTGGTGCTTGTCGTCGGGGTCAACGGTGCCGGCAAGACCACCACCTGCGGCAAGATCGCCCGGGTGCTTGTCGCCGACGGCCGCACCGTCCTGCTCGGCGCTGCGGACACCTTCCGGGCGGCCGCCGCCGACCAGTTGCAGACCTGGGGCTCGCGCGTCGGCGCCGAGACGGTCCGCGGGCCCGAGGCCGCCGACCCGGCAAGCGTCGCCTTCGACGCGGTCAAGCGCGGCATCGACACCGGCGTGGACACCGTGCTCATCGACACCGCCGGCCGCCTCCAGAACAAGGTCGGCCTCATGGACGAGCTGGGCAAGGTCAAGCGGGTGGTCGAGAAGCAGGGCCCGATCGACGAGACACTGCTCATCCTCGACGCCACAACCGGCCAGAACGGCCTGGAACAGGCCCGGGTCTTCACCGAGGTCGTCAACGTGACAGGCGTGGTGCTCACCAAGCTCGACGGCACCGCGAAGGGCGGCATCGTGATCGCCGTGCAGCGCAAACTCGGCATCCCGGTGAAGCTCGTCGGGCTCGGCGAAGGCAAGGACGACCTCGCCCCGTTCGACCCGGCGCAGTTCGTCGACGCGTTGCTGGGGACCGAACCCGCCGGACGGGACGCGTAGTCTCGGGTGTCCAGTGACAACCGCGCGTACGCGGGCTGGCGCGACCCCGGCCACCCTTCGCAGCGCCTCGGGAGACCGTACGTGACTTCGCAGGAGATCCCGCTGCACGGCGGCAACGTGAGCACCGTTGTCCGCGTCGGGGACACGGTCCGCCGCAACGCCGGGCCGTGGACCCCGTCCGTGCACGCCCTGCTGCGCCACCTGGAGTACGTCGGGTTCACCGGCGCGCCCCGGGCGCTCGGCATGGACGAACGCAACCGTGAGGTGCTGTCGTACCTGGAGGGGGAGTGCGGAGAATATCCGCTGGCCCCGCACTGGGTCACCGACGAGGCGCTGGTCACCGTCGCCACCATGCTGCGGATGTTCCACGACGCGCAGTACGGCTTCACCCCGCCACCGACGGCGGTCTGGCGCTCGTTCGGCCCCCCACCGCCGGACACCGAGGTGATCTGCCACCACGACGCCGCGCCGCACAACGTGATCTGGCGGCCGGACGGCACCCTCGGGTTGATCGACTTCGACCTCGCCTCACCCGGCGCCCGGATCTACGACGTGGCGTACGCGGCGTGGACCTGGGTTCCGATCTTCGCCGACCGGGACTCGATCACGCTGGGCTGGAAGCGTCCGGACCGGCCGCGCCGGCTGCGGCTCTTCGCCGACGCGTACGGGCTGATCCCCCGCGACCGGCACCGGCTGATCCGGACCATCCGCAAGCGGATCGTGGACCACGTCGAGGGCATCCGCCGGATGGCCGCGGCCGGTGAGCCAGCGTTCGTCCGGATCGTGCACAAGGGGCACCTGCGCCGGCCGATGCGCGACCTGCGGCTGCTCGACTACGAGCGGCACGCCCTGGAGAACGCGCTCCGCTGAGCGTCAACCGTCGAGTGCCGGCCCGTCGATGCCCGGCCGGTCTCGGCGGTCGCGCCGGTCGATGGGTGTCGCCGGTCGGCTATCGACATCCGCCGTCCGGCCGATCCACCACCGTCCATGCCGACGACTGTGCAGACTCCGTGACACGTACGAAACAACCCGTCACCAAACGGAAACCCGCATGGGACCCTGCGTGAAACAGCCGGCCGCGAAGCTTCCGCGCAACCGGCCTACGGGCGACGCTGCCCCGGAAAGCCGCGAAGGAGGACTTCACCTTTTAGGAGGCCAGCGTGCCTGAAGCACCGACGATCGACGGCGCCAATACCGTTTGGCTGCTGGTTTCGACAGCGCTCGTGCTGCTCATGACCCCCGGACTGGCGCTGTTCTACGGCGGCCTCAACCGGTCCAAGGGCGTGCTCAACATGATGATGATGAGCTTCTCCGCCATCGGGCTCATCTCTATTCTGTGGTGGTTCTACGGTTTCAGCGTCGCCTTCGGGACCGACGTGAACGGATTCTGGGGCGACCCGGGCGCGTACCTCGGCACCAAGACCTTCCTCGCCGAGACCGACCTGTGGGGTGCCACGGCCGAGAACCCCAGCGGCATCGGGGTTCCGCTCTACGTGTTCATGGCCTTCCAGATGGTCTTCGCGGTGATCACCGTCGCGCTGATCAGCGGTGCCATCGCCGACCGGGCCAAGTTCGCCGGCTGGCTGCTGTTCGCCTTCGGCTGGGCCACCCTTGTCTACTTCCCCGTCGCCCACTGGGTGTGGGGCGGCGGCATCATCGGCGGTGACATCCACGCGCTGGACTTCGCCGGTGGCACCGCGGTGCACATCAACGCCGGTGCGGCAGCCCTGGCCGTGGCTCTGGTGCTCGGCAAGCGGCTGGGCTGGCCGCGGGAGGGCATGAAGCCGCACAACATCCCGCTTGTCGCGCTCGGCGCTGGTCTGCTGTGGTTCGGCTGGTTCGGGTTCAACGCCGGCTCGGAGCTGACCGTCGACTCGGTCGCCGCGCTCGCCTTCATCAACACCCAGCTCGCCACGGCGGCGGCGGTGCTCGGCTGGATCGTTGTCGAGTGGATCAAGGACCGGAAGCCGACGATGGTCGGTGCCTCCTCCGGCGCTGTGGCCGGTCTGGTCGCCATCACCCCGGCCTGTGGCTTCATCGCACCCTGGGCGGCCGTGCTGCTCGGCATCGTCGCCGGTGCGGTGTGCGCCGTGGCGGTCAGCCTCAAGTACAAGCTCGGCTACGACGACTCCCTCGACGTGGTCGGCGTGCACTTCGTCGGCGGCTGGATCGGCTCGCTCTGGCTGGGCCTGTTCGCCACCAACTCCGTCAACGCCGCGATCAGCGACGTGGTGGGTGCCTCCGACGGCCTGTTCTACGGCGGCGGCGTGACCCAGCTCGGGCGGCAGGCCCTCGCCGGTCTGATCGTCACCGTCTGGTCGTTCGCCATCGCCTGGGTGCTGGCCTTCGCCATCGAGAAGACGATCGGCTTCCGCGTCAAGGGTGAGGCCGAGGTCGACGGCATCGACATCGCCGAGCACGCCGAGAGCGGCTACGACCTGTCTCCGTCAGGTGGCGGCACGGGCAGCGCGTTCGCGATGGCCGGCATCGGCACCCCTGGTGGCGGCGCGACGAGCGGTGCCACGCCGGAAGCGGACTCCTCCGCGCCGGTCAGCGAGAAGGTCGCCGGTTAACGTTCCTGGGATGGAGGGGTTGGACATGAAGCTGGTGACCGCGGTCATCAAGCCGTACCAACTGGACGCGGTGAAGGAAGCTCTGCACGCCCTCGGGGTGGCCGGGTTGACCGTCAGCGAGGTGCAGGGGTACGGACGGCAGAAGGGGCACACCGAGGTCTACCGGGGTGCCGAGTACACGGTCGAGTTCCTGCCCAAGATCCGGGTTGAGGTGCTCACCGACGAGATCGACGTGGAAAAGATCGTGGACGCGATCGTCGGTGCGGCCCGCACGGGCAAGATCGGCGATGGCAAGGTCTGGGTCACAGGTGTCGAGGAGGTCGTCCGGGTGCGTACCGGCGAGCGCGGCCTCGACGCCCTCTGATCCGGAAACGACAGACATGACCTCGTTGATCAAGGGGAGCGCGTCAGCGGCCGACGGTGGCGCGAACCTCTTGATCAACGAGGTCGTCGGCGTTCCGGGAGGCATCGGCGAGCCCGCCCGGCAGGCGCGAGCGGCGGCGTACGACAACTTCCTGCGCGGGTTGCTGCCCGCGCGTGAGGGGGTCGCGCTGATCGCCGTGGGTGGGCTGGGCCGGCGGCAGTGCGCCCCGTACGGCGACCTCGACCTGGTGCTGCTGCACGCCGGCGTGCCCGGCACCGACGAGTTGGCCGCCTCGGTCTGGTACCCGATCTGGGACGCCGGCCTGCGGCTGGACCACTCGGTGCGTACCGTCTCCGAAGCTCTCTCGGTGGCCCAGGACGACGTGAAGGTCGCCCTCGGGCTGCTCGACGCCCGGCTGGTGGCCGGCGACGCGGCGCTTGCGGACGCGCTTGTCAGCACCGCCGCCGACCACTGGCGACGCACCGCCGTCCGTCAGTTGGTGGGCCTGCGGGAGGTCACCGCCGCCCGCTGGCAGGCGCACGGCGAACTCGCCTTCCTGCTCGAGGGTGACCTCAAGGAGGCCGCCGGCGGGCTGCGGGACGTGGGGCTGCTGCGCGCCATCTCCGCCGCCGGAATCACCGACGCGCTGCGACCCGCTGTCCGCGCCGCCCACCTGCGCCTGCTGGACACCCGGGACGCCCTGCACCAGCAGGTCGGCCGCCGGGTCGACCGGCTTGTCGCCCAGGAACGCGACGGCGTTGCCGCGCTCCTCGCACTCGACGACGGCGACGCACTCCTGCGGCGCGTCGCCGGGGACGCCCGCACGGTTAGTCACGCCCTGGACGACGCCTTCCGGGCCGCCGACCGGCTGCGTTCCGGCCGGTCCCGAGGCGGCAACGGTCGACCCGTCCGCCGCCCGGTGGCCCGCGACGTGGTCGAGCACGACGGCGAGCTGGTGCTTGCCCGCACGGCCATCGGCGCACGCCCCGACCCGAGCCTGTCGCTGCGGGTGGCCGCTGCGGCGGCCGCGACCCGGCTGCCGATCGCCCGGGCCACTTGCGAGTGGCTGGCCGCGTACTGCCCGCCGCTGCCCGCGCCGTGGCCGGCCGAGGCCCGGGCCGCGCTCACCACCCTGCTCGGCGCCGGTCCCGGCCTCGTGCCGGCCTGGGAGACCTGCGACAGGTACGGGCTTGTCGACGGCTGGCTGCCCGAGTGGACCCGGCTGCGCAGCCTGCCCCAGCACAACCCGGTGCACCGCTACACCCTCGACCGGCACCTCGTGCAGGCCGCCAACGAGGCCAGCCGGCACACCCGCGAGGTGGAGCGCCCCGACCTGCTGCTGCTCGGCGCGCTGCTGCACGACATCGGCAAGGGCCTTCCCGGCGACCACAGCACCGTCGGTGTGCCGCTCGCCGAGGCGGTGGCGACCAGGATCGGCCTGCCCGCCCCGGAGGTCGCGCTGATCGGCAGGCTGGTCCGGCTGCATCTGCTGCTGCCCGACGTGGCCACCCGCCGGGACCTCGCCGACCCGGTCACCATCGCGTCGGTGGCCGAGGCGGTGGGCGACACCGGCACCCTCGACCTGCTGCACGCGCTGGTCCGCGCGGACGCGGCAGCCACCGGCCCGGCAGCCTGGTCGGACTGGAAGGGCAGGCTCGTCGCCGAGTTGGTCGCCCGGGTCCGCACCGCACTGGACACCGGCGTACTCCCCGAACCGCCCGCTCCGGACCCGGCGCTGCTGGACGGGCCGCTGCCTGTCGTACACCTGACCGGTGACCGAGTGGCGGTGGCCGCGGCGGACCGGCGTGGCCTGCTCGCCACGGTGGCCGGTTGCCTGGCCCTGCACCGGCTGGAAGTGATCTCCGCGGACGCCTCGGTGGTCGACGGCCGGGCCCTGGTCGAGTGCCGGGTGCAACCCCGCTACGGTCTGCCGCCGGACCCGGTTCCGCTCCGCGCCGACCTGAGCAGGGCGGTCGCCGGCGACGTGTCGGTCACCCAGCGGCTGCGCGGCCGTGCGCTCGCCGCCCGGGGCGGCGGCGCGGCACCCCGGGTCGTCTGGCACCGCGAGGCGGCCACCGACGCCGTGCTGCTCGAACTCCGCGCGGCCGACGCTGCCGGGCTGCTCTACCGGGTCACCTGCGCGCTCGACGAGGCGGGCGCACTGGTCCGCGCCGCCCGCATCTCCACCCTCGGCGCCGACGTGGTGGACGCCTTCTATCTGGTCGGCGGCTGGCCGGACGACGCCACCCGAGCCCGCCTGGAGGCCGCGGTCCTGGCCGCCGTGTAACTCTCCCGGCCCGACTGCAACCCGCGACAGATATTCGGCACCCGCAAAGGTGCGGGGCGTCCAAGGGATGCGGGCTCGGCAGGCTGATCTGGGCGGTCCTGCTCGGGCAGCAGCGCAGCGTAGCTGCCGACGCCGCGGTGGGACCGCCTGACCCCTGTCATGTCTCTGTGAGCGTGATGCCACAGCGGCATCTAGATGCCGCTGTGGCATCACGCTCACAGGAGCGTCCGGTGCCGCGAGGGGGCGGACGGCAGCCGCCGCACAACCCACCGTCCAGAGCGCGGGCGGCCGAGCACGGGCCGGCCAGAGCCCTCCGGGACGCGGGCCGGGCCGGGCGACAGCGGCCGTGCGGTGGGCCGGTTACCCTAGCGGTGGCCGGACTCCGCAGTGCCGGCCGGGTTGTGCCCGCCGGAACACTGACAAACGGGATGTTCGCGTGTTTGACACCTTGAGTGACCGCCTGTCCGGGATCTTCACCAAGCTCCGCGGCAAGGGGCGGCTCACCGACGCCGACATCGACGCCACCGCGCGCGAGATCCGCCTCGCGCTGCTGGAGGCGGACGTCGCGTTGCCGGTGGTCAAGGGCTTCATCGCGGCCGTCAAGGAGCGTGCGCGCAGCGCCGAGGTCTCCCAGGCGCTCAACCCGGCCCAGCAGATCATCAAGATCGTCAACGAAGAGCTGATCAACGTGCTCGGCGGCGAGGGGCGACGGCTCCAGTTCGCCAAGCACCCGCCGACGGTGATCATGCTGGCCGGTCTCCAGGGTTCCGGTAAGACCACCCTGGCCGGCAAGCTGGCCCGCTGGCTTAAGAGCCAGGGGCACCAGCCGCTGCTGGTCGCCGCCGACCTCCAGCGCCCCAACGCCGTCGGGCAGCTCCAGGTGCTCGGTGGCCGGGCCGGCGTCGAGGTGTACGCCCCGGAGCCCGGCAACGGCACCGGTGACCCCGTGCAGGTGGCCCGCGCCTCGATCGAGCACGCGAAGCGGGCAGCCCGCGACATCGTCATCGTCGACACCGCCGGCCGACTCGGCATCGACGCCGAGATGATGCAGCAGGCCGCCGACATCCGTGACGCGGTCCAGCCGGACGAGGTCATCTTCGTCATCGACGCGATGGTCGGTCAGGACGCCGTCCGCACCGCCGAGGCCTTCCGCGACGGCGTCGGCATCACGGGCGTGGTGCTGTCCAAGCTCGACGGTGACGCCCGTGGTGGTGCCGCGCTGTCCGTCCGCGAGGTCACCGGGCAGCCGATCCTCTTCGCCTCCACAGGCGAGAAGCTGGAGGACTTCGACGTCTTCCACCCCGACCGGATGGCCAGCCGGATCCTCGGCATGGGCGACGTCCTCACTCTGATCGAGCAGGCCGAGCAGGCCTTCGACTCCGATCAGAAGGAGAAGATGACCGCCAAGCTGATGGGCGGTGAGCAGTTCACCCTTGACGACTTCCTCGACCAGCTCATCGCGGTGCGGCGGATGGGGCCGATCGCCAACGTGCTGGCCATGATGCCGGGCATGGGGCAGATGAAGGACCAGCTCTCCGAGCTGGACGACAGCCACTTCGACCGGGTCACCGCGATCATCAGGTCGATGACCCCGGGCGAGCGGACCAACCCGAAGATCATCAACGGCTCCCGCCGGGCGCGCATCGCCAACGGCTCCGGAGTCACGGTGATGGACGTCAACCAGCTGCTCAACCGCTTCGCCGACGCGCAGAAGATGATGAAGCAGATGGGCGGCATGATGGGCCTGCCCGGCGGTGGCCGGCGCAAGGCGACCAAGTCCCCCAAGAACAAGCGCAAGGGCACGAAGGGTGGCGGTCGTCCGCGCACCGGGGCCGGAATGCCCGGCGGGTTCCCGGGTGGCATGCCGCAGCTCCCGCCGGGGATGGACCCGAACGACCTCGCTGGTGGCCAGGGCCTGCCGCCCGGCTTCAAGCTGCCGAAGATCGACTTCAACAAGCTCGGCAAGGGCGGCGACAAGGGCCCCCGCTAGCGTGTCGGTGACGGGAGGCGACGTTTCCAGCTCATAGGGTGACGTCGCCCCCTGGAAGGAGATGTCATGACCGCGGCCCCGATCCTGCCGGAGCGGCACGAGTGGACGGTCGACGACCTGGGTGATCTGCCCAAGGACCTTCCGTACGAACTGATCAACGGAAGGTTGATCGTGCCGTCGCCAACTGCCGTGCACCAAGAGTTGTGTGTCGAACTGCTGCTCGCGCTTCGGGTCAACTGCCCGCCCGAATATCTGGTCAGCATCGACCTGTCGATGCGGGTCGACAGACGCAACGAGCCGCACCCCGACGTGGTCGTCATCCGCCGCACGCACGCCGGGCGGTCACCCGTCCCGGTCGAGGACGCCCTACTCGCCGTGGAGGTGGTGTCGTCGACCTCCACCTTCCGCGACATGTACGACAAGGCCAAGGCCTACGCGCACGCCGGCATCCGGTCCTACTGGGTGCTCGACCCGACCCAGGAGCGTCTCACGCTCACCGAGTACGCCCTCGGGGCGAACCGCGAGTACGAGCAGGTCGCGCACACCGAGGACCTGTTCGTCACCGAGCGACCGTGGAAGGTCTCGGTGGACCTGCCGGCCCTGACCGCCCGGAAGAACGACCTGCTCTCCCCCGACGGCGAGTGATCAGGTAGGACTGTGCACATGGCTCTTCACGTGCGCGGTGTCCTGCTCCCCGACGACGAGGTTCGCGATCTCTGGCTGGTCGACGACCGGGTGACCTTCACCCCGGTGCCCGGGGCGGAGACGGTGGTCGACGGCGGCTTCGTCCTGCCGGGGCTCGTCGACGCGCACTGCCACATCGGCATCGCCCGTGGCGGCACCCCGATCACCTCCCTCGACCAGGCCCGCACGCTGGCCCGCACCGACCGGGACGCCGGGGTGCTGGCCATCCGCGACGCGGGTTCGCCGTACCCGTACGCCGAGTTGGACGACGAGCCCGACCTGCCGCGACTGGCCCGCGCGGGCCAGCATGTCGCGCCACCCAAGCGCTACCTGCGCGACATCGGCGTGGAGGTCGGCGCGGCAGAGGTGGCCGCGACGGTGGCCGCGCAGGCACGGGCCGGCAACGGCTGGGTCAAGCTGGTCGGCGACTGGATCGACAGGGGCGTGGGTGACCTGGCGCCGGCCTGGGACGCCGACACCCTCACCGCCGCCGTACGGGCCGCACACGACGCAGGGGTACGCGCCGCCGTGCACACCTTCTCCGAGTCCGCTGTGGAGATCATGGTGAGGGCCGGGGTGGACTCGGTCGAGCACGGCACCGGGCTGAGCCTCGACCTGATCGACGAGATGGCCCGCCAGGGCACCGCGCTGGTCCCCACGATGATCAACATCGCCACCTTCGGGGGCATCGCCGAACAGGCGCAGGCCAAGTTCCCCGGATACGCCGAGCACATGCTCTCGTTGCGCGACCGCTTTCCCGAGGTGGTGCGGGCGGCACACGAGGCGGGCGTGCCGATCTACGTGGGCACCGACGCTGGCGGCGGCATCGACCACGGGCTCGCCGCCGAGGAGATGCTGCTGCTGCACGAGCAGGCCGGAATGTCGGCGATCGACGTCCTCGCCGCCGCCTCCTGGGGCGCCCGGGAGTGGCTCGGCTTCCCCGGCCTGGTCGAGGGCGGCCTCGCCGACCTGACCGTCTACCCGGAGGACCCCCGCCGCGACCTGCGCGTGGTGCGGGCACCGTCCCGCACGATCCTGCGCGGACGCGTCGTCCGCTGACCCAACCCGCCTACCCCGCAGGCACCCGCCATGCCCCAAGATCCACACAACATCGGGGATGTTGCTGTCTCCCGGGCGCCGGAGGCAGCAATATCCCCGATGTTGCGACGATCTTGGACGCGTTGCGCGGCGCGGGGCCGGGGCGCGGCGGGGTCAGTGGGGTGGGCGGGCGGCGGCGGCGAAGAGGCGTAGGGCCAGGTCGGTCAGGGCCGAGGCGGTCTGGTCGATCGGGGAGCGGGGAAGCACGATGTGACTCACCACGAGCCGGACGATCGTGTCGGCGGCGAAGGTCAGAGCCGCCCGGTCCGCGCCGGGCAGCTGGCCGTCGGCCCACTCGATCAGCGCGCCGGACGCCTCGCTGAGCACCACCTCGGCGCGGGTGGTCAGGTACGGCAGCAACTCGTCCGAGCCGCCCCGGGCGCTTGTCAGGATCGTCTTGACCAGCGGGTTGTCCGCCGCCGTGGCGAGGGTGTGCGAGATCGCCGCGTACGCGCCGGCCCGGACGTCGGAGCCGTGCGCGACGAGCGCGGCCCGGACATCGCCGACGAACCGGTCCACCTCACGCCGGGCGAGCGCCTCGGCCAGCCCGGCCTTGCTGCCGAACTCGTTGTAGACGGTCTGCCGGCTCACCCCGGCCGCGGTGGCCACCCCGCCCATCCGTACCGCATCCCAGCCGGAGGCAATGGTCCGCGAGCGGGCCGCGTCCACGATCGTGTCCCGCAGTCGCTGCCGCGGCGGGTGCGTCGATTCAGTCATTGTGGTCGAAGTCTACGATCGCCCCCTCCGATCAGCCCAGGACGACCGTGTCGCGGGCGCGCGGCGGCGTAGTGCCTCCCGGGCGCGGTGGTGCCCCGCACGGCGCATAGGATGTGCGGTCATGGCACGCGTGCTCACTCCCCGCGCGGAGGACTTCCCCCGCTGGTACCAGGACCTGATCGCCAAGGCGAAGCTGGCCGACAACGGCCCGGTCCGCGGCACCATGGTCATCCGACCGGCCGGCTACGCCATCTGGGAGCGTATGCAGACCGAGATGGACGCCCGGATCAAGGCGGCCGGCGCGGAGAACGCGTACTTCCCGCTCTTCATCCCCGAGAGCTACCTCAAGCGTGAGGCCCAGCACGTCGAGGGCTTCTCGCCGGAGCTTGCGGTGGTCACCCACGGTGGCGGCAAGCAGCTCGCCGAGCCGGTGGTGGTGCGCCCGACGAGCGAGACGGTCATCGGCGAGTTCATGGCCAAGTGGATCGACTCGTACCGGGACCTGCCGCTGCTGCTCAACCAGTGGGCGAACGTCGTCCGGTGGGAGCTGCGCCCGCGGATCTTCCTGCGTACCAGCGAGTTCCTGTGGCAGGAGGGGCACACCGCGCACGCCACACGTGAGGACGCCCGGGCGTACGCGCGGCGGATCCTGCACGAGGCGTACGAGGACCTGATGGTCAACGTGCTCGCCATCCCGGTCGTGGTAGGTCTGAAGACCACTCGTGAGCGGTTCGCCGGGGCGACTGCCACGTACACCTGCGAAGGCATGATGGGCGACGGCAAGGCGCTGCAGTTGGGCACCAGCCACGAGCTGGGCCAGAACTTCGCCAAGGCGTTCGACATCAGCTACTCGGCCAAGGAGGGCGGCCGGGAGCACGCGTGGACGACCTCCTGGGGCACGTCGACCCGGATGCTTGGCGGCCTGATCATGGCCCACGGTGACGACAATGGCCTGCGGGTGCCGCCGAGGCTGGCCCCGATCCAGGCGTACATCATGATCGTCAAGGATGGCGAGGGTGTCGCCGAGGCGGCGGCCAAGCTGCGCGACAGCCTGCGCGACGCCGGTGTCCGGGTCGCGCTCGACGACCGGACCGACACCGCGTTCGGCCGGCGGGCCGTCGACGCCGAGCTGCGTGGCTATCCGGTACGCGTCGAGGTCGGCCCCCGTGACCTGGCCGTCGGCAACGCGACTGTGGTGCGCCGCACGGACGGGTCGAAGTCGCCGACGCCGGTGGCCGACGTGGTGGCCGCGGTGCTTGCCGCGTTGGAGGCCGACCAGCAGGTGCTGCACGACCAGGCGCTTGCCAACCGCGACTCTCGCACGGTGGAGGTGGCCACCCTGGCCGAGGCGATCGAGGCCGCCGCGACCGGCTGGGCCCGGGTGCCGTGGTCGGCGGTCGGCGTGGCCGGCGAGGCCGAGGCCAACGGCCAGGGCGTCACGGTGCGCTGTCTGGTGCGCGCCGACGGCTCGGTCCCCGACTCGGAGGACGAGCCCGACCTGGTCGCGATCCTCGCCCGCGCCTACTGAGGTGTTAGGAAGGGCACCTTCCCATCGTCTGCGGTAGAGGAAGGGCCCCTGCAAACAGCCCCGGAGGTTTTGCCGTGCGCTTCGCGCCGGGTCGGCTGATCATGCACCGCAACGTGCGGCACGGCCGGATCGGATGGGTCCGGCCGGGCCGGGTGGTCAGCGACGACGAGCGTGGCCTGCTGGTCTGGATCGCCCGGGATTCCCCGGTGGCCCACGAGGTCACCGCGGAGGGGCTGGGGATGCGGGCGATGCCGTTCACCCAGTGGATCTCGTCGACGTACCGGTTGGCGCACAGCAGCTGGAACGGGCCGCCGCTGTTGAAGTTCCTGCCCACCGGGGCGGCGCATTCGGTCTGGTGGTTCCGGGACGCGCGGGGACAGTTCGCACACTGGTACGTCAACCTGGAGGAGCCCGGCGTGCGCTGGGACGACGGCTCGGTGGCCGGCGTCGACGTGGTGGACCAGGACCTCGACGTGGTGGTGCGCCCGGACCTGAGCTGGGAGTGGAAGGACGAGGACGAGTTCGTCGAGCGGCTCGCCTTCGGCGACGACTACTGGGTGACCGACGAGAAGGCGGTCCGCGCCGAGGGGGAGCGGGTGATCGCGCTCGCCGAGGCCGGCGCGTTCCCGTTCGACGGCACGTGGTGCGACTTCCAACCCCCGCCGGAATGGGACGTACCGGATGAACTTCCGCCCGGCTGGGATCGCCCGCCGGTGCGCTGAGATGGTGTTCCTGGTCACCGGCGACGCGCTGTCCGGGTCCGGTGTGAGAGATCGGCGGCGGATCTGGCAGAATGGGTCGCTGGTATCCGGCGCGCGTCCGGCGCCCTCTAACCCGGGCGCGTCGCCAGTCCACCGAGTTGTCTCCGGCCCAACCCCACGGGTCCGGTCGGCGCTCACCCATGCACACCGCCCGCACCGGGCCGGTGAGATCGCAACAGGAGCGAAACAACTGTGGCCGTAAAGATCCGGCTCCTGCGGATGGGCAAGATCCGCAACCCGCAGTACCGCATCGTCATCGCCGACTCGCGCACCAAGCGCGACGGCCGGGCGATCGAGTTCGTCGGGGTTTACCAGCCCAAGGAAGACCCCTCGATCATCGAGGTCAAGTCCGAGCGGGTCCAGTACTGGCTGTCCGTCGGCGCCCAGCCGAGCGAGGCGGTGCAGCGGCTGCTGGAGCTGACCGGTGACTGGCAGAAGTACAAGGGCCTGCCGGCCCCGCCGCCGCTGCTTGTCGCCCCCGAGAAGGCCGACCGCAAGGCAGCGTACGAGGCTGAGGCGAAGGCCGCCGCCGGGCTGACCCCGGAGGCTCCGGCCAAGCCGGCCAAGAAGGCCGCCAAGGCTGCCGAGGCCCCGAAGGCTGAGGCTCCGGCGACCGAGGCCCCGAAGGCTGAGGCCCCGGCTGCCGCTGCCGACGCCGGTGAGCAGGCCTGACATGCCTCTGCGTCCGGCGTTGGAGCACCTGGTCAAGGGCATCGTCGAGCACCCGGACGACGTCCGGGTGCGGATGGTCGATTCCCGTCGGGGCAAGCGGCTCGAAGTCCGCGTTCACCCCGAGGACCTTGGCACGGTGATCGGGCGGTCCGGCCGGACCGCCAAGGCGCTGCGCCAGGTGATCGGCTCCATCGGCGGGCGCGGAGTACGCGTCGACATCGTCGACTCGTACTGATGCAACTCGTCATCGGAAGGATCGGCAAGCCGCACGGCATCCGCGGTGAGGTCACCGTGGAAGTGCGGACCGACGAGCCCGAAGCACGGTTCGCCCCCGGCACAGTGCTGCGCACTGAGCCGGGGGCGACGCCCCCGACCCCAGCCCCGCGCAGCACTGTGCTGCGCACTGAGCCGGGGGCGGTTCCGCCCTCCGCACCTGCGACGGACGGCGCTGGATCGGGGGCCGTGCCCGCTCCTGCGGGTGAGCCCGGGGTGCTGTTCCGGGTTCCGGCGGAGCTGACCATCGAGGAATCCCGCTTCCACCAGGGTCGGATGCTTGTCGCGTTCGAGGGGGTCCTCGACCGCAACGGTGCCGAGGCGCTGCGCGGCACCCTGCTCGTGGTGGACAGCGCCGACGTGGCCCCGCCGGATGATCCGGAGGAGTTCCACGACCACCAGTTGGTCGGGCTGGCCGTGGTGACCCCGGCGGGTGAACGACTGGGCGAGGTTGCCCGGATCGACCACGCGCCGTCCTCCGACCTTCTGGTGCTGCGGCGCCCCGAGGGGCGTACCGCGTTGATTCCGTTCGTCCGGGCGATCGTTCCGGAGGTCGACCTGGCCGGTGGACGCGTCATCGTCGACCCGCCAGCCGGGCTGCTCGACCTCTAGAGGGCCACCCCGCATGCGCGTCGACGTCGTGTCGATCTTTCCCGAGTACTTCGCCCCGCTGGACCTGTCCCTGATCGGGCGGGCCCGCGCCAACGGCGTACTCCAGCTTGCCGTGCACGACCTGCGGACCTGGACGCACGACGTGCACCGCACGGTGGACGACACCCCCTACGGCGGCGGGCCGGGAATGGTGATGCGTCCCGAGCCGTGGGGTGCGGCGCTGGACGCCCTCGCGCCGGCCGAGGCCCCGCCGCCCCGGCTGCTGGTGCCGTCGCCGGCCGGTGTCCCGTTCACCCAGGCCATGGCGTACGAGCTGGCCGCCGAGTCGCACCTGCTCTTCGCCTGCGGCCGGTACGAGGGGATCGACCAGCGGGTGTTGGCGCACGCCGCGACCCGGATGCCTGTCACCGAGGTCTCGCTCGGCGACTACGTGCTCTTCGGTGGCGAGGTCGCGGTCCTGGTGATGGTGGAGGCGGTCACCCGGCTTCTGCCCGGGGTGCTGGGCAACGCCGGCTCGTTGGACGAGGAGTCGCACGCCCACGGGCTGCTGGAGGCGCCGATCTACACCAAGCCACCGAGCTGGCGGGGGCACGACGTGCCCGAGGTGCTCCGCTCCGGTGACCACGGCAAGATCGCGCGATGGCGGCGCGAGGAGGGTCTGCTGCGGACCGCCGCCCGGCGCCCGGACCTGCTCGCCGCTCTGCCCGCCGACCGGCTCGACAAACGGGACATCGCGGCCCTGGAGCAGGCCGGATTTCATCTGCCGCCAGGGGATGTGGCAAAGTAGGGAGGTTGCCGTATCCGTCCGCGCCCGCAGACGGATACGAGGGTCCCCGACCGGGGTCGGTCCGCCGACCACCACCCGAGGATCAGAATCACCCATCCGCGCACCGAGTGACGGTGCGCCGTGAGCCTTACGAGGACGCAGCGATGAACATCCTGGACGCCCTTGACGCCCAGTCGAAGCGGACCGACCTTCCCGACTTCCGGGCCGGTGACACCGTCAAGGTGCACGCCCGCGTCGTCGAGGGCAACCGGTCCCGTGTCCAGATCTTCCAGGGCGTCGTGATCCGCCGCCAGGGTGACGGTCTGCGCGAGACCTTCTCGGTCCGCAAGATCAGCTTTGGTGTCGGCGTTGAGCGGACCTACCCGATCAACGGCCCGGGCATCGACCGGATCGAGGTCGTGACCCGCGGTGCCGTGCGTCGCGCCAAGCTCTACTACCTGCGCGAGCTGCGCGGCAAGAAGGCCAAGATCAAGGAGAAGCGCGAGAAGCAGCCCAGCTGACTTCCCGCTCGCCACGCCGCCTGAACTGCGCGTATGCCGTACCGACCGGACCGCACTACCCTGGTCGTACGGGCGCAGTCAGGCGGCGGCCCCGCCCACGTGGCGGGCAGACGTCCACAACCGCCCGTGGAGCCTCGACGAGGCTCCCGGGCGGTTGTGTTTCTGCGGACCGGGGAGTGGCGTGGTGCAGACGCTTGACGAGGACGGCGCCGTCGATCCGTGGCGCCGACGGGCCCGCCGCAGCCGCCGCCAGATGCCCCTCTGGCAGGAGCTTCCGCTGCTGCTGGTCGTCGCGTTCTGCCTCGCGGTGCTGATCCGCACCTTCCTGCTCCAGGCGTTCTTCATCCCGTCCGGCTCGATGGAGGACACCCTCCTGATCGGCGACCGGGTGCTTGTCAACAAGGTCGTCTACGACACGCGTGACCCGGTGCGCGGCGAGGTGGTCGTCTTCCGGGGCACCGACCGCTGGGCGCCGCAGGTCGACGAGCAGCCGGCGCCGGGCTTCGTCGGAAGGGTCAGCCGGACCGTCGGCGATCTGGTCGGGGTGAGCCGCCCCGGCGAGAAGGACTTCATCAAGCGCGTCATCGGCCTGCCCGGCGACCGGGTCAAGTGCTGCGACAGCCAGGGTCGGGTCACCGTCAACGGCATCCCGCTGAACGAGCCGTACGTGCTGCGGGACTCCCCACTGGATCTGCCGCCCAACCCGGGGGAGTGCCGCTCGCGGCGCTTCGACGAGGTTGTCGTGCCACCCGGCCAGATCTTCGTGATGGGTGACCACCGGCTGGTCTCGCAGGACGCGCGTTGCCAGGGCCCGGTGCCGATCGACAACGTCGTCGGCCGTGCCTTCATGGTGGTCTGGCCGTCGTCGCGGTGGAGTGCGCTGTCGGTGCCGTCGACGTTCGACGACGTGTCGGATTCCTCCGCCGCGTCCACCGGGGCGCCCCCGGTTCGGCCCACGCCGCAGGGTGGTGTGCTGCTGATTCTCCCGCTTGCGGCCGCGCTGGGGCGATCCCGCGCGTTCCGGACGGTGACGTCCGGTCGGGCAACGTAGGCTTCCTGGCGTGATTGACGAGCAGACCGACAAGCCCCGCAGCTCCTTCTGGAAGGAGCTGCCGATCCTGCTGGGTGTGGCGATCCTGGTCGCGGTGCTGGTCCGCGCCTTCGTGCTGCAGACCTTCTTCATCCCCTCCCCGTCCATGGAGAACACTCTCAAGATCGACGACCGGGTGTTGGTCAACAAGTTGGTCTACGACTTCCGGTCACCGCACCGCGGCGAGGTCGTCGTGTTCAAGGCCCCCACCTCGTGGAGCGGCAACCCCGACGGTGAGGACTTCATCAAGCGGGTGATCGGCGTCGGCGGCGACCACGTGGTCTGCTGCGACCCGCAGGAACGGCTGATCATCAACGGCAAGGCGCTCGACGAGCCGTACATTTTCTCGATCGACGGGGTCCGCGACAAGCCGGCCGACCAGGAGTTCGACATCACCGTGCCGGAGGGGCGGCTGTGGGTGATGGGCGACCACCGCTCGGCCTCTGGCGACTCGCTGGAGCACTGGCAGCAGTCCGGGCAGGACATCACCGAGGCCACCATCCCCGAGGACGACGTGGTCGGGCGGGCGTTCACCGTGTTCTGGCCGGTCAACAGGGCCACCTGGCTGACGGTGCCGGACCAGTACGACGGCATCCCCAAGCCGTAGACGCACCGGCGTGGGCGATCGGCCGCCCGTCTGGCAGGCTGGGGCGGTGACCGCCTACACCCCTCGACGTGCGGCCCGCGTGCTGCTCGTCGACGCGGCCGGCCGGGTGCTGCTCTTCCACGGCCTCGACCCGGCCCGCCCCGGGCACCGCTACTGGTTCACCCCGGGCGGCGGGTTGGCCCCGCAGGAGTCCCCGTCGGCCGGCGCGGCCCGGGAGTTGGCCGAGGAGACCGGGTTGCGGCTCGCCCCGGCAGACCTGGGTGAGCCGGTCTGGTCCGACACGATCGAGTTCCCGTTCGACGGCACCTGGTATCGCCAACAGCAGGACTTCTTCCTGCACCGTGTGCCGTCGTGGCAGGTGAACACCGCAGGCTTCGACGACATCGAGCAGCGCAGCATCACCGGTCACCGCTGGTGGCTGCCGGCTGAGCTGGCGGCCAGCGGCGAGCGCTTCTACCCCTCCGAGCTGCCCGCGTTGCTGACCCGAGTCCTGCCCCCGGCCCCCGAGGTGGAGACGCCGTGCTGACCCCGCCGCGTACCGTCGTGCGCCGCGAGGCAGGCCTCTACGCCCTGGAACGGGCGCTGCAACGGCGCGGCTTCCGGCAGGTGGCCGGCGCCGACGAGGCCGGGCGGGGGGCCTGCGCCGGCCCACTTGTGGCCGCCGCGGCAGTGCTGCCGGAGGGGCGACGCGGTGAGATCGACGGGCTTGCCGATTCCAAGCTGCTCACCCCGGCCAGCCGGGAGCGGGTGTACGCCGAGGTCGTGGACCGCGCGCTGGCGTACGCCGTGGTGATCATCCCCGCCGAGGAGGTCGACGCCCGAGGGCTGCACGTGTGCAACCTGGCGGCGATGCGCCGGGCGCTGGCCTCGCTCACCACCCGCCCCGAGTACGTGCTTACCGACGGCTTCGGCGTGGACGGCCTGGGCGTGCCGGGGCTTGCGGTGTGGAAGGGCGACCGGGTGGCGGCATGTGTGGCGGCGGCAAGCGTGCTCGCCAAGGTCACCCGGGACCGGATCATGGTGGAGATGGACGAGGTGTTCCCGGCGTATGGCTTCGCCGAGCACAAGGGCTACATCACCCCGGAGCACAGCGCGGCGCTGCGGGAGCACGGACCATGCCGTGAGCACCGGTTCTCGTACGTCAATGTCGCCACCGTCTCCGGCCGTGAGGGCCGGCCGCCGCGCGCCCGTCGGCCCGTCGGCCCGGCCTCGGACGAGCCGATGGGGCGCTCCCGGGCGTCAGGGGGTACCGTCGGCGTGGCGTTGGGCGAGCAGCTTCGGCCTCCCGCGCCGGTGGGGGAAGATGTGGCCATGGAAGGCGGAGTGCGATGAGCGCGGAAGATCTCGAAAAGTACGAGACCGAGATGGAGCTGCAGCTCTACCGGGAGTACCGCGACATTGTCCGCCAATTCTCGTACGTGGTGGAGACGGAGCGCCGGTTCTACCTGGCCAACCAGGTCGATCTGCACGTGCGCAACTCCGACGGCGAGGTCTACTTCGAGGTCGAGATGCACGACGCCTGGGTGTGGGACATGTACCGTCCTGCCCGCTTCGTGAAGAATGTCCGAGTGATGACCTTCAAGGACGTCAACGTCGAAGAGCTGGAGAAGCCCGACATCTCCCTGCCGGCCGACTCCGGCTTCGGGGGCTGACCCCCGCCCGGCCACGCCACGGGCCCCCACCCGCAGCGCAGCCGGTCACTCGGCAGGCACCACGACTTCGACGCGCTGCACCACGTTGTTGGCGAAACCGCCACGGTTCCACGGCTGCTCCACCGGTTGGGTACGCCCCGACGCGTCGGTCGCCCGCGCGCTGAGCACATACCGGCCGGGCGTCGCCGTCCACTCGTGCCGCCACCGCCGCCAGGCGAAGTCCCCGCCCGCTACCGGGTCCAGGTCGGCCGGCACCCAGCTCGCCCCGCCGTCGACTGTCACCTCCACCGACACCACAGGCGCGTGCCCCGACCAGGCCCGACCGTCCAGAGTGCACGGCCCCGGCCGCACCACCCGGCGCCGCGACATGAAGTCGGGGAAACCGGGCGGACGCACGAGCGCGCGGGGCTCGATCCGGGTGACCGGCACACCCGGGTCGTCGGCGTCGCGGCGCACCCGGTAGGCCACCGCGTTCTGGTAGCCCTCGAACGGCTCGGTCCGGACCTCGATCGAGCGGAGCCACTTCACGTGGGCCATGCCGTACCAGCCCGGCACGATGAGCCGTAGCGGCGCGCCGTGCTGCGGCAGCAGGGGAGAGCCGTTCATCTCGTACGCCAGCAGCACCTCCTCGCGCAGCGCGTCGGCGACCGGCAGCGCCCGCTGGAAGTCCTGCTCCACCCCGCGTTCCACCCCGTGATCGGCGCCTGTGAAGACCACGTCGACAGCGTCCGGGTCGAGGCCCGCCTCGCGCAGCAGCGGCGCCAGCGGAGTCCCCGTCCACTCGGCGTTGCCGACCGCCTCGACCAGCCAGGGCTGGCTCACCGGCCGGGGATGCAGCAGCGCCCGACCGTTTCCGGCGCACTCAAGGGTGACCTGGTGCGTGACCCGGGGCCGCTCGCGCAACTCCGCCAGGGTGACGGTAAGCGGTCGCTCCACCGCGCCGCCGACAGTAAACGTGTGACCGACCGGGTCCACGTCGGGGATGTCGTAGTGGATCAACAGGTAGTGCAGGCCGGCCGGAGTGACGTCGTAGCGCAGCGCCTCCAGCGGGATGCCGTGGTTGCGGGCGGCGAGCTGCAACTCCTCGGCGCTGATCGCCTCGCCCGGCTCGGCCAGCCGGGAGGGGCCGCTCACGTCGGCTACCGCCGGCGTCCGGTCATCGACAGTGGTCATGCGTGCCTCCCCGTTCCAGACGACGGCGCCCCGCCGTACCCGGCCAGCCTAGGCCTCCTCGACGCCCCGAACATGGCCGGGCAGCGCGGCCGAGCGGGGTCAGCGGGGGAGGAACTCGAACATGACGGCCCCGGGAGGCAGTGGTCGGGGACGCCCGACGTGCCGGTGTACGACGACACCCACCTTCTCGGCCGGCGTGCTGACCGCGACCGGCGCGAAACCCTCCGCTGCGAACCAGTCGCAGATGGCCGGCACCAGATCAGGCTCGCGCCGGTGCCGGGTCCAGATCACCGTGCCACCGCTCGCGCAGAGTGCGGCGCAGTGCCCGACGGTGGCCCTCACGTCGGCGTCCGACACATTGCCGAACACCCCGCAGAGCAGCACCAGCTCAGCCGGGACCATGCCGGCGTAGGCGTCGGTCGATGCCGCGTCGCCCACCACTACCTGAACGCCGGTCAGGCCGGCCGCCCGTGCGGTGTCCTCGGCTATCGCGGCGTTGCGCGGGTCCAACTCGACAAGTCGGGCGGTCACGTCGGCCCGGCGGGGGTGCGAGGCGAGCACCGGGATCAGGTCCCGACCCTGGCCGGCGCAGGCGCTGACCACCCGCACCGCCCCGGCCGGTGCCCGATCCAGGGCCGCCCGGACCTGCCCCTGCACCTCGACCAGTCGGGCGGCCAACGACGACCCCGGCTGGTCGTAGTCCTCGTGCCAGGAGAGCCAGTCCCGAGTCATCGGGCCAGCATAGGCAGGGTCCGTCCGCCCCGGGGCATAGCAGATCATCTGTTGTTTCGGGTGGTCGTCCACAGCGCGGCCGGTTGTCCACAGCTTCGTCTCGCGGGGTGGCGGACGACACGACCCCGCCCGCAGGCTGCCGTCATGCGACAGCCATCCGCCGCGCGCCTCGGCTCGATCCGCCGCACCGTGCTGCTCTGCGCCGCGCTTCCGCTCGCACTCGCCGTGCAGATCGGCGGCCTGGTGCTGCTCCTCGCGACGGTGCCCGGCAGTCCGCCGACACCGACAGTCCCGGTCGCGGTGGTGGCGTCCGCCGACCCCGGGTCGGGGCGGTTCCGGTGGCCGGTCGACGGTTCGCCCCGCCCGGTCCGCCTCTTCGACCCGCCACCCCGGCCGTGGCTGGCCGGGCACCGGGGCGTCGACCTCGCGGCCCCGCCCGGCGCGGTGGTCCGCAGCGCCGGGCCGGGCACCGTGCTCTTCGCCGGCGTGGTGGCCGGCCGACCGGTGGTCACCGTGGGCCACGCCGGCGGGTTGCGGACCACCCACGAGCCGGTCCAACCGGCGGTACGCCCCGGCCAGCAGGTCGCCGCCGGCACGCCGCTTGGCGAGTTGCTGCCCGGCCACCCGGGCTGCCCGGCCGATGCCTGCCTGCACTGGGGGCTGCGGCGCGGCGAGGAGTACCTCGACCCCCTGGCACTGCTCGGCCTGGGCCCGGTGCGCCTGCTCCCGGTCGACGGGTTCGGTGCCGGCGGATCTGGCGTCGGCGGATCCGGTGCCGGCAGTTCGGTGCCGGCGGATCTGGCGTCGACGGGTTCGGCGTCGGCGGGGTCAGCGTTGGGCGAGTAGGGCCGGCAGCCGCACGGCCAGCCGCTCGTACTCGTCGGCGTTGTTGTAGACCTGGCCGGTGAGCCGCAGCCAACCCCTGCCGTTCCAGCTCATCACCGCCACCTCGGTGGCGAGCCGCTCGCCGATCCGCGTCTGTAGCGCCCGCGCAGCGTCGATGCCTGTGGCCGTGCCGGCCGGCAGAGGAATGAGGCGCAGGGCCACCTCCGGCCCGCCCGGGTCGGGCAGTTGGGCGGGAGGCACCCCGAGCGCGTCCCCCACCACCCGCTGCCCGTACGCGGCGAGCGCGGCATTGTGCGCACGGACCCGGTCGACGCCGAGGCTGCGCAGGGTGAACAACCCCGCCGGGGCGGCCAGCCAGGCCGTGTAGTCGAGGGTGGCCTGCCACTCCACACGCGCCGGGAAGCCTGCCTCCTGCTCCCAGGAGACCACAAGCGGCTCGATCCGGTCCCGCCACTGCGGTGCCACCGTCAGCACCGCGGTACCCCTCGGGGCGTACCCCCACTTGTGCAGGTTGCCCGCCCAGAAGTCGGCGCCGACGCTCGCCACAGTGGTCGACAGCATGCCCGGCGCGTGCGCGGCGTCCACCAGGACCGGCACGCCGTGTTCGTGGGCCACCCCGACAATGGCAGCGGCCGGAAAGAGCCGGGCGGTGGCCGAGGTGAGTTGGTCGACGACGAGCAGACGGGTCCGCCCCGGCCGCAGACCGGCGCGGATGGTCTGCACGATCTGCTCGTCGGTGGCGGCCAGCGGGATCGGCAGGACCCGACTGACCGCTCCGGTCCGGCGGCACTCCCGCTGGATGGCCAGGCTCACCGCGCCGTACCCATGATCGGTGCTCAGCACCTCGTCGCCGGCGCGCAGGCCGAGTGACTGGAGCACCACGGCGACGGCGGTCGTGGTGTTGCCGACCAGGGCGCTGCCGTCCGGGTCGGCGCCGAGGAACCCGGCGAGGTGACGGCGGGTGTGCGCGATCCGGTCGACCAGCCCCTGGGTGAAGAAGCGCAGCGGGTTGGCTTCCATCTCGTCGCGCAGCCGCTGCTGGACCCGTTGTACGCCAATCGGCACCGCGCCGAACGAGCCGTGGTTGAGATGACTGACCGCCGGGTCGAGGGAGAACAGCAGGCGGGCGCCCGGGATCGGCTCGGGGGGCTGCGGGACGCTCACCCAATGATCGTAACCGGCGCGCTCGTGCCGCTCCCGGCACTTGATCAGGCGCGGGGGTGTGCCTGCCGGTACGCGGCCCGCAGCCGCTCCACCGAGACGTGCGTGTAGATCTGGGTGCTGGCCAGCGACGAGTGGCCGAGCAACTCCTGCACGGCGCGGAGGTCAGCCCCGCCCTCCAGCAGGTGGGTGGCGGCGGAATGGCGCAGGCCGTGCGGGCTGGTCCGGGGAAGGCCGACGGCCTCGGCGTACGCGCCGACGACCTGACGCGCGGTCGTCGGGTTGAGCCGCCCGCCCCGGGCACCCAGCAGCAGCGCGTTCCCCGAGTGGTCGCCGACCAGCTCCGGGCGACCCCGGCGCAACCAGTCGTCCAGGGCTCGCTGCGCGGGCACCCCGTACGGCACCGAGCGCTCCCGCCCACCCTTGCCCAACACCCGGATCACCCGCCGTTCGTGGTCGACGTCAGCGACATCCAGGCCGCAGGCCTCGCTGATCCGCACGCCTGTGGCGTAGAGCAGCTCCAGCAGCACCCGGTCACGCAGCGACACCGCCTCGCTCTCTGTCGTCGCCCCCGAGGTCGGCCCGGCCGCCGGGGCGGTGGAGGCTGGGCCCGTGCGGGTCCCGTCCGCGCGTGTTGGGCCGGTGTGCGCAGGGTCGGCGTGCGCTGGGTTCGTGGGTGGCGACTGTCGGGACGGTGCCTCGACCAGGGCGGCGGCCTGGTCGGCGCGCAGCACGCTTGGCAGTTCCCGGTGCGCGCGGGGACTTGCCAGTGCGGCGCCCACGTCGGAGGGGAGCAGCCCGGCCCGGTGCGCCCAGGCGCTGAACGCTCGCGCCGACGCGGCCCGCCGGGCCAACGACGTGCGGGCCGCACCTGTGGTGCGCTGCCGCGCCAGCCAACTGCGCAGCACCGATAGGTCCAGCTCGGCGAGGTCGACGCAGCCCATCCGGACGGCGTGGTCGAGCAGCGAGACCAGATCGGTGACGTACGCGCGGACGGTGTGCGCCGACCGATTACGTACCCGGGACAGGTGCTCGGCGAAGTCGTCGACCGCGTCGCGCAGTGCTGGCGGCAGTGCCTGGTGCAGGGCCCGGGTGCCCCGGTCGGGCCCACTCATCGGGGCCGCGCCGACGTGCTTATCGGTTCGGCGACCCCGGCACCCTCGCTGACAGCTGGCACGGCACCAGCCTACGGCCGGGCCGCGTACGCCACCGGACACGACGGTCGCGGTGTCCGCCGGCTAGCGGCGGTTGTTCCTCTTCATCAGAAGGACGACCAGGCCGGCGATGAGCGCGGCGGACGTGACGAGACAGCACAGCGTGGCGATGTGCCACGGCTTGATCGCACCCATGGCCACGCACCGTACCGGTAGGTGCGGCAGCCCGCTGCCCCGAGCGGACGCGCCTTCAGTGCGGCCCGGATGTCCCCGCCGCCTCGGGCTTGACGGGTGGGGCGAGGGCGTAGCCGCCCTCTCGGCGAACCACAATGGACAGCTCCTCCAGCAGCGACAGCTTGCGCAGCGCGGTCCGTACGTCGACGCCGGCGCGGGCGGAGAGCCGGTCCACGCCCATCACGCCGCGGCGGGGCAGCGCCTCCACCAATGCTCGGGCGTCGTCGTCGAGGGTGTCGGCGGGTCGCTGCGGGCCACGCGCCAGCGGGGCGAGGTCCGCGCCGATCCGGCCCACTTCCTCAAGCACGTGTGCCACACCGGTGACCAGTCGTGCCTTCGGCTGCTCGCGGAGCAGCTCGTGCGCGCCGACGGACATCGCCGAGGTCACCGGCCCGGGCACCACCATCGCGATCCGGCCGGTGTATAGGGCCCGCCGGGCGGTCTGTGTCGCGCCGCTGCGTGCCGACGCCTCCACCACCACTGTGCCGACGGTGCCCCCGGCGATGACCCGGTTGCGGATCAGGAACCGGGGCCGCAGCGGCTCGGCGCCGGGCGGCCACTCACTGACCAGCAGCCCGGTGTCGGCGATCCGGTCGAAGAGCGCGGTGTTGCCGACCGGGTACGGCCGATCCAATCCGCAGGCCAGCACCGCGACGGTCAGCCCGCCGGCGTTGAGAGCACCCCGGTGTGCGGCCGCGTCGATGCCGAACGCGCCGCCGGAGACGACAGTCCAGTCCCGCTCGGCCAGCCCGTACCCCAGCTCGGTGGCGACGTGCTGGCCGTAGCCGGTGGCGGCCCGCGCTCCGACCACGGCCACCGAACGGTCCAGGGCCTCGCCCAGCGGCCAGCTCCCGCGTACCCAGAAACAGAGCGGTGGGGCGGTCTCGGCGTCCACCCGGCGGCTGGCGTCCGGCAGGCGCAGTTTGGCCAGGCCGGCCACCTGGGCCGGCCACTCCTCGTCGTCGGGCGTGACCAGCCGGGCGCCGAGCCGGTTCGCCCGCTCCAGTGCCTCGGCCGCCACCGCCCGCGCGTCGCCGGCCGCCGACCGGGCCGCCACCGTGCTGTGCAGCCAGCCGTCCGGGCTGCCACCGTCGAGCAGCAGGTCCAGGGTCGCGACCGGGCCGAGCCGTTCGACCAACTGGTACACAGCCCGGGTGCCCGGTTCGGCCAGCCAGGTAAGTGCGACCCGGGCCAGCCTGCGCTCGTCGTCGGCGCCGCTCATGCTTCCTCCCCCGTTCGTAGTTGGATGGCCTCCCGCACGTCATCGCGGTCCGGTCGGTCCCTGCCGTCCAGATCCGCGATGGTCCAGGCCATGCGGATCACCCGGTCGAAGCCGCGTGCCGACAACGAGCCGGAGTCGAGCCGCCCGCGCAACTCGGCGGTGGTCTGCGCCGGTAGTCGCCACGGGGGCCGGCGTAGGTGCGGGCCGTCGACGTCGGCGTTGAGCCGCCACCCGAGGCCAGCCCAGCGTTTGGCCGCCGCCTGCCGGGCCGCCGCCACCCGGGCGGCGACCGTGGCCGAGGATTCGGCGTCGCCCTCGGACGCCATCAACTCCGCAGCCCGCAGCGGCATGAGCCGCACCTGGACGTCGATGCGGTCCAGCAGTGGCCCGGACAGCCGCCCCAGGTAGCGGCGGCGGGCAAGCGGCGAGCACTCGCAGTACGCGTCGCCGGCCGGCTTCGCACACGGGCACGGATTGGCGGCCAGCACCAGTTGGGTCCGCGCCGGATAGACGGTGCCGCCTCCGCTGCGGATCAACTGCACGTGGCCGTTCTCCAACGGCTGGCGCAGCGCTTCCAGGGCACCCTTGCTAAATTCGGGAGCTTCGTCCAGAAATAGCACCCCTCGGTGGGCGAGCGACACCGCCCCTGGGCGGGCCAACCCCGAACCGCCACCGACCAGCGACGGGACCGTGGCGGTGTGGTGCGGGGCCTGGAACGGTGGGCGGCGCAGCAGCCGGCCACCCGGCGGCAGCAGCCCGGCGACCGAGTGCAGCGCCGTCACCTCCAGCGCCGCGTCGTCGTCCAACTCGGGCAGGATCGACGGCAGCCGCTCGGCGAGCATCGTCTTGCCGGCGCCGGGAGGGCCGAGCAGCGCCACGTGGTGCCCACCTGCGGCGGCGACCTCGAGCGCCCGCCGGCCCATCTGCTGGCCGGCGACGTCGGCGAGATCCGGGCCGCCGGTGACAGGTGCCGGGGTGGCCGCCGGTGGTTCGATAAGCGGGCTGCCGTCGCGAACGAAGGCGACCAGCCGGTGCAGGGTGTCCACGGCCCGCACGCGTACTCCGGGGATGACCGCGGCCTCGGCGGCGTTGCCGGCCGGGACGATCACCCGCCCGATGCCGGCCTGGGCTGCGGCGGCGACCATCGGCAGGACCCCGCGTACCGGCCGGACCGTTCCGTCCAGCCCCAACTCCCCGAGGACCACCACCCCCTCTAGGGGCAGCAGCGGCAGCTCGCCGGAACCGCCCAGCAGCGCTGCGGCGATAGCCAGGTCGAACGCCGAGCCGAATTTCGGCAGCGTGGCCGGCAGCAGGTTCAGCGTGATCCGCCGGTTGGGCCAGCGCTGGCCGGAGTTGACCACGGCGGCGCGGACCCGGTCCCGGGCTTCGTGCAGGGCGGTGTCCGGCAGTCCGGAGATCACCACCGCCGGCAGGCCGGCGGCCAGGTCCGCCTCGACCTCGACGAGGTGGCCGGTGACGCCGACCAGCCCCACGCAGAGCACCTTCGCGTAGCTCACGACATGTCACCGCCGGCCCGGCCCCACGCGGCGCGCATCTCAGAACGCACCCTTGAGGTGGTCGACCCGGGCCGGGCCGGCGTCGGGCAGCCGCACCGAGAGCACGTCGAACCGCACCTCGTCGGCGGTCGTCCCGGTCTCGGCCAGCCACCGCGCGGCGAGCACGCGTAGCCTGCGGGCCTTGGTCGGCACGACCGCCTCCGCCGGGGTGCCGAAGGCGTCGCCCCGGCGGGTCTTCACCTCGCAGAAGGCGAGCACCGGCCCGTCCCAGGCGATGATGTCGATCTCCCCTTCGGGGCAACGCCAGTTCCGGACGATGGGGCGTAACCCCGTCTCGGTCAGGTGCCGCGCGGCGCAACGCTCGCCGTACGCGCCGACCGCCTGGTTCCGCTTCGTCATGGCCGGCACGGTGCCCGCCGAGACACGGACGCCGCGACCCCGATGGCCGTCGCCTGTGGACAACTGGTGTCCTGTGGACAACCGGACGATCATGTCCACCCCGTGCTACGGGAGCTTCGGTGTCGGGGAGGTGTCCGGGCTGGTGGGCGACCACTCAGCGGGCGGGCCTGAGATGGCGTCGGCGCAGGCGGTCGCATACGGTGCCGGACGTGGACGGACGACGGAGTTTTCCCGAAGACCAGGAGTCGCGCTGGTATTCCGACGAGCGGGGGCGCGGCTACGGCGAGTCGGAGTGGCGTGGCGCGGGCGAACCGCGATACCGGGACAACGAGGTTCCCGAGCAGCGGGGCGCCGAGACGGATCGCTCCGGCGAGAGCGAGCCCGGCCGGTTCGCGGCGGTGCCCGACCGGCTCGGCGAGCCGAACTCCGGGCGCCTCGGCGCGGTGGACGGCACCCGATTCGGCACTGCGGAGGCCGACTCCGGTCGCTTCGGGGCTGTGGATGCGCAGGCCGCGCGGTTCGGTACGCCCGAGGCTGACTCCGGTCGCTTCGGTGCGGTGGATGCCACTCGGTTCGCCTCGGCGGAGGCTGACTCGGGTCGCTTCGGGACTCTCGACGCGCAGGCCGCGCGGTTCGGTACGCCCGAGGCCGACTCCGGACGTTTCGGGGCCGTCGAGGCGCAGGCCGGCCGGTTCGGTACGCCCGAGGGTGATTCCGGGCGCTTCGCAGCGGTCGACCCGCTCGCCGACGCCCTGCCGGACGCGGACGGTTACCGGGCCACCCGATCGCGGCGGGCGGACCGGGACCCCTCGGAGGTCTCCGGCGAGTTGCCCGGACGCCGGGCAGCCCGGGAGTCGACCGGGACGGGTTCGCCGCTGTCCGGCGGTCGCGACGAGGTCGCACGCGAGGTGACGCCCGCGGGTGACCCGGCGGTGGGTGTGCTCGCCGACCAGGCTCGTCCGGCCCCACTGGGCGGGTACCCGATCGTCGAGCCGACCCGGGGCGGCAACTCGCCGCACCCGCTGGACATGCCGACCGGCCCGATGACCCCGATCAGCCCTCGTGGTGGGCTGCCGGCGGGTGAGCCGTCGGTGTATCCGCCGGCGGCCGACGGCGTCTATCGGACCCGCCGCCCGGTGTTGGCCGTACTCTTCGCCCTGCTGGTCTTGATCTTCGAGATCCCCGCGCTGCGGGTGCTGCTGGCGGGCGTGACAGGTGATCCGGTGGACTCCGGGAACGTGGTGGTGGGCATCGCCCTTGTCGCCGGGCTGCCGATCTTCGCGACCGGGCTGTACGGGCTGCGTACCGGAGGGTTGGCGCTTTCCGACGGCGGTCGGGGCTGGCTGCGCCCACCGACGGCCTACCTGACTGTCGGCCTGGGGCTCTTCCTCGCCGCGGCGCTCGCCGCCGGCTGACCCGGAGCGCTCCCGTCGCGGCGGATGACACACGCGGCAATCAGGAAATAGTGGCCTCCGGCGACCCGGAGGCCACTATTTCCATGAACGGGCCCGATCTTCCCGTGCCGGGCGTGATCGGGCGGGGAGTGGCGGTGCCGCACCCGAGGGCCGCAGAGCGGGTGAGGGGCGTACACTGGCCAACTGGCGACCGCCTCGGCGGTCGACCTCGCGTGCCCTCTCCACGAATCGTCGTGGAGCGACGGCCTCCCTGGTCCCGATCTTGATCGGGTCCACCATGGGCCGGCGACCAGGCACCAGGACGCCCGGCCACCGGCCGGGCGTGACAACCAGGGACATTGAGGAGTACCCCAACCATGGCCGTCGTGACCATGCGCCAACTGCTGGAGAGCGGTGTCCACTTCGGGCACCAGACCCGGCGCTGGAACCCGAAGATGAAGCGCTTCATCATGACCGAGCGCAACGGCATCTACATCATCGACCTGCGCCAGACCCTCGAGTACATCGAGAAGGCGTACGAGTTCGTGCGTGGGACCGTCGCCGAGGGTGGCAGCATCCTCTTCGTCGGCACCAAGAAGCAGGCCCAGGAGGCCATCGCCGAGCAGGCGACGCGGGTCGGTCAGCCGTACGTCAACCACCGCTGGCTCGGTGGCATGCTCACCAACTTCCAGACGGTCTACAAGCGGCTCCAGCGGATGAAGGAGCTGGAGGCTCTGGGTGACCTCAGCGGCACCGCCGCCGGTTACACCAAGAAGGAGACCCTGCAGCTCTCCCGCGAGAAGATCAAGCTGACCCGCACCCTCGGTGGTCTGCGCGACATGCAGAAGCTGCCCGCCGCGGTCTGGATCGTCGACACCAAGAAGGAGCACATCGCCGTCGACGAGGCCCGCAAGCTGGGCATCCCGGTGATCGCGGTGCTGGACACCAACTGTGACCCGGACGAGGTCGACTTCCCGATCCCGGGCAACGACGACGCGATCCGCTCGGCCGAGCTGCTGACCAAGGTCGTCGCCGCCGCCGTCGCGGACGGTCTGATCGCGCGTTCCGGCCGCCGCCGGGGCACCGACGAGAAGCCCGAGGGCGTCGCGAGCGACGAGCCGCTGACCGAGTGGGAGCGCGAGCTTCTCGAGCCGAAGAAGGCCGACGAGTCGGCCGCCCCGGCCGAGCAGCCCGCCGCTGCCGCCGCCGAGCAGCCCGCCGCTGCCGCCGCCGAGCAGCCCGCCGCCCCGGCCGAGCAGCCGGCGCAGGCCGCCACCGAGCAGCCGGCGGCCGCGACCGCGGAGTGACCGCGCCGTCGCTGCCCCGCTGTCCGTTTTCCCAAACGGCGGGGCAGCGACGGTACGCCGGGCACGAACCGTCCGGATCCGGGTAACCGGCACCTCTGACCATCCACACGCCGCCTCAATATCGAAGAGAGAGCCATGTCCCAAATCACCGCCGCGGACGTCAAGAAGCTCCGCGACCTCACCGGCGCCGGCATGATGGACAGCAAGAAGGCGCTGACCGAGGCCGAGGGCGACTTCGACAAGGCCATCGAGATCCTGCGCGTCAAGGGCGCCAAGGACGTCGGCAAGCGGGCCGGCCGTACGGCCGCCAACGGCCTGGTCGCCCACTCCGGCAAGGCGCTGCTCGAGCTCAACTGCGAGACCGACTTCGTCGCCAAGACCGAGTCGTTCATCGCGCTGGCCCAGCAGCTGGTCGAGCACGGCGAGCGCGCCGGCGTGAACACCGTCGAGGAACTGCTCGCCACCGAGCTCGACGGCAAGGTCGTCGCGGACCTGATCCAGGAGCAGTCCGCCAAGATCGGCGAGAAGCTGGTGCTCAACCGGTTCGCCCGGGTCGAGGGCACCGTCGCCGTCTACCTGCACCGCAAGGCCCAGGACCTGCCGCCGGCCGTTGGTGTGCTGGTGTCGTACACCGGCAAGAGCGACGAGGCGGGCGACGCTGACGCCCGTGGCGTGGCCATGCAGATCGCCGCGATGCGGCCGAAGTACCTCACCCGGGACGAGGTTCCGGCCGAGGTCGTCGAGTCCGAGCGGCGCATCGCCGAGCAGACCGCCCGCGAGGAGAACAAGCCCGAGGCGGCCATGCCGAAGATCATCGAGGGCCGGGTGAACTCCTTCTTCAAGGACTACGTCCTCGTCGAGCAGGCGTCGGTGGCCGACAACAAGAAGTCCGTGAAGCAGTTGCTGGCCGATGCCGGCATCGAGATCACCCGCTTCGTGCGGTTCGAGGTCGGCCAGGCCTGAGCCGCCACCGGGCGCCGTGGGCGCCCGTGGGCAGGAGACGTCGACGAGGAGGCCGCCGGTGTACGTGACAGGCACCGCGGCCTCCTCGTCACATAGGGTCGTCAGCGGCAGGTTCGCGGTAACGCACGCACGGGGCGTGCGGTGGGGAAGGCGGGGCGGATGACGCAGGTTGTGAGTGACCGGACGCTGGCGGTGGACGATCCGACGGCGCCGCCGCCCGGTCGTGCCCGCCGGGTGGTGCTGAAGCTCTCCGGTGAGGTGTTCGGCGGCGGCGCGATCGGCGTCGACCCGGACGTCGTCCAGGCGATCGCCCGGCAGATCGCCACTGTGGTCCGCCGTGGTGTGCAGGTCTCCGTGGTGGTCGGTGGCGGCAACTTCTTCCGCGGCGCGGAGTTGCAGAAGCGTGGGATGGACCGGGCCCGCGCCGACTACATGGGCATGCTCGGCACCGTGATGAACTGCCTGGCCCTCCAGGACTTCCTGGAGAAGGAGGGCATCGAGACCCGGGTGCAGAGCGCCATCACGATGGCCCAGGTCGCCGAGCCGTACATCCCGCTGCGGGCGATCCGGCACCTGGAGAAGGGCCGTGTGGTCATCTTCGGCGCCGGCGCCGGCATGCCGTACTTCTCCACCGACACCGTGGCCGCCCAGCGGGCTCTGGAGATCCGGGCCGACGTGGTGCTGATGAGCAAGAACGGCGTGGACGGCGTCTACACCGCCGACCCGCGGATCGACCCCACCGCCAGCAAGCTCGACTCGATCACCTTCTCCGAGGTGCTGCAACGCAACCTGCGGGTGGCCGACGCGGCGGCGTTCAGCCTCTGCATGGAGAACGGCCTGCCGATGCTGGTCTTCGGTGCGCAGGGTGACGACACCATCATCCGCGCGGTGGGTGGCGACAAGATCGGCACCCTGATCACCGCCTGATCCTCGCCCCACCCGGGGCGCCGGCAACGGCGGTCTGACGACTTTCAGCAGCCCACGACGAGCACAGAAGGAGGCGAGGAGACCGGTGATCGACGACACCCTCCTCGAGGCCGAGGAGAAGATGGAGCGTGCGGTCGAGCACGCCAAGGAGGAGTTCGGCGCCATCCGTACCGGCCGCGCCAACCCCGCCATGTTTTCCAAGGTCATCATCGACTACTACGGCACGCCCACGCCGCTGACCCAGATGGCGTCCATCGCGATCCCCGAGCCGCGGATGGCCATCATCAAGCCGTACGACAACTCGCAGATCCACGCGATGGAGAAGGCGATCCGGGACTCGGACCTCGGGGTCAACCCGAACAACGAGGGCACCCAACTGCGCATCCTGCTCCCGCAGATGACCGAGGAGCGCCGCCGCGACATGATCAAGGTGGCCCGGCACAAGGGCGAGGAAGCCAAGGTGGCGATCCGTAACGTCCGCCGCCGTGGCAAGGAAGAGCTGGACCGCATCGTCAAGGACGGCGAGGCCGGCGAGGACGACGGTCGCCGCGCCGAGAAGGAACTCGACGACCTGACCCAGCGCTACGTCGCCAGCATCGACGATCTGGTCAAGCACAAGGAGACCGAACTGCTGGAGGTCTGAGGACCACCACCGCCGCACAGTCGACGCGAGGCCCGACCCCGATCCGGGGCCGGGCCTCGTGCCGTCCCACGACCCGCGGGGGAGAGGCCCTGGCCCCGACCGCCCGGTGTGACCGGCGCCGGTGGATCGACGGGCCGGTGTGGATCGACCGCCGATGGCCGGGCAGCCGTGCCGGGGCTGGTGTCGCACCGCTCGGCGACTGCTGTGGAACGAGCCGAGGCCCTCGTCCGCCTCGCCCCGGCGGCGTGTGCAGTAGGCTCGTCAGGATTCCCGGCCACCGGGCGGTGAACACCGGGGATCGACCGACCGTCGGGGCGGTCAATCGGAGGAACATCGCGCTTGTAGGGGATGCTTGTGGTCTTGCGTCATGTGGTGGTTCTCGTGCCGCGTCGCGGTGCGTGATGTCCCACCCCGACCCCTACACGGGCGAGCCCCGCGGCTGGGACCGACCGGAGCGCCGGGTTTCCCTGCCCTGGCCCGAGCACGAGCTTGAGGCGGGCCAGTGGAGCCGCCGTCCGGCCGCCGGCCCCGAGCTGTACGCCGAGCCACGCACCCGCCCAGACGTCGAGCCGCACCAGGCCGACCGGTTCGACGACCGGAGCCCCTCCGGCAGCTACGACGACCGCCCACCAACGGCCGACGGTCCGGTGCGCTACGACGACTCCGACGGTCCGGCTCGCTACGACGACCCCGACGACCCGGTCCGCTATGACGACCGCGACGGTCCCGTGCGCTACGACGATGACGCCGACTATCCGACCGCCCAGCTCGCGCCGATCGGGGCCGAACTCGGGCCGGACCTGGACCTGGACCCGGTGACCGATCCGGAGCCGTCGGCCGGTCGACGGCCGAAGGGCCGACGGCGGGCCAGCGCCGACCGACCGGCCACCCAGCAGGTGGGCACCGGGCGTGCCGGCCGGAACCTGCCGGCGGCAATCGGTGTCGGGCTCAGCCTCGGCGCGCTGATCGTGGTGCCGCTTGTCTTCTACCCCCTGGCGTTCCTCGTGGTGGTCGCCGCCGCAGTCGGCGTCGGCATCTGGGAGATGACCCGGGCGGTCCGGCGCAGTGGCGCGCACCCGCCGCTGGTGCCGTTGGTCGCCGGCGGCGTGCTGACCATCGGCCTGGCGTGGTTCGCCGGCCCGGACGCGCTCAGCCTGGGTCTGCTGGTGACCGTGTTGGGCACGATGATCTGGCGGTTGGGTGACGGCCCGGCCGGCTTCCAACGGGACCTGACCGCGGCGACCCTGATCGCGGTCTACGTGCCGTTCCTCGGTGGTTTCGCGGCGCTGTTGGCGGCGGCCCCCGACGACGGGCCGGTGCGCATCCTGGTCACGTTGGTCGCTGTGGTCCTGTCCGACACCGGTGGGTACGCGGCGGGCGTCTCCTTCGGCCGCCACCCGATGGCCCCGTCGATCAGCCCGAAGAAGTCCTGGGAGGGGTTCGCCGGCTCGGTGACTGCGGCGGCGCTGGGCAGCGCCCTGCTGCTGTGGCTGCTGCTCGACGTGGCGCCCTGGTGGGGTGCCCTGTTCGGGGTGGCCGTCTCCGTCGCGGCGGTCCTCGGCGACCTCGCCGAGTCGATGATCAAGCGGGACCTCGGCGTCAAGGACATGAGCAACCTGCTGCCCGGGCACGGTGGCCTGATGGACCGACTGGACTCGATCCTGTTCGCGCTGCCCACCGCGTACCTCCTGCTGGTGATCTTCGTGCCGGTGGTGGGGTGAGGCATGGATCACGGCGGTCCGACCTTCCCGATCCGTCGGCCGGGTCGGGTTCGGGCCCTCCGGACGGGTGCCTGCGGCCGATGGCGTGACACACTGGACCAGCCATGACGAGCCTGCCGTTGATCCCCGCCCTCTCGGACGCCTCCGCCGCACGCCGAGCCTCCATGCCGCCCCAGCACCTCGCCGACCTGGACCTGGCCGGCCGCCAGGCGCTGGTCACCGAGCTGGGTGAGCCCGCGTTCCGCGCCCGGCAGCTCTCCAACCACTACTTCGGGCGGCTGGTCCGCGACCCGCAGGAGATGACCGACCTGCCGGCGGCGAGCCGTGAACGGCTGGCCGGTCAGTTGCTCCCCAGGCTGCTCAACCCGGTGCGCGAGCTGGCCTGTGACGACGGCGCGACCCGCAAGGCGCTCTGGCGACTGCACGACGGCGCGCTCGTGGAGAGCGTGCTGATGGGCTACCCGGACCGGGTCACGGTCTGTATCTCCAGTCAGGCGGGTTGCGGCATGGCCTGCCCGTTCTGCGCCACCGGCCAGGCGGGGCTCACCCGCAACCTGTCCACGGCTGAGATCGTCGACCAGGCGGTCTACCTGGCCGGCGTGGCGGCCTCCGGCGTGGTCGCCGGCTCACCGCCGCGGCTCTCGCACGTCGTCTTCATGGGCATGGGCGAGCCACTGGCCAACTACAACCGGGTGATCGCGGCGATCCGCCGGCTGGTCAGTCCCGCTCCGGAGGGTCTGGGCCTGTCCCAGCGGCACATCACCGTTTCCACCGTCGGCCTGGTGCCGGCCATCCGCCGACTGGCCAGCGAAGACCTCTCTGTGACCCTTGCGTTGTCGTTGCACGCGCCCGATGATGATCTGCGCGACGAACTCGTGCCGGTAAACCAGCGCTGGAAGGTAGCCGAGGTGCTGGACGCAGCGTGGGACTACGCCGCCCGGACGGGCCGCCGCGTGTCGATCGAGTACGCAATGATCAAGGACGTGAACGACCAGCCGTGGCGAGCCGACCTGCTCGGGCGGCTGTTGGCCGGCAAGTTGGCGCACGTGAACCTCATTCCGCTCAATCCGACGCCGGGCAGCCGCTGGGACGCGAGCTCGAAGCCGGTCGAGCGGGAGTTCGTCCGGCGGTTGCGCGACGCCGGGGTGTCCACCACCGTGCGGGACACCCGAGGTCGTGAGATCGACGGCGCGTGTGGCCAGCTCGCCGCCGCCGAGGACACCGACACCTTCATCGACCGCGCCGGAGAGGCACCGGCGTGACCGGGCGTGGCGAACGAGACCAGGAGACATAGTGGCGAGTCAGGGTCAGCGTTTCCGGCGCAAGGCGCTCCGCCGGGGATACAAGGTCGACGAGGTGGATGCCTTCCTCGACCGGGTCGAGGCGACGCTCGACGGCCGTCAGGTCGGTGCGCCGGTGGCCTCCCAGGAGGTCCACGACGTCGTCTTCCGGGTCCGGTTCAACGGCTACGACGAGTGGCAGGTCGACCTGCACCTGGACCGGGTCGAGCGGCAGTTGGCCGAGTTGGAGGAGCGCACCAGCGCCGGGCGCGGTGGCGACCCCCGGATGGCTGACCGGTTGGGCCCGCCGGACCGGATGGGTCCGCCGATGCGCGACGACCGCGGCATGCAGCCGCTGCCTCCCCGGCCGATGCCGGCGCAGGCCGGGCCGCCCGCCGATCGCTACGGCCGCTACGACGAGCCGACAGGTGCTTTCGCCGGCGGGTACGACAACCCCCGCGGCGGGTACGACGCGCCGCGCGGCCCGGGTGGCCCCGGCCAGATGGGTCCTGGCCCGATGGGTGGGCATGGTGTCCCGCCGCGTGGCCTGCCCGCCGGCCCCGGTGGCTACGGCCCGCCCGATGACCAGCGGATGCCTGGTGGCTACGGCCCGCCGGACGACCAGCGGATGCCCGGTGGCTACGGCCCCCCCGATGAGCAGCGGATGCCTGGTGGCTACGGCCCGCCGGACGACAAGCGCACGCCCGGCGGCTACCCTCCGGAGGAGCCGCGCTTCGACGGCTTCGAGGCCGGTCGGCACGGTCGCGCCGACATGACCGCCGAGATCCGGATGCCCGAGCGGGACCTGCGCGACATGCGTCGAGGCCCGGCCGGCCCGCCCCCGATGCCGCAGCAGGGCATGGGTGGCCCACCGATGGCTGGTCCGCCCGCTGTGGCCGGCCCGCCGATGGGTGGCCCGCCGATGGCCGGTCCGCCCGGCAGCGAGCTCTACCGGGTCGACCAGATCCGCCGCAGCTTCCAGGTGCGCCGGTTCGGCAGCGGCTACGACCCCGATCAGGTGGACCGGTTCTTCGAGACCCTGCTCGGTGGGATGCAGGGCCGCAACCCGATGCCCGTCAACCCGAAGGACCTGGACACGCTCCGGTTCGGCCTGGTGCCCGGCGGCTACTTCGAGGCCGAGGTCGACGCCGCGCTCAAGGACGTCCAGGACATCCTCTTCGGGCGCTGACGCCGACGACGCGTACGGACGAGGGCCCGTCCCCCGGGTGGGGGCGGGCCCTCGGCGTCGTCAGCCGGTCGTCCGGCGGCCGTTCGGGTCAGGAGCGCAGGCCGTTGCGCCGCAGAACGGCGTCGCCGATCACGATGATCAGCAGCAGCGCGGCCAGGCCGACCAGCCAGATGTCCTCGACCCTGCCCTCGTGGTTGCCGCAGATCATCGCCAGCAGCGCCAGCGCGGTAACCACCGCGCCGATTCGTCCGGACTTCCGGTGCCCGGGCTTGTGCTGGTCTGGCGACGTTACCGGCTCGCTTCCTGCCACTGTCGGTCCTTCCCTCGCGATCGGATCTTTGGTTAGTCTGGCACGCCTCCTGCCCGGCACGACGCGGTGGGTGTTTCCTGGTCGCCCGGCCCGGTCGATCAGGGCCCGATGGCACTACGGGCGTCGCGGGGCGGGCGTCAGGCTTGCTCCGGTAGCGTTTGGCGTACACCTGATTGTCTGTTTGAGGGGGACTGTGCGGTGCGAGTGACCGGAACTGGGCACGCCAGCATGCGGATCGACACGGCTGCGGGCAGCATCCTGTGCGACCCGTGGGTCAACCCGGCGTACTTCGCCTCCTGGTTTCCCTTCCCGGACAATTCGCTGCTCGACTGGGAGACCCTGGGGCAGGTCGACTACCTCTACGTCTCCCACCTGCACCGGGACCACTTCGACGCGAAGCACCTGCGGGACTTCATCTCCAAGGACGCCACGGTCCTGCTCCCGGAGTTCCCCACCTCCGAGATGGAGGACGAGTTCCGGGCGCTGGGCTTCACCAAGTTCCTGAAGGCGCCCAACGAGCAGGTCGTCGAGCTGGACGGTGGCCTGAAGATCATGATTCAGGCGTTGACGAGCCCGACCGACGGCCCGATCGGCGACTCGTCGCTCTGGGTCGAGTACGACGGGGTGCGGCTGCTCAACCAGAACGACGCCCGCCCCACCGACCTGAGCGTGTTCGCCGAGCTGGGTCACGTGCACGCGCACATGCTCCAGTTCTCCGGTGCGATCTGGTATCCCATGGTCTACGAACTGCCGCAGGCGGCGAAGACCGCGTTCGGCAAGCAGAAGCGCGACAGGCAGTTCGACAGGACCTGGCGCTACATCGACGACCTGAAGGCCGACCACGTCTTCCCGATCGCCGGCCCGCCGTGCTTCCTCGACGACGCGCTGTGGCAGTTCAACGACATCCACGGCGACGAGGGCAACATCTTCCCCGACCAGTCGGTCTTCCTGAGCGAGTACGCGAAGGTCGGCGGCACCAACGGGATCGTGCTGCTGCCGGGCAGCGTCGCCGAGGTCACCACCGACGGCGCGACCACGACCCACCCTGTGCCGGTCGACGAGTTCTTCGCGAACAAGGTCGCCCACCTGGAGGAGATGCGGGAGCGTAAGCGGCCGATCATCGAGGCGGAGAAGGCGTCGTGGCGGCACCCCGAGGTGGATGTGCTCGGCCAGATGAAGAGCCGCATCGAGCCGCTGCTCGACGAGTCGATCTACCTGGCCAAGGGGGTCGGCGGCCCGGTGCGCTTCGACCTGGTCGGCTACGACGGCGAGAGCGTCGAGTCGATCGTGGTGGACTTCCCGGGCAAGGAGGTCCGGCCGTACGCGGACGAGAAGGTCCGCTACCGATTCCGCACCGAACGGTCGCTTATCGAGCACCTGCTCTTCATCGACGAGGTGGACTGGGTCAACTCGCTCTTCCTGTCCTGCCGGTTCTCGGCGGCCCGGATCGGCCAGTACAACGAGTTCGTCTACGCGTTCTTCAAGTGCCTGTCCGAGGAGCGGCTCCAGTACGCGGAGGGCTGGTACGACGAGCACGAGCGCAGCACCGACGCCGAGGACATCACGCTTGGCGACTGGGTGGTGCAGCGCCGCTGCCCGCACCTGAAGGCCGACCTGACCCGGTTCGGCATCGTCGAGGGTGACCAGCTCACCTGCCAGTTGCACGGCTGGCGCTTCGACCTGTCCTCCGGCCGCTGCCTGACAAGTGTCGGCCACAAGGTCCGCGCCCACCGCGTAGACGACGAAACCCCAGCCCCCGCAGGCAAAGCACTGAGCTAACCCTTCTCCCACCCCCGCGATCTTGCACTTTCTGCCGGGGCGAAAAGAACATATGCCCCAAAACAGCGACCGAAACTGCAAGATCGCGGGGGTGGGAGAGGGTGAGGGGGGTGACGAGGGCGTGCGGGCTAGTGGGGGAGGTCGGTCAGGATTCGGTGGGCTGCGTTGTGGCCTGCTGCTCCGATCACGCTGCCCGCCGGGTGGCAGCCGGCGCTGCCGGCGTACAGGCCGTCGATGCCTGTGGCGTAGGGCATCCGGTCGGTGAACGAGACGGTGTTGTCGACGTGGTGGATGTGTCCGCCGGTGATGCCGAAGTGCGCCTCGATGCCGGGCGGGGTCAGTGGCACCACGTCGGCGATCAGGTCGCCGGTGCCGGGGGCGTACCGCTCGACGATCTCGATGAGCCGGTCCACGTAACCGGGCAGTTCCGCGTCCCAGGTGGTGCCGGCCAGTTCGTAGGGGACCGACTGCACGAAGAGCGCCGACGAGTGGTGCCCGGCGGCGTCGGAGAGCGACGGGTCGACTGTGGTGTGCAGGTACCACTCGATCGTGGGCTCCGCCGGCAGCCGCCCGGCCTGCACGTCCGCCCACATGGCCCGCAGCGCGGTCATCGGTGAGGCGGCCTCCCCGCCGACGAGCGACGCGGAGCCGGGCAGCAGGTGGATTGTCGAGCCGAACGGGCTCGGCGCGTCGGGCGGCAGGCAGGAGAACCGGGGCAGCCCGGTCAGCGCGAGGTTGACCTTCAACGTGGTGCCGGGGCGGCGGACCGCCGCCATCCGTTCGCCGAGCGCCGCCGGCAGCGCGCCGTCGGGCACCAGGTCCATCAGCCGGTACGGGTCACACGCGCCGAGCACCACGGAGGCCGCCACCTCCCGACCGTCGGCCAGCACGACACCGCTCACCGCACCGCCGTCCAGGGTCACGGCGCTCACCGGCGTACCCGTCAGGATTGTCGCTCCGGCGGCGCGTGCGGCCCCGGCGAACGTCGCGGAGACGGTGCCCATGCCACCTTCGGCGATCATCCAGGTGCCGCCGGAGCCGGGGAGTCTGCACATGTTGTGCGCGAGGAAGTTGTGGCCCGTGCCGGGGTCGTCCGGGCCGGCGTTGAGGCCGGAGAGCCCGTCGGTGACGGCGTACATGCTGACAAGCAGTTCGGAGCGGAACTCGAACCGGGCCAGGTAGTCCGCGACCGAGCCCCGGACCAGGTCGACGAAGACCTGCCGCAGCGCCGGGCGGATGTGCCGCTCGGCAGTCTCCTCGGCGGTGAGCGGCTCGGCGAGCCACGCCGGGGCGAGATCGTCGCGCAGCGCGGCCAACTCGGCCTGCATGGCGTCGTCGGCGGCCACGTCGGCGGGGGAGAAGAACTCGGCGAGCTGCCCCCGGGTGGCGGCGGTGTCACTGCCGATCAGCAGGTACGGCGAGCCGAGGCCGCCCGGGGTGGGCAGGAAGTAGTGCGGGTCGCGGCGCAGCACGGGGATCCGCACGTCGAGCGTGGCGAGCAGCTCCGGTGGCATCAGCCCCAGCAGGTACGACCCGGTGGAGTGGCGCAGCCCCGGCACCTTCGGGAACGGGTTCTCGGTGCGTGCCGCACCGCCGATCACGTCGGACGCCTCCAGCACCAGCACGTCCAGCCCGGCGCGGGCCAACAGGATGGCGGAGACCAGGCCGTTGTGCCCGGCGCCGACGATCACGACGTCGGCGCGTGCGGGAAGTTCGCTGCTCATGCCGCGGCAGCCTAGTCGGCGCCCCCGGGTTCCGCGACAACTCCGGCGATCATGACGTTATTGCCCCGACGCGCCGCGGCGGGTGGCAATAACTTCATGATCGACGGGGCTTGGGGGTGGTGCGCCAGTGTGAGAGGGCAAGGGTCGCGGAGTAGCCGGCCAGGACGATCACGTGGAACAGGTAGAGCCAGAGGAGTACGGCGACGCCGGCGCCGATCTCGTCGAAGCCGCCGAACGGCACGCCCAGGTCCAGCGGGAGTGAGGCGAAGAGGACGAAGCCGTGCATGAAGCCCGAGAGGTTGGCCGCCGTGAACGAGCCGACCCCGAGGGTCGAGAGCCAGTCCGGCGAGGCCGGCCCGACCACCCGGAACACCCACACCACGACCGGCGTGAGCACCAGCCAGACCGCCAGGAACGACAGCACCACACCCAGCGCGCCGGCCCAGCCGCCCTGTTGGACGAGGCGTGTGGTGAGCGGCAGCGCCAGCAGGATCGACAGCAGCAGCGCCGGGGCCGGCGCGAGCAGCGGCAGCAACAGCAACCGGCCCCGCCAGCCGACGAGGTTCTCGTCGGTGCGGGGCGCTGCCACCGAGACGAACGCCCGGCGGAGCCCTTCGCCGTAGAGCGATGCGGGCAGCAGTGAGGCCAGCGCCAGCAGCGGGGTCAATTCCACCCCGGCGTTGACGAGCGCCTCCACCGCCCGGGGCGCGCCGATCGCGGTGGGCAGGGCCTCCACGGCGTACGAGGTGAGCCGGCGTACCCGGTCGGCCCCGGCGATCAGCGAGGTGAGCCAGATGGCGAGCAACGCCACGGGCACCACGGCGATCGCACCGTAGAAGGTGATCGCGGCGGCGTGCAGCGACAGGTCCCGTCCGCGCAGGGGACGGAACGCGGCGCTGGTGATCCGCTTCGCCCGCTGCCATCCGCTACCCATCGCGATCTCTTTCCCTGCCGGGGCGTACGTCACTCATTAAGATCGCCCGCCATGACCGTTGTCACCACCGAACGCCTGATCCTGCGCGACTGGACCGCCGACCCGGCCGACCTGGCCCGCATCTACGACATCTACTCCCGTCCCGAGATCACCCGCTGGATGGGCGCGGTACCCGGGCTGCCGCTGACCGACCCGGCGCAGGCCGCCGACCGGCTGAAGATCTGGCAGGACCGGCACGCCGCCGACCACGGCCGGTACGGCACCTGGGCGATCGAGGCGCGCGACACCGGCCTGGTGGTGGGCACGATACTGCTCAAGCCGCTGCCGGGGCGGGACGAGGCGGTGCGCACCGACGACATCGAGGTGGGCTGGCACCTGCACCCGGATTCGTGGGGCCACGGGTACGCCACCGAGGCGGCACGCGCGGTCGTGGCACGGGAGTTCGCCACCGGCACGAGGCGGGTCTACGCGGTCGTGTCGCCGGGCAATGAGCCGTCGATGGCGGTGTGCCGACGACTCGGCATGACGCACGTGGGCCGGCGCACCGACTGGTACGGCGGCGAGGAGTTGGAGACGTTCGAGCTGGGCGCCCCGACCGGCTGATCAGCCACCCGCTGGGCGAAGGGCCCCCTGTCGACGCCTGTCGACAGGGGGCCCTTCTTGTCGTCCGACCACCGACCGATGGGCGGCTGTCAATAGTCACGACGGTCGAAGCATTGACGCTCCCGTAGCACGTCAGTAACATCTGCTCAACCTTATGCAAAATCTCGACAAAGGCGTGTTTGATTTCTTGCATCGGGTCGCAAGTTCCGGCGGGTCGGTCCTTTTGCTGGGTTTCTTCTCTCTCCTGCCGGCCACCACCACCGTCCCCCCAACGACAGGACAGTGATGAGACGAACGCATCTGTTCCGGATGGTGGCGGCGACAGCCGCGGCCACGCTGATCGCCACCGCAGGGGTCACCGCCCTTGCGAACCCCGCGAGTGCCGCCCGCCCCGCCGACGTGTCGGCGGCCTCGAGCACAGGCTTCGCCCCGGCAGCCACAAACCTCGCCCTGGGTCGTCCCACCCAGGAGAGCGGCCACGCGGACGTCTACGACTCGTCGAGGGTCGTCGACGGCAACGCGGGCAGTTACTGGGAGAGCGTCAACAACTCCTTCCCCCAGTGGGTGCAGGTCGATCTCGGCTCGTCGCAGACCGTCAACCAGGTCGTGCTGAAGCTGCCAACCTCCGGTTGGGCGACCCGGACGCAGACCCTGAGCGTGCGGGGCAGCGCCAACGGGTCGTCGTTCACCGACCTGGTGGCGTCGCAGACCTACACCTTCAACCCGGCCACCGGCAGCACGGTCACGATCAACGTCAGCCCGGCCGCTGCCCGCTTCGTGCGGATCACCGTCACCGCCAACAGCGGCTGGCCGGCCGGGCAACTCTCCGAGCTGGAGGTGTACGGCAGCGGCACCAGCGGGGACACCACCGCGCCGAGTGTCCCGGGGACGCTGTCGCAGAGCACGTCGGGCAGCACGATCACCCTCAACTGGGGCGCCTCGACCGACTCCGGTGGCAGCGGGCTTGCCGGCTACAACGTCTACCGCAACGGCAACCTGATCGCGACGCTCGGCACCGTCCTCACCTACCAGGACACCCAGCCGGCCACCGCGACCGTGTCGTACTACGTCCGCGCCCGCGACGGCGCCGGCAACCTGTCCGGCAACAGCAACACGGTGACCCGGACCGGCAGCAACCCGCCCGCCTGCACAAACGTGGCGCAGGGCAAGAGCATGACGGCCAGCGGCTCCACATTCACCTTCACCCCCGAGAAGGCCAACGACGGGCAGCTCGGGACGTACTGGGAGGGCGCGGCCAGCTACCCGCAGAACCTGACTGTGGCGCTTGGCGCCAACCACGCCATCTCCGGCGTCACCGTCAAGCTCAACCCGGACCCGGCGTGGGGCACTCGCACCCAGACCATCCAGGTCCTCGGCCGCGACCAGGCGTCGTCCACGTACACCAGCCTGGTGTCGGCCGCGACGTACCAGTTCGTCCAGGGAACCAACAGCGTGAGCATCCCGGTCACCGCGACCACGGCGGACGTGCAGTTGCGGTTCACCGGCAACACCGGCGCCCCGTCCGGCCAGGTGGCCGAGCTTGAGGTGTGTGGCACGCCGGCACCCAACCCGGACCTGGTCGTCAGCTCGGTGACCTGGTCACCGACGTCACCAAGCGAGGCCAGCCCGGTCACGCTCTCGGCAGTCGTGCAGAACATCGGCTCCGCCGCTGCCGGAGCGACCACCGTGAACTTCAGCCTAGCCGGCACGGTCGTTGGCAGCGCCACCGTCGGCGCGCTCGGCGCGGGCGCCTCGACCACCGTGTCGTTGAACGCCGGTACGCGGCCGATGGGCAGCTACGCCGTCGCGGCGGTGGTCGACCCGGCGAACACGATCGTCGAGCAGAACAACGGCAACAACAGCCTCACGGCACCGTCGCCGCTTGTGGTCGCGCAGGCACCCGGCCCGGACCTACAGGTGCTGAGCATCGCCTCCAACCCGCCGAACCCGGCCGTCGGGGCGTCCGTCACCTTCACCGTGTCGGTCCGCAACCGGGGCACCACAGCGACCGGCGCGACAACTGTCACCCGGCTGGTCGTGGGCGGCACCACACTCAACACCACCACCGCCTCGATCGCTGCCGGCGCGACGGTGACCGTGGCCGTCACCGGCAGCTGGACCGCCACAAGCGGCGGCGCCACCATCACCGCCACCGCCGACGCCACGAACGTGGTAACCGAGACCAACGAGGCAAACAACGCCCTCAGCCAGTCGATAGTTGTCGGGCGCGGGGCCGCCGTCCCGTACGTCTCCTACGAGGCGGAGGCCGCCCGCTACCAGGGCACGCTGTTGGAGACCGACCCGCTGCGCACCTTCGGGCACACCAACTTCGCCACCGAGTCCTCGGGTCGCAAGTCGGTACGCCTCAACAGCACCGGCCAGTTTGTCGAGTTCACGTCCACCAACCAGGCCAACTCCATAGTGGTGCGCAACTCCATCCCGGACGCGCCGGGTGGCGGCGGCATCGAGGCGACCATCAGCCTCTATGTCAACGACGTCTTCTCCCGCAAGCTGACCCTGTCGTCGCGGCACAGTTGGCTCTACGGCAACACCGACGGGCCGGAGGCGCTTACCAACACGCCGCAGGCCGACGCCCGGCGGCTGTTCGACGAGTCGAACGCGCTGCTGGCGCAGTCGTACCCGGCCGGCACCCGGTTCAAGTTGCAGCGCGACTCGGGTGACACCGCCTCGTTCTACGTCATCGACATGATCGACCTGGAGCAGGTGGCACCGGCGGCGAGCCAGCCGGCCGAGTGCACGTCGATCACCGCGTACGGCGCCGTACCCAACGATGGGCTCGACGACACCGCGGCCATCCAGCGGGCGGTGACCGACGACCAGAACGGCGTCATCAACTGCGTCTGGATCCCGGCCGGGCAGTGGCGGCAGGAGCAGAAGATCCTCACCGACGACCCGCTGAACCGGGGTACGCACAACCAGGTAGGCATCAGCAACGTCACCATCCGGGGCGCCGGCATGTGGCACTCGCAGCTCTACACGCTCACCGAGCCGCAGAACGCGGGCGGTATCAACCACCCGCACGAGGGCAACTTCGGCTTCGACATCGACAAGAACACCCAGATCTCCGACATCGCCATCTTTGGCTCGGGCCGGATCCGTGGCGGTGACGGCAACGCCGAGGGTGGCGTCGGCCTCAACGGTCGCTTCGGCACCGGCACCCGGATCAGCAACGTCTGGATCGAGCACGCCAACGTGGGCGTCTGGGTGGGCCGCGACTACGACAACATCCCCGACCTGTGGGGCCCGGCCGACGGGTTGCAGTTCAGCGGCATGCGGATCCGCAACACCTACGCCGACGGCATCAACTTCAGCAACGGCACCCGCAACTCCCGGGTGTTCAACTCGTCCTTCCGCACCACCGGCGACGACGCCCTCGCCGTCTGGGCCAACCCGTATGTCAAGGACCGCAGCGTCGACATCGCCCACGACAACCACTTCGTCAACAACACCGTCCAGTTGCCCTGGCGGGCCAACGGCATCGCCATCTACGGCGGCTACGACAACTCGATCGAGAACAACCTGATCTACGACACCGCCAACTATCCGGGCATCATGCTGGCGACCGACCACGACCCGCTGCCGTTCTCTGGCACGACGTTGATCGCCAACAACGGGCTCTACCGCACCGGCGGCGCCTTCTGGAACGAGGACCAGGAGTTCGGGGCCATCACCCTCTTCCCCTCCACCAGGGACATCGTCGGCGTCACGATCCGAGACACCGACATCATCGACTCGACCTACGACGGCATCCAGTTCAAGAACGGCGGCGGCAACATGGCGAACGTCGCCATCACCAACGTGCGGATCGACAAGTCGAACAACGGTGCCGGCATCCTCGCGATGAGCGGCGCGCGTGGCAACGCCAATCTCACAAACGTGACAATCACCAACTCGGCCGACGGCAACATCGTCGTCCAGCCGGGCTCGCAGTTCGTCATCAACGGCGGCTAGTCGTGATCGGGGGCCGCTCCGGCGCCCCCCGATCGCCGCCGATCATGGTGGCGCGGCGTCAGGATCGGCGCCGATCCGTGGCCGGCGGTGGGCATTGCTCGCCGCCGGCCGCACGGTTTCGCCGGGTGGCCACGGCCTGGTTGCCGGCCTGGTCAGGCAGGCGGGATGGCGGGGGTGGCCCGGAACATGTTCGTCGGGTCGTAGCTGCCCTTGATCGCCGTGAGCCGCCGGTACGTCTCCGGCAGATAGGCCTCGGCGACCGCTTCCGGGGTGGTGTCGGTGGCGGTCAGGAAGTTCACGAACCGGCGGCCCGTGCTCCACGGCCGGATTGCCTGGAACACGCGGGTCAGGTGGGCCTGGATCGCCGGGGCCTCGTCGGGGCCGCCGATCCCGACGGCGTAGCAGGTGAAGGCGGCGCCCTGCAGGTCGACGGCGTTGCCGGGCTCAGGGCGGCGGTCAAATGCTCCACCGAGGTGCCGGAGCTCGAAGATGGCAAGCGGGCTGCCCGCCTCGGGTCCGGCCTGCGCGACGATGGCGTCGACCAGTTCCGGCGTGAACTCCCGCAGCAGCGCCGAACCGTCCACGATCGGGATCGGGGTCGGCGGGTCGGCGTGGATGGAGCCGACCGCCGTGTACGGCATCTCGGTGACCGAGTCGATCAGGGCCGGGGCGATGGCCCGCAGCGGCGCGGTCAGCCGCTCCCCCTCCTCGGCAGGTCCGACGTAGGCGATCCGCACGTGGACCACCATCCGGCCGCGCAGCGGCTCCGGCACCTCGGGAACGGGCGGCAGTTGCAGCAACGCGATCGACGAGGTCAGCTCGTCCGGCACACCGGCGGTCCACCGGCCCCACGCGTTGAGCACCTCGGCCGCCCGGTCGCCAGCGAAGAAGAGGCCGCCGCCGTAGATGTGGCTGACCGGGAAGAGGTTGAACTCCAGGGCGGTCACCACACCGAAGTTGCCCTTGCCGCCCCGCACGGCCCAGAACAGATCCGGCTCGTCAGCGGCGGTCGCCACCCGCAGTTGACCGTCCGCGGTCACCAGCTCGATCCGGCGTACGTGGTCGGCGGCGAAGCCGAAGGTCCGGCCGATCGGGCCCAACCCTCCGCCGAGTGTGTAACCGACGACCCCGACGGTGGGCGCCGCACCGCTCAGCGGCGCCAGCCCGTACTTGCCCGCGGCCTCGACGACCTGCTGCCAGCTGACGCCGGCATCGACCCGAGCGGTAAGGGCCTCGGGGTTGATCGTGACCGTGTTCATCCGCCGGGTGTTGATCATGAGCGCGCCGGCCGAGGAGAGCGCTGAGTGCCCGGTCGCCAGCATCGCGACCGGCAAGCCCTGCTCGGCCGCGAACCGGACGGCGGCCTGGACGTCGGCGACGCCGGCGGCGCCCACCACGAGCGCCGGCCGCTGAGGGACGGCGAGGTTGTACGACGCGCACTCGGCGTCGTACCCGTCGTCGCCGGGGAGCAGCACCGGCCCGACCGTCTGGGCCGCGAGCCGTGCTGCCGCTTCCGTCGCGACCGTCGCATCCTGGCTGGTGTTCATCAAAGAAGCCTTGCCTTCCGTGCAATCGGGATGAGTAGACGCCTGAGCAGACGTCACCGTATGTGCGTTAGTTCGACCTGCAGGCTCACTCGTGTCGTGCTTCACACTGGCGGTGGTCGCCGGGCTGAGCTGGGGTTTGTGCCAATGCGGGTCCGTGCGGAACGGGTGCGACCGCGGCATCGATCATGAAGCGGTGGGGAGGGGTTGAGGCTCTCAGCGGGTGTGCAGCGGGGGTGGGGAAGAATGGCCTCGTGACTTCCCCCCGCGACCTCGTCCTGCTCGGGTCAACAGGTTCGATAGGTACGCAGGCCATCGACATCGTTCGGCGCAACCCGGACCGGTTCCGGGTGGTGGCGGTGGGTGCGGGCGGCGGCAACGTCGAACTGCTCGCCGCCCAGGCCCTGGAGTTGGGTGTCGAGGCGGTCGGTGTCGCGAAGGCGTCCGCCGCGCAGGACCTTCAGCTCGCGTTCTACGCCGAGGCGAGTCGGCGCGGCTGGGCCACCGGCGACTTCAAGCTTCCCAAGATCGTGGCCGGCCCGGACGCGATGACCGAGTTGGCCCAGTGGCCGTGCGACGTCGTGCTCAACGGTGTGGTCGGCTCGCTGGGCCTCGCTCCTACGCTCGCCGCGCTGCACTGTGGCCGTACTCTCGCGTTGGCAAACAAGGAGTCGCTTGTGGCCGGCGGCCCGCTTGTCAAGGCCGCGGTGACGCGGCCGGGGCAGATCGTGCCTGTCGACTCGGAGCATTCGGCGCTGGCCCAGTGCCTGCGGTCCGGGTCGCGCGGTGAGGTGCGCCGGTTGATCGTCACGGCAAGCGGCGGCCCGTTCCGGGGCCGGGGCCGCGACGAGTTGACGCAGGTCACACCGGAGCAGGCCCTCGCGCACCCGACCTGGAACATGGGTCCGGTCGTCACGATCAACTCGGCGACCATGGTCAACAAGGCACTTGAGGTGATCGAGGCGCACGAGCTGTTCGACGTGGCCTACGCCGACATCGCAGTGATGGTGCACCCGCAGTCGGTGATCCACTCGATGGTCGAGTTCGTTGACGGGTCGACGATCGCCCAGGCCAGCCCACCGGACATGCGGCTGCCCATCGCGCTGGGCATCGGCTGGCCGGACCGCGTGCCCGACGCAGCCTCCGCCGTCGACTGGACGAAGGCGCACACCTGGGAGTTCGCGCCGCTCGACGACGAGGCGTTCCCGGCCGTCGCCCTCGCGAAGGCCGCCGGGGAGGCCGGGCACTGCCGGCCGGCGATCTACAACGCGGCGAACGAGGAGTGCGTGGCGGCGTTCGTGGCAGGACGGCTGCCGTTCCTCGGCATCGTCGACACCCTCGACCGCGTGTTGGAGGACGCTCCGGACTTCGCCGAACCAGGTACCGTCGAGGACGTGCTCGCCGCCGAGTCGTGGGCACGCGCGCACGCGCAGGAGATCATCGCGGGTTCGGTGGAAGGAGCTTGATGTCGTACCTGCTCGGGGTGGTTCTCTTCGCCCTGGCCATCCTCATCTCGGTGAGTCTGCACGAGGCGGGGCACCTGCTCACCGCCAAGGCATTCGGGATGAAGGTCACCAAGTACTTCGTCGGCTTCGGCCCCACCATCTGGTCGTTCAAGCGAGGTGAGACCGAGTACGGCCTCAAGGGCATCCCACTCGGCGGCTTCTGCAAGATCGTCGGGATGACCCCGCAGGACGACGACGTCGAGCCGGGCGACGAGTCGCGGGTGATGTGGCGCTACCCGGTCTGGAAGCGGACGATCGTCATGGCCGCCGGGTCGATCACGCACTTCGCGCTCGCCCTGATCACCATCTGGATCCTGGCCGTCTCCGCAGGCCTGCCCAACCCGGATTTCCCCACCACCGACGCGCAGGCCCGCCAGGAGCCCGCGGTCATCCAGCTCAGCGACTGCGTGGTGCCGGAGAACACGGTCCGGGCGTGCACCCCCGCCGACGCGGCCAGCCCGGCAGCCCAGGCGCAACTGCGCGACGGCGACCGGATCACCTCGATCAACGGCACGCCGATCAACAACTACGGCGACCTGCTCACCACCCTGCGCAGCCTCAAGCCGGGGGAGACCGCGCAGATCCAGTACGTCCGCGACGGGCAGCCGGGCAACACGAGCACGGTCCTCGCGCAGACCCAGCGCCCGCCGCTGGACAACCCGGACGGCGCCGCCGCGCCGGTGGCCGCGCTCGGCGTCGGCCTCGTCCCCAGCACCCCCACCCGAGTGACGTACGGGCCGGTCGGCGCCTTCGGAGCCACCGCCGACTTCACCGGCCAGTTGGCCGTCGGCACCGCCCAGGCACTGCAACGCCTCCCGCAGAAGGTCCCCGCCCTGTGGACCGCCCTCACCGGCGGTGAGCGGGACATCGACACCCCGATCAGCGTGGTCGGCGCCAGCCGGCTCGGCGGCGAGGCTGTGGAGAACAACGCCTGGCTTGTCTTCTTCATGCTCTTCGTGTCGCTGAACTTCTTCATCGGCGTGTTCAACCTGCTGCCGCTGCTTCCGGTCGACGGCGGCCACATCGCCGTCGCCTGGTTCGAACGGGCCCGCTCCTGGGTCTACGCTCGGATCGGCCGGGCCGACCCGGGCCGGGTCGACTACCTCAAACTGATGCCCTTCACGTACGCGGTGATCCTGATCGGCGGCGCGTTCACGCTGCTGACCATCGCCGCGGACGTCGTCAACCCCATCACGCTCTTCTCAAGGTGAGTGCCTGAAGTGACCGCAATCAGTCTCGGTATGCCCGCCGCGCCACCCCCGCCGCTCGCTCCCCGCCGGGCCAGCCGCCAGATCATGGTCGGTTCGGTCCCCGTAGGCGGCGGCGCGCCGGTGTCCGTGCAGTCGATGACCACCACGCTCACCTCCGACGTCAACGCCACCCTCCAGCAGATCGCCGAGCTGACCGCGTCCGGCTGCCAGATCGTCCGGGTGGCCGTGCCGTCCCAGGACGACGTCGAGGCCCTGCCCGCGATCGCCAAGAAGTCGCAGATCCCGGTGATCGCCGACATCCACTTCCAGCCCAAGTACGTCTTCGCGGCCATCGACGCCGGCTGCGCGGCCGTCCGGGTCAACCCGGGCAACATCCGCCAGTTCGACGACAAGGTCAAGGAGATCGCTCGTGCCGCCGGGGAGGCGGGGGTGCCGATCCGCATCGGCGTCAACGCGGGCTCGCTCGACAAGCGACTGCTGACCAAGTACGGCAAGGCCACCGCCGAGGCGCTCGTCGAGTCGGCGCTGTGGGAGTGCTCGCTGTTCGAGGAGCACGGCTTCCGCGACATCAAGATCTCGGTCAAGCACAACGACCCGGTCGTCATGATCCGCGCGTACCGGCAGTTGGCCGAGCAGTGCGACTACCCGCTGCACCTGGGTGTCACCGAGGCCGGCCCGGCGTTCCAGGGCACCATCAAGTCGGCTGTCGCCTTCGGCGCCCTGTTGGCCGAGGGCATCGGCGACACCATCCGGGTCTCGCTCTCCGCCCCGCCGGTGGAGGAGATCAAGGTCGGCAACCAGATCCTTGAGTCGCTGGGTCTGCGCGAGCGCGGCCTGGAGATCGTCTCCTGCCCGTCCTGCGGGCGGGCCCAGGTGGACGTCTACAAGCTCGCCGAGGAGGTCACCGCAGGCCTGGAAGGGCTGCCGGTGCCGCTGCGGGTCGCCGTCATGGGCTGCGTCGTCAACGGTCCCGGCGAGGCCCGCGAGGCCGACCTCGGCGTCGCCTCCGGCAACGGCAAGGGCCAGATCTTCGTCAAGGGCAAGGTCGTCAAGACGGTGCCCGAGGCGCAGATCGTGGAGACGCTTATCGAGGAGGCGCTGCGCATCGCCGACGAGATGGGCGCCGAGCTTCCCGAGGAGCTGCGCGGGCTGGTCACCGGCCCGACAGTCACCGTGCACTGACTTTCCATTCGGAAAGAGCGGCCGTTCCCCCACGGGAGCGGCCGCTCTTTCCGCATTCCGGCCCAGTCGCTGCGGGCCGGTTGGTGCGCCGTGGTGCGCTCGCGCGTCACTCGGATTCGGCGAGGATGGCGTACAGCTTGCGCCGCGTCTCGTCGAGCACCTGGGCGGCCCGCTCACGCTGGTCGTCGGTGCCGTTCATCATCACCTGACGCAGCGCGTTCATCGCCTGCGCGCCCGAGTCGCGGATGTCGTGCCAGCTGCTCACCGTGCCCTGGGCGACGTCCGCCCACGGCGGGGTCTGCGCGGCCGTCGTGGCCTCGGCCTGCCCGGCCTCGGTGACCGTGAACCGCTTCCGTCCGCCGCCGGACTCCTCGGTGCTGGCGACGATCACACCCTCGTCCTCCAGGAGCTGGAGAGTCGGGTAGATCGAGCCGGGGCTCGGCCGCCACGCACCGCCGGTGCGGGAGTCGATCTCCTGGATCATCTCGTAGCCGTGCATCGGCCGCTCGGTGAGCAGTGCCAGCACCGCGCCCCGGACGTTGGGGCGTCGGCCCCTGCCTCGCCCGCGACCGCGTCCGCCCCAGGGGCCGCCGTGCTCGTGGCCGTGCCCGTGCGGGCCGGGCGGGACCGGTGGGAAGCCGAAGCCTCGCATCCGGGACTCGTGCATCGGGTGGTGGTCTCGATGGAACCTCATCGGGTTCTCCCTGTCCTCGTACTGTCGCTGATGCATCAACGATATATCGGCAATGCATCGCCGACAAGTTCCGGTGACGGGCAGACGCCAGGCTCGCCACTCGGCCGGCGAGGCGGGGGGTCGATCTGGCAGGCTGGTAGTCGTGCTGACGGTGCCGGTACGGCAACTGGGAGAATCGGAACGCCGCGCGGTCGAACGACTGCTCGACCGCGACCCGTTCGCGAGCGCGCAGGTCGCGGAGCGGATCGCCGCGCGCGGGCTGGCCTGGTGGCGGGCTGAGGGCAGAATCCTGGGGTACGGCGCGCGACGCAACCTCGAATCCCTCTGCTGGCTCGGCGGCAACCTGACCCCGGTGCTCGCCAACGACGCCGCCGTGGCGGCCTTCGCCGACCTGCTCGCGGGGGAGGACCGACTCTGCTCCTCGATCGTCGGCCGGGCTGACGCCGTCCTCGGTCTCTGGGACCGCCTATCCGGCACGTGGGGGCCAGCGCGAGACGTCCGTCCCAACCAGCCGCTGCTGGCCACCGAGACCCTGCCGGCCATCCCCGCCGACCCGGAGGTACGCCAGGTCCGCGCCGGCGAGGTCGACAAACTATTCCCAGCGGCCGTGGCCATGTACACCGAGGAGGTCGGCGTCTCCCCGCTGGCCGAGGACGGCGGGCGCAGCTACCGCCGCAGGGTCAACGACCTGGTCCGCTCCGGCCGCGCGTACGCCCGCTTCGTCGACGGCACTGTCGTGTTCAAGGCCGAACTGGCAGTCGTCACCAAACGGACCGCCCAGGTCCAGGGCGTCTGGGTGGCACCGGAGTGGCGGGGCCGCGGCATCGCCGCCGCCGCCATAGCCGCCGTCGTCCGCGACGCGCTACTGCGGGTCGCCCCGACCGTCAGCCTGTACGTCAACGACTTCAACCTGCCGGCCCGCCGGGTCTACGAGCGCTGCGGTTTCCAGCCGATCGGCACCCTCGCGACGGTCCTCTTCTGACCCCCCTCGCCTGGACATGCCGCTGGCCGGCACCCCGGGTTTCGGGTGCCGGCCAGCGGTCGAGCGTTCGGTGGGTCAGCTGTTCCAGTACTGGCCGACCAGGTCGGCGGCCTGCTGCTCCCACTGGGCGTAGGCGTCCGGGTACGCCGAGACCTGCACGGTCTGCGCGGCGTCGGTCAGCGGCATGTCCTGCCAACCGTCAACCTGCTTCAAACCCTTCAGGAACGCGGTGGTCGAGTAGGCGGGGTCGGTGATCTGCTCCGGCGTACCCCAACCACTGGACGGGCGCTGCTGGAACAGACCCAGCGAGTCATGGTCGTTGCGGTCACCCAGGTGGCCCAGGTTCTCCAACTTCGACTCCTGCAGGCTGGTGGCGATGGAGATGACCGCCGCGCGCTCGGGCAGGCCAGCCTTCTTCGTCGCCGCGATGATCGCCTTCACGTTCGCGGTCTGCTCATCGTTGAGATCGATGTGCGACTGCGCGCCCTGCGGCTTCACCGCAACCGCGGCCGGCTTCGCCTCGGCCGCCGGGGTGGCGGCGTGGGCGGCGATCGGGCCGGCGAAGACGCCACCGGCGAACGCGAGACCAGCAACAGACAGCATGCTCTTACGGATGATCGTGTTCATGGGGGTAGCTCCTTCGGGGGTAGGACACCCACCACCGGGGGGACGGTGACGGGTGTGAGCACCTCGTCCGGCGCTGCACAAAACAACTGGGAAAGTCTTCACGGCGGCGGGGCGCGGGGCCTCCGGCGGCCGGGTCCATGTGTAACGACCGGGGGGCCGGGGTCATTCCGGGGGTGGCCCGTCCGCTGGCACGTCGAGCTGGTGCGGTCGGTCGAGACGGTGCAACGACCTCGCCGGACCTGTCATTCCGCGCCCCGTGCGGGGCGGGCCAGTGGCCGGTGGCGCTGCGGTCGTCAGGGATATGTAACCCGTCCGGGGCAGCCACGATTCCGGTCTGTGAGTGCCGCCGGTCACACCAAAAAGTTCCCAGGCCCGGATATTTCGCCCATACGCTGCGCTGGCTCTAGGCCAATCGGCCGTCCAGGGCGTGACCCACTCGGCTTCCTTGAAACCGGGGCATCCAGCGCATTGGGACACCCCGGTTACAAGGATCCCGAGTCGATCATCCCGGCGAGGCTGTGCGGGGTCCGCCGCCGTGCTCAAGGTGGGTAAATCGGTTGATTCGACGATGTTGCGACCGGCAGGCTGGGTGCTCAGCCACCCACAGCCGGAGGAACTCCGATGCGTCTGCTCCGTGATCTGTGGGGCACCTCTGCACGCCGTATGACGGTGGTGGCGGTCCTGATCGTGCTCGGCGCGGCCGGGCAGGCCGGTGCGTCGGCGCTCGCGGGTGCGGTGCTTGTGCATCGCTCGGCCGGCTTCTTCACCGTGCTAGCTGCGGCGCTCGTCGCCGTGGTGCTCAGCGACCTCGCGGTGAGCCTGCTGATGGCCGGCCTGACCGCCGACTGGTCCGCCGACGTGCGCCGCCGGCTCTGCCGGATCGCCCTCGGACAGGACCTGCCCACCCTGGAGACCACCCCGGTCGGCGAGATGCTCGACCGCATCGACGGGGACGTCTACCAGGTGGCGTCGGCGGTGCGTAACCAGGGCACCCGGCTCGCGCAGGGCCTCTGCGTCGGTCTGCTGTCGATGGTCGTCGCGCTTGCCGTGTGGTGGCCAGCCGGGATCGCGATGCTGCTGCTCACGGTGGTGCTCGCGGTCGGGCTGCGCCGGCCCACGGCGCGGATCGGCCCCGCCCGGATGGCCGAGGAGGAGGCCTGGTCGGACCTTGCCGCCGTGATGGAGGAGGCGGTGCACGGCCAGGATGACGTACGCACCAGTCTGGCCCGGCCGTACGTGCTCCGGCTCTACGCCCAGCGGGCGGCCGCCGTGCTGTCCCGGGGCCGCGTGGTCTGGGTGTTGTCCGCGCGGGTCGCCACGGCCGCCACCGCGACGATCCGGGCTGGGATCGGCGTGGTGGTGCTCGGCGGGGCGTGGGCGCTGGCCACCGGCCGGGTCGACGCCGCCCGCCTCACCGCCATCTGGCTGCTCGCTCTGGCCTTCGGGGCCACCGCGGAGCACGTCAGCAGGATGGTGCCGGAGATCCAGGAGGCGCTCGGCGCGTGGGCCCGGGTGCAGTTGTTGCAGAAGGCCCGGCAGGAGCCCGTCGGCGGAGCCAGCCCGACCGAGGGTGATCTGCGCATCCGTGATCTGACGTTCGGATACCAGGTGAGCGGCGAGGGGAACGGCCGGGGGGCTGCGCTGCGCGGGCTCAGCCTCACCTTTGCGCGAGGCCGTTCGTACGCGCTGATCGGGCGCACCGGCTCGGGCAAGTCGACCCTTGCGAAGGTGCTCACCAGGGCCGTCGACGTGCCGCCGGGAACGGTATTCCTCGGCGGCACCGACCTGTGCGACCTCGACGTCGAGCAGTTGCGCCGTTGGGTGGCACTCGTGCCGCAGCGCACCGAGATCCTGGCCGGCACGCTCGCTGAGAACGTCGCGCTCTTCGACCCGGAGCTGCTCGAAGCCGCCGCCCGGGCGCTTGACGAGCTGGGCCTGGCCGGCTGGATCGCCGAGCTGCCGGACGGGCTGGCGACCCGGCTGGGGGAGGGTGGGCACGTGCTCTCCGCCGGTCAGGAGCAACTGGTGGCCTTCGCCCGGATCCTGGTCCGGGAGCCGCACGTGGTGATCCTCGACGAGGCCACCGCGCGGCTGGATCCGGTCACCGAGGCGCGGGTGCAGCGGGCCACCGAACGACTGCTGCGGGACCGGATCGGGATCGTCATCGCCCACCGCCTCTCGTCCGTGCGCCGCTGCGACGAGGTGGTGGTGCTGGCCGACGGTGCCGTGGTCGAGGCCGGCCCGCTGGAGACGTCGACGCGCTTCGCCGAACTGCTGGCGACCAGTCATGCCGCCGCGTACGCGGCGGTGGCACCGGCCGGGCGCGGCGGCGCCGACCTGCCCGCCGGCCGCGCCGGCACCGACCTGCCCGCCGGCCGCGGCGGCGCCGACCTGCCCGCCGGCCGCGCCGGCGCCGACCTGTTGGTCGGTCCCGACCTGGCCGACGTCTGGCCGACCGAGCCGACGACCGCGCGGGTAACGCAGGACGGGCCGGTCCGTGCCGATCCGCCGCCACTGCCGCCCGTGCCGCCAGCCCGGACGCTGCGGGAGATCGCCCGGCTCTGCACGAACGACCCCCGGTACGGGCTGGCCGCGGTCGGACTGTTCCTCGTGGTCACCCTGCTGGGGCTGGATGGCCCGGTGCTGCCCTGGCTGTGGGCCGACGTGGTCGATGGGACGGGCAGCCCGTACCTGCCGGCGTTGGGGATCACGGCGGGGCTGCTGGTGACCCTGCCGGTGCCGTTCTACACACACGTCTGGTTCCCCAGCTGGTGGGTGCGGCAGATGCTGCGGATCGGCCTGCGCCTGGTGCACGGCCAGACCGGGCCGCGCCGGGTCAGCTCGCACACCCCGGCCGAGGTGGTGGCGCAGGGTGGCGACACCGAGCGGGTGGTCCAGCTTGCCGACAACGTGCTGGACCAGTCCGTCGCGGTGGTCCTTGTGGTCACCATGACCGCGGTCACCGGCAGCGTCGTACCCGCGCTGTTCTTCGTCGGGACGATGGTGGTCTCCGGGCTTGCCGCGACGCTGTTCGGGCCGACGCTTGAGCGGGCGGCACGGGCGACGGTGGCGGCGCGGGCCTCCTTCGCCACCGCGCTGGTCTCGGCGCTGTCGGCGGCGCGGACGGTGAAGCTCGCCGGTGCGACCGCTGCGGTGCTGCACCACCTGGCGGCCCTGGACGTGCTGCGCAGCGACAGGCAGCGGCGGGAGATCTCGGTGCAGGTGTGGTCGCGCTCCACGCCGTCGGTGGCCAGTGGGTTGTTGCCGATCGGCGCGTGGGCGCTCTATCTGAACGGCGGGCTCTCCGCCGGGGCGGTGCTTGTGGCCGTCTCCACCCTGGGCGCGGCCCGCTGGTTCGCCTGGACGACAGCGTCGTTGATCTCCCAGCTGCCGTCGGCGCGGGTCTGGACCCGACGCACGGTGGCGATGACAGGGGCGAACGTGTATTCAGCGGGGGTGCCGGCGGTCGACCTGGCCGCCGGGACGGCGCCCGCGCCGAGCATGCCGCCCCGGCATCCGCTGCGCCACCTGGAGCTGCGCGACTTCGGTGTGGTGCACTCCGACGGTACGGTCGCCGTCCGCAACGTGGACCTGACGGTGCGCCGCGGTCAGTTGGTGCTGATCGTCGGGCCGGTCGGCTCGGGCAAGTCGTCGCTGCTGCGGGCGCTGGCCGGGATCGTGCACCACACAGGTGAGCTGACCTGGAACGGCGACCTGGTCACCGAGCCGGAGCTGTTCCTGCGCCCCAACCAGGTCGGCTACGTCGCGCAGTTGCCCCGGGTGCTGTCCGGCACGGTGGCCGACAACATCGCGCTCGGGCACCAGGTGGACGCGGCAGGGGCGGTCACCACCGCCCAGCTCGACCACGACCTGGCTGCCGCCGGCGGCGGGTTGGGGCTGCTCATCGGGCACAAGGGCACCCGGCTCTCCGGCGGGCAGTTGCAGCGGTTGGCGTTGGCGCGGGCGCTGGCACCGCGTACCGAACTGCTGGTGGCCGACGACGTGTCGTCGGCGCTCGACGTCACCACCGAGCTGGCGCTGTGGCAGGCGTTGCGTGCACATGGGGTGACAGTTGTCGGGTCGACAGCGAAGCGGGCCGCGCTCGTCCGCGCCGATCACGTGGTGGTGCTGCTTGGCGGCACGGTGGCGGCCCAGGGCACCTGGCGGGACCTGGAGGGTGACTGGTCGCACCTGGCCGGCTGACGGTCGGGGGGGGGGGGGGGGCCCGCGCCCCCCCCCCCCCCGGCAGGGTTCAGGAGCCGGCAGGGTTCAGGAGCCGGCAGGGTTCAGGCGCGGGCGTACTGCGCCGGCCCGTTGTACGCGACGCCGAGCTTCGCGGCGGCCCGGCGGGGCCAGTACGGGTCACGCAGCAGTTCCCGGCCGAGCAGCACCAGATCGGCCTCGCCGCTGGCGATGATCTGCTCGGCGTGCTCCGGCTCGACGATGAGGCCGACCGCGCCGGTCGGTACGCCTGCCTCGCGGCGGATCTGTGCGGCCAGCGGAACCTGGTAGCCGGGGCCGAGCGGGATGCGCTGGTGCACGCTCACGCCGGCGGAGGACGTGTCGACGAGGTCGACGCCGGCACCGGCCAGTTCGCCGGCGAGCACCACGCTGTCCTCGATCGTCCAGCCGCCCTCGACCCAGTCGGTGCCGGAGATCCGGGTGAGCACCGGCACGCTCTCGCCGACCGCGGCGCGTACCGCGCGGGCCACCTCCAGGGTGAGCCGCATCCGGGCGGCCCGGTCACCGCCGTAGGCGTCGGTGCGGTGGTTGCTCAGCGGCGACAGGAACTCGTGCAGCAGGTAGCCGTGCGCGGCGTGGATCTCCACGGCGGCGAAGCCGGCGGCGAGGGCTCGCTCGGCGGCGGTGGCGAACGCCTCGACGACCCCGGTGATGCCTGCCGCGTCGAGGGCTGTCGGCGTCCGGTAGTCGGCGGCGAACGGCTCCGACCCGGGGCCGACAGGCGTCCAGCCGCCCTCGGCGTCCGGGACGCCGCCGCGCTCGGGTGCCCACGGCCGGTACGTGGAGGCCTTGAACCCGGCGTGCGCGAGCTGGACGGCCGGCACGGCACCGTGGGCGGACACGAACGCGGTCACCGGGCGCCACGCGTCGACGTGCGCGTCGGACCACAGCCCGGTGTCCTGCGGGCTGATCCGACCCTCGGGCAGCACTGCCGTCGCCTCGCTCAGCACCAGCCCGGCGCCACCGACCGCGCGGCTGCCGAGATGGACGAGGTGCCAGTCGGTGGGCAGGCCGTCCGGGCCGGCGGAGTATTGGCACATCGGCGCCAGCGCGATCCGGTTGGGCAGGGTGACCGCGCGCAGGGCCAGCGGTGTGAACAGGGAACTCATCTCGTCATCCTTTCGGGGACGTCGACGGACCCCGCGTGGAGGGGTCCGTCGACGTCGGTCTACCGAGGTCAGGCGGGGACGGGGCTCAGTTCGTCCCGCCGGTCGGGGCGCGCCAACGCGACCGGCTCCGGGTCGGTCAGGTCCCGCCGACCGGCGGCGTCGTACGCTGTCCGGTCGAGGGTGCCCTCGCGGGCGGCGACGACTGTCGGCACGAGTGCCTGCCCGGCCACGTTGGTGGCGGTCCGGATCATGTCCAGGATGGGGTCGATGGCCAGCAGCAGGCCGGCGCCGGCCAGCGGCAGACCGAGCGTGCTCAGGGTGAGGGTGAGCATCACGATCGCACCGGTGAGGCCGGCGGTGGCCGCCGAGCCGACGACCGAGACGAAGGCGATGAGCAGGTAGTCGGTGACGCCGAGGTGCACGCCGAACACCTGGGCCACGAAGATCGCGGCGAGCGCCGGGTAGATGGCGGCGCAGCCGTCCATCTTCGTGGTGGCACCGAACGGCACGGCGAACGAGGCGTACTCGCGGGGGACGCCGAGCCGCTCGACGGAGCGCTGGGTCACCGGCATGGTGCCCACCGAGGAGCGGGACACGAACGCCAACTGGATAGCCGGCCAGGCGCCGGCGAAGAAGCGCAGCGGGTTGAGGCGGCCGGCGAGGATCAGCACCAGCGGGTAGACCACGAACAGCACGAGGGCGCAGCCGACGTAGACGGAGGTGGCGAACTTCGCGAGGGGTGCCAGCAGGTCCCAGCCGTACGAGGCGACGGCGTTGCCGAGCAGGCCGATGGTGCCGATCGGGGCGAGCCGGATCACCCACCAGAGCGCCTTCTGCACGATCTCCAGCAGGGAGCGGTTCAGCGCCACGAACGGCTCGGCGGCGTCGCCGACCAGCAGGGCCGCGGCACCGACGACGATGGCGAGGAAGACGATCTGGAGGACGTTGCCCTCGACGAACGCCCCGACCGGGTTGGTGGGGACGATGCCGGTGAGGAAGTCGGTCCACGAGCCGGTGTTCTTCGGCGGTGCCGCGCCGCCCAGGTCGAGGGTCACGCCCTTGCCCGGGTTGGTGAGCAGGCCGAGACCGATGCCGATGCTCACCGCGATCAGCGCGGTGATGCCGAACCACATAAGGGTCTTGAGCGCGAGCCGGGCGGCGTTCGCCACGCCGCGCAGGCTGACCACGCTGACGACGATGGCGGTGAAAACCAGCGGCGGCACGGCCAGCTTGAGGAGCTGGATGAAGAGGCTGCCGACTGTGTGCAGGGTGGTGGTCAGCCAACTCAGGTCATTGCTGCGGGCAACAAAACCGAGTACGACGCCGAGCACGAGGCCGAGGAGTATCTGCACGGAGAAGGGGATCTTGCGCAGGCCGAAAGACATGAGAACGTATCCAATTGTCAGGGCTGGTCGGGATAGGCGCGGGGAGGGCGGCTACGCCGGACAGATGCCGCTGGCCTGCAGTCGAAGATCGACGTACAGGCGAACGGTGAGGCCCCAGACATTGGTCATCGTTGAGCGAGGCTACGCCGATGACGAGCCACCGCAAGGAGCGCTGGCCGTGACGCTCCTTACTGCCGCGCCGCGCCGGGATGCGGAATAAACCTGCTCAGGGCCAGCGTGGTGGCGGTGGCCACCGCCCACAGCACCGCGAGCCCGAGGACCAGCCGTTCCAACACGCCCACAAGGGCTCCCCGGCCGACGATGAGCATGGCCAGCCCGACCGCCGCGCACAGCGGGAAGACAAGCGTCACCGCGCGAACGGCCAACCGGCGCACCGCCGGACCCGACTCCTCGGACCCGGCAAGCACGGCCATGGCGAGGACCACGGCCGCGGTCGCCACGATGCTCGCGCCGCCATGCACCAGGTCGGCCACCGTCGCCCGCTCGAACGGCGGCAGCGGGCAGCCGGCCGAGCAGGTCACCGCCCCGGACACGGCGGTGAACACGGCGCTTGTGGCGAGCAGCGCCGGCGCGATACGCATCACCGGAGGCAGCGCCACGGCGAGCAGCAGCAACGCGCCGGCCAACGCCAGGACCCCGAGCCGGTACGTCGAGGCGTACGCGCTGCCGGGAATGCCCGCCTCGCTCACGTACCCGGTGAGGCCCGGACCCGGACCGAAGACCACCGCGACCGTCACCGCTACCGCGCCGGCCAACGCGCCCCCGGCAGCGGCCGACGCGGCGGCCCGGCGGGCGATGTCCCGGCGGGCGACGGCTGTGGACCCGGTGCCGGCCCGGCGCCGCTCAGCCACGCCCGTGCGGCGTGGTCCAGCCGGCCTCGTCAGGCCCGAGCGGCACGATGCCTGTCGGGTTGATCTCCCGATGGGTGCCGTAGTAGTGCCGCTTGATGTGGTCGAAGTCCACCGTCTCGCCGAAGCCCGGGGTCTGGAACAGGTCCCGGGCGTACGCCCACAGCACCGGCATCTCGGTCAGCTTGTCGCGGTTGCACTTGAAGTGCCCGTGATACGCGGCGTCGAAGCGGACGAGCGTGGTGAACAGCCGCACGTCGGCCTCGGTGATCGCGTCGCCCATCAGGTAGCGCTGCCCGGCCAGCCGTGCGGAGAGCACGTCCAGCCTGGCGAACAGCGCACGGAACGCCTCGTCGTAGGCCGTCTGCGAGGTGGCGAACCCGCACCGGTAGACGCCGTTGTTGACGTCGGCGTGGATCTCGGCCATCAGCGCGTCCATCTCGGGGCGCAACTCGACCGGGTACAGATCCGGTGCGTCGGGGGCGTGCAGCCGCCGCCACTGCGTGGAGAAGTCGAGGGTGAGTTGCGGGTAGTCGTTTGTCACCACCCGGCCGGTGAGCGTGTCGACGAGCGCCGGGACTGTCACCCGGCCGGTGTAGTCCAGGTCGGTGGCCAGGTACGCCTCGGAGAGGAACCCGACGCCGAGGACCGGGTCGAAGCCGTCCGGGTCGAGGGCGAACGCCCAACCGCGCTCGTCCCGGATCGGGTCGACGGTGCCCAGCGAGATCGCGTCGTCCAGGCCGAGCAGGCCGCGCACGATCTTCGCCCGGTGCGCCCACGGGCACGCGCGGCACCAGATCAGCCGGTAACGACCGGCCTCCAGAGGCCAGCGGTCCTGCTCGTCGGGGCCGCCGCCGGGCGGGGCTGTCGAGTCCGGGGTGACCCGACCGGTGAACCGGTTGGGCTGGCGGACGAACGCGCCGTCGCCGCTGGTCTCTGCGCTGAACTGGGCCGGGGCCATGCCGTCAACCTATCCGCTGCGAACGCGGATATCCTGGCGCCGGCAGCCCTCGCGACCCGATGGGCGTGCCCCCACCCCCGCCGTCTGCACCCCCTGAAGGACTCGCGATGACCGTGGCATACCTGGTGGCCGGTGTCCGTACCCCGATCGGTCGTTACGCCGGCGCGCTGGCCGGCGTCCGCCCCGACGACCTGGCCGCGCACGTGATCCGTGAGCTGGTGGCCCGCCACCCGTCGGTGGACTGGGCGCGCGTCGACGACGTCGTGCTGGGCTGCGCCAACCAGGCCGGCGAGGACAACCGCAACGTGGCCCGGATGGCGGCGCTGCTTGCCGGCCTGCCCGAGGAGGTGCCGGGCAGCACGATCAACAGGCTCTGCGGCTCCGGGCTGGACGCCCTCGCCACCGCCGCCCGGTCCATCGTGGCCGGCGAGGCGGACCTGGTGGTCGCGGGTGGGGTGGAGAGCATGAGCCGCGCGCCGTTCGTCATGCCGAAGGCCACGTCGGCGTACTCCCGCTCGGCCGAGGTGCACGACACCACCCTGGGCTGGCGGCTGGTCAACCCGCTGATGCGCGACGGCTGGGGGGTCGACTCGATGCCGGAGACGGCGGAGAACGTGGCCGCCGAGTTCGGCGTGAGTCGGGCCGAGCAGGACGCCTTCGCGTACCGCTCACAGCAGCGCGCGGCCAGGGCGCAGGCCGACGGCCGGTTCGCCGAGGAGATCGTGCCGGTCTCCGTGCCGGCCGGCCGCCGGGAAACCCGCCTTGTCGAGGTCGACGAGCACCCCCGGGAGACCACGCTGGAGAAGCTCGCCGCGCTGCCCACCCCGTTCCGCGACGGCGGCACGGTGACCGCCGGCAACTCCTCGGGCGTCAACGACGGCGCGGTAGCGCTGCTGGTGGCCAGCGAGGCGGCGGTCGCCCGGTACGGCCTGACACCGCTGGCCCGCATCGGCGGCGCGGCGGCGGCCGGCGTGCCGCCGCGCATCATGGGGATCGGCCCGGTTCCGGCCACCCGCAAGCTGCTCGACCGGGTCGGCGTTGAGGTGGGCGCGGTGGATGTGATCGAGCTGAACGAGGCGTTCGCCGCGCAGTCGGTGGCGGTGCTGCGGGAGTTGGGCCTGCCCGTGGACGCCGAGCACGTCAACCCGAACGGCGGCGCCATCGCGCTCGGCCACCCGCTGGGCGCCAGCGGTGCCCGGCTGGCGTTGACCGCCGCTCTGGAGTTGCGCCGTCGCGGCGGCCGCCGAGCGCTGGCCACCATGTGCATTGGCGTCGGTCAAGGTATATCGCTGTTGTTGGAATCGGCGGCCTAACCGCGGAAGAGCGTGAAGAGACCTCCCGAACGCGGGAGTCGGCGGCCTAGAGTGGTCCACACCACACGATCCGCGGGGTCGGCCGGTGGTCGCCGGGGGGCCGCCGACTGCCGGAGCCGCCCCGCGCCGCGGCGATGAACTGGGGAGCACGCTGATGCCGGACGGACTGCCGACCGAGATTGATCTGACCAGGCCGAGCGCGGCCCGGGTGTACGACTATTTCCTGGGTGGGGCACACAACTTCGAGATCGACAGGCAGTTGGCCGAGCAGATCGCCAGCATGACCCCGAACCTCGCCGCCACCATGCGCTCCGGCCGGGAGTTCCTGCGCCGGGCCGTACGCGTGCTGCTCGACGCAGGCATCGACCAGTTCCTCGACATCGGCTCTGGAATTCCCACCGTGGGCAACGTGCACGAGGTGGCTCAGGGGGCGAACCCGAAGGCCCGGGTGGTCTACGTCGACATCGACCCGGTGGCCGTCGCGCACAGCCGGGAACTGCTCGCCGGCAACGACCTCACCGGGGTGATCCACGCCGACCTGCGTGAGCCGGAGCTCATCCTCGACGAGACCCGGCGGCTCGGGCTCATCGACTTCAGCCGGCCGATGGGCATCCTGCTGGCCGGGGTGGTGCACTTCATCCCGGACAGCGACCGGCCCGACGACATCCTGGCCACCCTGCGGGCCGCCGCCGCGCCTGGCAGCTTCCTGGTCATCTCGCACTCCACATTCGAGGACCAGCCGCAGGAGATGCTCGACGCCCAGCGACTCTCCTCCCGCACCGACACCGAGATCACCCTGCGCTCCCGCGCGCAGGTCACCGGGTTCTTCGGCGACTGGACAGTCCTCGAACCGGGCGTGGTGCACATGCCGCTCTGGCGTCCCGACTCCCCGTCGGATGTGGACGAGCACCCCGAGAGGTTCGGCGCCTTCGGGGCGGTCGCTCGGTACGACCAGCCCGTCGGCTGATCCCGTGGCCGCCGTCCCGGATCCCACCGGAGTCGACGTCGGCCGTGCCGACGCCCGGGGCTACGCCGCCGACTGGGCCCGCGCGGTACGCCGCCTCGGTTTCGTGCCGCTCAGCGCGGCCGAGACCGAGCGGCTGCTGCTGGCACACACTGTCCGGCTGGCACAGGCTCTGCGGGCCGAGCCGTTCTCGGTCCGTCCCGCCGAGGAGGTCGGGCGGGCGTTGGTGGAGGCGCACCTGACCGAGCCCCGGGCGCTGGAGTGGTCGCTCACCGCACTCGGTGACGACTTTCCCCGTCGGGTATTGGCAGCCGACGACCGGCCGGCCGACCTGACCCGGCGGATCGCCGCGGTGCAGGGCGGTCTGGCCGCCGGGTTCGCCCGCGCGTTGCGCGACCGTACGTTCACCCAGCAGGAGCGGATCGCCCGGTCGGCGTGGCAGGCACGCGACGAGGTCGAGCAGGCGTTGCGCGACAGCGAGGCGCGGTTCCGGGCGGTCTTCACCGGCGCGGTCATCGGGATCGGCATCGCCGGGGTCGACGGTCAGATCCTCGACGTCAACCAGGCGTTCGCCGACATGCTCGGCTACTCCATCGAGGAGTTGTGCCAGGCCAACGTGGCATCGCTGGCCTACGCCGACGACGCTGCCGGCATGTGGGAGATCTACCAGGAGCTGATCGAGGGCAAGCGCGACTCGGCGCGGGTCGAGAAGCGCTACTACCGCAAGGACGGCAGCGTCGTCTGGACGGACCTGGCCGTCTCGTTGATCCGCTACGACGACGGCCGACCCCGCTTCACCGTCGCCATGATCGAGGACATCACCGAGCGGTACGAACTTCAGCAGCGGCTGCGCTTCCAGGCGTCACACGACCCGCTGACCGGGCTGCCCAACCGGACGTTGTTCTTCGAGACGCTGGGCCGGGTTCTCGACACCGCCGGCGCCGGGCAGCGGGTCGGTGTGTGCTTCCTCGACCTGGACGGGTTCAAGGCGATAAACGACAGCCTCGGCCACGACCTCGGTGACCGGCTGCTCGTGGTGATCGGCCGGCGGCTGGCCGATTGCGTGGCCGACCACGGCCACCTGGTCGCCCGAATGGGCGGCGACGAGTTCGTGATCCTTGTCGACGGCGGGGACGGCACCGCCGACGCGGTGGCCGTGGCGGAGGCGGCGCTGGCCGCCGTCGCCGCCCCTGTGCACGTCGGTGACCAGCAGTTGGCGGTGTCCGCAAGCGTGGGCATCGTGGACTGCCCGGCCGCGGAGACCACCGCCTCGGAGCTGATGAAGGCCGCCGACACGACGCTCTACTGGGCCAAGGCCGCCGGCCGGGGCCGGTGGGCGGTGTACGACCCCGAGCGCAGCGCCCGCGACATCGCCCGGTCGGCGCTTGTCGCAGGGCTGCCCGCCGCACTCGACCGGGGCGAGTTCGTGGTGCACTACCAGCCGATCGTGTCGCTGCTGGAGGGCACCATGCTCGCGGTGGAGGCGCTGGTCCGCTGGGAGCACCCGGAGCTGGGCCTCATCGGCCCGGACCGGTTCATCGGCCTGGCCGAGGAGACCGGCCTCATCGTCGGGCTCGGCGAGTGGGTGCTGCGGCAGGCCTGCCAGGACGCCGAACGGTGGTGGCGGGAGTTCCCCGAGGCGCGGCTGGTGGTCAGCGTGAACCTGGCCGCCCGGCAGGCCGACGACCCGGCGATCGTTGCGACAGTGGCGGACGCGCTGGCCACAAGCGGGCTGCCGGCGGAGCTTCTCCAGCTTGAGCTGACCGAGAGCGCAGTGATGGGCAGCGCCGGGGAGCCGCTGCGCAGCCTGCACCGGCTCGCGGCGCTTGGTGTCCGGCTGGCCGTTGACGACTTCGGCACCGGCTACTCCAACCTGGCGTACCTGCGCCGGCTGCCGATCCACTGTCTGAAACTGGCCGGCCCGTTCGTCGAGGGCATCCGCGCCGACGGGACGGACGTCGTGGCCGACCACCGGGACGAGCGGATCGTGGACGCGTTGGTCCGGCTCGCGCACGCCCTGGAGTTGTGGGTCACCGCCGAGGCGGTGGAGACCGCTGTGCAGGCGGAGCGGCTGCGGGCGCTGCGCTGCGACACCGGTCAGGGGCGGTACTTCGGTGCACCGGCCCCGGCCGATGTGATCACGGCCCGACTACGCGGCGGGGTGACGGGGTGAGCCTGACGGACTCACAGACGCTGGTGACCGTGGTGGCCGCGCTTGCCATCCTGGCCGGGTTGGCAGGCGTGGTGGTGCCCGGTCTGCCGGCGCTGCCGCTGTGCTGGGGCGGCGTGCTGGTCTGGGCGATCTTCGGCGGCGCCGGCATGGGTGGCTGGGCGGTGTTCGCCGCCGCCACGTTGGTAGCCGTGTCCGGTGCCGTGATCAAGTACGCGTGGCCCGGGCGGAACCTGAAACGCACAGGCGTGCCGGTGTCCACGCTGCTCGCCGGCGGGGTGCTCGGCATCGTCGGGTTCTTCGTGGTGCCGATCGTGGGGCTGGTGATCGGTTTCGTCGGCGGGGTGTGGGCGGCGGAGCGGCTGCGGCTGGGCAGCCACCAGCTCGCCTGGCCGTCCACGGTGCAGGCGCTCAAGGCGGCCGGCCTGTCGATGCTCGTGGAGTTCCTGGCCGGCCTGACCATCGCAGTCCTCTGGGCAGCCGGCCTGATCCTCACCTGAGCCCTCTCCATTTGTGCATGGGTGATCAAGAAATTCATCAAAACCTCTTGATCACCCAAGGGAGAAGGGGGCGCGGGGCACTTTTTGGGTACGGCGGTGCCGTACGTGAGAGAGAGGTTGTGCCCCGCGCCGCCGCGGTCCGGGCGGTCCGAGCGCCCGGGGGTCGGCCCGTCGCTAACGGGCCTGGTCACGAGGTCAAGAGTGCGGCCGAGGTGGCCGCAGTGGCAACACAATTACCGCGACGGCGCGATTCCCACCGGCCGACGTATTGACCGCCTTGAGCGGCCAGGATCACACTTTGCCCACTCGCACGTGGAACCACCTCAGGGAGGTGTGCAGTGGCCACGACCCCCGTGCCGACCGCCGAGCAACCGATGGACGAGGACGCCCGACGGCTCGCCGAACTCGGCTACAAACAGGAGTTGCGCCGCAAGTGGAGTGGCTTCTCCAACTTCGCCATCTCGTTCTCCATCATCTCGATCCTGGCCGGCTGCTTCACCACGTTCGGCCAGGCGTGGAACAACGGCGGGCCGGTCGCCATCTCCTGGGGCTGGCCGCTGATCTCGCTGTTCATCCTGATCATCGGGTTCTGCATGGCCGAGTTGGTGTCGGCGTACCCGACGGCCGGTGGGATCTACTGGTGGGCGGCCACGATGGGTCGTCCGGTGCACGGCTGGTTCACCGGCTGGCTGAACCTGATCGGGCTGGTCGCGGTCACCGCGTCGGTCGACTACGGCTGCGCGACGTTCCTCAACCTCACCCTGTCGGCCCTCTTCGACGGCTGGGCCGGCACGCTGCGCCAGGCGTTCATCCTCTTCGTGATCATCCTGGCGCTGCACGGGCTGATAAACGTCTTCGGGCACCGGATCATCGACGTACTCCAGAATGTCTCGGTCTGGTGGCACGTGGCCGGCGCGGCAGCCGTGGTGGCCATCCTGGTCTTCGTCCCGGACAACCACCAGAGCTTCCAGTTCGTGTTCACCGAGCGGTTCAACAACTCAGGCTTCGGTGACGGCGACATCGGCGGGTTGACCTTCTGGTTCTACGTGCTGCCGCTGGGTTTCCTGCTCACCCAGTACACGATCACCGGCTTCGACGCCTGCGCGCACGTCTCGGAGGAGACCCGGGGCGCCTCGCAGGCCGCCGCGCGAGGGCTCTGGCAGTCGATCTTCTATTCGGCGATCGGTGGCTGGATCCTGCTGCTGGCGTTCCTCTTCGCGGCCACCGACGTCGAGGCGGTGAACGCCGCCGGCGGCTTCTCCGGCGCCATCTTCGAGTCGGCGCTCACCCCGGTCTTCTTCAAGGTCGTCATCATCATCTCCACGATCGGGCAGTTCTTCTGCGGCATGAGCTGCGTGACCTCGATGAGCCGCATGACGTACGCGTTCAGCCGCGACCGGGCCGTACCCGGATGGCGGCTGTGGTCCACTGTCGACCGCAACGGCACCCCGGTCAACGCGATCATCGGCGCCACACTGGCCGGCCTGGTGCTGACCCTGCCGGCGCTCTACGAGAGCTCGGCAGGCATCCCGATCGCCTTCTACGCGGTGGTCTCCGTCGCGGTCCTCGGGCTCTACCTGTCCTTCCTCATCCCGATCGCGCTGCGGCTGCGGATGGGCGACAGGTTCGCCCCCGGGCCGTGGACGCTGGGGCGCAAATACAAGGTGCTCGGCTGGATCGCTGTGATCGAGATCGCGGTCATCGCCGTCTACTTCGTGCTGCCGATCGTGCCCGCCGGGGTGCCCGGCAACGACGGGTTCACCTGGTCGGCTGTCAACTACGCGCCGTTGGCCGTGGGCGGGGTGCTGCTCGTGGTCGCCGTCTGGTGGTACGCCTCGGCCCGCAAGTGGTTCACCGGCCCCGTGCGTACCGTCGAGGACCCCGCGCGGTCGCCCGACCCGGCGCCTGTCGACGGGCCGGGCTGACCCGTTCGTCCCGGTCCGTCGTCCGGCGGACCGGGACGCGGTACGGCCACAGCCCGCGCACCCCGGCCCGTTTGCCGGGGTGCCCACAGCGGGCATTGACGGTGATCCGGTTTGCCAGTAGACCTTGGTGATGGAGGCCCGCGAATGAGGAAAGCTCCGCTCACGCTGGAACAACTGCGGGTCGCCGTCGCCGAGGGCGAGATCGACACCGTGGTGCTGGCCCTCGTCGACATGCAGGGCCGGTTGCAGGGCAAACGGTTCCACGCGCCGTTCTTCCTCGACCAGGTGGTGACGGGCGGCAGCGAGGGCTGCAACTACCTGCTCGCCGTGGACGTCGACATGAACACCGTCGACGGGTACGCGATGTCGAGCTGGGAACGCGGCTACGGCGACTTCGCGATGGTTCCCGACTTCGACACCCTGCGCCGGACGCCCTGGCAGCCCGGGTCCGCTCTGCTGATCGCCGACCTGGCCTGGCTGGACGGCTCCGGTGACGTCATCGCCTCGCCCCGGCAGATCCTGCGCCGGCAACTGGCCCGGCTGGCCGAGCACGGGCTGACCGCGTACGCCGGCACCGAGTTGGAGTTCGTGCTGTTCCGCGACTCGTACGAGGACGCGTGGCGGCGCGGCTACCGCGACCTCACCCCGGCGAACCAATACAACGTGGACTACTCGCTGCTCGGCACGGCCCGGGTGGAGCCGTTGCTGCGCCGCATCCGCACCGAGATGGCAGGCGCCGGGCTCACCCCGGAGAGCGCCAAGGGCGAGTGCAACCTCGGGCAGCACGAGATCGCCTTCCGCTACGACGAAGCCGTGGCGTGCGCCGACCACCATGTGATCTACAAGAACGGGGCCAAGGAGATCGCCGCCCAGGAGGGCATGTCGATCACCTTCATGGCCAAGCCGAACGAGCGGGAGGGCAACTCCTGCCACATCCACTTCTCCCTGCGGGACTCGTCCGGCTCGTCGGCGATGCTCGGCGACGGGCCGGCGCACCTGTCGCAGACCGGTCAGCGGGTGCTCGCCGGGCTGCTCGCCACCATGCGGGAGTTCAGCCTGCTCTTCGCCCCGAACATCAACTCCTACAAGCGGTACCAGCCGGGGTCGTTCGCCCCGACCGCGCTGCGCTGGGGAGTGGACAACCGCACCTGCGCGCTGCGGGTGGTGGGGCACGGGCAGGGCATGCGTGTGGAAAACCGAGTGCCCGGCGCCGACGTCAACCCGTACCTGGCGATCGCCGGCCTGGTCGCCGGCGCGCTGCACGGCATCGAGCAGGAGTTGGAGTTGGGCGACGAGTGCACAGGCAACGCCTACGACGACCCGGAGGCCGAGCGCGTCCCCGGCACCCTCCGCGAAGCCCTGACCCTCTGGGAAAACTCCGAGGTGGCCCAGGAGGCGTTCGGCACCGAGGTGGTAGCCCACTACGCCAACCAGGCAAAAGTAGAGATCGCGGCGTACGACGCAGCGGTAACAGACTGGGAGCTAACCCGTGGCTTCGAACGCCTCTAAGGCCCCCGCCCCTTTCCCCCGCGATCTTGCACTTTGTGTCGTCGGTCTGTGGTGAGTCGTGGCTTTTGTCGGGGCAGAAAGTGCAAGATCGCGCGGAGGGGTTGGGGGGTTAGGGCGTGACTAGGGTTGTTGATCCGAGTTCTGGGGTGGGGTTTCGGGAGGTTCCTGGGGCTTCGCTCGAGGTTGTGGACTCGGCTATTTCGCGGGCTGCTGTTGCCTTTGAGTCGTGGCGTTTGCTCGGGGCGGGGGATCGGGGGCGGTTGCTGCGGCGGTTCGCCGCTGTTGTCGACGCGCACCTCGACGAGTTGGCCGCCCTGGAGGTCCGCAACTCTGGGCACACGATCGGCAACGCCCGCTGGGAGGCTGGCAACGTTCGGGATGTGCTCGACTACTACGCCGGTGCACCCGAGCGGCTGACCGGGCGGCAGATCCCGGTGCCCGGCGGGCTGGACGTCACCTTCCACGAGCCGCTCGGTGTGGTCGGCGTGATCGTGCCGTGGAACTTCCCGATGCCGATCGCCGCCTGGGGCTTCGTTCCGGCCCTCGCCGCCGGCAACACAGTCGTGCTCAAGCCCGCCGAGTTGACCCCGCTCACCGCGCTGCGCCTGGCCGAGTTGGCCAGGGAGGCCGGCCTCCCCGAGGACGTGTTCACAGTCATCCCCGGCGAGGGAGCGGTGGTGGGGGAGCGGTTCGTCAGCCACCCGGCCGTCCGCAAGATCTGCTTCACCGGCTCCACCGAGGTCGGCACCCGGATCATGGCCGGCTGCGCCGCGCAGGTGAAGCGACTCACCCTGGAGTTGGGCGGCAAGAGCGCCAACATCGTCTTCGCCGACGCCGACCTGGAACGCGCCGCCGCGACCGCGCCGGGAGCGGTCTTCGACAACGCCGGCCAGGACTGCTGCGCCAGGTCGCGAATCCTGGTCCAACGCCAGGTGTACGACCGCTTCCTGGAACTGCTCGAACCGGCGGTACGGGCGGTACGCGTCGAGGATCCCGCTCGGGAGACCGCCGAGATGGGTCCGCTGATCTCCGCCGCCCAACGGGACCGGGTGGCCGGCTACCTGACCGGCGCGACCGTCGCGTTCACCGGGTCCTGCCCCGACGGCCCGGGGTTCTGGCACGCGCCGACAGTGCTGCTCGCCGACTCGCCAGCCGACAGGCACTGGCGGGAGGAGATATTCGGCCCGGTGGTGTCGGTGCTGCCGTTCGACGACGAGGCAGACGCGATCCGGCTCGCCAACGACACCGAGTACGGCCTCTCCGGCTCGATCTGGACCCGGGACGTCGGTCGGGCGCTGCGCATGGCCCGCGCCGTCGACGCGGGCAACCTCAGCGTCAACTCGCACTCCTCGGTGCGCTACTGGACCCCGTTCGGCGGGATGAAGCGCTCCGGGCTCGGCCGTGAGTTGGGCCCGGACGCGCTGCACTCCTTCACCGACGTCAAGAACGTGTTCATCGCGACAGAGGAGTGACGCCAGTGCAGGGTCGGTTGCAGGACCGGGTGGCAGTGGTCACCGGAGCGGGTAGCGGGATCGGGTTGGCAACCGTCCGGCGGTTCGCCGCCGAGGGTGCCCGGGTGGTCTGCGTGGACATCGACGAGGCGGCCGGCGAGCGGGCCGCGCGGGAGTGCGGCGGCGAGTTCGTGGCCGCCGACGTCGCCGACGAGGCGGCGGTACGCGATCTCTTCGACGGGGTCGCCGAGCGGCACGGGCGGGTCGACGTCGCGTTCAACAACGCAGGCATCTCCCCACCGGACGACGACTCCATCCTGGACACCGGGCTGGAGGCGTGGGAGCGGGTGCTGCGGGTCAACACCACGAGCGTCTACCTGTGCTGCAAGTACGCGATCCCGCACATGCGTCGTCAGGGCAAGGGCTCGATCATCAACACTGCCTCGTTCGTGGCGCTGATGGGTGCGGCGACGTCGCAGATCGCGTACACCGCGAGCAAGGGGGGCGTGCTGGCGATGACTCGGGAGTTGGGTGTCCAGTTCGCCAGGGAGGGCATCCGGGTCAACGCCCTCTGCCCCGGCCCGGTGGCGACCCCGCTGCTGCTGGAGTTGTTCGCCGCCGACCCGGAGCGGGCCGCGCGCCGACTGGTGCACGTGCCGATGGGCCGGTTCGGGCAGCCGGAGGAGATCGCCGCCGCAGTGGCGTTCCTGGCCAGCGACGACGCCTCGTTCATGACCGCCGCGCAGTTCGTGGTGGACGGGGGCATCACCGGCGCGTACGTCACTCCGCTGTGAGCGTGCGGGGTGAGCCGGGCCCGCGAACGGTGCGGCGGCCACTGATCGGGATCAGCGCGTACGTCGAGCCCGCGGACTGGGCGGTCTGGCGCGGCGTGCGGGCGGTGCTGGTGCCCGAGGCGTACGTGCGGGCGGTGACCGCCGCGGGTGGTCGGGCGGTGGTGCTGCCGCCTGACGACGAGGACGGTGACGTGCTGGCCATCCTCGACGGGCTGCTGCTGGCCGGCGGTGCGGACGTGGGCCCGGGGCGGTACGGCCAGTCGCCCGACCCGCGTACCGAGGATCGGCCGGACCGGGACGCCGGGGAGTTGACACTGCTGGCCGCCGCGCTCGACGCCGGGCTGCCGGTGCTGGGCGTCTGCCGGGGGATGCAGTTGCTCGCCGTGGCCTACGGCGGCACTCTGCACCAGCACCTGCCCGACGTGGTGGGTCACGAGGCGCATCGGCCGGCGCCGGGGGTCTACGGTGCGCATCCGGTGCGGTTCGCGCCGGGGAGCCTGGCCGCCACGGTGTTGGCCGGGGTGGACCAGGTGAACTCGTATCACCATCAGGCGGTCGCGGACCCGGGCCGGCTCGTGGTGACCGGTTGGGCCGACGACGGCGTGATCGAGGCGGTCGAAGATCCGACTCTGCCGTTCGTGCTCGGCGTGCAGTGGCATCCGGAGAACGAGGCGGACCCTCGCCCGGTCACCGCGCTGGTCCGAGCGGCCGAGGGCTCTCCGGTCGCCGCCCGGGAGGTGGGCGTGGATGCCGCCGGGTCGACGGCGGTGTGACGTACGTCGCCCCCGCCCGATGGCGTGGCCGGTGCGAGGATCAGCGGATGGGGAAGGTGTATCCGGAGATCGACGGTCGCCTGCGTGACTTCATCGCGGCCCAGCGGGTCTTCTTCGTGGCCACCGCGCCGTCCGGGTCCGAGGGGCACGTCAACGTGTCGCCGAAGGGCATGACGGGCACCTTCGTGATCCTCGGTCCGCACCGGGTGGCCTACCTGGATTACCACGGCAGCGGTGCGGAGACCATCGCCCACCTGCGGGACAACGGGCGCATCACGCTGATGTTCTGCGCCTTCGAGGGGCCGCCGAAGATCGTCCGACTGCACGGCCGGGGCAGCAGCGTCGCGGTCACCGAGGCCACCTTCGCCGACCGGCTCGCCGAGTTCCCCGCGCCGCCGGACGTGCACGCCGTGCGGGCCGTGATCGATGTCGAGGTGGAGCGGGTCAGCGACTCCTGCGGCTATGCCGTGCCGCTTATGGACTTCCGCGCCGAACGCGACCTGTTGCTCACCTCACACTCCCGGCGTACGGCCGACGACCTGGTGACCTACCGGGCCACCAAGAACGCCGCGAGCATCGACGGGTTGCCCGTTTTCTGAGCCGTCGGGCCGCTTCCGCGCCGCCGGTGAGGCCCCGCGTCCGCCCTGCGCTGTCGGGTGTCCGACGGGTGCGGCGTACGTAACCAGCGTCTACGGTCCGCCGTGCGTTACGTTGCTGATCCGCCTGGGTACAAGTCGAAGCACGGTGCGGAAGATCAACGGCTGGGGGCACGGCCGGAGCGGGAGGCTGCATGAGCTCGGCGCAGGGGGGCGCGGACGCGGGGCACTCCGTCACGGACGGCGATGAGCTCCCCCCGCTGCTGGTCGCCGCGTTCGCGAACGGCGGTGAGCTGGGCGAGCGGCTGCGTGCCTTCGACTGGTCGACGGCGCCGCTGGGCGCGCCGTCCCGCTGGCCGGTGGCCCTCTCCAGTGCGATAGGCATGATGCTCGCCTCCAGCGCGCAGATCGTCATGTTCTGGGGTGACGACCAGCTTGCTTTCTACAACGACGCCTACCGGCCGACGATCGGCGGCAAGCACCCGCACGTGCTCGGGCAGCCGGCCCGGCAGCACTGGGTGGAGACCTGGGACGTGCTCGGGCCGCTGCTGGACGGAGTACGCCGCACCGGGCGCTCCTTCCGGGCCGAGGACCACCCGTTCCTACTGGACCGGCACGGCTTCGTCGAGCAGACCTACTTCGACGTCGCGTACGACCCGATCCGGGGTGCCGACGGCGCGGTCAGCGGCGTCTACTGCATCGTCAACGAGACCACCGGGCGGGTGCTCGGCGAGCGTCGACTGCGGGCGCTCGCGGAGTTGGCCGACGTGGTCAGCGCGGCCGAGCTGGGCCCAACCGCAGCAAGCGTGCTCGGTCGACACCGGGCCGACGTGCCGTTCGCGATGATCTACCAGGCCGATTCCGCCGGCCGGTTCGTCCTGACCGGCGCGACAGGCGTCGATCCATCCGCGGTCGGCATGACCGCGGACGCGTTAGCCCAGTTGGTCGCCGAGGGACCCGCCACCGTCGAGGTCGCCGACCTGTTCGACCAGCCGCCGGCCGACCTGGCCGACGTCGCCCGCGTACTCCCGCTCATGGCGACAAACGAGACGGTGGGCGCGCTTGTCGTCGGCGTGGACCGTCGGCTGCCGCTCGGCGACGAGTACCGCGGCTTCCTCGACCTGGTGGCCGCGCAGATCTCCCGGGCCGTGGGCACCCAGCGGGCCTACCGGCAGGAACGGGCCCGTGCCGCCGAGCTGGCCGCGCTGGACCGGGCGAAGACCAACTTCTTCGCGAACATCAGCCACGAGTTCCGCACCCCGCTGACCCTTGTGCTCGGCCCGATGGAGGACATGCTGGCCGACCCGGCGCTGCCCGCCCCCTACATCGACCGGCTCACCATGATGCACCGCAACGCGCTGCGTCTGCTCAAGCTGGTAAACACAGTGCTGGACTTCTCCCGGCTGGAATCCGGTCGGCTCGCCGCCCGCTACCAGCCCACCGACCTCGCCGGCTACACCGCCCGGCTCGCCAGCACGTTCCGCTCGGCCACCGACCGTGGCGGGTTGCGCCTGGTGGTGGACTGCCCACCGCTGCCGACGCCGATCTTCGTCGACCGGGACATGTGGGAGAAGATCGTCCTCAACCTGGTGTCGAACGCCCTGAAGTTCACCTTCGACGGCGAGATCCGGGTGCGGGTCGGTGCGGTCGACGGCGCGGCCCGACTCGACGTCAGCGACACCGGCGTGGGCATGGTGCCGGCCGAGTTGCCGCACGTCTTCGAGCGGTTCCACCGGGTGCCCGGAGTCCGCGCCCGCACCCACGAGGGCACCGGGATCGGTCTCGCGCTGGTCCGCGAGCTGGTCGAGATGCACGGCGGCACGGTCGGGGTGACAAGCCAGGTCGACAAGGGCAGCACCTTCACTGTCACCATCCCGTTCGGGTCGGCGCACCTGCCCGCCGACCGGGTGGTCGGATTCGCCCCCCTGCCGGCCGGCGAGCCCGAGCAGGCCCGGCTCTACGTGGCGGAGACCGCGCTGTGGTCCGGCGCCGACGCGGGCCCGGAGTACGGCAGCCAACCGTCCTCGGGCACCCCCGCCGGCCGGATCCTGGTCGTCGACGACAACGTCGACCTGCGGGAGCACGTCACCCGGTTGCTCTCGCCGACCTGGGAGGTCGTCACCGCGAGCGACGGTCTGCAAGCTCTGGAGCTGGCCCGCGAGGGCGGTTTCGACCTGGTGCTCACCGACGTGATGATGCCCCGGCTGGACGGGTTCGGTCTGGTCGGCGCGTTGCGCGGGGACACGCGTACCCGTGATGTGCCGATCGTTCTGCTCTCCGCCCGGGCCGGTTCCGCGGAGGCGGTGGCGGGCCTCTCCGTCGGCGCCGACGACTATCTGACCAAGCCGTTCTCGGGGCAGGAGTTGATCGCCCGGGTCCGGGCGAACGTCGAGCTGGGCCAGCTGCGCAGGCAGATCATCCGCCGCCTGCGGGCACTTGCCGACGCGGCGGTGGCGGTGAATACGGCCCGCTCCACGGGCGACGTCCTCGAGGTCGCCGCACGGCACGCGCTCAGTCTCGCCGAGGCGGCCCGGGTGGTGGTCACCTCGGCCGACGCCCGGTTCGAGGCCGACGCCGGCGGCACGACGGCCACGGACCCGTCCTTCGTGGCCGAGCTGACCGGAACGATCGGTGAGCAACTAGGCGAGTTGCGGGTGTGGCAGGCGGCCGGCGACGAGTCACAGGCCGACGAGGCCGCGCTCACACAACTGGCCCGGCTGGTCGGGGTGCGGCTGGAGAACGCCCAGCTCTACGAGGCCGAGCACCGCATCGCCACCACGTTGCAGCACAGCCTGCTGCCGAGGACGCTGCCGCAGATGCCGGGCGCGGTGGTGGCGAGTCGCTACCTGCCGGGCACCGCCGACGTCGAGGTCGGCGGCGACTGGTACGACGCGATCGCGCTGGAGAGCGACGAGTTGGTACTTGTCATCGGCGACGTCGTCGGCAAGGGCGTGCAGGCCGCCGCGGCGATGGGGCAGCTGCGCAACGCGCTGCGGGCGTACCTGCTGGAGGGCTTCGACCCGGGTGAGTCGCTGACCCGGCTCAACCGGCTGGTCGGGTCCACCGAGGGGCGGTCCATCGCGACAGTGGTCTGCCTGGTGTTCAATCCGCGCACCGGCCGGCTGCGGTACGCCAGCGCCGGTCACCCGTCCCCCCTGCTGATCCGAGGAGACGACGTGGCGTTCCTGCACGACCGTGCGCTCGGCCCACCCGTCGGCGCGATTCCGGGCGCGACCTACCGGACGGTCGAGGGGGAGCTGAGCGCCGGCGGTCGGCTGCTGCTCTACACCGACGGGTTGATCGAGGACCGGCAGGTCGGCATCGACGCCGCGCTGGCCCAACTGCGCGTCGACGCGGCCACCCCGGGCGAGCACGTGGTGGACCTGATCGACACGGTGGTCGACCGGGTCGCCGGTCGGCCGCGCCGCGACGACGTGGCGGTGCTCGCCCTGGAGGCGGCCGAGCTGAACCGGTTCGCGTTGCGGCTGCCGGCGGACCCGACCCGGTTGAGTGTGCTGCGCAAGCGCCTGGAGGACTTCCTTGTCGCGCACGACGTCGACGAGACCGACCTGTTCGACCTGACCGTTGCGGTGTCGGAGGCCGCCGCCAATGCCATCGAGCACCCCGTCCACCCCGCCGAGCCGGTGATCAGCGTGGAGGTGGCGATCGAGGACCGGACGGTCGTCGCCACGGTGCGGGACAGCGGGCAGTGGCGTGAGTCGACCGGCTCCGGGTTCCGGGGGCGCGGGCTGTCCCTGATCAGCGCCCTGGGTGACCTGACGGTGCGGCGTACCGATGACGGCACCGAGGTGACGCTGCGCCGACAGTTGCGGGCCTGACGGCGGGGCGGGTCAGGCTGGTTCGAGCCAGCCCTGGTCGCCCAGGCCGGAGATCTCCAGCACGCGGCGGACCTGCCGGGACGGCAACACGGACAGCGTGCCGGCGAACTGCTGGGCGAGCCGGACCAGCGCGTGGATGGCGGCCGAGTCGAAGAAGGTGACGGCGCGCAGGTCGAGCGTGATCCGCTGGGCGGGCTCGCGCAGCGCGGTCTGGAGCATGGTGTCGGCGGTCGCCATGTCGACCTCGCCGGTCACCACCACGTGGAGGTGGTCGCCGTCGATCTCCGCGCTGGCGGAGAAGACGGGCGGTGCTCCCCCTTGATCCACGCAGACACCATGGCACAGCCGACCTGACAGGGCAACAACCGGGACGGGCCCGCCGTGGCGCCGGTCACCGGCGGGTCCGGCGATAGGCTTGTGGCATGACCGTCCGTCCGCCGCTGACCCCCGGCACACTCTCCCCGTGGCGATCGGTGCCCGCCCACATTCCCCGCCCGGAGTACGTGGGTAAGAAGCACCCGCAGGAGTGGCGCGGCTCGCATGTGCAGACACCGGAGACCATCGAGAAGATGCGGGTCGCCAGCCGGCTCGCCGCCCAGGCGACGCAGCTCGCCGGGGAGGCCTGCAAGCCCGGTGTGACCACCGACGAGATCGACCGGGTGGTGCACGAGTTCCTCTGTGACCACGACGCGTACCCGTCGACACTCGGCTACCGGGGCTTCCCCAAGTCCTGTTGCACAAGCATCAACGAGGTCATCTGCCACGGCATCCCGGACTCCACGGTCCTCCAGGACGGCGACATCATCAACGTCGACGTGACCGCGTACATCGGTGGGGTGCACGGCGACACCGATGCCACCTTCTGCGTCGGGGAGGTCAGCGAGGAGGCCCGGCTGCTTGTCGAGCGGACCCACGAGGCGATGATGCGCGGCATCCGCGCGGTCGCCCCCGGTCGGCAGATCAACGTGGTGGGTCGGGTCATCGAGTCGTACGCCAAGCGGTTCGGCTACGGCGTCGTCCGTGACTTCACAGGCCACGGCATCGGCGAGTCCTTCCACAGTGGGCTCTACGTGCCGCACTACGACAGTCCTCGCCCCACGGACATCATGGAGCCGGGGATGACCTTCACCATCGAGCCGATGATCACGCTGGGCACCTATCAGTACGACATGTGGGACGACGGGTGGACGGTGGTCACCAAGGACCGCAAGTGGACGGCCCAGTTCGAGCACACGCTCGTGGTGACCGACAGCGGCCACGAGATCCTGACCCTGCCGTGACCGACACCCCCGCCGCGCTACGCGAGGCCCACCACGCGGACGTGTCCGGCGGCTGGCTGCGGCCTGCCGTCTTCGGCGCGATGGACGGGCTGGTCACCAACATCGCCCTCATCGCCGGGGTCGGCGGCGGTGGGGTGTCGCCGCGCAGCATCGTGCTGACCGGCTCCGCCGGCCTGGTCGCCGGCGCGATCTCGATGGGGCTCGGCGAGTACACGAGCGTGCGGTCGGCAAACGAGCAGGTCGCCGCCGAGGTCGCCAAGGAGCGACGCGAACTGGAACGGCACCCCGAGGCGGAGGCCCGGGAGTTGGCCGACGCGTGGGTGGCCCGTGGCCTGCCCCGGGACCTCGCCACCCAGGTCGCGGAGGCGGTGCGGCGTGACCCGGAGGAGGCGCTGCGGGTGCACGTCCGGGAGGAGTTGGGCGTCGACCCCGACGACCAGCCGAGCCCGTGGGCGGCGGCGTTCTCCTCGTTCGTGTTCTTCTCGGTGGGCGCGTTGATCCCGCTGCTGCCGTACCTGCTCGGCGCCACCGAACTCTGGCTGGCGCTCGCGGTCGGCGGGCTCGGCCTGTTCGCCGCCGGCGCTGTCGTGGCAACCTTCACCCGCCGGCCCTGGTGGACAAGCGGGCTGCGGCAACTGCTGCTGGGTGGCGCGGCGGCCGGGGCCACCTATCTCATCGGCTCGCTTATCGGTGTGCAGGGTGGGCTGTGACGCCCGCCGCCACCCACGCCTGCGGCTAGTCGGCTGCCGGCGCGTCGGGCCCGATCGGCACCAGCCGGAACACCCGGATCTCGCGGTCGCCGGCCCGCTCGACATAGGTGCGGTACGCCGGCCACTCGGTGACGAGAAGTTCCCACAACCGGTCCCGCTCCGCGCCGGTGGCCAGGTCGGCCCGCACGGGGATCCGTCGACCCCGCACGTCCACCTGGGCGGTCGGCTCGGCGAGCAGGTTCAAGGCCCAGCTCGGCTGCTGGGTCTGCCCCCAGTTGGAGCCGATCACCACGTACGCGTCGCCGTCGGGCACGTAGAGCAGCGGGTTGCTGCGCGGTTTCCCGGAGCGGCGGCCGGTGGTGGTGATGACGAGGGACGGGATCAGGCCGAGAGCGACCACCCGGCCCCGGGTGAGCCGGCCGACGATGCGGTCGGCGGGCACCAGCAGGCGGGCGGCGGCGCCGAACCAACGGTGGTGGCCGACCCGACGGGTGAGGGTTCCGAGCGCTGACACGCGGATCAGTCTGCCGGGTGCCGCGCCCCGGCGGCACCCCCGGACGGCAGCGGGTTTCGGGTTCGTCGAATCTCGTCCGGGTCGGTGCCGCGCCAGCTCAGTCCAATCGACGTTCGATCGGCAGCCGGGCGCGGGTGAACAGGCCCGCGCCGAGCATCGCCACCAGGGGCACCAGCACGAGGACGCCGAGCACCGTCCACGGCACCAGGTACGGGTACGGCGCCGGTGCCGGCCAGGCCGCCGCGTACTGGCGGTTCACCGAGAACAGCACGATCGCGGCGGTGCCCAGCCCGGCCACGATGCCGAGCACCGAGCCGAGGCCGGCGATGACCCCGGCCTGGCAGATCGCCAGCAGGCGGCGTACCGCAGGTGCCGCGCCGACCGCCGCGAGGGTGGACAGCTCCGCCCGACCCTCGGCGGCGGCGAGCGCCGTGGCGATTCCGGCGGCCCCCACTGTGATCAGCCCGGCCGCCGCGGCGAGCAGGAGCAGCAGCGGTGAGATGTCGCTGGGGGCGGCGCCGTACTCGACGCTCAGCGCGACCGACCCGAAGGGCCGCAGAGCCGCGGCGAACCGTTCCCGCTGGTCCTCGTCCGGCGGCGTGGTGGTGCCGATCACCCAACCGACAGGGGACAGTCCCAGGCCGAGGCTGCGGGCCGAGGACGTGGACAGCAGCAGGCGGGACACGCCGACGGACGCGGGCAGCGCGTACCCGGGGAGGTCGGTGGTGACGGGTGGCAGCTCCACCTCGGCGTCCACCTGGTTCAGTCGTACCGTCACCCGGCCGTCGTGCAGGTAGCGGCTGTCGGTCACCACGACGCCGCCGGCCCGCAGCACGTTCGCGGCGGTGGCAGTCGACGCCGCGTCCGCGCCGGTGAGAAGCGGTAGTGCCGTCCCGTCGTCGACAACTGGCTGTATCGAGGAGCCGTAGAAGAGTTCCTCGTCGAGCTGGCAGCGCGGGTCGGCCCGTGCCTGCCGGCGGTGCGCAGCAGAGAGGTTGTCTCCGGGCTGCCAGGGGCAGATCTGCTCCGGCGGGAGCTGCGGGATGACGTCGCAGTGGCCGTTGCCCGTCGTGGCGCAGGCTATCCCCTGCAACGGGGCGACCGCGTCGGTGCCCAGATGCTCCCGGGCAGCGGCGGTGACCTGGGCCAGTGTGGGCTGCCGGGCCGAGCTTGTCGCGTTGACCAGCACGTGGCCCGTCGGCAACAGCGGCTGGTAGGTGCTCGCTTCCCGGACGTGGTCGCTGGCCAGGTATCCGCCGAGTGCGACGCTGCCCGCCACGGCGGCCATCACGGCGCAGATGGCCGGCGCGGCGGCGGCCCGGTTGCGGCTGGCGTCGCGCAGGGCGATCCGAGGTGCGAGCGGTAGCAGTCGGCCGAGCCGTGCCAGCGCGCCGATAAGCGTGGGCGTGCAGCACACCAGGCCGAGCTCCCCGAGGATCAGGCCGGTGAGGATCACCGCCGTCGACGTCCGAGTGGCGCCGTACGCGGCGAGCGCCGCCCCGCCGCCGGCAAGCGTCAGCCCCAAAACCAGCCACCTGGTCTGGGACGAGGGCGGGGTACGCCGTCCGGCGAGCCCGGCGCTGACATCCTGCCGGGCGGCCGTCCAGGCGGGCGCGAGCGCGGCGAGGACACCTGCCAGCACCGCTACCGCGCCGAGCACCATCAGCGCCGCCGGCCAGCAGCGGTACCCGCCGAATCGGGCGCCGAAGACGTACTGCTCCATGAGTGGACGACCGGCGAACGCCGCGCTGACCCCGAGCAGCAGCCCGACGGCGGCGCCCAGCACACCCAGCACCACGCCGTCGGCGAGCACGACCCGCCGCAGTTGGGCGGCGTCCCCACCGGCCACCGCGACAAGCGCCAGGTCGCGGCGGCGGCGGCGGACGCCGACAGCGAAGGCCGGCCCGACCAGCAGCACCACCTCCAGCAACCCGAGGCCGGCGATGAGCACCCCGGTGCTCAGGTCGTTGGCGTCCCTCTGCCCGACGGATCCGAACCATCTGCGGGTCGGTGTCCCCGTGCCGTGCGGGTCGTGCGTCGCGACCGCCACACCGCGGTCGTTGAGCCGGGCCACCAGCGCGGCGTCGGCGGTGCCGGGCACGTCCACCAGCCAACTGCTGACGGCCTGCGGATCGGTCCGGGGGACGGCCGACGGGTGCAGCGCCACCACCGCGCCGAGGTCGTCGGGGAACTCGACCACCCCCACCACTGTGTACGCCCTCGTCCCGTCGGCGGTGGCCATTGCCGAACCGAGGCGTAGGTCGAGTCGGCGCAGCGCGGCCGGGCTCACCGCCACCTCGCCGGGCTGTTGCGGTGCCCGCCCGGACCGGAACCGCACAAGCCCTCGGGCCAGCGGGTCGGTGAGGTCGAGCACCCGCCCCTGGATGGTCTCGTCGCCCTCCGGGCCCTGCACGCTCAGGGGGATCTGGCCGCGCAGTTCGGTGAACCGGCTGTCCGGGCCGAGCAACGCCGCCACCTCGGCGGCGGTGGCCTGATGGGTGAACGGCGCCGGGTCGCCGTTGCGGGGATACCAGCTCTCACCCCCTTCGTCCTGGTCGATAGGGGTGTCGGCGAACCATCGCAGTTCCGCGTCGGCGACACCGAGGCGCCTGTCGATCCGTTCCTGCGGGGTCAGCTCGGCCATGTCGTAGCTCACCGCGAGGAAGGACAGCACCAGCACCGGCAGAGCGATCATCGCGAGCACCAGGGCGGTACGTCGGCGGGCCCGGCGCGACTCCCGCCGGGCGATCCGCAGCGCCGCCCGCCACGAACCGGTCAGCTCGGCGAAGCGCCGCCGTCCCGGGGGAGCGGGAGGTGACCCCGGCGCGTCGGCGTCGGTGCCGGCGTCCGGGTCGGGTGCCCGTGGCAACCGGCGGAGGGTCAACGGTCGCTGCCGGACAGCAGTTGCTCGACGCTGCCCAGCGGGGCCGTCGTGTCGACAAGCACCCCGTCGCGCAGGAACACCACACGGTCCGCCCAGCCGGCGTGCCGTGCCTCGTGGGTGACGAGGATGCCGGCGGCGCCCGCGTCGACCCGGCGGCGCAGCAGGTGCAGCACCGCCTCGCCGGTCTGCGAGTCCAGCGCCCCTGTCGGTTCGTCGGCGAGCACCAGCCGCCGCTCGCCGACCAACGCGCGGGCGATGGCCACCCGCTGCTGTTGGCCGCCGGAGAGCTGGTCGGGGAAGCGGTCGGCGAGCGCCGGCAGGCCCACCTCGGCAAGCGCCGCCAGGGCCGCCGTGCGGGCCTTCCGTCCGCCGACGCCGTCGAGCTCCAGCGGGAGCGCGACGTTCTCCAGCGCGCTCAGGCTGCCCAACAGATTGAGCTGCTGGAAGATGTAGCCGATGCGGCGGCGGCGCAGCTGGGCCAGCCCTCGGGGGTCCAGCGCCCCGAGCCGCTGCCCCTCGACCCGTACGTCACCGCGGGTCGGGCGGTCCAGGCCACCGGCGAGGGCCAGCAGCGTCGACTTGCCGGAGCCGGACGGGCCCATCACGGCGACCAGCTCACCCGGCCGGACGACAATGCTGACCCCGCGCAGCGCGTGCACCGCAGCCGGGCCGGTCCCGTGGGTGCGGTGGACGGCGCGTAGCTCCAGCACCGCGTCGTCCGGGTCGCTCACCGTCGCGCCCCCTCGTCGGCCCACCACGCGGGGTCGGACACCCCGCTGGCGCCCGGCCCCGGCGGCGCGGCCGGCGGGACGCTCGGCCGGTGGCGGACAAGGCTGCTCTCGCAGTGGTCCAACCAGCGCACCTCCGCCTCGGCCTGGAACACCATCGAGTCCAGCACCAACCGCCAGGGCAGGTCCTCCGGCCGGTCGCTGCCGTACTTCAACCGGGTCAACTCCTGCAGGGCGCGCATCGTCGCGCTGCGCTGGGCCTGCACCACCGAGCGGACGTCCACCCCGGGGGTGGTGAGCGCCAGCGCCAGCTTGATCGCCAGCTCGTCGCGGGGGCGGTCGGTACGGCTGATCGGGGTGGCGAACCACAGCGCCAGGTCAGCCCGGCCGGCGTCGGTGATCTCGTACGGGCGCTGCCCGGCCTCGCTCTCCGGCAGCGGGCGCACCAGACCGTCCCGTTCCAGCCGGGACAGCGTGGTGTAGACCTGCCCGATGTTCAGCGGCCACGTCGAGCCCGTCGACTCCTCGAATGCGGCGCGCAGCTGGTAGCCGTACATCTGGCCGCGTTCGAGGAGGGCGAGCAGCCCGTGACGGATGGACATGGCAACGGAGTATGCATACCTGGTATCCCATACCGCAACCGGAGCGGATCCGGCTCAGCTCGGGCGACCGGGAAAAGCGACAGTCTGCGGGGTGACACCGGCGGTCTTGCGCCACCGTGTGGCGCGTACGGCGTACTCGACGAGGGCGGCCAGCGCCTGGTCGCGGTCGGCGCCGGTGGTGGAGGCCAGCGCGGCCCGCCAGTGCGCCGCGGTCCGCTCCTCCACGTCGACGGCCAGTCGCAGCGCGCTCGCCCGGTCGGTGACGGCGAACGGCAGCGCGTACCCGGCCCGGTCCGGCGGCACGGTGCCGCCGGTGGTGCTGAGCTGCACCACGAGCGCGTCGCGCCGGCGTCGGTGCGCGGCCTCGGCCTGGCGTGCGGCGTCGCGGGCCGCCCCGGTGAGCCGGACGCCGATGCGCCCGTAGGCGTAGATGGCCGCGTACTCGGCGGAGAGAGCGGTGGCGAGTGCCTCCGCGGCGGTCGGCTGCTTCACTTCAGTGCCTCCTGGTGCGTTGCCCGCGCGGCGGCGATGGAGCCGAGCAGCGCGGCGCGTTCCGCTGGGGCGGACGCGCAGGCGGCGGTGGCGGACTGCTGGGCGGTCTTCTCCAGCGCGCGGAGGGCGGCAAGCGTGCCGGCCGCGTCGGTCGCCGGGGTGGTGCTCGGTGCGACGGCGGGCGCGGAGGGGAGCGGGACGCCGATGACCCGGGCGAGCTCGGTGGCGTGCGCGGTGTGCGTCTCGGCGATCGGGTCGAGGCGGCCGGCGAGGTCCGGGTGGGTCACGGCGCTCTCCCGGTACGCCGCGGCCAGGCCGAGTGACTCGTCGACGATCGGTCGCAGCGGGTCCGGTGCCGGCGTCGGCTCGTCGTCGCGATCGAAAAGATCACAGCCGGCCAGCGGGGCCGTGCCGGCGCCGAATGCCACAAGTGCTCCTGCGCGCAGGAGGTTTCGCCGGGAATGTCCGGATGAATGGTCGCGCTGCGTCGCTCTGCCGTTCCCCACCGGGCAAGTCAACACCATCCGCGCCGCTCCGGGGGTCACCGGCGTCGGTGCGCCGCCCGGCCCGGCGACCGGCGGGCGCGTTACGCTCTGCGCAGCCGCCGGTGCGTCCGCTCCGGTGGCGTGCCGGCATGGCGGGACAAGCGTCCCAGTCGACCAGTGAAAGGGTGCGGAGATGACACAGCGTGGCCGTGCCACCAGGTCGACGGGTCGACCCCGCGACACCGCGGGCTCCCGTGGCCCGCGCGACACCGCCGGCCCGCGCGGCGGCGGTGATCTCGCCGCGCGACGCACCCGGCTGCGGGCCGTGATTGAGCCGGTGGTCAACGACGCGGGCTACGACCTGGAGGACCTGTCGGTCTCCCGGGCCGGTCGCCGGCACGTGGTGCGGGTGATCGTGGACACCGACGGCGGGATCGACCTGGACGCCGTAGCCGTCGTCTCCCGCGCGATCTCGGCCGCCCTGGACGCGGCCGAGGAGGCCAGCGGCGACATCCTCGCCGGGGAATATCAGCTTGAGGTCAGCTCGCCGGGTGTGGACCGGCCGCTCACACTGCCCCGGCACTGGCGGCGCAACGTGGGCCGGCTCGTCAAGGTCACCGTCCGGGGCGCGGCCGCGCTGCCCGGCCAGCGCGGTGAGCAGCCCTCCGGGGACCGCCAGCTGACCGGCCGGGTGGTCGGGGCCGACGACGAGACCGTGCAGCTGGAGACCGACGCCGGCCGGGACTCCTGGGCGTACGCCCAGTTGGGGCCGGGCCGGGTGCAGGTCGAGTTCACCCGCCTCGCCGAGTTGGGCGAGCCGGACGACGACGAGATCGACGACGTGGACGACTCGGACGAGATCGACGATTCAGACGACATCGACGACGAAGATGATGTGGAGGACGAGGAGAGGTGAACATCGACCTCGCGGCGCTGCGCGCACTCGAGCGCGAGCGGGAGATCCCGTTCGACACGATTCTCGCGGCGATCGAGACCGCGTTGCTTACCGCCTACCGGCACACCGACGGCGCCGAGCCGCATGCCCGGGTGGAGATCGACCGTAAGTCGGGCGCCGCCCTGGTGTACGCGCAGGAGATGGACGCCGACGGCAGCCTGGTGCGGGAGTGGGACGACACCCCGCACGACTTCGGGCGGATCGCCGCCATGACCGCGAAGCAGGTGATCCTCCAGCGACTGCGGGAGGCCACCGACGAGGTGCACTTCGGCGAGTACGTGGGCCGCGAGGGTGACCTCGTCACCGGTGTGGTGCAGGCGCACGAGACCCGGATCGAGAAGGGCATCGTCAGCGTCGACCTGGGCAAGTTGGAGGGCGTGCTGCCGCAGTCCGAGCAGGTGCCCGGCGAGCGGTACGCGCACGGCGAGCGGATCCGCTGCGTGGTGGTGCACGTGGCCAAGGGCATGCGCGGGCCGCAGATCACCCTGTCCCGGTCGCATCCGGCGCTTGTCAAGAAGCTGTTCGCGTTGGAGGTCCCGGAGATCGCCGACGGGACTGTGGAGATCGGCGCGATCGCCCGTGAGGCAGGTCACCGTACGAAGATCGCCGTACGCTCCACCACCGCCGGTGTGAACCCCAAGGGCGCCTGCATCGGCCCGATGGGTCAGCGGGTGCGTGCCGTGATGAGTGAGCTGCACGGCGAGAAGATCGACATCATCGACTGGTCGGACGACCCGGCCACCTTCGTCGGCAACGCCTTGTCGCCGGCCAAGGCGCTGCGGGTCGAGGTGGTGGATCTGGCCAACAGGGCCGCCCGGGTGACCGTTCCGGATTTCCAACTCTCCCTCGCCATCGGCCGGGAGGGGCAGAACGCCCGCCTTGCTGCCCGTTTGACCGGTTGGCGGATCGACATCCGCTCCGACGCGGAGCAGGCCGCGCCGGCCGCGCGTGGCGGAGCTGATCAGGTACCGGAGCCGGGCGGCGCGATCTCGGGCAGCTAGGGGTAGACTTCCTCCAGTGGTACGACGCGCGCAACCGGAGCGCACCTGTGTGGGTTGCCGGAAACGTGCGCCGGCCAGCGAATTGCTGCGGGTTGTCGCGATCGGAGACGAGGCTGGTTACAGCCTCCGGCCTGATCCGCTCCGCAGGCTGCCGGGTCGGGGAGCGAACATGCACCCGGATCCGGCCTGCTTCGCGCTGGCGGTGCGGCGCCGCGCCTTCGGGCGAGCGCTGCGCATCACCGAGGTCCTCGACCACGGTGTGCTGGCAGAGCACGTCGATGCGCCAACCACTACGTCCGGTCATCCCGATCGGGCGAGGGTCGCTAGCAGGGTAGGACGACCGACATGAGCACACGATGAAGTCCCTGAAATGACCAGGCTTCAAGTGCACGAGTGAGGTCGCTGCGGGTGCTGCCCGCACGACCTCGGAGTGAGGAGTGCAGTGGCAGGCAAGGCCCGCGTTCACGAGCTTGCAAAAGAGCTCGGGGTCGAGAGTAAGACCGTTCTCGCCAAGTTGAAGGAAATGGGCGAGTTCGTGAAGTCCGCGTCCAGCACCGTCGAGGCGCCCGTCGCCCGTCGGCTGCGTAACGCATTCGTCGCGTCCGCCGGTGCCCCGGCGCCGGCCGCCTCGTCGGCGCCTGCGTCGGCGCCGGCATCGACCCCGAGTCCCACGCCGTCCCCGACCCCGGGCGCGCCCCGGGTCTCGGCCAAGCCGATGCCGCCTCGGCGGCCGGCCGCGCCGGCACCCGGTCCGAAGCCCAAGGGTCCGGTGCCCGGTGCGCCGCAGTCGGCGGCTCCGGTCGCCAAGCCGGCGAGTGCCCACGACATCGAGGTGGCGGCCGCGGAGGCGCGTGCCGCCGCGTTGAAGGCTGAGCAGGAGGCCGCGGTCAAGGCCGCGCAGGCCGCCCGTCAGCAGCAGCGGGACAACGTCCGCCGGGAGCCTCCGGCCGACGGCAACCGGCCCGGTCCTCGGCCGGGTCCCGCGGCGATGCCGCCCCGTCCCGGTTCGCCGGCTGCTCGTCCGAGCACCCCGGCTCCCGGTCCGGGTGCCCGGCCGGGCGGTCGTCCGCCGGCGCGCGGTGCCGGTAACAACCCGTTCGGCATCCAGGGTGGCCAGCAGCAGCGGCCCCCGGCCGCCGGTGCGGGTGGCCCTCGGCCGAACAGCCCGGCGGGCATGCCGCCGCGGCCGAGCCCGAACTCCATGCCGCCGCGGCCCAGCCCGGCGTCCATGCCGAGTCAGCGTCCGGCTGCCGGTCGCCCCGGCCCCGGTGGCGCTGGTCGCCCCGGTGGCGGCGCGGGTCGTCCCGGTGGCGGTGGCGGTGGCTTCCGTGGTGGTCCCGGCGGCGGTGCCGGTGGTGGCGGCGGTGGTTACCGCGGCGGCCCCGGTGGCGGTGCGGGTGCCGGCGGTGGCGGTGGCTACCGTGGCGGTCCCGGCGGCGGTGGCGGTGCTCCCGGTGGCGGTTTCCGTCCGGGTGCTCCCTCCGGTGGTGGCGGTCGCCCGGGTGCGGGTGGTCGTGGCCGTGGCGGCGGCGCCGCGGGTGCCTTCGGGCGTCCGGGTGGTCGGCCGACGCGCGGTCGCAAGTCCAAGAAGCAGCGCAGACAGGAGTTCGACAACCTGTCGGCTCCGACCATGAGCTCGGGTGCTCCCCGGGGTCAGGGTCAGGTCGTCAGGCTCTCCCGTGGCGCCTCGCTGTCCGACTTCGCCGACAAGATCAACGCCAACCCGGGTTCGCTGGTCCAGGAGATGTTCAACCTGGGCGAGATGGTCACCGCGACCCAGTCCTGTTCTGACGACACCCTGCACCTGCTGGGTGAGCACCTGGGCTTCGACATCCAGATCGTCAGCCCGGAGGACGAGGACCGCGAGCTGCTCGCGCAGTTCAACATCGACCTCGACGCGGAGGTGGCCGAGGAGCGTCTGGTCAGCCGTGCGCCGGTGGTGACCGTCATGGGTCACGTCGACCACGGTAAGACCAAGCTGCTCGACGCGATCCGTAAGGCGAACGTCGTGGCCGGTGAGGCGGGTGGCATCACCCAGCACATCGGTGCGTACCAGGTCCACGTCCCGCACGAGGGCGAGGACCGGGCGGTCACCTTCATCGACACCCCGGGTCACGAGGCGTTCACCGCCATGCGTGCTCGTGGTGCCCAGGTCACGGACATTGTGATCCTGGTCGTCGCGGCCGACGACGGTGTGATGCCGCAGACGATCGAGGCGTTGAACCACGCCAAGGCGGCCGACGTGCCGATCGTGGTCGCGGTCAACAAGGTCGACAAGCCGGATGCCAACCCGGACAAGGTTCGCCAGCAGCTGACCGAGTACGGCCTGGTCGCCGAGGAGTACGGCGGCGAGACCATGTTCGTCAACGTGGCAGCCAAGCCGGGCATCGGCATCGAGGAGCTGCTCGAGGCTGTCCTGCTGACCGCCGACGCGTCGTTGGAGCTGACCGCTCCGATCGACGGGCCGGCGCAGGGTGTGGCCATCGAGGCGCACCTGGACAAGGGCCGCGGTGCGGTGGCGACGGTGCTGGTGCAGAAGGGCACCCTGCGGGCAGGCGACTCGATCGTCGCCGGTGGGGCGCACGGCCGGGTCCGGGCCATGCTCGACGAGAACGGCAACCAGCTCACCGAGGCTGGGCCGGCGCGTCCGGTCATGGTGTTGGGTCTGACCGCGCCGCCCGGCGCGGGTGACACGTTCCTCGCTGCGGCGGACGACCGCACGGTGCGGCAGATCGCCGAGCAGCGGCAGGCACGGCGGCGGGCGGCGTCCTTCGCCAACTCCCGTGGTCGGGCCACCCTTGAGACGCTCATGGAGCAGCTCAAGGAGGGCGAGAAGACCTCGCTCAACCTCATCCTCAAGGGCGATGTCTCCGGTTCGGTGGAGGCCTTGGAGGACGCGCTGTTCAACCTGGACATCCCCGAGGAGGTCCAGCTCAAGGTCCTCGACCGAGGCGTGGGCGCGATCACCGAGAGCAACGTCATGCTCGCGAGTGCCTCGTCCGAGCCGGTCACGATCATCGGCTTCAACGTGCGGGCCTCCAACAAGGTCCGTGAGATGGCCGACCGCGAGGGCGTGGAGATCCGGTACTACACCGTCATCTACCAGGCCATCGAGGAGATCGAGGCAGCGCTCAAGGGCCTGCTCAAGCCGGAGTACGAGGAGGTCGAGCTGGGCAGCGCGGAGATCCGCGACGTCTTCCGCTCGTCCAAGATCGGCAACATCTCCGGTTGTATCGTCCGGTCGGGCATCATCCGACGCAACGCGAAGGCTCGGCTGCTTCGGGACGGGGCGGTCGTGGCGGACAACCTCACGATCACCTCGCTCAAGCGGTTCAAGGACGACGCCACCGAGGTCCGCGAGGGCTTCGAGTGTGGTCTGACCCTGGGTGGTTACAACAACGTCCAGGTCGGCGACGTCATCGAGACCTTCGAGATGCGGGAGAAGGCTCGCGCCTGATCCGGCAGTGACACGCTGATCAAGGGGTTTACGCCTGACAGGCGTAAACCCCTTGATCATGCGGGGTGGATTACGGGTATCGTCCGGGGCGATGTTCACCGGAACCGCGGTCTTCGACCTGCTGCTGCCGGGCGACTCCCGGTCGCTCAAAGCCAAGAGATCATATGTACGGCCGATCGTGGCGGCACTGCGCCGCTTCGAGGTTTCGGCCGCCGAGGTGGGTGCGCTCGACCTGCACGGTCGGGCGCAGATAGCGGTGGCCGTGGTGGCCGCCGAGGCGGCGCACGTCCGCGAGGTGCTCGACTCCTGCGAGCATCTGGTGGCCGCTCGCCCCGAGATCGACCTGCTGTCGGTCCGACGCCGGCTGTACGGCGTGGACGACGACTGACAAGGGTGCCGACGGTGCCGGGCGACCGGTGCGGGCCACGAAGGTAATGTTCGAGATGTTGGCCGGTCGGCCGGCGGCTCCAGGCCGCCGTGCCGTCCGGGAGCAGGACGCCGTGGAGGTGGCGAGATGTCTGATCCGGCCAAGGTACGCCGGCACGCTGAACGGGTGCGTGAGCTGGTCGCGTCGGTGGTGCGGAGCCAGATCAAGGACCCGCGGCTCGGCATGATCACGATCACCGACGCCCGGATCACCGCTGACCTGCGCGAGGCGACGGTCTTCTACACGGTGCTCGGTGACGCGGTGGCCCAGGCGGACACCGCGGCGGCGCTGGAGAGCGCCAAGGGGCTGCTGCGCAGCACGGTCGGCAAGGCGCTGGGGCTGCGGCACTCGCCGACGCTCACCTTCGTCCTGGACGACGTGCAGGACCAGGTCAAGCACATCGACGACCTGCTCGCGGCGGCCCGCAACGCCGACGCCGAGGTGCAGCGCCTCGCCGCCCAGGCGAAGTACGCGGGCGAGCCGCAGCCGTACCGGGTCGACGACGAGGACGACGACAACGAGGCCGACGAGGCCGACGAGGTCCCGGACACCCCTCGGGGTGGGGAAGCGCGGTGACCGGCGCCGCCGGCACCCAACTCGCCACCGCGATCGGCGCCGGCCCCGCCGAGGCGGACTGGGCTGCGGCCGAGGCGCTGATCCGTGGCCTCCCGCCGACCGGCCGGGTGCTGCTGATCTGTCACATCAACCCGGACGGCGACGCGCTGGGCAGCATGCTCGGCTTCGGTCTGGGTCTGCGCCGGTTCGGCGTACACCTGTTGCAGGCGACCTTTCCCGGGCCGCCGGAGGTGCCCGAGCCGCTGCGGGGTCTGCCCGGCCAGGATCTGCTGGTCCCGGCGAGTGCAGCGGACCCTGATCCGGATCTGGTGATTTGCTTCGACGCGGCGAGCGAGTCGCGCCTCGGCGAGTTGGCCGGTCGCCTGACGGCGGCGGGCTCGTCGCTTGTGCTCGACCATCACGCCTCCAACCCCGGCTTCGGCACCGTCAACCTGGTCGACGCGAAGGCCGCGGCGACGTCCGTGGTCGCCGAGCAGTTGTTGACCCGGCTCGGCGTGCCGCTGGACCGGGCCGTCGCCGAGTGCCTGTACGTGGCGCTGACAACCGACACCGGCTCGTTCCGGTTCGAGGCGACGACCCCGGCGGTGCACCAGTTGGCCGCCCGCCTGCTGGCCACCGGCATCTCACCCGGGGATATCTCCCGGCGGGTCTTCGACACCCGGCCCTTCGGGGCGGTCCGGCTCTTCGGCGAGGTGCTCGGCAGGGCTCGGTTGGAGCCGGCGGCGGCCGATGGGCGTGGGCTGGTGTGGACCTTCGCCACCCTGGACGACCTGGCCCGCCACGAGCAGCGGCCGTACGTGCTGGAGGCGCTCATCGACTCGGTGCGCTGCACCGCTGAGTCGGACGTGAGCTGCGTGCTGAAGGAGACCTCGACCGGCGACTGGGCCGTGTCGATGCGCAGCAAGGGCGCTGTCGACGTCAGCCGGGTGGCGGTCGCGCTGGGTGGGGGAGGGCACCGCCTCGCGGCCGGGTTCACCGGTCGGGGCACCGTCGAGCAGGTGGTCGAGGCGATCCGTGGCGAACTGGGCGCGGCGTTGATCGACACCGCCGCCTGACTGCGAAGATCAGGGTCAGTTCCGGGGGGTGTTGGTCTTTCGACACTCCGTATGACCGGGAAGAATTGCGGGATGGACCAGCCGCACGACCTCACCATGGAGGCCCCCCGAGTCTGGGACCGGCCTGCCGTCTCCGTCCCGGTTCTCGTCTGCCTGTCGCTCGTCGGTGGGCGGTTCGCGTCGTTCTCGACCGAGGCCAATCTTTACACGCTCGGCACCGGCGGGGTGCTGATCTGGCTCGGTCTGAGCAACCGTGTGCCGCGCCGGCCGGCGCCGCGCCGGCTGGGTGCGGGAGCGGCCTGGTGGGCGTTGCCGGTGGTGATCTTCGGCGTCTTCGAGGGCGCCACCTTCGTGCTTGCCGTCGGTGACGACTTTCCCACGTTCTCCCGGCTGGCCGATCCGCTGCTGGAGGACAATCTGACCCGGTCGGCGGCCTGGTTCGCCTGGCTGGCCGCGTTCTGGGGGCTGGTGCGGCGATGATGCGGGCGTTGGCGATCGGCGGTTTCCTCACCTCGCTGGTGCTCTTCGCCGTGGTCGAGTGGCTGGCTCGGCGGGAGGGTTCCCGGATCCCCACTCTGGGCGAGGTCTGCGCATATGTGATGCGCTATGAGGTCGGCCCGGTGCCGGTGGGCCGTATCGGTCTGTTCGGGTTCTGGTGGTGGCTAGGGTGGCACTTCCTGGCCCGTTGAGCCGGGTCGGCGGGTGCCCATATGGTGGGAACCGTAAGCAGCATGTGGACCTGAACGATAACTTGGGAGGCGACCGGCAGCGCGCTGCGGTGCAGGTCATGGGCTGTGGTGCCACACCTCGCGCTGCCTCCCTCCAGGGTCGGACCGACCCGGGCTCACGCTGCCAGCCGGCTGCTCCGGTAACCCCGGACCGTCGTGGGGGCGCAGTACGACCGCCCGTGAGGGCCGCCGTTGTCGCGGCTCGCACCCTGGAAGGAGCGCCACCATGCCGAACAAGCCCAAGCCGGAGACCACCGACGACGCCCGCGAGCAGGCTCGCCGCGCACTCCAGACCTCTATGGACACCCGTCAGTGACCCGATGCGACAGGCGGTGACGACGTCGACGTGACACGTCGACGTCGTCACCGCCTGTCCTGCGTGATGTCCCAACCCCGGTGGCCGCCCATGATCGGCGCCATCCCCAGCAGCTCCGCCGAGGTGACCGCACCCTCGGCCCAGAAGCTCTGAGCTGCTCGACAGCTCTGATCCGCTCGACGACCAGCCGAAAAGACGGCCGGGGCGGCCGGTGTCCCGTCCTCCCCGGCCGCCCCGCAGAAGTCGCTCAGGACAGGAACTTGTCCAGGGCGGCCTCGATGGTTCCGGAGTCCGGCGCCGCGTATGCCTTCATGGTGCTCTTGTCGTACGAGATGACGCTCGGGCACCGGCTCGCCGGGGCGGTCACGGTGCCGCCGTCGCCGATCTTCTCGGCGGTCTTGGCCGCGTAGAAGGTCAGGGTGTAGCGCGACGAGATGTAGTCGACGGTGACCTGCTTCTGGGCGCTGTCCTTGTACTGACACTTCCTGGGCGTGCCCTGGCTGCCTTCCTCGAACTTCAGGCAGCCGACGACCGAGACCTTCTCGTACTCGTCGCTCTTGGCGTAGTAGGGCTTGCTCGAGGCGACGTACTTCGACGACCAGAACGTCGGCCGGTCAGGGTTGTTCGAGAACGTGTACGCCTTGGCGCCGGACGGTCCGCTGTAGGGGGCCGCGTTCAGGATCTGGCTGCCCTCGCAGACGTTCGACAGGTCGCTGGAGTAGCGGGCCGTCATCGAGTTGTTGTCGGCCGGCGGGCCCGACTCGGCGGGCGTGGGGGAGGCCGCCGCGTCCGGACTGGCGTCGGTGCCGGGGGCGGGGCTGCCGGATGCGACAGTCGTCCCGGGCTCCTCGTCGTCGCCATAGGCGATCACGAGGCCGATTCCGGCGCCGCAGATGGCGAGTACGAGGACCACCGCGCCGGCGACCAGCCCGATGATCAGGCCCTTGTTCGACTTCTTCGGCGGCGGAACAGGGACGCCGTACTGGGGCGCCGAGGGCCCATATGGCGGCGCCGGGGCTCCATACTGCGGCGCCGGGGCGCCGTACTGCGGCGCCGCCGGTGGCTGCTCGTAGGGGGGGTAGCCACCGCCCTGTTGCGGGGCTGGCGGCCCGCTCCAGGGTGTGACGTTGGGGTCTGGTTGCTGCCCTTCGTACGGGGGGTAACCGTTGCTCAATGTAAGCCCTATCGGTGTCTAAAAATGTGAACCACGTGCGTGGGAGTCCCGATCAGGGTAGTGACCGGCGCAAGTGGGGTCCCCAGACAGTCGGCCCCGACAGCTTGGCCCGCCTCGTTGTTCCCATCAAGTGAGAGATCCGTAAGCGTCCATTGCTCTTGCGCTCCTTACAGGGGTCGTGCCAGGATCGGCGCCGATGAGCCAACAAGCCTCCACCGGCGTCGCGACGGCCCCCAACGGAACAGCCTCGCCGCGCCGGATCGCCGCACTCGCCCTACCGGCCCTCGTCGTGCTCGCCGCCGAGCCGCTCTACGTGCTCGTCGACACGGCAGTCGTCGGGCACCTCGGCCGGGTGCCACTCGCCGCGCTCGCCGTCGGCGGCACAGTGATGACGCTCACCGCCTGGGTCGGCACCGTGGTCGCCTACGGCACCACAGGCCGTTCGGCCCGCCGCTTCGGCGCCGGCGACCGAGGGGCGGCCGTGGCCGAGGGCGTCCAGTCGTCCTGGCTGGCGCTCGGCGTCGGGCTGCTGATCGCGGTCGGCATGCAGTTCGGCGGCGGCGCACTCGCGCGTACCCTCGCCGGCGGTGGTGGTGAGGTTGCCGACGCCGCCGCGCACTGGCTGCGGATCGCGGCCCTGGGCGCCCCCGGCCTGTTGCTCGCCGCCGCCGGCAACGGCTGGCTGCGCGGCGTGCAGGACACTCGCCGCCCGCTGTATTTCGTGCTCGGGCCCAACCTGCTCTCCGCGGTGCTCTGCCCGCTGCTTGTCTATCCCGTTGGGCTGGGCCTGATCGGATCGGCGATCGCCAACGTCATCGCGCAGACGCTCTGCGGGGTGCTCTTTGCGGTGGCACTGGTCTCCGAGCGGGTATCGCTACGCCCCCGGCCCCGAGTGATCCGCCAGCAGTTGGTGCTCAGCCGGGACCTGCTGATCCGCGGCGTGGCATTCCAGGCCAGCTTCCTCTCGGCGACCGCCGTCGCCGCCCGCTTCGGCGCCGCCGCCGTCGGCGCGCACCAGATCGCCCTGCAACTCTGGTTCTTCACCGCGCTGGTGCTCGACGCGCTTGCCATCGCCGCGCAGTCCCTGGTGGGCGCCGCACTCGGCGGCGGCGACGACGCGGGCGCGCGGGCGCTGGCCCGCCGCATCGGGCTGCTCGGCGGCATCTGCGGCGTCGCGTTCGCGCTGCTCGTCGCCGCCGGCGCCGGCGTCGTACCGTCGTGGTTCACCGCCGACCCGCAGGTACGCGAGCAGGCCATGGTGGCCTGGCCGTGGTTCGTCGTCATGCTGCCGCTGGCCGGGGTGGTGTTCGCCCTCGACGGCGTGCTGATCGGCGCCGGCGACGTCGCCTACCTGCGCAACCTCACCATCGTGGCGGCGCTCGGCGGTTTCCTGCCGGCCATCTGGCTGGCCTACGGGCTCGACCTGGGGCTGGGCGGCATCTGGGCCGGGCTCACCCTGTTCGTGGTGATCCGCCTGGTCGCCCTGCTGCTGCGCCTGCGCAACGGCAGGTGGGCGGTCACCGGCGCGGTCCGCTGACCGGGTCGCTGGCCCGCCGTCAGCAGCGCAGGGTCGTCGGCGCGGGCGCGTCGAGGTCGAAGAATGTGCCCGGGTCACCCCCGGGAATCCGGTCCCGGTGCACGTCGGCCACCCAGAACTGCTCGCGTACCCAACCGTCCCGCAGCGCGTCACAGTCCGCGTTCCAGGTCACGACGTTCGCCGAGGTGATCCAGAGACCTCCGGCGGGGGCCGGCACGTCGTCCGGGTGTGGCACCTGCCACACCACCCGGTCGCGCAGCGCCACCACGCCGGCGCCGGCGGGCGCCCGCAGGTCCACGTCGAACGGGTACACCCAGACGAACTCCGTGGAGACCTCAAGCGCCCGGATGCCGTTCGCCGTGGTGGCCCGGTAACTGATTCGGCCGTCGGCACGGGCACCGGGCTCCCAGTCCGACGGCGATGCCATCCGTGTCGCGTACCGCAGGAAGCTGTTGTTGGAGAAGTCCGACCGGAGTTGCTCGCGCAAGTCCGGGGCGAGCAGCGCGAGGAACGGCTCCGGGTCGCCCATGAACATCGACGTGTCGATCCGGCTCTCGACAAGCGCCTTGCGCACCGACTCCAGCGCGGTCCGCACCTGGGTCTCGGTGAACGGCCCCGTCCTCGTGGCCGCCGGCATCCGCACGGCCTCCTCGGCTGGCGCGAAGGTGGCCGCGGGCGACCCGGCGAACAGGTCCCGTGGCTCGCCGACCCTGCTCAGCGGAGGCGTCGGGCTCGCCGAGGCGGACTCGCCGCCACCATCGGCGATCCGGGCGACCAGCACCACGCCGCCGCCGACCATCAGCAGTGCCAGCACCAGCCCGAGGCCGACAAGTAGTGCTCCGTTGTGCCGGGCCGAGAAGAAGCGGACGCGATCCCATCCGGCGGGTTGGTGCTCCGTCTGCGACGACCGCATCCAGTCAGGTAGCTGCGTCGGGTTGACCTGTGCGACAGCAGGTGGCGAAGGGTCGACGGGGTCGGTCGGCGTGGGCTCGTCGCCAGGTGTGTGCGGCATGGCTCCTCTGTCAGTATTCGCCGCTGGTGGCCAGCGCGAGCAGGTAGTAGGCGCCGGTCACCAACGCGGTCCCGAGGACGGCGGCCACGACGAACGACAGCACGGCGACGAGGTTCGGGTGCGATTCGCTCCACCGGGTCCGGTCGCGCCAGTGCCACACCACCCGGCGGGCGGTCCGCAGCGCCGGCCACCTCTCGAGCAGGTCGTCGACGTAGCGCGCCGGGGTCCGTCGCTTCGGCGCCGGCTGCCGCATCCACTGCGGCAGGTCGACCCGGGCGCGGTGCTGATGCGCCGGACGGCGGTCGGGGGTCATCGGTGGTCCTGATCTCGGGTCGGTGTCAGCGGGCAGGTGATCTTCGCACCCGCCCAGTCGGCCGGCTGCCCCTGCCGGACAAACCGTCCGATTGTCGCCTCGTCCCGACAAGCCGCTCAGCCCGCCGGGCGGAGGTTCGGGTCACGCCGGGCCCGCCCACACACCGCCGGGTGCCGTCCATCTGGCAGGCTTGGCCGACGTGAGCACCGATGGTCTGATCGTGGTCGACAAGCCCGGCGGCATGACGTCGCACGACGTGGTGGCGCGGATCCGTCGCCTGGCGAAGACCCGGAGGGTCGGGCACGGCGGCACCCTCGACCCGATGGCCACCGGCGTGCTGATCATCGGCGTCGGCCGGGCCACCCGGCTGCTGACCTACGTGATCGGCGCCGGCAAGAGCTACACCGGCACCATCCGGCTCGGCCAGGCCACAGTCACCGACGACGCCGAGGGCGACGTGATCGCCACCACAGCCGCCGGCCACGTCACCGACGACGCGATCCGCGCCGCGCTTGGCGCGCTGAGCGGCGAGGTCGACCAGGTGCCGAGCGCCGTCAGCGCCATCAAGATCGACGGGCAGCGGGCGTACAAGCGGGTCCGCGACGGGGAGAACGTCGAACTGCCGGCCCGGCGGGTCACCATCTCCCGACTGGAGGTCCTGGCGATCCGCCGCACCACGCCGGACGTCGTTGACGTGGACGTGGATGTCACCTGCTCGTCGGGGACGTACATCCGGGCCATCGCCCGGGACGCGGGCCTGGCGCTCTCCGTCGGTGGGCATCTCACCGCGCTGCGCCGCACCGCCGTCGGTGGCTTCACCCTCGCGGAGGCGGCGACCCTCGACGAGCTGGAGCAGCGCGCCCCGGCCGTGGTGAACCTGCCGCTGGACGCGGCGGCCGAGCGGTTCTTCCCGCGCCGGGAGGCGACCCCCGACGAGGCGCGGGTGCTCGCCCACGGTGGGCCGCTGGACCCGGCCGGCCTCATCGGTCCGTACGCCGTCTTCGGCCCGGCCGGCGGCCTGATCGCTATCGTCAGCGAGCGGGACGGGCGGGCCCGCGCGGAGATCGTGCTCGCCCCGGCGTGACGCTGGCCAGTTGTTAACAAGGGGCCCTTCCTACACACCAGGCGTTAAGAAGGTGCCCTTCCTTGCAGGGAGGAGCGGCATGCAGCGGTGGCGGGGGTACGACGCGGCGCCCGGTGGGTGGGGGCGCTCGGTCGTCACCATCGGTGTCTTCGACGGCGTGCACAAGGGGCACCAGGCGACCATCGGCCACGCCGTGGCGCGGGCCCGGGAGTTGGGTGTGCAGTCGGTGGTGGTCACGTTCGACCCGCACCCGGCCGAGGTGGTCCGGCCCGGCTCCCACCCGGCGGTGCTCACCGAGCAGGCCCGCAAGGCAGAGTTGATCGAGGCGCTCGGCGTGGACGTCCTCTGCGTGGTGCCGTTCACCGCGGAGTTCTCCCGGCTGCCGGCCGAGCAGTTCGTGCACGACATCCTCGTCGAGCACCTGCACGCGGCGCTCGTGGTGGTGGGCAGCAACTTCCGCTTCGGGCACCGGGCCGCAGGCGACGTGGCGCTGCTGGAGCGGCTGGGGCAGACCTTCGGTTTCGGGGTGGAGGGCGGCCCGCTCGTCGCCCAGGACGGCACGGTCTTCTCCTCCACGTACATCCGCTCCTGCGTCGACGCGGGTGACGTGGGTGCCGCGGCGGCGGCGCTGGGCCGCCCGCACCGGGTCGAGGGCGTGGTGGTCCGCGGCGACCAGCGCGGCCGGGTGCTGGGCTTCCCCACGGCGAACCTGCTCTGCCACAGGTACGCGGCGGTGCCCGCCGACGGGGTGTACGCCGCCCGGATGATCCGCCGAGGGCAGCACGAGCCGCTGATGGCTGCGGTGTCGGTGGGCACCAACCCGACCTTCTCCGGCCGGGAGCGGCGGGTGGAGGGGTACGTGCTGGACTTCGACGGCGACCTCTACGGGGAGCGGCTGGCGCTGGACTTCGTGGCACACCTGCGCGGTCAGGTCCGGTACGACTCGGTCGAGCCGTTGATCGCCCAGATCGAAGAGGACGTCGCACGCACTCGGCGCGCTCTGAGCTGATCGTCGCCGAGGATCGCGCCGCTCCCGCCGAGCCCTTCACCGGGCGCTTCGGCTGGTTGCTGGTAGTCTTGCCCCGACGTCGGGTGACCGGCGTGGGGCCTCGCGTGCCTGCTCGACGCCGCGGGTGCGAGGTACCGGTCCGTTCTCGGTCCACCTGGACGACGGACACCCACTTGATCAACCCATCGAAACAGGGAGAACATGGCGCTCGACCAGGAAGCAAAGGCCAGCATCCGCGCGGAGTACGCGACCGCCGAGGGCGACACCGGTTCGCCGGAGGTCCAGGTCGCGGTCCTCACCAAGCGGATCGCCGAGCTGACCGAGCACCTGAAGGTGCACAAGCACGACCACCACAGCCGCCGTGGGCTGCTGCTGCTGGTCGGCCGTCGCCGTCGGCTGCTCAACTACGTCCAGAAGAAGGACATTGCCCGCTACCGGTCGCTCATCGAGCGGCTCGGCCTGCGCCGGTGACGTGACGGGGGAGTGGCCGACCGGCCGCTCCCCCGTACCGCGTCCCATCTGAACAAACACGGGCCGCGCGACCACCCGACAGGGAGCCGGTCAGCGTACCGGTCTCCGGTAGTGGCCCCCGGGAATCCCGGCATCATGCCGGCCACCCGGGCGCTTCGATCGAAGACCGGCCGGCTGAGCAGTTTCCCCGTGTCGTGGGGCCCACGACGCGAAGGAGCACTACAGCACATGACCGAGACCAAACTCGGCACCGAATCTCGCACCGCCGTGATCGACAACGGGTCCTTCGGCACCCGTGAGATCACCTTCTCCACCGGCCGGCTGGCTCGCCAGGCCGCCGGCTCCGTCATCGCCCAGCTGGGCGAGACGGTGGTTCTCTCCGCCACGACCGCCGGTAAGCACCCGAAGGAGCAGTTCGACTTCTTCCCGCTGACCGTCGACGTCGAGGAGCGGATGTACGCCGCGGGTCGCATCCCCGGCTCGTTCTTCCGCCGTGAGGGCCGGCCCAGCGAGGACGCGATCCTCACCTGCCGGCTGATCGACCGGCCGCTGCGCCCGTCGTTCGTCAAGGGCCTGCGCAACGAGGTCCAGGTCGTCGAGACCATCCTCGCGCTCGACCCGCAGCACCCGTACGACGTCGTGGCGATCAACGCCGCCTCGATGTCGACGAAGCTCTCCGGCCTGCCGTTCTCCGGCCCGATCGGTGCCACCCGGGTCGCGCACATCGACGGCCAGTGGGTTGCCTTCCCGACCCTGGAGGAGCTGGCTCGCGCCACCTTCGACATGGTCGTGGCCGGTCGCACGCTCGAAGACGGCGATGTCGCGATCATGATGGTCGAGGCGGAGGCCACGCCGAACGCCGTCGCCCTGATCTCGGCCGGCGCCACCGCCCCGACCGAAGAGGTCGTCGCGAGCGGCCTGGAGGCCGCGAAGCCGGCGATCCGTGAGCTGTGCCGCGCGCAGAGCGAGCTGGCCGAGGTCGCCGCCAAGCCGGTCACCGAATTCCCGGTCTTCCTGGACTACCAGGACGACGTGTACGCCGCCGTGGCCGAGCTGGCCCGCGGTGACGTGGCCGAGGCCATCACCATCGCCGGCAAGGCGGACCGCGAGGAGGCCCTGGACCGGGTCAAGGCCCGGGTCGCCGAGGAGCTTGGCGCTCGGTTCGAGGGTCGGGAGAAGGAGCTCAGCGCTGCCTTCCGGTCGCTCACCAAGTCCGAGGTGCGCAACCGCGTGCTGCGCGAGCAGGTCCGCATGGACGGGCGTGGCCCGCGCGACATCCGGGCGCTTACCGCCGAGGTCGGCGTGCTCCCCCGGGTGCACGGTTCGGCGCTGTTCGAGCGGGGCGAGACCCAGATCCTGGGCGTCACCACGCTGAACATGCTCCGCATGGAGCAGATGGTGGACACGCTGTCCCCCGAGAACCGCAAGCGCTACATGCACAACTACAACTTCCCGCCGTACTCGACCGGTGAGACCGGCCGGGTCGGCTCGCCGAAGCGGCGCGAGATCGGCCACGGCGCGCTCGCCGAGCGGGCACTGATCCCTGTGCTGCCGTCGCGCGAGGAGTTCCCGTACGCCATCCGGCAGGTCTCCGAGGCGCTCGGCTCCAACGGCTCCACCTCGATGGGCTCGGTCTGCGCGTCGACGCTGGGCCTGCTCTCCGCGGGTGTGCCGCTGAAGGCGCCGGTCGCCGGCATCGCGATGGGGCTCATCTCCGATGAGGTGGACGGCAAGACCCAGTACGTGACGCTTACCGACATCCTCGGTGCCGAGGACGCGTTCGGTGACATGGACTTCAAGGTCGCCGGCACGCCGGAGTTCGTCACCGCGCTCCAGCTCGACACCAAGCTCAACGGCATCCCGTCGGACGTGCTGGCCGCCGCGCTTCAGCAGGCCAACGAGGCCCGGCAGGTCATCCTCGGCGTGATGAAGGCGGCGATCGAGGCTCCGGCCGAGATGTCCGACTACGCGCCGCGGGTCACCACCGTCAAGATCCCGGTCGACAAGATCGGCATGGTGATCGGCCCGAAGGGGCAGACCATCAACGCGATCCAGGACGAGACCGGCGCCGAGATCTCCATCGAGGACGACGGCACGATCTACGTCGGCGCCACCAACGGCCCGTCGGCCCAGGCGGCCGTCGACCGGATCAACGGGATCGCCAACCCGACGCTTCCGAAGCAGGGCGAGCGCTTCCTCGGCACGGTGGTCAAGACCGCCGCGTTCGGTGCGTTCATCTCGCTGCTGCCGGGCCGTGACGGCCTGCTGCACATCTCCAAGGTGGGCGACGGCAAGCGGGTCGAGCGCGTCGAGGACTTCCTCAACGTCGGCGACCGGGTCGAGGTCGAGATCGCGGACATCGACGCCCGCGGCAAGATCTACCTGGACAAGGTTCGCCCGGAGGGCGCCGAGGCGCCGGCCGCTGGCGAGGCCGCCGGTGGCGACCGGCCGGCCAGCCGTGACCGGGGCGACCGTGGCCCGCGTGACCGGGGCGACCGCGAGCGCGGCGGCGACCGGGGCGGGCGTGGCCCGGAGCGCGGTGACCGTGGCGAGGGCGGCGGTAACGGCGGCGGCGGCGAGGGTGGCGAGGGCGGCGAGCGTCCGCGCCGCCGGACCCGGCACAGCTGACCTCCGCACATAGCATCACCCACCCCTCGTCGAACCGGGAGCAACACGTGAGTCGGGCCTTCAGTGCGCCGTTTCCACCGGATCGACGGGGGGTGGCCCCGTCTCGGCAGGCCAGCCAGCCGAGTCGTGCCCGGGCCGCCGAGGCGGGCCGCTCCGGCGGCACCGCCCGGGCGGTGACCCGGACGCTCAGCGACGACCCGCTGGGCGGCACGGTACGTCGTACCGTGCTGCCCAGCGGCCTTCGTGTGCTCACCGAGGCGATTCCCACGATGCGCAGCGTCTCCTTCGGCGTCTGGGTGGCGGTGGGCTCGCGGGACGAGACCCGTCCCCAGGCCGGTGCCGCGCACTTCCTGGAGCACCTGCTCTTCAAGGGCACCCACAAGCGCACCGCGCTGGAGATCTCGTCGCAGATCGAGGCGGTGGGTGGCGAGACCAACGCCTTCACCACGAAGGAATACACCTGCTACTACGCCCGCGTGCTGGACGAGGACCTGCCGCTGGCGATCGACGTGATGTGCGATCTGGTCGCCGACTCGCTGCTGGAGCCGGCAGACGTGGAGACCGAGCGTGGCGTGATCCTTGAGGAGATCGCCATGCACGACGACGAGCCCGGTGACGAGGTGCACGACCTCTTTGCCCGAGCCGTCTACGGCGACCACCCGCTGGGCCGGCTGATCTCCGGCACCGAGGCGACCGTCACGCCGATGACCCGTCGGCAGATCCAGAGCTTCTACCGGAATCGCTACACGGCTCCGCAGATCGTCATCGCCGCTGCCGGCAACCTCGACCACGCCACTGTGGTCAAGATGGTCCGCCAGGCGGTACGCGGGACTCCGCTGGACAGCGATCCGGCGGTCCCCGCGCCGCACCGCGCGGCCACCCCGCCGGTACGCACCAAGCCGGCCACCACGCTTGTCGAGCCGAAGGAGACCGAGCAGGCGCACGTCATCCTCGGCTGCCCCGGCATCGACCGCATCGACGACCGGCGCTTCGCCCTCGGTGTGCTCAACAACGTGCTCGGCGGCGGCATGTCCAGCCGCCTGTTCCAGGAGATCCGCGAGCAGCGCGGCCTGGCGTACTCGGTCTACTCCTACGCCAGCCAGTACGCCGACAGTGGCCTGTTCGCCGTCTACGCCGGCTGCGCGCCGGGCAAGGTGGACGAGGTGCTGGCCCTGACCCGCGCCGAGCTGGCCCGGGTCGCCGCCGACGGGTTGACCGAGGCCGAGGTGGCCCGGGGCAAGGGGATGAGCAAGGGCTCGTTCGTGCTCGGCCTGGAGGACACCGGTTCCCGGATGAGCCGCCTGGCCAAGGGTGAGCTGCTCTACGGCGACCTGATGCCCGTGGACGAGCTGCTCCGCCGGGTCGACGAGGTGACCGTGGCGGACGTCAACGCGCTCGCCGCGGAACTGCTGAGCCGGCCGATGTCGCTGGCCGTGGTCGGGCCGTTTGGCAAGAGCGACTTCTCCGCCTGACCGCCGTCGCCGCCGCGTCGGCGTCGATCACTGCGGCGGTCTCCCGGATGGTGGGTGTGGACCCCGTCCGGCGGGACGCTCACGTCCCGATTGGTAGGTTGTGGCCCGTGACGGACACGCAGGAGAGAAACCCGGGCGAGCCGCTGCGGGTCGGTGTGCTCGGTGCCCGGGGGCGGATGGGCATCGAGGTCTGCAAGGCGGTCGACACCGCCGACGATCTTGAGCTGGTGGCAGCTGTCGACCAGGGTGACGACCTCTCTGCGGTCTCCGCAGCCGGTGCCGAGGTGGTCGTCGACTTCACCACGCCTGACGTCGTCATGGACAACCTGCGGTGGTGCGTCGAGCAGGGCGTCCACGCGGTGGTCGGCACCACCGGCTTCACCGAGCAGCGGCTGGAGCAGGTGCGCGGCTGGCTGGCCGGCAAGCCCGGCGTCAACGCCGTGATCGCGCCCAACTTCGGCATCGGCGCGGTGCTGATGATGCAGTTCGCGGCGCGGGCCGCCCGTTACTTCGAGTCCGTCGAGATCATCGAGCAGCACCACCCGCGCAAGCTGGACGCGCCGAGCGGCACCGCCACGCACACCGCCCGGCAGATCGCGAAGGCCCGCGCCGAGGCCGGCCTCGGCCCCGTGCCCGACGCCACGAGCGACGAGGTGCCGGGCGCGCGGGGCGCCGACATCGACGGGGTACGCGTGCACGCCGTCCGCGCCACAGGCCTCGTCGCCCACCAGGAGGTGCTCTTCGGCACCACAGGGGAGACGCTGACGATCCGGCACGACTCGTACGACCGGGTGTCGTTCATGCCCGGTGTGCTGCTGGCCGTCCGCGCGGTGCGCAACCACCCGGGTCTCACCGTCGGCCTGGACTCCCTGCTCGACTGACCGCGCCTCGCGGCTTGGGTTACTGCTCCAGGACGGAGAGGACGTTGCCGGCCGGGTCGGTGAACCAGGCGATCGTCGGCCCGTGCCCGCGCATGATCCCCTTGTCGTCCTGCGGCATTCCTTCGTAGCGGGCGAAGCGCACCCCGCGTGCGGTCAGCTCGTCGACCGCCCGGTCCACATCGTCGACGGGGAAGTTGAGCACCGTGTAGGTCGCCGGCGTGTGGTCACGCTTCGGGTAGACCAGGATGGGCCGGTCCCCGGCGATGTGCAGGGTCAACACCCCGCCCATCGCGTCGTCACGGGTGACGCGCAGGCCGAGAGTGTCGCCGTAGAACCGTTGGGCCTCGTCGACGTCATCCACCGAGAAGCCGCTGATCGCTCTGGTGTCTGTGAACACGATGCCCTCCTCGCCGGGGGCGCGGTCGCTGCCCCCTGACCTCGACCGTAGGCGAACGGTCCGACATCAGGAGGTAGCCCCGCCAGGCGCGCCGGGTCAGTCGTCGGCCGGCACCTTCTCGGTCGGGACGCCCACGTGCAGGCGTACCTGCGGCACCAGCATGTCCTCGACGTCCAGCGCGCGGGCCGCGCCGTCGGCCTCCCAGCCGGTGCTTGTCAGGAACTTCCGGGTCGCCTCGTCACCCTCGAACGCCCAGGCCACCGCCCGGCTCAGGCCGTCCTCGCGCCACAGGTCGACAGCCGCGGAGAGCAGCCGGCTGCCGTGTCCACGCCGACCCCAGCGCGGCTCGACAAGCAGGTCGGTCACCGCCGCCACGTCCGGGCCGAGCGCCTCGGCCGGCTCACCCGGAGCCAGCGCCTCGGCGTCGGCCGGACCGGAGGCGGCGAACCCCACCAGATACGATTGCTCGGCTTGTTCGACGGCGACCAGCACCCGATGCGCGGCCGACGGCGGCTCCAGCACCGCGGCGCTCCACCGCCGGGCGAGGAACGCCTCGTCCAAGTTGTCGAGGACGTGCCGAGGAAGGATCCGACGGTACGCGACCCGCCAGGTCGCGAGTTGGATGCGTGCGATTTCGCCGGCGTCTTCGGGACGCGCCGGGCGGACGTACCCGAGAGCCATGGGACGGAAGCCTACGCAGGGCCAGGGAGGCGACGGTGGCGCAGGGTGCCAACAGGACGACCGCGCAGGTCGTGGGCGTGGTGGTGCTCGCCGCGGCGGTCACCGCGTTCCTCGCCGTCGCGGCCGTCCGGCACGGCTTCTTCGACCTCAAGGTCTACTACGGGGCGTTGAACTGGTGGGTGCACGACGGCGGGGAGATCTACGACTACCTCAACCCCGGCACCCAGTACGGCTTCACCTATCCGCCGTTCGCCGCGCTTGTCATGCTGCCGATGGCGTACCTGCCGTGGAACGCCGCGATCGTGGTGAGCGTGCTGGCCAGCGTGGCCACCACCACCGTGCTGATCTGGTGGCTTGTCGACCCGATCGCCCGGCGGGCCGGCTGGACCCGCTGGTTCGCCCTGGCCGTGGCGCTCTGCCTGGCCGCAGCCTTCGAACCGATGCGGGAGACGGTCAACTTCGGCCAGGTCAACACACTGCTGCTCTTTCTGGTGGCGGTGGACCTGCTGCGGCTGCTGCCGACCCGGTGGGCGGGTGTGGGCATCGGCCTGGCCACGGCGATCAAACTGACCCCGGGCATCTTCATCGTCTACCTGCTGGTCACCGGGCGGTGGCGCGCGGCGCTGACCGCCAGCGGCACCGCGGCCGGTGTCACACTGCTGGCCGGGGCGCTCTTTCCGAACGCGTCGAGGGAGTTCTGGACCGAAGCGCTGTGGAACACCGGCCGGGTGGGCGAACTCGCCTTCGTCTCCAACCAGTCGCTGCGCGGGGTGGTGGCCCGACTCGACCCGCAGCACCCGAGCACCCTGCTGTGGCTGCTGCTGGTGCTCGCCACCCTGGCGCTCTGGGCCTGGCGTTCCCGGGCCGCCGTCGCGGCGGGTGACGAGGCGACCGGGCTGGCGCTTACCGGCGCGGTGATGTGCCTGGTCAGCCCCGTCACCTGGGTGCACCACCTGGTCTGGCTGCTGCCCGCGCTGATCCTGCTCGTCGACAACGCGATGGCCGCGCCCGCCGGCCGCCGCAGGCGGGTCCTGCTTGCTGCCGCGACCATCGGGTACGCGCTGCTGATCAGCCGCACCGTGTGGTTCTGGGAGAAGGACTTCACAGGTGTCGACGGTTTCCTGGGCAGCAACGCGTACGTATGGATCAGCCTCGCGCTGCTGGCCTTCCTGCCGATCCGCCGGTGGCTGACCCCGCCCGGGTCAGCAGTCGACGCGTCCGGCGTACCGCAGCTCGACAAGCCCGACCGGCCCGCGCCCACCGGCGAGCGGCACCTGATAGGTCGCCTGCTCACCGTCCGGTAACAGTCCGGCCCGCTCGTAGAACCGGCGTGCTCGTACGTTGTCGGCCAGCACCCACAGCCGGTAACCCGTCCAGCCCCGCTCGCCGAGCCCGGCCCGGGCTGCGGCGAACAGCGCGGCGGCCGTCCCGTCGCCCCAGAACGCCGGCTCGACGTAGAGCGCCAGCACCTCGCCGACGGCCGGGTCCAGGTCGTCCCGGTCCTGGTTGCGGCGGTACGGCCCGAACGTGGTGAAGCCGACGACCAGGCCGTCCACCTCGCCGAGCAGCGTGGTGAACGGGTGCTCCGGATCGGCGGTGCCCACGTCACGGCGGCGCTGTGCCCAGGCCGCCACGTTGAGCCGTCCCAGCACCTCGTCCGGCATGAGGCCGGCGTAACCCGCCTGCCAGCCGTGCACGTGCACCCGGGCGACCGCGTCGGCGTCGTCCGGCTCCTCCCGACGGATGGTCAGCATTGCACCGTTCTATGCCCCCGTGACGGTGGAGTCCAGCTTCCCGCACCGGCGTCGTACCCATGATTTAGTGTCGCCGACGATGGCCGCACCGGAATCACTCTCGCTCGCACAGGCCCGGCGGGTGGCGCTCGCCGCCCAGGGCTTCGCCGACCCGGCGCCGGCCGGCGTGCCCACCCGCCGGCACCTGCGCCGCGTCCTCGACCGGGTCGGGTTGATCCAGATGGACTCGGTGAACGTGCTGCAACGCGCGCACTACCTGCCGCTCTACAGCAGGCTCGGTCCGTACCCGACCACGCTGCTCGACCAGGCCGCCTACCGCCGCCCCCGCGAGCTGTTCGAATACTGGGGCCACGAGGCGTCGCTGGTCCCGGTCGGGCTGCACCCGCTGCTGCGCTGGCGGATGGCCCGCGCGCACAGCGAATCCTGGGGAGGCATGCGGCGCATCGCCGAGGAGCAGCCGGAGCTTGTCGCCTGGGTCCGCGACGAGGTGGCCGCCCGTGGTCCCCTCACGGCTGCCGAGATCGAGCACGACGCGCCCCGGGAGACCGGCAACTGGGGGTGGAACTGGTCTGCGGTGAAGCGGGCACTGGAGTTCCTGTTCTGGGCCGGCGAGGTGACGGCTGCCGAGCGCAGCACCTCCTTCGCCCGCCGCTACGACCTGCCCGAGCGGGTGCTCCCGCCGGCCGCGCTGGCCGCGCCCACGCCTACCGACGCCGAGGCGTACCGCAGCCTGGTGTCCCTCGCCGCGCGGTCGCTCGGGGTGGCCGCGGAGCCTGAGCTGCGCGACTACTTCAGACTGCCGCTGGCCGGTGCCCGCCAGGCCATCGCGGAGTTGGTCGAGGCCGGTGAGCTGGTGCCGGTAAGCGTGGCGGGCTGGCGTCAGCCGGCCTGGCTGCACGCGTCCGCCCGACTGCCTCGCTGGGTGCGGGGCAACACGCTCGTCAGCCCGTTCGACCCGCTGATCTGGGAGCGGGCCCGCACCGAACGGCTGTTCGGCTTCACCTACCGCATCGAGATCTACGTGCCGGCCCCGCAGCGGGTCTACGGCTACTACGTGCTGCCGTTCCTGCAGGGCGACAGGTTCACCGCCCGGGTCGACCTGAAGGCCGACCGCAAGGCCGGGGTGCTGCTGGTGCCGGCCGCCTGGGTCGAGGCCGGCGCCGACCCGGGGGAGACCGCTGTCGCCCTCGCGGCCGAGCTGTACCGGCTCGCCGGCTGGCTGGGGCTGAGCGCGGTGGCGCCTCCCGTGGCCGGTGACCTGGCCGGCCCGCTCACCGCCGCGTTGGCAGGCGTGTCCGGTGTACCGTGAGCGCGTGACGAGCGCTCCCGGACCGGTCGACAAGCCGCAGCCCGCCCCCGGGGCGGTCCACACGGTGCCGGCTGACGCTGCCGGCGCTGCCGCTGGCCCCGACGGCTCTGGCGTTGCCGCTGCTGGTCCTGCCGCTGGCCTTGGCCCCGATGGTGCCGCTGGTCCTGCTGGGTGGCCGGAGAGTCCGCCGCCCGGCTACGGCTACCCGGCACCCGAGCCGGACCGGCTGACCCGGTTCGTGTTGCGGCTCTACGAGCGTTCGCCACGCTGGGCAGTGCCGTTGGCCGCGGTCGGCTGCGTCGCCGCCGGGATGGGTTACGCGCTGCTGAGCAACCCGACCCACGCCGATCCGGATGCCGCGCCGACCTGCCTCCTCAAATTGACCACCGGGCTCGACTGTCCGGGCTGCGGCGGCACCCGCGCACTCTGGTACCTGCTGCACGGCGACGTGCCGGCGGCCGCCCGCCACCACTTCCTGTTCGTCTTCGCGGTTCCGTTCCTGGCGTACCTCTTCGTCGCCTGGGCGGGCAACCAGGCCTTCGGCTGGCGGCTGCCCGAGCTGCGGATCAGCTCCAAGGTCATCGGTGGTTTCCTGGCCGCGTGGCTCGCCTTCTCGGTGCTGCGCAACCTGCCCTGGGCGCCGTTCACCTCGTTCTACGTCTGAGCCGACCACGTCTGAGCCGACCACGTCAGCGGCGGCCTGCGACGCGGCGGTCCGGCGGCTTGCGGCGCGGGCGGTCCGGCGGCTTGCGGCGCGGTGGCCTGCGGCACGGCTGGCACCTGCTGCTCAGGCCCTTTGGAGCTGACTCGTTTACGACATCACCCGTGTCTCGGTCGGCTCTCAACGCCGTGGAGGCCGAGCCCATACCGGCAGCTTCGAACCGCTCTGGCGGTCACATGCCGCTCTGGCGGTCACACGCCGCAGCTCTGGTATAGGCCCTTCTGGTGAGTAAGGGGACCGCTCTGGTGGGTGGGACAGCTCTGTCGGGTTCGGGACTGCTCGGGTGGGCTCGGACCTGTTTGGCGCCGCCCCCGGCGGCACGGAGCGAACCGAAAGGTTCCGGTCGCCTGGGAGCTGCTCCGACGGCCTTGACGCACGCTCTGCCGTCCCCCACGTGCCGCCGCCTGCCGTTGCCCAATTGTCGGCCCGGCGCCTGGCTCTGGCCTCTGCTTCCCTGCTTCCTGCTCGTTCTCCGGCTGGCGGGCGGCTGATGTCGCAAACGATTCAGCTCCAAAGGACACGGCGGGCAGTGCCCCGCGACCGCATGCTCCTCGACCGCGACGCCACGCTCCGCGACCGCGTGCGCTCTTCGACCACGACAGCATGATCCTCGGCGGCCGCCGCATGCCTTCCTCGACCGCAACCCCGTCGTCCTCGACCGCGACCGCGTGCGTTCCTCGACCACCACCGCCTACGTCAATCGGAGAAGTGATCGACATTGCAGGGGGCGCGGCTGAGTTGGGCCGGGAGGCGCTGCGCCACTACAGTGCCAGGAATGCCGGAGATGGTGCAGCCCCAGGTCAAGTTGATCGCGTGGACCCAGTTCGCGGCCCCGGACGACGTGCCGTGGTCGACGGACGCGGAGGGCGGTCAGGCGCTCGCCGAGTTCGCCGGTCGGGCGTGTTACCAGTCCTGGAAGAAGCCGAACCCGGCGACCGCCACCAACGCCGGCTACCTCGCGCACATCCTCGACGTCGGGCACCTGAGTGTGCTGGAGCACGGCTCGGTGACCTTCTACTTCACAGGGGTGTCCCGCTCCTTCACCCACGAGCTGATCCGGCACCGGCACTTCTCGTACTCCCAGCTGTCCCAGCGCTACGTCCCGGAGCGGGACGCGGCAATGGTCGAGCCGGCGGTGATCGCCGACGACCCGGAGCTGCACAAGAAGTTCACCGAGGCCGCCGAGGCGAGCGTGCGGGCGTACACCGAGCTGTTGGAGGGCCTGGAGAAGCGGTTCTCCGACGAGCCGAACCCGACGCTGCGCCGCAAGCAGGCCCGGCAGGCGGCCCGCGCGGTGCTGCCCAACGCCACCGAGACCCGGATCGTGGTCACCGGCAACTACCGGGCGTGGCGACACTTCGTCGCGATGCGGGCCACCGAGCACGCCGACGTGGAGATCCGCGAGCTGGCCGTGGAGTGCCTGCGCCAGTTGCAGGGGGTCGCCCCGAACGTCTTCGCCGACTTCGTGATCTCCACGTTGCCGGACGGCACCGAGGTCGCGGCCAGCCCGCACGAGGCGTCCTGAGGCCTTCCCCGGCTGGCCCCGGTCGGTCGTCCGCTAGGTTGGAAGGTATGACGCACGACCACCCCGACACCGTCGCCCGTGCGGTGTCCCGCCCCTTCGGGCGGTTGCTCACGGCCATGGTGAGCCCGTTCACCCCCGACGGCTCGCTCGACCTCGACGGCGCCGCCCGGCTGGCGACGCACCTTGTCGACGAGCAGGGCAACGACGCGCTTGTCATCAACGGCACCACCGGCGAGTCGCCGACCACCACCGACGCGGAGAAGGAACGTCTGATCCGGGCCGTCGTGGAGGCCGTCGGCGACCGCGCCAAAGTGGTCGCCGGGGTCGGCACCAACGACACCCGGCACACCATCGAGCTGGCCGCCGCCGCCGAGAAAGCCGGCGCGCACGGCCTGCTGGTGGTCACGCCGTACTACAACAAGCCGCCGCAGAGCGGGCTGCTGCGGCACTTCACCGCAGTGGCCGACGCCACAGGCCTGCCGGTGATGCTGTACGACATCCCGCACCGCTCCGGCGTACCCATCGACACCGAGACGCTGGTCCGGCTCGCCGAGCACGGCCGGATCGTCGCGGTCAAGGACGCCAAGGGCGACCTGACCGCCACCAGCTGGGTGACCAGCCGGACCGCCCTCGCGTTCTACAGCGGCGAGGACGCACTCACCCTGCCGGCGCTTGCCGTCGGCAGCGTGGGCCTGGTCGGCACCTCGACGCACTTCACCGGGGCGCTGACCGCACAGATGATCGAGGCGTACGACGCGGGGGACATGCCTGCCGCGCTTGCCCTGCACCGGCGGCTGCTGCCGCTGTTCACCGGCATCTTCCGTACCCAGGGCACCATCCTGGTGAAGGCGGGCCTGGCGTCGCTGGGTCTGCCGGCCGGCCCGGTGCGGCCCCCACTGGTGGACGCCACCGACGACGAGATCGCCCAGCTGCGCGCGGACTTCGCGGCAGCGGGCCTGGAGCTGCCCGAATGATCGAACGACACGATGGGCGCCGCGTGCTGGCGTCGCAGATTGAGGTGGACGCGTGACCGAGGCGCACATCGAGGCGGAACTGCCCCCGCCGCTGCCGGAAGGGGGCCTGCGGATCATCCCGCTCGGCGGGCTCGGCGCCATCGGTCGGAACATGACCGTCTTCGAGTTCGACGGCAAACTGCTGATCGTCGACTGCGGGGTGCTCTTCCCCGACGTCGAGCAGCCCGGCGTGGACCTGATCCTGCCGGACTTCGGGCCGATCCTGGACCGGCTGGCCGACGTCCAGGCGATCGTGCTGACCCACGGTCACGAGGACCACATCGGCGCGGTGCCGTACCTGCTCGCCCACAAGCCCGACATCCCGCTGGTCGGCTCGCAGTTCACCCTCGCACTTGTCGAGGCGAAGCTGGCCGAGCGGCGCATCCAGCCCTACACGCTCACCGTGCGGGAGGGCGGCCGGGAGCGGCTCGGCCCGTTCGAGTGCGAGTTCTTCGCGGTCAACCACTCGATTCCCGACGCGCTCGCCGTGGCCATCCGTACCCCGGCGGGCCTGGTGCTGCACACCGGCGACTTCAAGATGGACCAGCTTCCGCTGGACGGCCGGATCACCGACCTGGCGGGCTTCGCGCGGCTCGGCGCCGAGGGCGTCGACCTGCTGCTGTCCGACTCCACCAACGCGGAGATCCCCGGCTTCGTCACCCCGGAGCGGGAGATCGGGCCGGTGCTCGACTCGATCTTCGCGAAGGCCAAGGGCCGGATCATCGTGGCGTCGTTCGCCTCGCACGTGCACCGCGTGCAGCAGGTCTTCGACTCGGCCGCGGAGCACGGCCGCAAGGTCGCGCTGATCGGCCGGTCCATGGTTCGCAACATGGGCATCGCCCGGGACCTGGGCCTGCTCAACATCCCGGCCGGCCTGGTCATCAGCATCGACGAGGCGACCACGCTGCCGCCGGACCAGATCGTGCTGATGTCCACCGGCTCCCAGGGTGAGCCGATGAGCGCCCTGGGCCGGATGGCCAGCGGCGACCACCGGCACATCACCATCGCGCCAGGCGACACAGTCGTGCTGGCCTCGTCGCTGGTGCCGGGTAACGAAACCTCGGTCTACCGGGTGATCAACCGGCTGGCCCGGGCCGGTGCGGTGGTCGTGCACAAGGACGTGGCGAAGGTGCACGTCTCCGGGCACGCCCCGGCGGGCGAGCTGCTCTACCTGCTCAACGTGGTTCGCCCCAGCAACCTGATGCCTGTGCACGGCGAGTGGCGTCACCTGCGCGCCCACGCCCGGCTCGGCATCGAATCCGGGGTCGCCGCCGACCGGGTGGTGATCTGCGAGGACGGCGACGTGGTCGACCTGGTCGAGGGCCGCGCCAGCCTGGTGGGGCACGTGAAGAGCCGGTACGTCTACGTCGACGGGCTCGCCGTCGGCGACGTCAGCGAGTCGCTGCTCACCGAACGGCGGATCCTCGGTGACGGCGGCTTCATCGCCACGACAGTGGTCGTCGACTCGGTCACCGGCAAGGTGGTCGCCGGCCCGACGCTGTCAGCGAAGGGCTTCTCCGAGGACCCGGAGGCGTTCAACCCGGTGGTTCCGCTTGTCACCGAGGCGCTCAACCGGGCCGCGGCGGACGGCATCACCGACCCGCACCAGCTTCAGCAGATCGTCCGGCGGACCGTGGGGCGGTGGGTCAACGACAAGTACCGTCGTCGCCCGATGATCGTGCCCACAGTCGTCGAGGTCTGACGAACGTCTGACCGGGCCGGTCACCGGCGCCCCCGTGGCGTCGGTGACCGGCCCGGATCCTGTGCGGGCGCGCGATGGGGATCAGCCCCGGAACAGTCGACGCTGGAGCACCACGAGCCTGAACCCGAGGGCCAGCAGGACCGCGCCGACCAGGCCGTACGTGCTGCCAGACGCCCCGGTGCGGGCCAGTTCCGGCGCGCTCGGGGCGGACGTGGTCGGCGTGTTTCTCACGCCGTGCCCGCAACCGTCGGGCCCACTCGCGCGTCAGGGCAGCGCGGCGACGGCCTCGGCGTACGCCACACCGGTGGCGATGGCGGCGTCCACAAGGACTTGGATCTGCGCCGGGGCCACCCCGTGCGTCAGGTCGGTGGCCACGTCCCCGGCCAGCACGATCTCCTCGCCGAGGTCGTGCGCGTATGCCTTGGGCAGCAGGCGGTCGTGGTTCCAGGCGTTGCAGAAGGCGTACGCCTCGGCGCGCCGCGAGGCCGGTAGTTGGCGGGCGGCCATCGCCCGGGTGTGCAGCACCTCGCCGCGTTCGCCGGCCCGGCGGAACTGGATCATCGCCGCACCCCACCGCCCGACAACGGTGCCGTTCTCGTCCACCAGGTAGCGGTCGCCGCGCTCGTCAAGCGCCGCGGTGATCATGTCGAGGGTGAACGCCATCAGCTCCCGCTCGGGGTGCGCGTCGCGCTCGGGCTCGTCGGCGGGCAGATCGGTGCCGGTGTCGTCGATTCCGTCGTCGGTGTCGTCCTCGTCGTTGTGGTTCTCGACGGGCAGTGGCGTCGACGTGGTGGCCGGGCGTTCGGCCAGCCAGGCAGCCATCCGTCCGGAGTGGTGACCGGTGCCGTTGCGGGCGTCGAAGCTGCCCGCCAGCTCGCCGGCCTTGCCGAGCAGCAGCGCGCCGAGGGCGTTCACGTCCAGCTCGGCGGCCGGGCGGTCGCCGTACGCCGGGCGGTGCAACGTCCGTCCACCGAGGCCGGCGGCCTCGGCCAGCCCGCAGAGCAGCGCTCCGGCGGCGGCGAACTCCATCGCCGCGTGGTCGTCGGTGGGTTGGTCCAGCCGGGGCAGTTGCTCGGCCAGGATGGCCAGGCCGCGTTCGAGGTGGCCGCCGAGCGCGCAGAACCGTAGGTGAGTGGCGAGGTGCGGGAACGCGGCGCGTTCGCGCCGGTGCCTCCGGTACGCCCGCACGTGCGCCGCCGCGGCCCGCATCGGATCGCCGGCCCGGAGCTCGGGCAGCAGCCCGGCGACAAGCGACCGCTCGGGCTGGTCGGTGCAGCCGTCCGAGCCGTCGGTGGGCTGGCGCAGCTCGGCAAGCGCCGCGTGCCACTCACCCCAGCCGGTGAGCAACTCGGCGCGCCGGGCCAGGGCGCAGCCCGCGCAGCCGCCGGCCGGCCCGGGGCGGGTGCCGGCCCACCCCCTGTAGAAGTGCCGGGCGGTGGGCTCGTCGCCGAGGTGGTCGGCGATCCGGCAGCGCAGCTCGGCGACTGTGGACGCGTCGGGGCCGTCCGCTCCCACCCGCAGCGCCAGGTCGTCGAGGAGCGCCCGGGTCTGGTCCAGCCCGACCCGCGGGGTGCCGAGCAGCGCCTCCACCGCGTACCGCTGGTAGCGCAGCAGCAGCGCCGTCTCCGCGTCGGTGAGCAGCCCGGGCCGGTGGTCGGTGGCGGCCAGGCAGCGCCGTACCGGCTCGACAAGCCGCCACCGCTCGCCGTGCAGCAGGTACGCCTCGATGAGCGCGATCCGGGCGTCCACCGCGGACCGGACGTCCCCGGCGGCGTCGGCCCGCTCGGCGACCCGTTCCAGGGCGACCAGCCGGGCCGGGCCGTCGGGCAGGTCCCGGGCGTCGACGAGCGCGGCCACAAGCGCCGGAACGCGTCGGGCCGCAGCCCGGTCACCGGTGGCCGGCACGCCGGCCCGTTCGGTGCGGCTGCCGGTGGTCTCGTCCCGCCCGGTCACGCCGTCACCGCGCCGGGCAGCCGGCCGACCGCCATGGCGAGCTGGCAACCGGCAGTGATGCCGCAGTGGAGCAGTTGGTCGAGCTGGTGCGGGGTCACTCCGCGCTCCAGGTCGGTGATGACCTCGCCGCAGATCTGGGCCCGACCGCCGTCGTCGACGTGCACGAACGCCTTGGGCCAGAGCCGGTCGTGATTCCACGAGTTGCAGAAGGCGTACAGGGAGGGCACCTGCTCGATGCCGAAGGTGGCCGCGACCATGGTGCGGACCTGCAACAACTCGCCGTCCGCGCCGAGGCGCAGAAACCAGATGAGGTTGTCGTCGAAGCGGCCCACCAGGTCGCCATTGACGGCTCGACCGACCGGCCGGCCCCGCGCGGCGAGCACTGCGGCGACCAGGTCACCGGTCAGCGGGCGCAACGCGCCGGGGTGCCCGGCCAGCGGATCGTCCTCGAATCCGGGCGGCGCCATCGGGCTTCCCTTCTGAGGCGGATATCACGACCGGCGGCGGGGCTCGTGTTGCGACGCGCGGACACGACCCGGAAAAGCGGCGTTCTGCCCGGCCCCACCGTTACCGTGACTCTATGGCGGGCCGTACCCCTCAGGCGAGCCGCCGACGCGGCGCGTCGCCGCGCGGTGGCACCAACAGTCGTGCCCGTCAACCGGCGAAGAAGACCCGGGCTCCGGTGCGGCGGCGGGTCACACCCACCCGACCGGGGCCGGCGGTCTATGTGGGTCGCGCCGTCGGTGCACTGTGGATGGGCGTGGCGCACGGAGTCGGTTGGGCGATGCGGGCCGCCGGCCGACAGGCGGCCTCCGCCCGCGACCTCGACCCCGAGCACCGCCGCGACGGCGCGGGGCTGCTGCTGTTCGGGCTGGCTCTGCTCAGCGCCGTGGCGCTCTGGTTGTCCGGAGCGGGCCCCGTTGGTGCGCGCCTGGCCGACACGGTCCGGCTGTTCCTGGGTGCGATCTCCGTCGTGGTGCCGGTGCTGCTGATGATCGGGGCCTGGCGGCTGATGCGCCAGCCGGCCGACCCGGCGCACCGGGGCCGCGGGTTGATCGGTTGGGGCTCGCTGCTGGTGTCGACCGCCGCGCTGCTTCAGATCGGCCAGGCTCCGACCGACCCGGTGCAGCGCGACTTCGCCGGCGGTCTGGTCGGCGCGGGCGTCGGTGGTCTGCTGGAGCGCGCGGTCACCGCCTGGGTGGCGGTGCCGCTGCTGATCCTGCTGCTGCTCTTCGGCCTGCTCGTGGTGACCGCCACGCCGATCAACAAGATTCCCGAGCGGTTGGGTCTGCTCGCCGGTGCTCTGGTCGCCGCACCGGAGACCGACGAGGAGGCGGACGAGCCGGCCGCCAAGCCGGCGCGTAAGCGACCGGCCAAGCGGATGCCCCCGCCGCTGGACCCGGACGACTTCGACGACCTGGAGGGCACCGACCTCCAGGAGACGATGGTGCTGCCGCGCAAGGCGCCGGCGAAGGTGCCGGCCAGCCGCAAGCCGGCCGAGCCACCGGAGCACTCGCCCGCGCCGACCCGGGCCGAACAGTTGGCGCTGACCGGCCTGGCCGGCGACTACACACTGCCGCCGGCGAACATGCTCAGCGCCGGTGCCGCCGCGAAGACCCGCAGCAAGGCCAACGACGAGGTGATCGCCGCGCTGACCGGCGTGTTCGACCAGTTCGACGTGGACGCGGCGGTCACCGGCTTCACCCGGGGGCCGACGGTCACGCGGTACGAGGTGGAGCTGGGGCACGGCGTCAAGGTGGAGCGGATCACCCAGTTGTCCCGCAACATCGCGTACGCGGTGAAGTCGCCGGACGTACGGATCCTCAGCCCCATCCCGGGCAAGAGCGCGGTAGGCGTGGAGATCCCGAACACCGACCCGGAGAACGTGGCGCTCGGTGACGTGCTGCGGTCGCGGGCGGCGACGAGCGACCACCACCCGATGGTGGTGGCGCTCGGCAAGGACATCGAGGGCGGCTACGTGGTGGCCAACCTCGCCAAGATGCCGCACATCCTGATCGCGGGGGCCACCGGCGCCGGCAAGTCGTCATGCCTCAACACGCTGCTGGTGTCGATCCTCACCCGGGCCACCCCGGACGAGGTGCGGCTGCTGCTGATCGACCCGAAGCGGGTCGAGATGACCGGCTACGAGGGCATCCCGCACCTGGTCACGCCGATCGTGACGAACGCCAAGAAGGCGGCCGACTCGCTGGACTGGGTCGTCCGCGAGATGGACATGCGCTACGACGACCTCGCGGCAAACGGGGTCCGGCACATCGACGACTTCAACCGTAAGGTCCGCAACGGCGAGATCAAGGCCCCGCCGGGCAGCGAACGGGAGATGCGCCCGTACCCGTACCTGCTGGTGATCGTCGACGAGCTGGCCGACCTGATGATGGTCGCGCCGCGCGACGTGGAGGATTCGGTCGTCCGCATCACCCAGCTGGCCCGGGCGGCCGGCATCCACCTGGTCCTGGCCACCCAGCGGCCCTCGGTCGACGTGGTGACCGGTCTGATCAAGGCGAACGTGCCGTCCCGGCTGGCGTTCGCGACCTCGTCGCTTGCGGACTCCCGGGTCATCCTGGACCAGCCGGGCGCGGAGAAGCTGCTCGGCCGGGGCGACGGGCTCTTCCTGCCGATGGGCGCGTCGAAGCCGGTCCGGATCCAGGGCGCCTGGGTCACCGAGCGCGAGATCGCCGACGTGGTGAAGTTCTGCAAGGACCAGCGTGAGCCGGAGTTCCGCAAGGACGTGCTGGCCCCGGCCCAGGAGAACAAGAAGAAGATCGACGAGGACATCGGCGACGACCTCGACCTGCTGGTGCAGGCGGTGGAGCTGGTGGTCACCTCCCAGTTCGGCTCGACCTCGATGCTCCAGCGCAAGCTGCGGGTGGGCTTCGCGAAGGCGGGCCGTCTGATGGACCTGATGGAGACCCGGGGCGTGGTCGGGCCGTCCGAGGGTTCGAAGGCCCGCGACGTGCTGGTCAAGCCGGACGAGCTGGACGACGTCCTGTCCGGCCTGCGCGGCGACGTGGACTGACGGCGGATCGACCGGAGTGGACACGACGGGCCCGCCGGCAGCCGGCGGGCCCGCGAGAAGTCGGGTGCTCAGTTGTTGATCAGCGCGCCGATGATCACCAGGCTGATCACGGCGGCGACGACGCTGGCCACGGCGGCGTACCAGCCCAACGGCTTGTCGCCGAGCACGGCGCCGACGACGCCCGCGATCACGCCGAGCACGCCGAAGATGATCGGGTTGAGTAAGAGGGCGAGCACCGCGAAGACGAAGCCCACGATGGTGACGATCCGGGCGGCGCTGCTGCGCGGGCGGGCGGTGCTGGGCATGTCGGCCATGTCTGCCTCCGGTTGAGAGCCTGTAGTGACAAAACGGTCACTACCCACTCCGGCAGTCGATCACGCATGCCTGCGCGGCACTTCAGTGGTAGATCTTCAGGCCGATCACGCCGGCGACCACAAGCAGCAGGCAGAGAACCCGGGGCAGGCTCGCCGACTCGCCGAGCGCCACCATCCCGACCAGCGCGGTGCCGACCGCGCCGATGCCGACCCAGACCGCGTACCCGGTGCCGACCGGGATCTCCCGCAGCGCGTACGCCAGCCCGCCCATGCTCAGGACCAGTGTCACCCCGAACACCACTGTCGGGACCGGTCGGCTGAAACCGGCGCTGCGGTCCAGTGCGATCGCCCAGGCCGTCTCCAACAGTCCCGAGATCACCAGTACGAGCCAGGCCATCGTTCACCTCACGGAGAGCCCGGGGCTGCCGCGCCGGGACGAGTCGGGTTTGCACGTCACGCGGGGCGTCTTGGCCTGACCGGGTACGCCCACCACTCGTCCGGAGCGGCCACGGGGGCCACCACCGCCGACGCTAGCACCGGACTCGGCGGCTGGTCGGTGACTCCCGCCACGACCGTTTGACCTCTACCTCACTTCAACTTGCAGTATGGCCATCATGCCCCTGCTCTACGCCGATGCTGAGGTCGCCGACATCCTGGACGCCACCACCACCGTCGACGCCATGCGCGCCGCACTTGTGGCCGCGTACGACGGACGACTGGTCGCCCCACCCCGGGCCGCCGCCCCGCTCGGCGGAGGGCGGATGGTGCTCACCGCCGGGCACCTGGTCGGCGAGTGGTACGGCTTCCGCTCGTACGACACGTTCGGCCACCCGCAGGGCGAGCAGTTGGTGGTGCTGCACGACGCCAGCACCGGCGCCGTCCGCGCTGTCGCTGTCGGCGAGGAGTTGGGCTCACGGCGTACCGGTGGGTTGGGTGGCGTCGCTGTCGACGCGCTCGCCCGAACGGACGCGACGACCCTCGGGGTGATCGGCTCCGGCCGGCAGGCGTGGACCCAGGTCTGGGCCGCCGCCGCCGTCCGCCCGCTGCGCGAGGTGGTGGTGCACAGCCGCTCGGCCGCCCGGCGGGACGCCTTCGCCGCCCGGGTACGCGCCGAACTGGGCGTGCCGGCCCGCGCGGTAGCCGACCCCGGCGCGGCGGTGCGTGGGCGGGATGTGGTGGTGCTCGCCACCACAAGCGTGTCCCCGGTGCTGCGCGCCGTCGACCTGAGCCCCGGCACGCACGTCAGCGCTGTCGGTTTCAAGCAGCGGAACCGCAGCGAGTTCGGCACCGACCTGCTGGACGCCGCCGACCTGCTTGTCACCGACTCACCGGCCCAGGCCGCGGACTACCAGCCGCCGATGCTCGCCGCCGAGCCCCCGTACGCCGATCGGTTGCGCGACCTGGGCGGCATCCTGGCTGGCGCGGTCCCCGGCCGGACCTCGGCGGACCAGGTCTCCGTCTTCTGCTCCACGGGCCTGGCCGGCACCGAGGTCTTCCTGCTGGACGCGCTGACCCGGGTGGGGGCCGCGACCCGCTGAACGGCGGTACGCGGGCAGCCGCGTGCCAGAGGGGGCGCCGGTCGGCCCGCGTGCGTGGGGTTCTCCGGTCGGCCCGGTACCCTCGGATGGTGTCTGCCACCTCCCCTTCCGCTGCCGAGGGCCGCCGTGTAGCCCTGCTCACCCTGGGCTGTGCCCGCAACGAGGTCGACTCGGAGGAGTTGGCCGCCCGGCTGCACGCCGACGGCTGGCAGGTGACCACCGACGGCGAGGGCGCCGACGTTGTGGTCGTCAACACCTGCGGCTTCGTCGAGAAGGCCAAGCAGGACTCCATCCAGACCCTGCTCGCCGCCGCCGGCACGGGCGCGAAGGTGGTGGCCGCCGGCTGCATGGCCGAACGTTACGGCCGGGAGTTGGCCGACAGCCTGCCCGAGGCGCAGGCGGTGCTGAGCTTCGACGACTACCCGGAGATCGCCGCTCGGCTGAACGCCGTCGTCGCCGGTGAGCAGATCACCTCGCACACCCCCCGGGACCGCCGCGAGCTGCTGCCGCTGACCCCGGTGAAGCGCCGCGACAGCGGGGTCTCGCTGCCCGGGCACGGCACCGTGACCCGGACGGCCGTCGACACCGACGAGCACACCCCGGCGCACCTGCGTCAGGTGCTGCGCCGCCGGCTGGACACCGGCCCTGTCGCGTCGCTGAAGCTGGCGAGTGGGTGCGACCGCCGCTGCGCGTTCTGCGCCATTCCCGCGTTCCGTGGGGCGTTCGTCTCGCGTACGCCCGACGAACTGCTCGCCGAGGCGGAGTGGCTGGCCAAGACCGGCGTCCGGGAGTTGGTGCTGGTAAGCGAGAACTCCACCTCGTACGGCAAGGATCTGGGCGACCCCCGGGCTCTGGAGAAGCTGCTGCCGCAGCTCGCCGCCGTTTCCGGGATCGTGCGGGTGCGGGTGAGCTACCTCCAGCCGGCCGAGACGCGGCCTGGGCTGGTCGAGGCGATCGCCGGCACGCCCGGTGTGGCACCGTACTTCGACCTGTCGTTCCAGCACTCCAGCGAGCCCGTGCTGCGCCGGATGCGTCGTTTTGGCTCCACCGACCGGTTCCTGGAGCTGCTGGCAGGTGCCCGGGCGCTGGCACCGGAGGCGGGCGCGCGGAGCAACTTCATCGTCGGCTTCCCCGGCGAGACGCGGGCCGACGTCGACGAGCTGGTCCGCTTCCTGACCGAGGCGCGGCTGGACGCGATCGGCATGTTCGACTACAGCGACGAGGACGGCACCGAGGCCGCCGGGCTGCCCGGCAAGGTGTCCGCCGCCACGATCAAGCGGCGTTACGACCGGCTCAGCGCGCTCGCCGACGAGCTCTGCTCGCAGCGGGCCGAGGATCGGCTCGGCTCGACCGTCGAGGTGCTCGTCGACTCGATCGAAGACGGCGTGGTGGAGGGCCGGGCGGCGCACCAGGCGCCGGAGGTGGACGGTTCCACCACACTTGTCGCCCCTGCCGACGGCGGCGTCGACCTGGCCGCGCTTCGCCCGGGTGACCTGGTCCGGGCCACGGTTACCGGCACCGAAGGGGTGGATCTGCTCGCGGTGCCGGATGAGATGATTTCGGCGGCGCCCGGCGCGGCACGGTGACGGCGGGGCCGAGCGGAGCGGGGGAGCCAGGTGGCGCGATGCCGGAGACGCCACGGCGATCCGAGCGGGGTGAGGCGGTGACCGGGGTGACGGAGTCGACGCCGGCCCGTGTGGTCCCGCAGGTTCCCGTGCTCAACGCGGCCAACGCGCTTACCGCGCTGCGGCTCCTGCTGGTGCCGGTCTTCGCCGCGTCGGTGATCACGTCCGAGATGACGCACTCCGGCTGGCAGATGGCCGCCTGCCTGATCTTCGCGGTGGCCTCGGCGACCGACCTGGTGGACGGCTGGATCGCCCGCCGGTTCGGGCTGGTCACCTCGGTCGGCAAGGTGGCCGACCCGATCGCCGACAAGGCGCTCACCGGCGCGGCCCTGCTGCTGCTCTCCTGGTACGACAGGCTGCCCTGGTGGGTGACGGCGCTGATCCTCGTCCGCGAGGTGGGCATCACGGGCCTGCGGTTCTGGGTGATCCGGCACGGCGTGATCGCCGCCAGCCGGGGTGGCAAGGTCAAGACCGCGCTCCAGATCCTGGCCATCGCCTGGTACCTCTGGCCGATGCCGGACGCCCTCGTCGGCGTCGGCCCCTGGATCATGGCCGCCGCCGTCCTGGTGACAGTCGCCACCGGCTTCGACTACATAGCGCAGGCGCTCCGGCTCCGCCACCGCCGCTGACCACCGCCGATCGTTGAAGCAGGGTTGGGGTGGGACTGGTGGGGAAGGGACGGGTTCATGGCGCGGGATTCTGAGTCTGAACAGCCGGCGGGAAGTCCCGCGGCGGGCGTGGTGCACAGTTTGGCGCAGCGGCATGAAACCCTCGCCACTGTCGAGTCGCTCACCGGTGGTCTGCTCGCCGCCTCGATCGTGGAGATCGCCGGTGTCAGCGGGATCTACCGGGGCGGGCTTGTCGTCTACGCCACCGAGATGAAGGCCACGCTGGCTGGCGTACCGGGCGAGTTGCTGGCCGAGCGCGGCCCGGTGGACCCGGACGTGGCGGCCGCGCTCGCGGAAGGCGGAAGGCGGCGCTGCGGCGCGGACTGGGGGGTCGCCACGACCGGCGTCGCCGGTCCGGAGCCGCAGGACGGCAAGCCGGTCGGCCTGGTCTACGTCGCGGTCGCCGGTCCGAACGGCGGCGAGGTCCGCCAGCTCGACCTGGACGGCGGTCGGGACCACGTCCGGTCCGGTGCCGTGGTCGCGGCGTTGCGGCTGCTCGCCGAGCGGATCCACGCCGCCGACGAAGCAGCTCGCGACGGTGTGGGAACCGCCGGGGCGGGGCACCGTTGAGGCGTTCCGAGCGAACCGACAGGCGGGGCGGGATGTCGGCCGGGCCCATACCGGGTACGGTTGCGGGAAGGCTCCGACGCTCGGGGCCGGCGCGGTCCGCCGCAACCGGCCGCCCGACGCCGGACGAGAGGTATCCCTCAGGGGGAGGTGCGATGGTCCTGCTACGCCGAGTGATCGGTGACGCACTGCGGACGCGCCGGCAGGGGCAACAGCGCACATTGCGCGAAGTGTCCACCGCCGCCAACGTCAGCCTGGGTTACCTCTCCGAGATTGAACGCGGGCACAAGGAGCCGTCCAGCGAGCTGCTCGCCGCGATCTGCCACGCCCTCGGTGCCCGCCTTTCCGAGCTGCTCCGTGAGGTGAGCGACACCGTGGCGCTCGCCGAGCAGATGCCCGATGTGCTGGTCCCGATGGCCGACAAGCCGGCCGAGGCCACACCGGTCGGCGCGACGGCGGCCGTCGGCAAGGGCGCCAACCGTGCCGTACGCCAGGTCACCTCCGATGGCAAGGTCGCCGTGTCGGTCCGGCAGGACTCGCCGCTGCGAGCCACGCTGCGCAGCACGCGGGTGCGCCCCACCGAGCGCGACCGGGACGTGGTCTGCGCCGCCTGAGCCTTCGGTCGGTTTGACCATGGGCGAGGTGGCGCCGGCCGCGTAGGGTGGCCGACAGGAGCCGCCGGTGCCCGTCGACCGTCCGGTACGGATGCCTTGCCGGGCGTCCGACTGGGACGATGGAGATCGGCCGGGTCGCGGTCGGTCGGTCCATCCGGCCCGACCGTGGCGGAACGACGCTACTGAGGGGATACCGCGGAGATGGCTAACCCGTTCGTCAAGGGTTGGAAGTACCTGATGGCGCTCTTCGGCGCCAAGATCGACGAGCACGCCGATCCCAAGGTGCAGATCCAGCAGGCCATCGAGGATGCCCAGCGGCAGCACCAGGCACTGGTCCAGCAGGCAGCCGCCGTGATCGGCAACCAGCGTCAGCTGGAGATGAAGCTGTCCCGGCAGATGTCCGAGGTCGAGCGGTTGCAGGGCAACGCCCGGCAGGCCCTCGTGCTGTCCGACCAGGCCCGCGCCAAGGGCGACGAGGCCGAGGCGGTGCGGTTCGAGCAGTCCGCGCAGACCCTCGCCAGCCAGTTGGTCTCCGCCGAGCAGGCCACCGAAGACCTGAAGACCCTGCACGACCAGGCGCTCGGCGCGGCCGCGCAGGCCCGCCGGGCGGTGGAGAACAACTCGATGATCCTCCAGCAGAAGCTCGCCGAGCGCACCAAGCTGCTCAGCCAGCTGGAGCAGGCCAAGATGCAGGAGACGGTCGCCCACTCGCTGGAGTCGATGTCGTCGCTGGCCGCCCCGGCCAACACCCCCTCCCTGGACGAGGTGCGGGACCGCATCGAACGGCGGTACGCCAACGCGATGGGCCGCGCCGAGCTGGCCGGCAACTCGGTCGAGGGCCGGATGCTGGAGATCCAGAAGGCGACAATCGACTCGGCGGGCTCGGCCCGGCTGGAGCAGATCCGATCCAGCATGGCGGGGGAGCAGCTCGGTGGCGCGGGCCAGCGCCCCGCCGTACCCCAGGCCGAGGCGACCGGTTCGGCGAGCCCGGCCGGTGACCCGGGCGCCGCCGCCCGACTCGACGAGCTGCGGGCCAGCATGGCCCGCGAGCGGGGCACCGGCGACCCGACAGCCGCCGGCTGAACGACCGGTCCGAGGAGGTCACGGTGGCGGACGAGCGGACGCGATACTTCCGTCGGCTGGATCGGCTGCGCCGTTCGGCCCGGCGGTGGAGCGTGGTGGCCGGAGGGCTCGGCGGTGCCACCGCGGTGCTGACTCCGTACGCCGGCCTCGGTCTGCCGGACGCGGCCTGGGCCGGCGTCGCGGGCAGCGCGGTGGCGCTTGCCGCCTGGCGGTGGATCGACCTGCGTGCGCTCGCCGCCCAACCGGCACCCCCGGCCCTGGATCCGGCCGAGGCCGCCGCCCGGTCCCGTGCACGGCTGGTGGCCGCCGTCGAGCGACTGCCGGCCGGCTCGGGCCTGCTGGCCGAGGCCCGCCGGGTCCGCAACCGGGTCGCCCTGCGCGGCACCACCGCCGGGCAACAGTGGGCGCGACTCGACAGGGCCTCGCTGACCCTGGCCGGGATGGCGCCTCGGCTCAGCGGGCTTGCCGAGCCGGCGGTCCTGGAGGCCGCCGCCGCCGACCGGTCGCTTCGCGAACTCGCCGAGCGGACGGCAAGCGTCGAACGGGCGCTGCGGCTCGCCCCTACCGACGCCCGGTCCTCGCTCGCCGAGGCGCACCGCATGCTCACCGCCCAACTGGAGAGCGGCGTGGCGGCCTACGAGCGGCTGGTGGTCGCCGCCGCCGGCTATCTCGCCGAGGACGCCCGGCCGGAGCCCACCCACCCCGCCGCCGACCGGCTCACCGAGGCGACCGACCTGCTGCACGGTGTGGCCTCCGCACTGGCCGAGCTGCGCGCCGTCGACCGCCCGCTCCGCGCGCCCACCCTCTGAGCTGACGCCGCCCGGTCACGGCGGGGTGGTGACCGGAATCGGGCCGGTGTACGCCGAGCTGCCCACGACGTTGAACGACCGCACCCGGTAGTGGTAGGTCACGCCCCTGGCCAGCCCGGTGTTGGTGAAGCCGCGACCGGTCACCGTGAAGGTGGCGACCTCCCGGCCGAACGCCGGGTCCAACGCCCGTTGGACGATGAACCCGGCCCCCGGGCCTGCCGGTGTGTTGGCCGTCCAGCCCAGGACGACAGTGGCGGTGTCCGGCCCCGGCGCGCTGGCGGCGGCGCTCACCCCGACCGGGGTGGCCGGCGCGGGCGGGGTGCTCACCGTCGCCACAGTCGACCAGGCCGACGCGGCGCCCAGGTACGTGGTCCGGACGCGGTAGTAGTACGTGGTGTCCGGCGCGATCGTGGCGTCCAGATGGTTGTCGCCTACCCCGATCGCCGTGGTGCCCGGCCCGCTGGTGAATGTCGGGTTAGTGGCGCGCTGCACGTCGATGCCTGTGGCGAACGACCGGTTCGTCCAGCGCAGCGCCACCCGCAGCGGCGCGGCCGGCGGGATCGCCGCGAGCAGGCCACCCGGGGCGGCCAACTGCACCGAGGAGGGCACGCTGTTCGACCAGGACGAGTAGCTGACCTCGTTCTCCGCCCGGATCCGGTAGTGGTAGGTCACCCCCGGGGTGACTGTCGCGTCGGTGTACCGGGTGGCGGCGGCCGCGACGGTGATCGTGGTGACGTCGCCGGCGAATGTCACGTCGGTGGCCCGTTGCAGCAGGTGGCTCGTCGCGGACGGGCGGCCGCCGTTGCCGGTCCAGGTCAGCGCGATGGCCGGCAACGCGGTGGCCGAGCCGGGCACCGGTGTGGCGGTCAGCCCGGTCGGCGCCCTCGGCGTCACCCGCAGCACCAGGGGCCGGTTCATGCCGAGGTCGCGGTGACCGGCGAGCTGACTGTGCCAGCGGTACTCCCAACCCATGTTGACAAGTTGGTTGACCACCACCGCGGGTCGCCCGTCGGCCGGGCTGACCGGAGTCGACCCGGTCCGCGCCCCGGGCGGGCGGCCCGGGTCGAGCAGTCGGACGCTGTCGCCCAGCTTGAACGGCAGGGCCGGAGCGACCGGGCGCAGCGCCACCACCACGTCCTCCCGGGGGTTGACCCGGACGATCTCCTTCCAGCCCAGCTCCGCGCCGTGCGGTGGCCGCAGGGTGCCGTCCCAGCCGACCCGGTTGACCACCTGCACGTCACAGCCGCCGAAGCGCAGCGGCTCGGTCTGCCTGACGTTCCCGCTGATCCGCCAGATCTGCGTCCCGTCGGTAGGCGCCCCCACAGGTAGGGCCGGGTCGGCGGCGAACAGCACCTCGGTGACCGGGTCGCTGGCGCCGAGCGGCAGGGTCGCCGACGTGAGCGGCCCGGCCAGCGGGTGGCCGACGCCGAGCCGCCCGGCCAGCCGGCCGTGCCCGGGCTCGAAGACGTGCTGCGCGGCCTTGACCTCGACCGGCAGGGTCACCGGGACGGCGGCGCCGGCGGGAGTGAACGTCACAGTGGCGGCGTGCACCGGCACTGTGGTCACCCCAGCCGTCCGGGTGCCGAACGCCCGGTCGTACACCGGCTGCGGCACGATCGGCGGGCGCTGGCTGGCCGCGTACGCCACGGGCAGGCGCTCGCGCAGCCGGTCCAGGTCGTACGGCTCCCCGGGTGCTCCGGACACCCGGAATTGCAGCAGGGTCCGGGTGTTCGGACCGTACCCGGGCTCGGTGGGCGGCGGGCCGCCCTCGGCGGTCCGGTCCGGCGCGTCGGTGTGCTGGTCGTAGCGCGGATCGAAACCGGGCAGCGGTGCCGGGGCGTCGTTGTAGAGGATGAGAGTGCTGCCCGGTGGCACGGCGGAGAAGTCGACGAGCACGTCGGCGCGCTCACCGGGCGCGAGCAGCAGCGTGTGCCCGTCGACGTTGAGCACTGTCGGGTCGAGCCGGTCGTAGCGGTAGCTGATCGGCCGGCTGGGCAGCACCACAGGGGCGGGCAGCAGCCCGGCCTCGTTGCCGATCTGGATGAACGCCGGCCCGGCGGCGCGCGGGTCCGGCACACCGCCGTCCCGTGCGTCGGTCGGCCACCCGGCCGGCTGGTCCGCCGCCCGCACGGCAGGCACCGTCGGCACCTCGCCCGCCTCCGCGTCGGCGAGACTCCCGTCGTCGGTCCACATCGGGCCGTCGGAGCGGGCCCGGTAGAGCTGAAGATTGAGGCAGCGGTCCAGGCAGGCGTTGAGGATCCGGAACCGGTACGCGCGGGGCCGCACCTCCAGGTACGGGTAGGCGACGCCGTTCACCAGGGGCGTGTCGCCGTACGTCTCGGGCACCGCGGACGGGTGCGGCACCCCGGGGCGCAGCGGTGGCTCGGCCGGCGCGCCCACCGGGTCGTGGTGCGGGTTCGGCACCGGACCCGGCCCGACCAGCGGTGGCCCGCCCGTGGACCCGTCGTTGGCAGGCCAACCGTCGGACCGGCTGCCGTCCGGGGCCGGGTTGCGCGACCAGGGGCCGTAGTCCCACCGGCCGGTGGGGTTGCGCCCGCCGGACCGGTACGGGTTCTGCCGAGGCTGGTAGACGTGGGGGTGCCAGAGGCTGCCCCGGGCTCCCCAGCGTTCCCGGTCCCAGGTCGGGTCCTCGGCGGCCAGTTGGGTGTCGTCGGGCACGAACGTCTTGTCCTCGATCACCAGGGGCAGTTGGTCGGCAGGCAGCACCCGGTCGGCGACGAGTTGGTCCTCGGCCGGGTCGGTGAGCAGATAGAGGGCGAGTTGCCCGCCGTAGACGGTGAGCCGGGCCAGGCCGAGGGTGTTGTCGTGCCACCACAGCAGCCGGCCGCTCTGCTCGTTCGGGTAGTAGAGCGTCGTGGCGCCGGCACCGGGTAGCGGCATGTCCGGCACGTGCGCCAGGTTGACCCCTGTCGGGTACGGGGTGATCTCCCCGGCAGGGGTGATCCACTGCTCGGGGTTGCCGGCGCTTGTCCAGCCGGTCTGCGCCCCGGCCAGGTGCAGCACCGCCCGGTTCTGCGGGTAGGGAGCGGGGCCGTCCAGCGGGCCGATGCCGGCGCCCTCGACGGTCTCGTCGACAGGCAGGAACAACTCGCCGGCCCGGCCGGTGGGAAGCTGGTTGATGAACTTCACCCGCACCGGCCGACCCCGCCGGGCGCGGATCATCGGGCCGAGGTGCCAGGGACGTTCCGGCGGCACCACAGTGTTGTGGCCCGACACGTCGGTGCCCAGGTTGAGCTGCCGGTAGCCGCGCAGCCGGGTGGCCGGCAGGTCCCGGTGCAGCCGCTGGGCGTACTCCTGTAGGCCGATCTCGTAGTAGTCGCAGCCCGGATAGCTGATCGTGTCGGGCACCGCCACCGGCAGGTAGCTGCCCAGGTCGGTGCGACCCAACTCGCCCGGCACCGGCAGCGCGTCGACGAACTTCCGCAGACCGGTGCCCGGCACCAGGTGACCGCGCGGGTCACGCGCCGGCCGTGGGCTGTAGGCGAAGTTCGGCACCGGGCCGAAGCAGCGGGGCGCGGCGGCGGGGTCCAGGCTCGCCGCCGGGGTCGTCTCCTCGGGGGTACGGGCTGCCGGGACGGGCGCCGCCCGGCCGTTGGCGTCGCCGTTGCCCTGGGCGGGCCGGTCGAAGAACGTGGAGCGGAGTCTGCGAAACATCGCCATGGCTCTCCCCGGGACGGGGCACGAGACTCGCCACCCCGACGTGGCGGACCTCGGCACTTCATTGACGATTGGTAAGCACTCAATCGCAGCATGCGACGTTCGCGGCCAGATAGGAATTACCCAATCGTCCGTATCTGGGATGAGCTCGATCGACGAGGCCCGTCACCCGGGCTGCGCGTGCTCCGGCTGGCAGACCGGGCACCAGTAGGTCACCCGCTCGCCCAGCTCCTGCTTGCGGATGGCGGTGCCGCAGCGGCGGCAGGGCTGGGCGCGCCGCCCGTACACGTAGCTGGTCTGCCCCCTGTGCAGCGAGCCCGTGGTGCTCTGTGTCCAGCGGCCCCGGTTGGCGGCCAGCAGCCGCTGCGCGAGAGCCGCCATGCCGGGCAGGTCGGGCACCGCGCCGACAGGTGTCCACGGTGACACGCCCCGCAGGAAGAGCACCTCGCACTTGTAGAGGTTGCCGACCCCGGCCAGGTTCCGCTGGTCGAGCAGCGCCTCGCCGATGGTCTGCTCAGGGTGGGCGGTGAGCCGGCGGACCGCCTCGGCCGCATCCCAGTCCGGGCCGAGCAGGTCGGGGCCGAGGTGGCCGACCAGGCGCTCCTCCTCGACCGTCGGCACCAGCGCCAGTTCGTGCAGGTGGTAGCCGACCGCGACCGCGCCGGGGCTGCGCAGCACCACCCGGATCAGGTGCGCCGGGCGGCCGCTCCACCGTTCCCCCGGCGCGTACGCCCGCCACGCGCCGTCCATCCGCAGATGTGAGTGCAGCGTCCACTGCGCCTCGTCCGGGGCGGCGAGACGGAGCAGCAGGTGCTTGCCCCGGCTGGCGGACTCGCGCACCGTCCAGCCGGTGAGGTCGGTGGTGGCCAGCTGCGGCACCCGGAAGTCACTGCCGGTGAGACGCGCGCCAGCCAGCGCGCGGTGCAGCACGCGCGCGGTGTTCCAGACGGTGTCACCCTCGGGCACCCTGCCATCCTCCCTCAGTCGAACGAGATTCACATGTATCGCTATTTGTACCTCGGTTCCTCATGATCTCCAGACATGGCAGGGTCAGGGGGGATCTGAGGAGATTGCCCATGAGACGACCTCATTGTCGTATCCGCTCCACGACCCTCACCGCCGCCCTCGCCCTCGCACTCACGGCCGCCCTCGTGCCCCTCACCAGCGGATTCTCGTCCGCCACCCCGAGCGTCGGCGGCGTGGTCACCCACACCGCGGTCGCGCCCGATGGCGAACGGTGGAACACCGACCTCTCGGTCGTTGACCGCGACGACGTCAACGTCCGGCGTACCCCCGCCGGTCTGCGGCTGCGCGAGGCACGATCCACCGGACGCAGCCCGCGAAGCCCGCACAGCGCGGTCGCCGAGGGCATGCTGCTGACCGCCCCGCGCACCCTCGCCCGCCCGGCCACCCGCGTCCGCGCCGAACTCACCGCGGACGTTCCCGCAGGTGCGACGGTGGAGGTGCAGGTCCGAGGCTGGCGGGTCAGCGGCTGGACCGAATGGCGGGCCGCGACCGCCGGCGCGGTCTTCGACCGGCCGGTCAAGCAGGTGCAGACCCGTGTGGTGCTGACCGCGCCAAACGGCGGCGCCACCGCGACGGTACGCGGCGTCCAGCTCACCGCCGACGCGACAGCCGCCGTCGCCGCAGCCACGCCCGGCCGCACCTACCGGGTGTACGCCACACGTATCGGGCTGGTCGGGGAGGTGACCGCCAACGGCCGCACCGTGCAGCCACGCGACCACTTCGCGGCCCTGCCGTCACGGCGCGGCCTGTCCCCGCTCAACACGGGCGACTACACGGTGCGGGTCTGCACCACCACGGGCTCCCGCTGCGAGTACGCGCCGGTCTGGGACGTCGGGCCGTGGAACACACGCGACGACTACTGGAACCCTGCGGCCGTGCGGGAGAACTGGAAGAACCTGCCACAGGGCCGACCCGAGGCGCAGGCCGCCTACCAGTCGGGTTACAACGGCGGGCGGGACCAGTTCGGGCGTACCGTGCTCAACCCGGCGGGCATCGACCTGGCCGACGGCACCTTCTGGGACGGCCTGAAACTCACCACGAACAGTTGGGTGGACGTCGCCTACCTGTGGACCGGCGGCGGGTCGCGCGGTGTCGTCGGCGACGGCCCGCTCAACATCCGCAGCGGGGCCAGCACGTCGTACGCGGTCCGTGGGCTCGCCGCCCAGTACGCCAACGTGCCGATCCAGTGCTACGTCACAGGTCAGTCGGTGACCGGCCCCTACCGCACCACCACCAGGTGGAACCGCCTGGCGGCCGGGCAGTACGTCAGCCACGCGTACATCTCCGCCGTGTACGGCGGCACCGTTCCGGTCTGCTGACCGGGTCTCGCCCCGTCGGGCGCCGTCAGGGGCGCTCGTCGGGGCGGGCTGGGCGCACCATGTCCTGGTAACGCGGATGGCTGGCCCCGTAGACGGCGTAGTTGAGTCGGGCGTACGACAGGCTCAGGTCGCCGTTTGCGCCACCCCGCACCGCGTCGGCGTCGGCGTCTGTCTGCCCGTCGTCGGTCCAGAAGCAGACCGGGCAGGTCCCGCCGCCGGTGCGAGAGGCGCAACAGGGACAGCCCACGGGAACTACGTGTTCACCCACCGAGGCAGCATTCCACAGTTGAATGTCACCAGGCCACCCGCAAAAGATCACCCGGGCCCACCCCGAGGAGGTCCACCGCGCGCCCACCGTTTACCGCTATCGCCACCAGTTCGGCCGAATCGGCGTACACCACGAGGCCGCCGTCGGGTGCGTCACCGAAGGTCCGTCCGCGCACCGCGGTCCAGCCCGGTGTCGGCCCCGGCGGTCCCACCCGGACGGTGGCCGCAGGCGGGTCGAGGTGTTCGGCCGGTGCGGCCAGTTGGACGTTGCCGAAGTGGTCGACGGTCAGCACCTCGGCGGTGAACCCGTCGACGTCGGCGGCCACGATCGGCGGCGGCAGCCGGACCAGCCCGGCCGGGTCGATGGCCGGGCCCGCCTCGGCCAGCGGCGCGCCGAGCGCCAGCCGGGCCGCCACCGGCGCGAAGACGTCCCGGCCGTGGAACGTGCCGGACACCCGGGTGGCCAGCCAGCGGGGCTCGGTGAGCTCCACCGCGGCGGTCACCCCGCCGAGCGCGGCGGCGGCCTCCGGCAGCAGACCGTTGTCCGGGCCGACAAGCAGTCCGCCCGGCGTGGCCAGCGCGACACCCCGCCGGGTGGTCCCCACCCCGGGGTCGACCACCGCCATGTGTACGCCCACCGGCAGGTACGGCACCGTCTGCGCCAGCACGGCGGCGCCCCGCCGGACGTCGGCCGGCGGCACCAGGTGGGTCACGTCGATGATCCGGGCGGCCGGCGCGATCCGGGCGATCACCCCGTGGCAGGCGGCCACGAAGCCGTCGGTGAGGCCATAGTCGGTGGTCAGCGAGATCCAGGGCGTGGCGACCATCCCCGCAGGTTAGCGCTCGGCGCCGGTGCCAGCCCTGGGGTGCACCCGGGTCACGTGGCCGACCGACGATTGGCGGAAATGGGACACAGCGCAGTGGCCGACTGGCCCTCCCGTCGTCGGGCGTCGACCGGCAGACTGCCCTGGTGACAAATCGGAGCCTGCCCGCTGTCGGTGTTCTCCTGGTCGCCGTCGCTCTCACGGCCGGCTGCGGCAGCGACGACGCCGACCGGCTGAGCGCGGCCCCGCCCGCCTCGTCCCTCCCCAGCCAGGAGGCCACAGCGCTGCCCGGCGCCCCACCGCCGTCGGAGAGTTCGTCCGGCGGTGCCGCCACCCCGGCCACCCCGGCCACCCCGGGCCAGCCGGCCGGGCCGCCGCCGCAGCAGGGGACGATCGAGCGTCCGGCGAGCCCACCACCTGTGGTGCTTCCCAAGCGCCCCGCCGGCGCGCCCAGCGCCCAGCAGGTCGTCGCCGCGTTCCGGGCCGCCGGCCTGAAGGTGCCGCGGCCGAAGGACCGGTCTGTGGACTGCGGCCCGGACGGCCTCGGCCTGGGCTGCTCCGAGATCATCGCTACCGATGCCGTGACGGTCTACGTGTTCCCCGACGAGACAAGTGCCAGCGACATCGCGGAAACGTGGAGCGGCCAGTCGTACCGGCGCGGCGCCGTGGTGCTCAACTACCTGGCGGCGAAGACCCCGGCCGCCGACCGCCCGCGCTACGAGAAGGCCCTCAACGACCTCCGCTGAGCGGGAGCCCCAGCGCGGCGGCAGTGCGGTGGGGCCGTGCGGTGGTGCCGTGCGCTGGTGCTTGGTTGCCGGCGACCGGGCGGACGTCCCCGTGAGCGTGATTCCGCTGTGGCATCAAGATGCCACAGCGGAATCACGCTCACAGGTGAGGTCGAGCGGCGCCGCCTGCCTGAGGGCATGGCGGCGCGCCGCACGACGAGTCGTGGGGCGATCACGCTCAGCGTCCGCTCGTGGGCAGAGGGTGGGTCAGCCGCGTAGGCGTAGGCCGCGCGGGGTGGCCCGGAAGCCGGCGGCGGTCAGCGCGTCACGCAACGGTGAGGAGTGCACCGCCTCACCGTCGGCGCGTTCCACGGATATCGCGCCCAACGCTCCCGAGTGGACGGCGTCGGCGAGCGCCTTGCCGGCCGCGGCGAGCGTGTCGGCGTCGTCGGTGAAGGAGAGCAGCGTCCGGCCGCCGCGTTCCACGTAGAGCACCAGGTCGCCGCCGACTGTCACCACAAGGGCGCCCGCCTTGCGGCCGGCCCGGTGCCCGGTCGCCGGGGCGGCTCCGTCGCCCGAGTCGACCACGCGCTCCGGCCAGGGCAGCGCCGCGCCGTACGGGTTGGCCGGGTCGGTGGCGGCGAGCACCATCGCCGGCCCGCCCCTGCCCCGGGTGCCGTCGGCGGTCTCGGCCAACGCGCGCAGCCGGTCCACCGCCCCGGGCACCGCGAACTGCGCCGCGCCGAGGCCCTCGACGAAGTAACCGCGGCGGGCCGCGCCGCGCTCCTCCAACGCCGACAGCACCGGGTAGACCGCCGAGAACCCGCCGACCACCTGCTCGGCCATCACCGCGCCGCGGGTGACCACCCCGTGTCGCTCCAGCAGAACGTCGGCGAGGGCTGCGGCACGTCGGGTCGGATCGAGGTCCCGCTCCGGCAGCCGTGACCAGCGGCCGGCAACCGTCGGCGGGCCGCCACGGGTGGGCAGCGCCACCCGACCGGGCCGCCGGTAGCGGGTGCTTGGCGCGGACGGCCGGGAGCGGTGCGCCCCACCGGCGCCGAGCACCGCCCGTAGCGGGGCGAGGGTGTCGTTGGTGAGGTGCCCGGCCCAGACCAGGTCCCAGATCACCCCGGTCAGCGTGGCGTCGTCGGTCGAGCCGACCCGGTCGGCAAGCGGCCGGAAGAACAGCGCCTGCCCGTCGCCGAGCGCGTCGAGCACCGCGTCGTGCAGTGGGGTGCGGGTCAACGCGTCGTCGGGGGGCGCGAGGAGCAGCGGCGCGGCGTCCGCGTACGCCAGGGTGACCCAGCCGTCGCCGCCGGAGATGGCACCCGAACCCGCCCAGAGCACCTCACCGCTGGCGCACAGCTCGTCGAGTTGGGCGGGGGAGTAGTCCGCGACGCGGCCGGGCAGCACGAGCCGCTCCAACGCGGAGGCGGGCACCGCCGCGCCCTGCAACTGCTCCACGGTGGCGGCGAGCGCCTCCACGCCTCGGGCCGACGCGCCGACCTGCTGCCAGCGCGGCAGGAAGGCCGCCAGCGCCCGGGGCGGCACCGGCTCGATCTCCCGGCGCAGCGCCGCGAGCGAGCGGCGGCGCAGCATCCGAAGGACCTCGGCGTCGCACCACTGGGCACCTGCCGAATCGGGTGTGAACTCCCCGGAGACGACCCGCCCGGTGGAGGCGAGCCGGCGTAGGACCTGCTCGACGACGAACACCCCGAGCCCGAAGCGAGCCGCACAGCTCGCCGCGGCGAACGGGCCGTGGGTGCGGGCGTAACGGGCCACCAGGTCGCCGAGCGGGTCGGCCACCGGGGTGAGGTACGCCTCGGCAACCCCCACCGGCAGCGCCACGCCCAGCGCGTCCCGCAGGCGGGCGGCGTCCTCGACGCCCACCCAGCGCTGCTCGCCGGCGATCCGGACGCGCAGCACCCGGCGGGTGGCCTCCAGCTCGGTCAGCCAGGCCTCCGGCGCCCCCCGCTCGGTCAGCTCGGCAGTGCTCAGGTCGCCGAGCACCCGCAGCAGCTCGACCACGTCCTCCGCGTCGCGCGGGCGGCGCTGCTCGGTCAGCCAGCGCAGTTGCCTGTCGGTCTCGGCGAGGACAGCCGGGTCCAGCAGCTCGCGCAGGTCGACCCGGCCGAGCAGTTCGCCGAGCAGCGTGGAATCCAGCGCGAGCGCGGCGGCGCGCCGCTCGGCGAGCGGGGCGTCGCCCTCGTAGAGGAATGCACCGACGTAGCCGAAGAGCAGCGACCTGGCGAACGGGGACGGCGCACTTGTCTCCACGTCGACGAGCCGGACCTTGCGGGCCGCCAGGTCACGCATCAACCCGGCCAGCGCTGGCTGGTCGAAGACGTCCTGCAGGCACTCCCGGGCGGCCTCCAGAGTGACCGGGAAGTCGGCGTACTCGCGGGCGACGTCGAGCAGCTGTGCGGCGCGTTGCCGCTGCTGCCAGAGCGGTTGGCGGCGGCGCGGGTCGCGGCGCGGCAGCAGCAGCGACCGGGCGGCGCACTCCCGGAACCGGGCGGCGAAGAGCGCCGAGGTGCCTACCGACTCCTCCACAAGTTGGGCGATCTCGTCGGGCTCGAACACCACCACGTCGGCGCCGGGCGGCTCGTCGGCGGTGTCCGGCAGGCGCACCACGATGCCGTCGTCGGAGGGCATGACCTGCGCGTCCACGCCGTACCGCTCGGCGAGCCGGCGGCCGATGGCGAGGGCCCACGGCCCGTTGACCCGCGCGCCGAGGACGCTGTGCACGGCCAGTCGCCAGTCGCCGAGCTCGTCGCGGAACCGTTCGACGACGATTGTGCGGTCGTCGGGCAGCGAGCGGGTGGCCTCCCGCTGCTCGCGCAGATAGGCCATCAGGTTGGCGGCGGCCCAGTCGTCCAGCCCGCCGGAACGCAGCGCGGCCAGCGCCGCCTCGTCGCTCTGCCGCAGCAGGGTGCGCACCCGGGCGCCGATGGCCCGGCCCAGCTCCACCGGCCGGCCCAGCTGGTCGCCCTTCCAGAACGGCATCCGGGCGGCCTGCCCGGGGGCCGGCGAGACCAGCACCCGGTCGGGGGTGATGTCCTCGATGCGCCAGGAGGACGAGCCGAGCAGGAAGACGTCACCTACCCGCGACTCGTAGACCATCTCCTCGTCCAGCTCGCCGACGCGGGCGGCCCGCTCGGCGCCGGCCAGGAAGACCCCGAACAGGCCCCGGTCGGGGATGGTGCCGCCGCTTGTCACCGCGAGCCGCTGTGCGCCGGGGCGGCCGGTGAGCAGGTCGGTGGCCCGGTCCCAGACCAGCCGGGGGCGCAGCTCGGCGAAGGCGGTGGACGGGTAGCGGCCGGAGAGCATGTCCAGAACTGCGTGCAGCGCGGAGTCGGGCAGCTCGGCGAAGGGAGCGGCGCGGCGGACCAGCACGGCCAGGTCGCCGAGCGGCCACGGCTCCAGTGCCACCATCGCGACGATCTGCTGGGCCAGCACGTCGAGGGGATTGCGCGGGTAGTGCAGCTCCTCGATCGCGCCCTCGGCCATCCGCTCGGCGACCACAGCGCAGGAGAGCAGGTCGCCGCGATGCTTGGGAAAGACCACCCCGCGCGAGACAGCGCCCACCTGGTGCCCGGCCCGACCGACCCGTTGCAGGCCGGCGGCCACGCTTGGCGGTGCCTCGATCTGCACCACCAGGTCGACCGCGCCCATGTCGATGCCCAGCTCCAGGCTGGAGGTGGCCACCACCGCCGGGAGCTGCCCGGATTTGAGCGCCTCCTCGATGTGCTTGCGCTCCTCGCGCGAGACGCTGCCGTGGTGGGCGCGGGCGATCACGGGCGTCGCGCCGGTGGCCGCGCCGGACTGCGCCATCACAGCGGCCGGCGGCCGGTTGCGGAACGGCCCGGCCGGGTCACCCCACCGCTGCCCGCCCGCCGCCGGACCGCCGCCGTCGGCAGCCGGACCGCCGCCGCCTGCCGCCGGACCGCCGCCGTCGGCAGCCGGGCCGTCGTTCGCCGGCAACCCCTGGGGTACGCCGGCAGCGCCGTCACCCGACGCGGCGGCCAGCCCTTCGGCGGCCAGACTCTCGGCGGCCAGCTCGTTGAGGCGTGCGCAGAGGCGCTCGGCGCTGCGGCGGGAGTTGGTGAAGACGATCGTCGAGCGGTGTTGCCGGATGAGGGTGAAGACCCGCTCCTCCACTGCCGGCCAAATCGAGGCGCGGCGCGGCCCGGGGCCACCGAGGTCGTCCTCCGGTGGCTGGTCCTGCTCGTCGAGGCGGGTCATGTCCTCCACCGGGACCTGCACGCTTACCTCGATGGTCTTCGGCGTTGCCGGCTGCACGACGTCGACCGGGCGGGCTCCGCCGAGGAATCGGGCGCAGGCGTCGATCGGCCGGACGGTGGCGGAGAGGCCGATCCGTTGCGCCGGCGCGGGCAGCAACTCGTCGAGGCGTTCCAGCGACAGGGCCAGGTGCGCCCCGCGCTTGCTGCCGGCCACCGCGTGCACCTCGTCGACGATCACCGTCTGGACACCGCGCAGCGAGTCCCGAGCTGCGGAGGTGAGCAGCAGGAATAGCGACTCGGGCGTGGTGATGAGGATGTCGGGAGGGGTGCGGGCGAAGGCGCGTCGCTCGTCTGCCGGGGTGTCGCCGGTGCGCATGCCGACGGTGATGTCGGGCGGGGCGACGCCGAGGCGGGTCGCGGCCTGCCGGATGCCGGCAAGCGGGGCGCGCAGGTTGCGCTCGACGTCGACGGCGAGAGCCTTGAGCGGGCTGACGTAGAGCACACGGCACCGCTGCCGGGTCTCGGCGGGTGCGGGCTCGCGGGCCAGCCGGTCCAGTGACCAGAGGAAGGCCGCGAGCGTCTTGCCGGAGCCGGTGGGCGCCACGACGAGGGCGTTGCGGCCGGCGGCGACCGACCGCCAGGCGCCGGCCTGGGCGGCGGTGGGTGCGGCGAAGGCGGCGTCGAACCAGGCGCGGGTGGCCGGGCCGAACCCGTCGAGTGCCCCGCCCGTATCCACATCCGCCCCGGTCATCGCTCAATCGTGCCCCGCCGGTACGACAACCACGAGCGTCCCGGCGGAACGTTCCCGACTGCACGGGAAAAGCGCCGGGATGCACCGTTAGTACGTTAAGTCTCACTTAACTGCTTGCTTGTGAGCAGCAACATAAAGTAACTTCACCCGCAACGCGAACCGGGGGAGGCGATGGAATGGCCGGTGAGCCGCGACACGTCGAATCCGGCACCGACGTGCTGATCCGCAAGGTCGACAGTCACCTCGCCACGCTCCGCGGCGGTCTGCACGGGCCCGAGCTGGCGCTCGCCGAGCGCCTCGCCCACTGCCTGCGGGAGCTGGTGATCTCCACCGCTCAGGCCAGCGCCGCCGACCGCGGCCAGGTCCGTGTCGCCGTCCACTATTTCGTGTTGCGCCGGGAGAGCCGGGGCCGCCTGCTGTCGATGCGGTCCCTCGCCGTCGCTGAGCGGGTGGTCAGTAAGGTCGCCCGACAACTGGGCCGGGCCGACCTCCTTGCCGAGTTGCGCAAGGGCGGCGCCGACGTGGACGACGCGCAGCCCATCCGTGACGCCCTGCTACGCTGACCGCCGGCGGCCGTCCTGGTCAGCCGGCCATTGAGGACGTTTCTGTGCCCTGTGGCTGGCGTTTGCCGCCACCGGCCCGCCGGCCCGCTCATTAAGGGCGAATTATGGCAATTGCGCCCGAGCGCTGACGAACTGGCGTCTGATCGCTGCTAGGCGTCACCGCTGCGGGGGCATCGGGACCACGATCGGGAGTGCGGGTGCTGGTACTACTCATCCTCCACCTCGTGGCCGCCCTCGCCGCGCCGCTGCTCGTCCGCTGGTGGGGTCCGCGAGCGTTCTATCCGCTGGCGCTGGCACCGGCCGCCGCGTTCTGTTGGGCACTGGCCCGCACCCCGGCCGTCGCCGACGGCGGCGCGGTTGTCGAGACGTACCCGTGGATCCAGGAGCTGCACCTCGACATCGCGTTGCGGGTCACCACCCTGTCCTGGCTGATGACCCTGTTGATCGGCGGCGTCGGCGCGCTGGTGCTTGTCTACTGCGCCAGATACTTCAAAGCAGGCTCGGCGGGGCTGGCGCAGTTCGCCGGGGTCCTGGTCGCCTTCGCCGGCGCGATGCTCCTGCTTGTCTTCTCCGACGACCTGCTGCTGCTCTACGTCGGCTGGGAGCTGACGACTGTCTTCTCGTACCTGATGATCGGCCACAGCACCGAACGGCGGTCCAGCCGGTGGGCGGCGGCGCAGGCGCTGACCGTGACCACGCTTGGCGGGCTGGCCATGCTCATCGGGTTCATCATGCTCGGCGAGCACGCCGGCACCTACCGCTGGTCCGAGATCGCCGCACAGCCGCTGCCCGGCGGCGGGTACCTGATCGTGGCGGTGCTGCTGATCCTGGCCGGTGCGCTGTCCAAGTCGGCGGTGTTGCCGTTCAGTTCCTGGCTGCCGGCAGCGATGGCGGCACCCACGCCGGTGAGCGCGTACCTGCACGCCGCCGCGATGGTCAAGGCCGGCGTCTACCTGGTCGGGTTGCTCGCGCCGGTGCTCGCCACTGTCGACCCGTGGCGGCCCGTGGTGCAGATCGCGGGCGTGGCCACAATGCTCGTCGGTGGTTGGGCGGCCCTGCGGCAGACCGACCTGAAGCTGCTGCTGGCGTACGGGACGGTCAGTCAGCTCGGCCTGCTGATCGCGGTGACCGGCGCGGGCACCCCGGCCGCCGCTCTGGCGGGCACGGCAATGCTGCTGGCACACGCGCTGTTCAAAGCGGCGCTGTTCCTGGTCGTCGGCATCATCGACCACGGCGCCGGCACCCGCGACCTGCGTCAGTTGTCAGGCCTGCGGCGCTGGTCCCGGCCGTTGTTCCTGGTCGCGATCCTGGCTGCGGCGTCGATGGCAGGCGTGCCGCCGCTTGTCGGCTTCGTGGCCAAGGAGGCGGTGTTCGCGGCCTTCACCGACCAGCCACTGCTCCTCGCCGGGCTGGTCGTCGGGACGGTGTTCACCGTCGCGTACAGCGCCCGGTTCCTGTGGGGCGCGTTCGCAGACCGGGAGGGCGTGGAACCTGTCGCACCGGCCCCGATCGCCGCGTCGATGCTCGTCCCGCCGGCCGTGCTCGCAAGCATCGGGCTGCTCGCCGGCCCCGCCGCCGCAGTGCTGGACGGCCTGCTGAGCCCGTACGCCGAGCTGTTCGGCGCGGTCGACGCGCACCTGGCGCTCTGGCCCGGCGTCACCCCGGCGCTCGGCCTGTCCGTGCTGGCGCTCGCCGGCGGCGGTCTGCTCTTCGCCATGCGCGGACCCCTCGCGCCGGTGCTGGCACGCCTCCGCTCGCCGGTGAGCGGCAACCAGGGGTACGAGTGGGTCGTGAGTCGGTTCGACCGGCTCGCCACCGATGTGACAGGGGCGACCCAGCGGGGCTCCCTCCCGCAGTACCTGGGCATCATCTTGGTCACCCTTGTGGTGCTGCCCGGCGGCGCGATGCTCGCCGCCGGCCCGTGGCGAACCCGCATTCCACTCTGGGACAACCCCCTGCAACCGGTGGTCGTGGTGGTGATCGCGGTGGCCGCGCTGCTCGCGGTCGGCGCCCGCCGACGGCTGACGGCGATGCTGCTGGTGGGGGTGACCGGCTACGGCACCGCGATGCTCTTCATCCTGCACGGCGCGCCCGACCTCGCGCTCACGCAGTTCTTGGTGGAGACCGCGACCATCGCGGTATTCGTGCTGGTGCTGCGCCGCCTGCCGCAACGGTTCTCGGCCCGCCCGCTGCGCCGCAGCCGATGGACCCGCCGGGCGATCGGCGTGGCCGTGGGCGTGGTGGCCGGTGGGCTCGCCCTCGTCGCGGCCGGCGCTCGCCGGGCGCCGGACATCTCCGCCGCCTTCCCCAGCCTGGCGGTGGACGAGGGGTACGGCCGCAATGTGGTAAACGTGACACTTGTCGACATCCGGGCCTGGGACACCATGGGCGAGGTGTCGGTGCTTGTGGTGGCCGCGACGGGGGTGGCCAGCCTGATCTTCGAGCGGTCCCGCACCGGACCGCGCCCGCGTCGGCCGGAGCCGGTTCCCCGCACGGCGCGGTACGGCCGGCGGGTGTGGCTGCGCGGCGGGCCCACCCTGCACGAGGAGCGGCGCTCGATCGTGCTGGAGGTGATCACCCGGCTGATCTTCCACACGGTGGTGTTGTTCTCCCTGTTCCTGCTCTTCTCCGGGCACAACGCGCCGGGCGGCGGCTTCGCCGGTGGTCTGGTGGCCGGCCTCGCCCTGGTGGTCCGCTACCTGGCCGGCGGCCGGTACGAGCTGACCGAGGCGGCGCCGGTGGGCGCGGGCCTGATCCTCGGCGCCGGGTTGGCAGTGGTGGTGGGCAGCGGCGTCGTGGCGATGCTGGCCGGTGGATCGCTGCTGCAGAGCGCCAAGATCGACGCGTCGTTACCCCTGATCGGCGATATCCATCTGGTGACCTCGCTGTTCTTCGACATCGGTGTGTACCTGATCGTGATCGGGCTGGTGCTGGACATCCTGCGCAGCCTCGGTGCCGAGGTGGACCGGCACATCGAGGCGACCGGAACCGGATCGGGCGGACTGGCCGTCGACAAGGGAGACCGGCCATGAGTGTGAGTCTGCGAGCGCGGCCAGTCGCGAAGCGCGGTGCGTCATGACGGCAGGTAACGCTGGGCCGACTGTGGTGTTGGTGCTCGCCGTCGCGGTGCTTGTCGGCTCCGGCGTGGTCCTGATGCTGGAGCGCAGCCTGACCCGGATCCTGCTCGGCGTGATCCTTGCCGGCAACGGGGTCAACCTGCTGATCCTGCTGGGTGGGCGACCCGGTGGGGCGCCGGTCGTGGGCACCGGCCCGGTGGAAGAGATGAGTGATCCGCTGTCGCAGGCAATGGTGTTGACCGCCATCGTGATCACGTTCGGGTTGTCGGCGTTCCTCCTCGCCGTGGCGTACCGCAGTTGGTATCTCACCGGGGACGACGAGGTGCCCGACGACCTGGAGGACCGGCAGATCATCCGCCAGGCCGAGCGCAACGAGGTGGGTGCCGTCGACCACGGCGGAGAGGGCCCGGACGGGGACCTGGAGCAGGTCGATCCGGAGCCGGCGCGCCGTCGGCTGCGCCACGAGGGCGAGCCGGGATGACCGGGACGACGTGGGGGATTCGATGAACAGGCTGTTGCCGCTGCCGGTGGTGGTGCCGTTGCTGGGTGCGGCGCTGACCCTGCTGCTGGCGAGCCGGCCCCGGATCCAGCGTTCGGTGACCGTGCTGTGTCTGTCGAGCACGTTCGTCGTCGCGGTGGTGCTGCTGGTGCAGGCGTACCGGTTCGGGCCTGTGGTGTTGGCGATCGGTGGGTGGCCGGCGCCGGTCGGCATCGTGCTCGTCGCCGATCAGCTCGCCGCGCTGATGGTGGTGGTGTCCTCGGCTGTCACCCTGTGCGTGCTGCTGTACTCGATTGGCCAGGGCCGCAGCGAGACGGCCGAGACCACGCCTGTGGTGATCTTCCACCCGACGTACCTGGTGCTCACCGCGGGTGTGACAAACGCGTTCCTCGCCGGTGACCTGTTCAACCTGTTCGTCGGCTTCGAGATCCTGCTGGCGGCGAGCTTCGTGCTGATCACGCTTGGCGGCACCGAGGCCCGGATCCGCACCGGGTCGACGTACGTGGTGGTGAGCATCCTCTCCTCCATGATCTTCCTGGCCGCTGTGGGTCTGGTGTACTCCGCCACCGGCACGCTCAACCTGGCGCAGCTCGCGCAGCGGCTCGACGAACTACCCGACAACGTCCGGTTGACGCTCCAGTTGATGCTGCTGCTCGCGTTCTCGATCAAGGCGGCGGTCTTCCCGCTGTCGGCCTGGCTACCGGACAGCTACCCGACCGCGCCGGCTCCGGTGACGGCGGTGTTCGCGGGGTTGCTCACCAAGGTGGGCGTCTACGCGATCATCCGCACCGAGACCTTGCTCTTCCCCGGTGGGCAGGTAAGCGGCCTGCTCATGGTCGTCGCCGGGTTGACAATGGTGGTCGGCATCCTCGGTGCGGTGGCGCAGTCCGACATGAAGAGACTTCTGTCGTTCACACTGGTCAGCCACATCGGCTACATGATCTTCGGGGTGGCGCTGAGCACGATCGCCGGGCTCTCCGGCGCGATCTTCTACGTGGTGCACCACATCACCATCCAGACCACGCTGTTCCTGGTCGCCGGGCTGGTCGAGGAGCGGGCAGGCAGCACCGACCTGCGCCGTCTCGGCGGATTGGCCCGGGTGGCGCCCCTGCTCGGCGTGCTGTTCTTCGTTCCGGCGATGAACCTCGCCGGGGTGCCACCGTTCTCGGGCTTCCTCGGCAAACTCGGTCTGCTCCAGGCCGGGGCGGCGGCCGGCGGGGCGCTGCCGTGGGCGCTTGTGGCGGCCGGCACGTTGACCAGCCTGCTCACCCTCTATGTCGCCTCCCGGGTCTGGAACATCGCGTTCTGGCGGTCACCTCAACTGGCCACCAGCGAGCCGGTCGTCCGGCTGCCCAACCTGATGGTCGGCGCCACAGTCGCCCTCGTCGTGTTCGGGCTGGCGCTTACCGTGCTCGCCGGTCCGCTCTTCGACGTCACCGCCGACGCGGCCGCCGACCTGCTGTCGCGCACCCCGTACGTGCGGGCCGTGCTGCCGGGTGGTGCGCCGTGACCGAGCCGCGCGCAACGAACCCGTCGTCCACCCCCGAGCCGTCCACGCCGCCGCGGGGCCGGCTCGGGCGCTGGCGGGACCAGGCAGTCGCCCTGGGCTGGCTGGTGGTGGTCTGGTGTCTGCTCTGGGGCGAGATCAGTTGGGCAAACGTGATCGGTGGTCTGCTCGTGGGCGGCGCGGTGCTTGTGTTCTTCCCGCTGCCCCCGGTCACCTTCGGTGGCCGGCTGCGGATCTGGCCGCTGCTGGTGTTCGTGGGCCGGTTCCTCATGGAGTTGGTCAGCGCGAGCCTGCACGTCGCCCGGATCGCCGTGCAGCCCGGATACCGGCCGCGCGGGGCGATCATCGGGGTGCGGCTGCGGGTGCCGACCGACCTCAACATGGCCCTCACCGCCGAGGCGGTCTCGCTGGTGCCCGGCACGCTGATCCTCGAGGTGGACCGGAACGCCGCGACGCTCTACCTGCACGTGCTGGACACCCACGGCCCGGAGGACCTGACCCTCGCCCGGGAACGCACCCACGCGCTGGAGCGGCGGATCGTCCGGGCGGTCGGCAGCGCGGCCGAGGTGCGCTGCGTCGAGCCCGATACCGCCGAGAAGGGATGCAACCCGTGATCTTGATCGTGGCCGCTGTCCTCACCGCACTGTTGTCGGTGACCGCGCTGCTCGCGTTGATCCGGCTCTACCGGGGCCCGTCACTGCTGGACCGGGTCATCGCCGCGGACATGCTGCTCGCCACCATGATCGGCGCGGTGGGTGCGGAGGCGGCGATCAACAGGCACTCCACCACGCTGCCCGTGCTTGTGGTGCTCTCGCTGCTCGGCTTCGTCGGCTCGGTGTCGCTTGTCCGCTTCGCCGTACGGGAGCAGGCGTGATCGGCGTGGTCGCCGACTGGGTCGGCGCGGCCTGCCTGGTGGCGGGTGCCCTGCTGGCGCTCGCCGCCGGGATCGGTGTGCTGCGCTTCCCGGACACCCTGTCCCGGATGCACGCCGCCACGAAGCCCCAGGTGCTGGGGGTGCTCCTGTTGCTGCTCGGCATCGCCCTGCGGCTGCGGTCACCGTCCGACATCGGCATGGTCCTGTTGGTGGGCGTGTTCCAGCTGGCCACCGCGCCGGTGGCGGCGCAGATGATCGGCCGGGCCGCCTACCGCTCGGGGCGTCTGGACCGAAACCTGCTCGACGCCGACGAGTTGGCCGAGCGCGAGCCGAGCGGCGGGCAACTGGGGTGACGGTCGGCGCGGTGAACCGGACGATGAGCGCCTTCGGCCCACCCTCAGCGGAGTCCCAGCGAGCGCCGATAAAATGACGGCATGATCGACTCGACTGCCCAGGAGGGCAGCAGTAGCCAGCCGGGTTGTGCCCGGCATATTCCCGCCCCGACGACCCCGGGAGCCCTGAGCGACCCGTGTTGATCGTCGTTGGTCTTCTTCTGATCACCGTGCTCACCGCCGCCACCGGCTACTTCGTAGCGCAGGAGTTCGGCTACGTCGCCGTGGACCGGGGCAAGCTGCGCCAGCTCGCCGACGACGGCGACCAGGCCGCCGCCCGGGCGCTGCTCGTCACCAGCCGGCTCTCCTTCATGCTCTCCGGTGCGCAGCTCGGCATCACCGTCACCGCCCTGCTCGTCGGTTACGTCGCCGAGCCGTACCTCGGTGGTGGCCTCGCCGAGCTGCTCGGCGTGGCCGGCGTCAGCAAGTCGGTGAGCCTGCCGCTGTCGGTGGCGCTTGCCCTTGTCATCGCCACAGTCGTGCAGATGGTCCTCGGCGAGCTGGCTCCGAAGAACCTGGCCATCGTCCGGGCCGAGTCGCTGGCCCGGGCGTTGAGCCGGTCCACCCTCATCTATCTGACCGTCGCCGGGCCCCTGATCCGGCTCTTCGACCGGGCGTCGGTGCGCCTGCTGCGGCGCTTCGGCATCGAGCCGATCGAGGAGCTGCCCAGCGGCGCCACCCCTGCCGACCTGGAACAGATCATCGCCGAGTCCCGGCAGGAGGGCAGCCTGGACCCCGAGATGTCCACGCTGCTCGACCGGGGGCTCGACTTCCGCGAGCTGACCGCGGGCGAGGCCATGGTGCCGCGGGTCGACGTGCACACCGTACGGGCTCACGAGCCGCTGAGCCGGGTCGTTGAGTTGCTGGACACCGGCCACTCCCGGTTCCCGGTGCGCGGCGCGGAGGGCGTCGACGACCTGATCGGCATCGTCGGCATCGCCGACGTTCTCGGCGTACCCCCGGGGGAGCGGGCCACCACTCCGGTGAGCGCGGTGGCGGGGCCGCCGTTGCTCGTACCGGAGACGTTGCCGCTGCCCACGGTGCTCGACCGCCTGCGGTCCGGGCACCGGCAGATGGCCTGCGTGGTCGACGAGTACGGCGGCTTCGCCGGTGTGATCACGCTTGAGGACATCGCGGAGGAACTGGTCGGCCCGATCCGGGACGAGGACGATCCACCAGACCGGGCGCCCGCCCGACAGGACGACGGGTCCTGGGTGGTGCCGGCCCGCTGGCGGATCGACGAGGTCGCCAACAGCACGGGCATCGCGTTGCCCGAGGCCCCGGAGTACGACACTCTCTCCGGGTTGGTGATGCGGGAGTTGGGCCGGGTGCCGGAGGTCGGTGACCGGCTGGAGATCAGCCTGGCGTCCGAGGGTGCGGACGGCGAGGACCACGGCGCGGAGCCGCGGGCGCTCGTCGAGGTGCTGGCCGTGGACCGGCACGTGGCCGACTCGGTGCGGTTGCAGTTGACCACGCCGGGGGTGATCGCATGAGCCCCGGAGTCGCGCTGCTGACCTCGGTGGTGCTGCTGGCACTCAACGGGTTCTTCGTGGCCGCCGAGTTCGCGCTTGTGGCCAGCAAGCGGTACCGCCTGGAGCAGGCGGCGGCCAATGGTGGCCGTGCGGCCCGAGCCGCGCTCGACGGTGTCCGCGAGTTGTCGCTGATGCTGGCCGGGGCGCAGTTGGGCATCACGCTGTGCACCCTGGGGCTGGGCGCGCTTGCCGAGCCGGCGATCGAGCATCTGGTCAGCCCGCTGCTGCACGTGGTGGGTGTGCCGGACGCCGCCAGTCACGTGATCGCCCTGGTCTTCGCTCTCGGCTTGGTCACCTTCCTGCACCTGGTGGTGGGGGAGATGGCGCCGAAGTCGTGGGCGATCACCGACGCGGAGCGGTCGGCGACGCTGCTCGCGTTGCCGTTCCGCGCGTTCGCCCGGGTGGCCCGGCCGGTGCTGTCGGCGTTGAACGCGCTGGCCAACGCGATCCTGCGCCTGTTCGGGGTCGACCAGCAGGATCAGTTGGCCCAGGTGCACGGCCCGGACGAGCTGCGGATGCTGCTGGAGCAGTCCCGCGAACACGGGCTGCTCGGCGCCGAGCAGCACGAGCTGCTCACCAGCATGTTGGAGTTGCAGGGCACGTCTGTGGCGCAGGTGATGGAGCCGTTCGCCACGATGGTCACCGTCGGTCGGGACGACCCGGCCGAGCGGATCGAGCAGGTCAGCCGGGACAGCGGCCGGTCTCGGATGGCGGTGCTGGACGCCGCCGGCGAGGTCTGCGGCCTGGTGCACGTCCGGGAGGCGGTGCGGGTGGTGACCACCGGCCGCGTCGCCACCGCCGGGGAGCTGATGACTCCCGCGTTCACCCTGCCGTCGACGTCCTCGGTCACCGAGGCGGTGGCCGCGATGCGGGCGCGGCAGTCCCAGCTCGCGTTGGTGCGCAACGGTGGTGGCCCGGCCCGTCCGATCGGCTTCGTCGCGCTGGAGGACCTCCTGGAGGAGGTCATCGGCGAGTTCGACGACGAAACCGACACGGTGCCACGAGGGCGACGTATGCGCTGAAACCGGAGGGGTGGTCACTCTTCGCCGAAGTCGAGGTGACCACCCCCCGGGTCCGCGAACCTTGAGGTGACCTCGCCGACGGCGGGGGTGGCCTGGTGGGGGCGCGGTGCGGCTGACGGGGGTGTCTCGGGGGTCCGGCTGGACCGGGCTGTCCGTGCGGACCACGCTGCCCAATCCGAGCACCCGTCCGGGGCTGCGCCTGCCGGGCCGGGTGATGCTCGCGGCCGGGCCGGACGACGTGCTGGTGCGGCACATCCGGCTCGGCCTGGTCACCACTGTCGAGCCGAACGATCCGGAGGCCGCCCGGCGCCTTGTGCAGTTCCACCAACTGCCGATCGCCGGGCGGTTCGTCGTACCCGCTGGTCGGCGGCGGGCTGTGGACTTCGCGTTGCCGTTGCCGTGGGAGACGCCGGTGACCACATTCGGTGGCGTGCCGCTGCTGAGCCTGCGGATGGGTTTGCGAACCGAGGTGTCCGTCGACCCGGATCTCGATCAGGGCGCCATGGTGCCGGTGTTCGTGCACCCGATCCCCACCCAGCAGCACGTGTTCGCGGCGCTTGACACGCTGGGCTTCGCCATCCGTCAGGCCGGGTTGCAGGAGGGCGGGCTGCCCGGGGTGGAGCACACCCTGCCGTTGCACCAGCGCTGGGGCTTCTGGGTGGCCCCGCTCTACGCCGGTCCGATCACCGAGCTGGAGGTGATCTTCGTGACCAACTCGGCGGGTCTGGAGGTGATCCTCTGGATGGACCGCCGGCTGTCGTTGGCCGGGATCACGCACCAGAGCATCAGCAGGTTCCGGATCTGGCACGCGGACGCCGAGCAGCGGGACTGGGTGGCGACAGTGGACGGCTGGCTGCGCCAGGCGATCAACAGGCACGCCGCCGCGGCCGCCCACGCCGACTGGTCGGCGCGGATCACCGGGTCGCCGCATGTCAGCCGTCACCCGGACGAGCCGGTCCGCCCCGGCTACGGACTCGGCGGCACCGCGGGCGGCGCCGGCATCGGTGGTGGCGGTGGCGGTGGCGGGGACGGCACCTGACGCGGGGCTCAGCCGGCGCTGGCCGTGGCGAGTTTGAGGCTGAAGGCGAGGAACAGCGCGGCGATGGCTGTGGTGCCACCGGCGGCCAGTCGGCGGCGTTGGCGGAACTGGGTGGCCAGGAAGGTGCCCGCGAAGATCAACGCGGTCAGGTAGAGCACGCTTGCCACTTGGGCGATGATCCCGAGCAGCAGGAACGACAGTGCCGGCCAGGCGTAGTTCGGGTCGACGAACTGGATGAAGAACGAGATGAAGAACAGGATCGCCTTCGGGTTCAGCAGGCTGATCACCAGCGCCTTGCGGAACGGGCTGCGCATCTCCGCCGGCTTCGCGGCGTCGATGAGCCGCGGCGTGGTCGGGTCGTTGCGGTCGCGCCAGCGCCGCCAGGCGCCGCGCAGCATTGTCACCCCGACATAGGCGAGGTACGCGGCACCGGCGTACTTGATCACCAGGAACACCGGCGGGTACGCCTTGAGCAGCGACGCCACACCGGCGGCGGAGAGGAACATCAGCACACTGTCGCCGACGAACACCCCCGCCGCGGCCCGGTAACCGGTGCTGACGCCCCGCTTGGCGGCGGTGGAGAGCACGAATAGCGAGTTGGGTCCGGGCAGCAGAACGATGGCCACGGTGCCCAGTACGTACGTCCAGATGTCGGTGATCCCCAGCACGCCCGTCATCATCACGCCACAGGTGCCGTCCGGCGAAGTCTTTCCCGCAGCCTGGTTTGTGCGTTCGACCACTCGTCGACTGTCATCGCGTACTGCACGGTGTCCCGCCAGGAGCCGTCCGCGCGCTGCCGGTGCATCCGCAGCACGCCCTCGCGGGTGGCGCCGAGCCGTTCGATCGCGGCCTGTGAGCGGACGTTGCGGATGTCGGTGTGCCAGGCCACCCGGACCGCGCCCAGCTCGTTGAAGGCTCGGCCCAGCAGCAGTAGCTTCGCCTCGGTGTTGATCCCGGTGCGCCACCACGGCCGGCCCAGGAACGTGTATCCGATCGCCACCGACCGCCGCTGTGTGTCGATCTCGTAGTAGGAAGTGGTGCCGACCACCGCCCCGGTCACCGCGCAGCGCTGCACCCAGGCCACCCGCTCGCCGCGCTGCTGTGCGGCAAGGGCGGCGGCGACCACCGCGGTGGTCCCTGCGGGCTCGGTGGGCCGCGCGACGCCGAGGTGTCGCCAGACCTCGTCGTCGGCGGTGGCGGTGTGCAGTTCGTCGGCGTGCGCCAGGTCCAGCGGCTCCAGCCGGACGTGCTCGCCGTGCAGCGGCACCGGGTCGTGCCAGGGCGTGCGGGCCTCCCGCAGGTACGCCGGCAGCGGCGCGGTGACCCCGGCGTCCGGCTCGGGCTGCCCCGCGGTCAGCCGCAGCGGCAGCACGCCGGCCCAGTGCGGCAGGTGCAGGTCTGCCTCGTCGTCGCGGACGCCGCCGGTGCGGGCGCGGACCGACACCTCGCGGAGTGGCAACGCCAGCACCGCGGTCTCGGCCAGCTCGCGGCGTGTGGGTGGGCGGCTGTCGCCGCTGCGGCCGGTGCCGACCTTTTCGACGAGAGCCGTGAGCATGGCGCTCTTCTCGTGCTCGTCGGTGACCAGCCGGGCGGTGCCGAGCGCCACCACCGAGCGGTAGTTGGCGCTGTGGTGGAACTGGGACCGGCCGTAGACCAATCCGTCGAGCACTGTCACCGCGACGCAGACCGGCAGCCCGTCGCCCCGGGCGGCGAGCAGTGGCCGGCTGCCGGTGGAGCCGTGCAGGTAGAGCGTGTCGCCGATGCGGACGTGCAGGGTGGGCAGCACCCGTGGCTGGCCGTCGACGGTGAACCCGAGCGCGCAGTGGTACGCCTCGTCGAGTACGGCGTGTGCGGCGGCCCGGTCGTAGCTCATCCGGTCGCGGGAACGGCTGGGGGTGGTCCGGGCGGTGGGTGGGTACATGGTCACCCCTTTGTTCTAGTACAATCTCTTATTTGTGCCAGCACGCTATCAGTTCACCGGAACGACGGCCGCCGCGATTTCGGCGAGCATCGAGTCGGGCATCCGCACCGGTGCCCTGCCGCCGGGCGCCGCCCTGCCCCCGGTGCGGGGGCTCGCCGCCGAGCTGGGTGTCAGCCCGGCCACCGTCGCCCGCACCTACCAGGAGCTGCGCCAGCGTGGACTCCTCGCCACCGCCGGACGGCACGGCACCCGGGTCCGCTCCCGCCCGCCAGTGGCCGCCCGCCGCTCCGCACTGCGCCCCGCGCCGCCGCCCGGTGCCCGTGATCTCTCCCGGGGCGAGCCCGACCCCCTGCTGCTGCCCGCGCTCGGCCCGCACCTCGCGGCGCTCGCCGCCGACGCCGGCCCGCCGGTCGGCTACTCCCACGCCGGGGTGCTCCCCGAACTGGCCGAGGCGGCCCGCGCCCGGCTGAACGCCGACGGCGTGCCAGCCTCGGAGATCACCCTCACGGGAGGCGCGCTGGACGGCATCGAGCGGCTGCTCGGCGCCCACCTGCGCCCCGGTGACGCGGTGGCGGTGGAGGACCCGGGCTGGGCCAACCTGCTCGACCTGATCGCCGCCCTGGGGTTGCGCCCGATCGGCGTACCGCTTGACGACGAGGGGCCACTGGCTGCGGGGGTGGCCGCCGCACTGGCCGCCGGCGCCCGCGCGCTCGTGGTGACCAGCCGTGCGCAGAACCCGACAGGCGCTGCCGTCTCCGCCGCCCGCGCCGAGGAGCTGCGGGCGCTGCTCGCCGGTCGACGGGACCTGCTGCTCGTCGAGGACGACCACGCTGCCGAGCTGGCCCGCGTACCCCTGCACCCGCTCGCCGGTGCGACAGCGAGTTGGGCCTTCGTGCGCTCGGTGAGCAAGCCCTTCGGCCCGGACCTGCGACTGGCGGTGCTTGCCGGTGACGAGACCACCGTGGCCCGGGTGGCCGGCCGCACGCGGGTCGGTGCCGGGTGGGTCTCCACGGTGCTGCAACGGCTGGTCCTGGCCCTCTGGCGGGATCCGGCGGTCACCGAGTTGGTGGAGCGGGCGGCGCAGAGCTACGAGCTGCGGCGCGAAGGGCTGCTTGCCGCGCTGGCCGAGCACGGCCTGGTCGCGCACGGCCGCACCGGCATCAACGTCTGGCTGCCGGTGGCGGACGAGACGAGCGCGGTCACCGCCCTGCGCGACGCGGGTTGGGCGGTGGCCCCCGGCGCCCTCTACCGAATCGCCGCCCCACCGGCCCTCCGCATAACCGTCAGCCCTCTAACAACAAACGACCTGATCCCCCTAGCCACCGCCCTAACCCGAGCAACAAACCCCACCCCACCCCCCGGCTTCCCAACCTGACCCCTGACCACCCTTCCCACCCCCGCGATCTTGCACTTTGTGTCGCGGATATGCGTCTTATGCGGTGTTTGTCGGGGCAGGAAGTGCAAGATCGGGGCGGTTCAGGGCGGGCGGGGCGGGTATGCGGCGCCGGGAGGTGGGGTTATGGCTTCGAGTGGAGCGCGTAAGGGAGTCTGGATCGCGGTGGCGGTGGTGGTGGTCATCATCGTCATCGTGCTTATCGCGATGGCTTCAGGTGGCGGCGATGGCGGTGGCGGCGGTTACTGACGTGGGGGCGGTGGGCGTCCCGGTCGTCGGCATCGAACGGGTATATAACAGTCGGCATGGCCGAGCAGACCCGCAGCGCCCCGGGCGCCCAGCGGTTCATCCCACCTGACGCCGACACCATCGACGAGCTGCGCACCGCGGCTGGCGGCTGTCGGGGCTGTGAGCTGTATCGGGACGCCTCGCAGACGGTCTTCGGTCGAGGCGACGAGAGTGCTCGGGTGGTGCTGGTCGGTGAGCAGCCCGGCGACATGGAAGATCAGAAGGGTCTGCCCTTCGTCGGCCCCGCCGGTCGGCTGTTGCGCAGGGCTGTCGACGACGCCGCGCTGGATCCCGCACAGCTCTACCTGACAAATGCCGTAAAGCACTTCCGCTTCGAGGTGCGCGGCAAGCGGCGGATCCACCAGACCCCCGACCAGGTGCACATCACCGCCTGCCGGCCCTGGCTGGTCGCCGAGTTCGCCCGGTTGCGTCCGGAGATCGTTGTCGTCCTCGGCGCGACAGCCGCCAAGGCGCTGCTCGGCCCGTCCTTCCGGGTCACCCGGCAGCGGGGAGAGTTGCTGCCCTGGCCCGCGTCGGCCCAGCACCCGGAGGACTTCCAGCGGGTGCCGGTGGACGACGCCGGAAAACGGGCCGACGCCCCGCCGGCCCGCCTGTTGGCCACCATCCACCCGTCGGCGGTGCTGCGCGCCGACGACCAGGACAAGGCCTACGAGGGTCTGGTCGCCGACCTCACCGTCGCCGCCCGCGCCCTGTAGCGAGCCGGGCGGCGAAACCCACTGCCGCTTGTCGGCGCGGGTGCGCGAGGATGGGTCACCCCCGTCCCGAGGAGCGCCGATGGCCACCGACCTGACTGCGCCGCGTACCGCCCGGCCCGACGTCGCGTCGATCCAGCGGCGGACTCTGCGCCTGCTCTTCGGCACCCAGATCATCGGCGGCGTCGGCGTGACCATCGGCATCGCCGTCGGCGCGTTGCTCGCCGCCCGGATCGCCGGCACCGCGGTGGCCGGCATCGCGCAGAGCGCGGGCGTCGTCGGTGCGGCGCTGCTCGCCATCCCGGTCACCCGGATCATGGCCCGGCACGGCCGTCGACCGGGTCTGGTTGTGGCGTACGCGACAGGTGCCGTCGGCGGCGTGCTCGTGGTGCTTGCCGCGGTCACCCGGTCGGTGCCGCTGCTCTTTCTCGGCATGCTGCTCTTCGGTGGTGGCACCGCCGCGAACCTACAGGCCCGCTATACGGCGGTGGACCTCGCCGAGCCGGCCCGGCGAGGGCGGCAGCTCTCCGTGATCATCTGGGCCACCACGATCGGCGCGGTGGCCGCGCCGAACTTCGCCGCGCTCGCCGACCGCGTCACCACCGGCTGGGGGCTGCCGCCGCTTGCCGGTCCGTTCGCGTTCAGCGCGGCGGCGTTCGTGCTGGCTGGTGGCGTACTCCTCGGATTGCTCCGGCCCGACCCACTGCTCACCGCGCGCCGTCTCGCGGCCGCCGCCGACGTGCCGCCCGCTGCCGCCGCTGCGCCGCCCGCCGCCGTGGTGGCTGAGGCCCCGGCGGCCGGCGGCCCGGTCGACGGCGCGGCCGCCGCGCCGGTCGGGGTGCCCGCGCCGCGCGCCGCCGGGATGCGGTTGGCCTGGTCGGTGGTACGCGGGCAGCCCGCTGCCCGGCTCGGCATCGCCGCCGTGGCGGTGGGTCACCTGGTGATGGTGGCGGTGATGGCGATGACACCGGTCCGGCTCGGTGAGTCGCACGCCGACGCCGATGTGCTGCGGCTGGTCGGCATCGTGTTGAGTCTGCACATCGCCGGCATGTACGCGTTCTCCCCGGTGGTCGGCTGGCTCACCGACCGGCTCGGTCGGCGGGCGGTGATCCTCGGTGGGGTCGGGCTGCTGCTGGCAGCCTGCGCGGTCGCCGGCACCGCTGGGCACCACACGCCCCGGCTCTCGGTCGGTCTGGTCCTGCTCGGGCTGGGCTGGTCGGGGACGATGGTGGCCGGCTCGACGCTGCTGTCCGAGTCGGTGTCGGCAGGCGTGCGGCCGAGCGTCCAGGGGTTCTCCGACCTGATCATGGGATTGGCCGGGGCCGCCGCCGCAGTGGTGAGCGGGTTTGTCATGCAGGTCGCCGGTTATCCGGTCCTCACCCTGCTCGCGGCGGTCGCGACAGTGCCCCTGGTGGCGCTAGCGTTGCGCCCGGTGCCGACCGGGGCACCGGGCGAGGAGGGTTGATCACGTGCGGCTGACCGACTTCTGGGCGCGCTTGGAAGAGGCGTTCGGGCCTGGCTACGCGGCAAGCATCGCTCGCGACCAGGTGCTGTCGCAGCTCGATGGGCGGACCATCGAGCAGGCACTGGCGTCGGGGCAGCAGACGCATGTGGTGTGGCGGGCGGTCTGCGCCGCGTACCCCGACCGCGTGCCCGCCCGACTACGCTGAGCAGCCTTTTCGCCCCTTCCGCGTGTCGCTTGTCGAGTCGTACACCTGTTCGGCTATTGTCCACAGCGGGGTGCTCGTCCACAGCTCGCGGCCCGTCGGCTGGTTTTCTGTCGGACCTAGCGCCTAGCGTGTCCGCGTGACGCGAAGCTCAGCAAAGACGCCGGCGAAGGCAGGGGTGGCAACCATGGCAGCAGGGCCTGACCGGGAGAAGGCACTCGACCTTGCTCTCGCTCAGATTGACAAGCAATTCGGCAAGGGCTCGGTGATGCGGCTGGGTGACCGGCCGGTCGTCCAGACCGCAATCATTCCGACCGGCTCCATCGCGCTCGACGTTGCCCTCGGCATCGGCGGCCTGCCCCGGGGCCGGGTGGTCGAGATCTATGGTCCTGAGTCCAGCGGTAAGACCACGGTGGCGCTGCACTCGGTGGCCAGCGCGCAGCGGCTCGGCGGCATCGCCGCCTTCATCGACGCCGAGCACGCGCTCGACCCGGAGTACGCGAAGGCCCTCGGGGTCGACACCGACGCGATGCTCGTCTCCCAGCCGGACACCGGTGAGCAGGCGTTGGAGATCGCGGACATGCTGATCCGCTCCGGCGCGATCGACATCATCGTGATCGACTCGGTGGCGGCCCTGGTGCCGCGCGCCGAGATCGAGGGCGAGATGGGCGACAGCCACGTGGGCCTCCAGGCCCGGCTGATGAGCCAGGCACTCCGGAAGATCACAGGTGTGCTCAGCAACACCGGCACCACGGCGATCTTCATCAACCAGCTGCGGGAAAAGATCGGCGTCATGTTCGGCAGCCCGGAGACCACCACCGGTGGTCGGGCGCTGAAGTTCTACGCCTCGGTCCGGCTCGACGTGCGACGCATCGAGAGCCTCAAGGACGGCACCGACGTGGTCGGCAACCGCACCCGGGTCAAGGTCGTGAAGAACAAGGTCGCCGCACCGTTCAAGCAGGCCGAGTTCGACATCATGTACGGCAAGGGCATCTCGCGTGAGGGCTCGCTGATCGACGTCGGCGTGGAGCAGGCGATCATCCGCAAGTCCGGCGCGTGGTACACGTACGACGGCGACCAGCTCGGCCAGGGCAAGGAAAAGGCTCGGGAGTTCCTGAAGGAGAACCCGGACGTGGCCGCCGAGATCGAGAAGAAGATCCTGGAGAAGCTCGGCGTCGGGGTCGGCGCGGGTGACGCCGCCGGTGGCCCGGAGCTGCCGCCTGTCGACTTCTGATCGGTCGCTGACCCATGGCAGGACGACGCGCCCGTACGGGGCGGGGCTGGGATGCCAGCCCACCCCGTACGGGCGATGCCAGTGACCCACCCCGTCCTCGACGGGGCCGCCAGGCCGAGCCGCCGGCGGCCAAACCGGAGTCCCCGCCGCGCGACGAGTCTGAGGTGGCCCGGGAGATCTGCCTGCGCCAGCTCGCCGTCCGGCCCCGCACTCGGGCCGAGCTGGCCGGGGTGCTGGCCAAGCGGGGCATCTCCGAGCAGGTGTCGGCCGAGGTCCTCGACAGATACGACGACGTCGGCATCATCGACGACGCCGCCTTCGCTCGCGCCTGGGTGTCCAGTCGGCACACCGGGCGTGGCCTGGCTCGCCGGGCGCTCGCCAACGAGCTGCGCCGCAAGGGTGTGGACGGCGAGGTGGCCACCGAGGCGCTCGGTGAGCTGGACGAGGAGACCGAGGCTGACACCGCCCGCACCCTCGTGGAGCGCAAGCTGCGCACCGCCCGAGGTGAGCCCGACGCGGTCTTTCGTCGGCTGGTGGGGATGCTGGCCCGCAAGGGCTACCCGCCCGGTGTGGCGATCCGGGCAGTGAAGGACGCGCTCGCCGCGCAGAGCGCCGAGGCGGCCGAGTTCGCCGAGCAGATCGACGCCGACGCCCTCGCCGACGCCGAGGGTGACCTCGACCGCGACAGCAGATCGGTCGACTGACCGGCCGGTGATGCGCTCGCGTGCCCAGCAGGGGTGCCGGTGCCGCAGGCGGGTCTCGACGGTGCCCGGGAAGGGTCAGGCCCCGGCCGAGCAGGTGGCGGCGGTTCCTCTCCCGGATTCGGAGGAGGAACCGCCGCCACGGTCAGCTAGCGTCAGAAGTCACACTGGTTGGGGAACTTGTCGCAGGTGGTGATCGTGGCGCCCCGCGGCGGGATGTTGTCCCAGCGGCTGGCGTCCACGCTCGCGAGCGAGCCGTCGCTCATCGCGTCGACGATGGCCCACAGCCCGTTGACGTTCTGCTTGATGATGTAGCCACTGCTCTTCTGGCCGATGCCACCGCGCGACTCGAAGAACATCGCGTTGCTGCGCCAGTTGGCGTACTCGCCCTGCGGGCCCGGCCCGTTGAGCATCGAGGCCGAGGTCACGCCCTCCGGGACGTTGAGGTACGGGTAGCGGGTCACGTTGACGACGCCACTCTTACCCGCGGCGTCCGCGGCCACCACGCCCATCCGGCGAGTCGTGTTCCACTGGTCGGTGGTGAGCATGCCGGGGTCGAGCGAGATGCCGACGGAGAACGTGGTCATCTCGTCGGTGTCACCGACGTAGTAGGTGCCCTGGTGGTGCAGGTCGATGATGTGGTGCGGCTTGAAGCTCGCCCAGGCGTACCAGAAGGCCTGAGATTCGACGGCGCGGTGCCGGGTGTAGCTGGTGAAGTTCCGCTCGGGCAGCGGGGCCTGACCAAGACTGACGCGCACGGCGTTGAGCTGGTCGAAGATCCGCCGGTCGACCCCCCAGTCGCGGTTGAGGTCGATGTTGTTGATGCTGTCCTGCCGCCGGAAGGCCTCAGAGCCGTCGGGGTTGTAGAGCGGGATGATCGCGAAGCTGATCTGCTTCAGAACGTCCCGCGCGTGCTTGCCGCCGGACACCAGGGTCTTCAGGAAGTCCAGCGAGGCTTCGGCGCCGTAGGGCTCGTTGCCGTGGATTCGGCCCTGGATCCAGACCCGGGTGCTCCCGGTGCCGATGTAGGCAACCTCCAGCGGGCGACCCTGCCCGCTGCGGCCGATCTCCTCCACGCGGAGGGCGCCCTTGCTGCGGGCTGCCAGCGAGCGGAGTTCAGCCGAGACCTCTGCGGCGCTGAGCATCGAGGAGCGGTTGACGGTCTCCTGACCCGGCGGGACGAACGGGCCGTTGGCGTTGGCCAGCCCTGGCGCGATCGTGGGGGCGAGCAGTAAGGCGGCCATCAGGGTGAGGTAACGGCGGCGCGGTGTACGCAAGGTGACGTCCCTTCTGGGAATGTCGCGGCAGAGTTCAGCCAGGCATCGTTGCGACCCCACCGTGTTCGTCGCTGGCCTGGCTGCGACCTTCCTATGAGGAAGGTCATGCGAGGTGATCATTCAAACAAGGGGCGTTTTTTCAGGTCAAGCACCGCAGATGTATTCCGTCGAGTGTCCAGCCCTTCGAGGGGTTTACCACCACTGAAGTTCGGCGTCTGTTGGATTCACGCCACGATTTCGGATCGGTAAACCCGACGGGCCCTTTTCCTCCTGGGTGGTGTCGATTATCGGCGTGGCGCCGTCGGTGTGGACAGCGGCCAAGGTTTCGGACATGCGCCCAGGGGCTGATCGCCGGCCTGATGGAAGGTCCTCGGCCGATGTCCTCGGCGGACCACCCGGCCGGGTCGAGGGACCGTTTAGCCGCCGGAGGTTCGTTGGTGGCCGAAATCGGATTAGGGCTGATTTGCGCCACCGGCGGTTCGGTCATCGGCACATTTGTCGAGCCTTCGCAACCTCTTCAAGTTCTGATTGGAGCACGCCTCAGCCAATTGACATCGCACGCGAATTGACGCGGCGGCGCGGCTGTCGCTGCACATTCATTGCACGATAGGTGGCTGCGGCTCGCGGTTCTGTCGTCGGTGTGGCCCGGCCAGCGCCGCGCCAGGAGGGCGGATGACCCACTGCCGGTTGGGGAAGACTACGACGATGTCGACGCGTCGGTGGGTCTTCTTGGTCAGCGGCTCCGATGGCGGGTGGTGCTGATGCTGAAGGCGTGCCTCAACGGTGGCCGAGGTAGTGCGGAGCACCCGGCCGTGCCGATCGCCCCGGCCGAGCTGGCCGCCGACGCGGCCCGCTGTGCAGCACTCGGTGTGGCGGCTGTGCACGTGCATCCACGGGACTCGGCCGGTATCGAGTCGCTCCACCCCGACGCGATAGCCGAGGCGCTGGCCGCGATCCGGACGACCCGCCCCGGGCTGCCCGTCGGGGTGAGCACCGGCGCCTGGATCGAGCCGGACCCGGCCGCCCGGGTGGCGGCGGTCCGGGCCTGGCAGGTGCTGCCGGACTTCGCCTCGGTCAACGCCCACGAGGAGGGCGCCGAAGCGGTCGCGGCGGCGCTGCACGAGCGGGGCGTCATGGTGGAGGTGGGGCTCTGGACGGTCGAGGCGGTCGCCGCGTACCGGGGCTGGCGGGTGCCGGTCGGCCGGATCCTCGTCGAGTGCATGGCCGAGCAGCCTGACGTGGCGCTTGCCGACGCGGCGCGAATGCTCACCGCACTACCGGCCGGGCACCGAGACGCCGCGCGCGGGGAGGTCGGGCACCGAGACGCCGCGCGCGGGGTGGCCGGTAGCCCTGCCGCTGTGCCGGTGCTGTTGCACGCCGAGGGGCCGGGCACCTGGCCGGTGCTCGCCGAGGCGGTCCGAAGGGGCCTGCACACGCGGATCGGCCTCGAAGACACCCTTCAGTTGCCCGACGGCACCCCCGCGCCCGACAACGCGGCGCTGGTCGCCGCCGCGCTCGCCGCCGGTGCCCGCTGACCTGATGTCATCCGCCGACACCCCTGCCGGCACCCGTCGGCGCCGGGGTCATCCGCAGTCCACCGCGACTGCTTGACCATTGAGTGGAAGATCGAGGACAGTCACCGTCGGTGTTGGCGGTCCGGGCGGCGAGGGTGCCCGGCGGCCCCGACGGCCTGAGCTGAACCCGCGTCTGGACCCCCGCTAGCAGTGGCGATCACCGATGGCTGGCCGGGCTGTGGCGAGATTTGTCCAGCAGTGTCCGGGCAAATGTTGGCTCTCCGTGACCCTGCAACTTCTCTCCGTTCGGGGGGTTTGATCATGACTTCTTGACCAGACCACCCCCGGCGACCTAGCCTCGCCATACAGGCTCACATTGCCCGACCAACGCAGGCTAAGTCCACAACATAGATCGCGTAACAGAACAGCATCACTTTGGCCGACTCCGCGGCCTTTGGTGGCAGCTCCGGACTGGCCGGTCCGGAACGCCGCGACAACTGCACCCGGTCGCCGACGTTGCCTGCGGGCACCGCCGGCGGAGAGAGCTACCCACGGCCAGCCGCTCCGGTCGGGCGTCCACAGCCGCAGGAGTGTGCCTATGGCACAGTCGCTGCGGTCTTGACGTTCAGGGGAGGCGGCCATGGCGGGGCGGCGGCACAGGTTCACCGGTAGACCCAGCGGGGTCCCGGCATGAATGCCCTCGACGTCGTGCTCCTCGCGGCCGTCCTGATCCTCGCCGTGGTGGTGGTCGTGGCGGTGCTGGTCGGCGTGCGGACGTTGCGCCGGATGGGTGCGGCACCGGCCCCGGAGGATCCGGCCTTCATCGCCGAGAAGGACCGTCAGGAGCAGTCGCTGGCCGCCCTGCGCAACGCGGCGGACCAGGCGAACAGCACGATCGACGTGGCGAAGTCGGCGGCTGCCGCCGCGCGTACCGAGGCGGCGGCCGCGACGGCCGAGGCGAAAGCGGCGCGGGCCGAGGCCCGGCGGATGCTCGACGACGCCCGCGCCGAGGCGGACACCGTGCTGGAACGGGCGCACAAGCAGGCCGAGGCGGACGCCGAGCAACTGCGTACGACGGCCCGCCGCAGCGGCGAGCGGGAGGTCGCGGTCCTCGCCGCCACCACTCGGGAGCAGGCTGCCGAGGTGGAGCGCCGGGCGGCGCGGATGGACGAGCGGGAGCGGCTGCACACCGAGGAGGTGGAGCGGTTCGCCGAGCGGGAGCGGCAGCTCACCGCGGCGAGCGCCGCCCTCGCGGCGCGGGAGTCGGCTGTCGCCCAGCGCGAGGCCGAGCTGGCCGAGGCGGAGGAGCTGCGCCGCCGTGAGCTGGAACGGGTGGCCGGCCTCACGGCCGACGCGGCCCGGCTGGAGCTGATCGAGGCGATCGAGACGTCTGCCAAGCGGGAGGCGGCGCTGCTGGTGCGGGACATCGAGTCCGACGCCCGCAACACCGCCGAGCAGCGGGCCCGGCACATCGTCGTGGACGCGATCCAGCGGGTGGCAAGCGAGCAGACCGCCGAGAGCGTGGTAAGTGTCCTGCACCTGCCCGGTGACGAGATGAAGGGTCGGATCATCGGTCGGGAGGGGCGCAACATCCGCGCCTTCGAGTCGGTGACAGGTGTCAACCTGATCATCGACGACACCCCCGAGGCGGTGCTGCTCTCCTGCTTCGACCCGGTGCGCCGGGAGGTCGGCCGGCTCACCCTGGAGAAGCTCGTGCTGGATGGGCGGATCCACCCGCACCGGATCGAGGAGGTCTACGACCTGGCCCGCCAGGAGGTGGAGCAGCTCTGCCTCCGTGCCGCCGAGGACGCCCTGGTCGAGGTCGGCATCACCGAGATCCACCCGGAGTTGGTCACCCTGCTGGGCCGATTGCGTTACCGCACGTCGTACGGGCAGAACGTCCTCAAGCACCTGGTCGAGACCGCACACATCGCCGGCATCATGGCGGCCGAGCTGCGGCTGGACGTGCCGACAATCAAGCGGTCGGCGTTCCTGCACGACATCGGCAAGGCGCTCACCCACGAGGTGGAGGGCAGCCACGCCATCATCGGCGCCGACCTGGCTCGCAAGTACGGCGAGCACGAGGACGTGGTGCACGCCATCGAGGCGCACCACAACGAGGTGCCGCCGCAGACCATCGAGGCCGTGCTCACCCAGGCGTCCGACGCCTGCTCGGGTGGTCGGCCGGGTGCGCGCCGGGAAAGTCTTGAGGCGTACGTCAAGCGGCTGGAGCGGATCGAGGAGATCGCCGCCGGCAAGATCGGCGTGGACAAGGTCTTCGCCATGCAGGCCGGCCGGGAGATCCGGGTGATGGTCAAGCCGGACGACGTGGACGACATCGGGGCGGCCGTGCTGGCCCGGGACGTGGCCAAGCAGATCGAGGAGGAGCTGACCTATCCGGGTCAGATCCGGGTCACGGTGGTCCGCGAGTCCCGGGTCACCGAGATCGCCCGCTGATCCGGGTCCTCGACCCCTGTCGAGGAGAAGCGAGAAGGGCCAGCCCGGATGCCGGGCTGGCCCTTCTGCACTGCGTGCGGGGTGTGGGTCAGACGCCGCCGGCGCCCTCGGCCTGGGACATCAGTGCCGCGGGGGGCGGGGCCTGTGCCGGGGTGTTGGCGGTCTTGCGGCCCCGGGCGAGCCGGCGCTGGACGTACTGCGCGAGCTTCGACAGCGAGTAGTTGACCGCGATGAAGAGGACGGCGATCACGACGTACACCTGGATGGGGTTGCCCAGTGCGCCGATGATCTGCTTGCCGATGTTCAGGGTCTCCTCGTAGCTGATGATGAAGCCGAGCGAGGTGTCCTTGAGCACGACCACGAGCTGGCTGATCAGCGCCGGCAGCATGATCCGGAACGCCTGCGGCAGCAGGATCATTCGGGTCGACTGGAACGGTGAGAGACCGAGCGCGGCTGCGGCCTCGCCCTGCCCGCCGGGCAGGCCCTCCATGCCGGAGCGCAGGATCTCGCCGATCACCACCGAGTTGTAGATGGTGAGGCCGATGACCAGATACCACAGGTTGTCGAAGGTGACGCCGAACTCGGGGAAGCCGCGGGCCACGAAGAAGATGGTGATGACCACCGGCAGGCCGCGGAACACCTCGACGCAGACCCGGGTGATCGCGGAGAGCAGCGTGCTCAGCCCGCGCAGCAGGTAGGACAGTGGCGTGGCGAGCCCGGTGAACCTGCGGCCGGTGAGGCTCTTGAGCTGGATCCGCAGCATCGCCAGCAGCGTGCCGACCACCAGGGAGGCCACGATGGCCAGCGCCGCCGCGATCAGGGTGTTCTTGAAGCCGATGCCGATCCGCTCCCAGACGAGGGTGAAGTTCTCGTTGGAGGGGTCGATCAGCGGACCCCACAGGTCCATCGACAACTGGCCTTTTTCGTCCAGGGGTCGGTAGACAAGGAAGTAGGCGCCGACGAGCAGGACCAGCCCGGCGGCGATGCTGCTGATCAGCGTGATTCGCCGCTGCCGGGGCCCGGGAACGTCGTAGAGGACGCTTGTCTGCTGACTCATCGGGCCACCGCCTGTCGCTTCTCGATCCGGTCCAGCAGGGTGCCGAGCGGCACGGTCATGATCAGGTAACCGACCGAGATGCCGATTGCCACCGGGATGAAGGCGTAGCCCTCGGCGCCGGTGAGCTGGTCGGCTGTCGCTGACAGGTCGCCGACCACACCGAAGAAGCCGGCAAGCGCCGAGTTCTTGATCATGGCGATGATCACCGAGCCGAGCGGCACCACCGAGGCCTGCCAGGACTGCGGCAGCACCACGAACCGCAGGTTCTGCCCGAAGGTCAGGCCCAGCGACCGCGCGGCCTCAGCCTGGCCGGGGGGTACCGCGTTGACGCCGGACCGCAGTGCCTCGCAGACGAACGCCGCGGTGTAGAGCACCAGGGCGATAAGCGCGAACCGGAAGTACGGCAGGTCGGTGCCGAGTCGGGTGAACAGCGAGTCGATCACCGGGATGCGGAGGAAGTCCGCGTTGGAGCCGAGCGCCGGCAGACCGAAGGCGGCGAAGAACATCACAACGGTCAGCGGCAGGTTACGGAAGATGTTCACATAGCTGGTGCCGAGTGCGCGTAGCGGCGGCACCGGGGAGATGCGGAGTACCGCCACGATGGCGCCCAGGATGAGGGCGCCGATCGCGGCGAGTAAGCAGATCTGGAGGGTGAGCCAAAATCCACCCGCAAAGACGTCGAACTTGTCGATGAGCACGTTCACGGGTCGGTGTTCCTCCCCACCCTCCAGATCGAAGGATCAGTAGCGGTTGATGGTGGGCGCGGAGCCCAGCTCGGCGCCGAACTTGCCGGCGGTGTCGTCCCAGGCCTTCTTCCAGCTACCGTCGGCGACAGCCTTGTCCAGCGTGTCGTTGATGAAGCTGCGGAAGTCGTTGTCTTCCTTCTTCACACCGATGCCGTACGGCTCCTTGGTGAAGTTGGCGCCGGCCAGCTTGAAGGACGCCTCGTCCTTGGCGATGTAGCCGAGCAGGATCACGTTGTCCGTGGTGACGGCGTCAACCTGGCCGCCCTTGAGGGCGTCGCGGCACTTGTCGTAGGTGTCGAAGAGCACCAGCTGCGAGCCGACGTCCTTGACGTACTTCTTGATCTCCTCGGCCGGCGTGGAGCCGGTGACCGAGCAGACCTTCTTGGTGCCGTCCTTGAAGGAGTCCGGACCGGTGATAGCGGCTTCGTCCTTCTTGACCATGATGTTCTGGCCGGCCTCGTAGTACGGGCCTGCGAAGGCGATGCGCTCCTTGCGCTTGTCGTTGATCGTGTAGGTCGCGGCGACCAGGTCGACGGTGCCGTTGACGATCACGTCCTCGCGGACCTTCGAGGGGGCTTCCACCCACTCGATCTTGTCGTCGGAGATGCCAAGCTCCTTGGCGATGATCTTGGCGACCTCGACGTCGAAGCCCTCCGGCTTGCCCGACAGGCCCTTCTGGCCGAAGCCGGGCTGGTCGAACTTGGTGCCGATCTTGATCTTCTGGGCCTTGTTCAGCTTCTCCATGGTGCTGCCGGCGGCGAAGGACTTGCTGCCGGAGCCGGTGCCCTCCGCGTCGTCGTCTCCACCGCAGGCGGTGAGGCCGAGCGCCAGAGCGGCGACAGCGGCGATTGCCGCAACGCGCTTGATACGCATATTTTTCTCCTTCATCAACGGAGCGACCACCGGGGGCGGCGTGCTCCAACTACGGACGCCTAGTGCGTGAGGATCTTGGAGAGGAAGTCCTTGGCCCGCTCGCTGCGCGGGTTGGCGAAGAACTCCGCCGGCGGGGCGTCCTCGACCAGCTGACCGTCGGCCATGAAGATGACCCGGTTCGCGGCGTGCCGGGCGAAGCCCATCTCGTGGGTGACCACGACCATCGTCATGCCGTCGCTGGCCAGCGAGGTCATCACGTCGAGCACCTCACCGACCATCTCCGGGTCCAGGGCGCTTGTCGGCTCGTCGAAGAGCATCGCCTTGGGCTGCATGGCCAGCGCTCGGGCGATTGCCACCCGCTGCTGCTGGCCGCCGGAGAGCTGGGCCGGGAACTTGTCCGCCTGGTTGGCGATGCCGACCCGGTCGAGCAGGGCCAGGCCGCGCTCGCGGGCGGCCGCCGGCTTCTCCTTGCGGACCTTTACCGGGCCGAGGGTGACGTTCTCGAGGATGGTCTTGTGGGCGAAGAGGTTGAAGGACTGGAAGACCATGCCCACCTCGCTGCGCAGCTTCGCGAGCGGCTTGCCCTCGGCCGGCAGCGGCTGGCCGTCGAAGATGATGGTGCCGGAGTTGATCGGCTCAAGTCGGTTGATGGTGCGGCACAGCGTCGACTTGCCGGAGCCGGACGGGCCGATGACCACGACGACCTCACCCCGACCCACCGACAGCGAGACGTTGTCCAGCACGTGCAGCGGCCCGAACCACTTGTTGACCGCATCCAGCACGATGAGCGGTTCGCCCGTCGTCACGTCGTCCACCGTCCCCTGTCGTCTCCCGGATCGGGGTCGGATGACCCCCTGGTTGGGGCAACTGTAGGCGGCCTCATGTGGCGGAATGCAACTCGGTTGGTCACGGAGCGGTAACACCGTTCCAACTCGTGCCGGAGGTTCAACCTCGGTCATCGACAGCAGTGTTTGGTGGCGTCGACCGATCGTAACCGAGATCATAGAAGGATGACCGAACCGGTGAGGCTGACCCGCTACGCCCGCGGCGGGGGCTGCGCCTGCAAGATTCCCCCGGGCGAACTGGAGATCATGGTGGCGGGCCTCGGCCCGGCCACCGGCACCGCCGAACTGCTTGTCGGCCTGGACCACGGCGACGATGCCGCGGTGGTCCGCCTGGACGAGCGGACCGGCCTGGTCAGCACCGCCGACTTCTTCACCCCTGTCGTCGACGACGCCTACGACTGGGGGCGGATCGCGGCGGCCAACGCGCTCTCCGACGTGTACGCGATGGGCGGTGTCCCGCTCGTCGCGCTCAACCTGCTCTGCTGGCCGCGCGACGTGCTGCCGATGGAGTTGGCCGGCGAGGTGCTGCGCGGCGGTCAGGACGTGGCCCGGGAGGCCGGCTGCCACCTGGCCGGCGGGCACAGTGTGGACGACGACGGCCCGAAGTACGGCCTCGCGGTCACCGGCACGGTCCGCACTGAGGAGTTGATCACTCTCGACGCTGGGCGAGCTGGGATGCCGCTGTCGCTGACCAAGCCGCTCGGGGTGGGCGTGCTCAACACCAGGCACAAGAACACCGGCGAGAGCTTCCCGGAGGCCGTGGCGACGATGAGCGCGCTCAACCGGGACGCCTCCCGGGCGGCTGTCGCCGCAGGGATCCGTTGCGGCACCGACGTGACCGGGTTCGGTCTGCTCGGGCACGCCTCGAAGTTGGCCCGCGCCAGCCAGCTCACCGTCGCCATCGACACGGCCCGGGTGCCCTACCTGGCCGGAGCCCGGGAGGCGCTGCGCGACGGGTACGTCAGCGGCGGCAGCCGGCGCAACCTGGAGTGGGTCACCCCGTGGACCGATTTCGGTGGCGTGGACGAGAGCGAGCGGTTGCTGCTGGCCGACGCGCAGACCTCCGGTGGCCTGCTGGTCGCCGGCGAGGTGCCCGGCGCGCCCGTGGTGGGGGAGTTGCTGCCCCGCAGCGCGCACCTCGTCGTCCTGCGGTGACCCGCCCGGCGGCCGTCGTCGAACACGCGGTGGCGGTGGTGGGGATCGCGCACCATACCCGATAAACTGTCACCTTCCCGCTACTCGGAGCAATGCATCGCAGGGAAATTTTGCCCGGAATGGTCACAGACCGGTAACTTGCCCCCGGCTGGGGTCAAATGCCCCCCACCATCGTGTGTAAGGCCCGATTCGGAGGCCGGTGGGACGAACGCAGCGAGGAGGCGGAATGACCGAGCTGTGGAACTGGAGAATCGACCGGGCACGACCCGTTGAGGTCTACCCGGCGCTGGCCGAGGCGCTCGGTCGGGTGGTGATGCCGTTGGCCGTGGCCGACCCGGCTCGGCTGCCGGCGTACGCGGTGGTGTGCGACGTCTGGCAGACGCCTGGCGAGTTCGGGACGGTGGTCGACTGCTACGGGGTGCCCGAGCAGCTCGGCGAGCACGCCAGCATCGCCGCGCTGGCCCGTCTGCTGGACCGCAACTGCCTGCTGCGCGACGACACGCTCGACGCCGGCCGGCACCTGCTCGTCGCACCGGACGGCACGGTCCGTCCGGTGCACTTCGACGTGCGGGAAACCGACGACGGTGAGGTGCTCAGCCGCCAGCGGCTCTGCACAGTCGCCGACCCGGGCTGCCGGGGCTGGTCGCAGTGTCACCGCTCGCGTTGGGCGCCCGACACGGTCGCACCGGCGCTCGCCGCTGCCTGACCGGGCGGCCCGCCTCGTGCGGGCCGGCGTCGGGTGTCGTGGGCGCTCAGCCGTGAGCGACGGCCGGCTGGTCGGCGACGGCGGCCGGTGCGGCGCCCCGGACCACCAACTGGTCGAGCAGGGTGCGGGTGGCCTCGGCGACGGCGGCCACGGCGGCGTCGAACGCGGCGGCGTTGTGCGCGGCGGGCGCCCGGAAGCCTGAGATCTTCCGGACGTACTGCAACGCCGCCGCCTCGACGTCCGCGTCGGTCACCTGCGGGGTGAACGGCTCACGCAACGTCTTGATGCTCCGACACATATCGGTTGCTCCTCGGTTCGGGGGATCCGGCCGACCCGGATACGCTGTCCGGGTCATGACTACCGCAGCGGCGGGCAGCCCGCGCACCTATCAGGTGCGTACCTACGGCTGCCAGATGAACGTGCACGACTCCGAGCGCATTTCCGGCCTGCTCGAACAGGCCGGCTACGTGCGTGCGCCCCAGGCCGACGACACCGCGGACGTCGTCGTCTTCAACACCTGCGCGGTGCGGGAGAACGCCGACAACCGCCTCTACGGCAACCTCGGTCATCTGCGCCCCGTGAAGGACAAGCACCCCGGCATGCAGATCGCCGTCGGTGGCTGCCTGGCGCAGAAGGACCGCGGCGAGATCGTCCGCAAGGCGCCCTGGGTGGACGTCGTGTTCGGCACGCACAACATCGGCTCGCTGCCGGTGCTGTTGGAGCGGGCCCGGCACAACGCCGCCGCCGAGGTGGAGATCCTCGAATCCCTCGACGTCTTCCCGTCCACGCTGCCGACCCGCCGCGAGTCGACGTACGCCGGCTGGGTGTCGATCTCGGTGGGCTGCAACAACACCTGCACGTTCTGTATCGTGCCCTCCCTGCGCGGCAAGGAGAAGGACCGCCGCCCCGGCGACATCCTCTCCGAGGTGCGCGCGCTTGTCGACGAGGGCGTGCTGGAGGTGACGCTGCTCGGGCAGAACGTCAACTCCTACGGCGCCGAGTTCGGCGACCGGTACGCGTTCGGCAAGCTGCTGCGCGCGTGCGGCGACATCGACGGCCTGGAGCGGGTCCGGTTCACCAGCCCGCACCCGAAGGACTTCACCGACGACGTGATCGCGGCGATGGCCGAGACGCCTAACGTCTGCCACTCGCTGCACATGCCGTTGCAGTCCGGCTCCGACGACGTGCTCCGGGCGATGCGCCGGTCCTACCGCTCCGAGCGCTACCTGGGGATCATCGAGAAGGTCCGGGCGGCGATGCCGGACGCGGCGATCACCACAGACATCATCGTCGGCTTCCCCGGCGAGACCGAGGCCGACTTCCAGCGCACCCTGGACGTGGTCCGCGAGGCCCGGTTCTCGTCGGCATTCACCTTCCAGTATTCGAAGCGCCCCGGCACCCCGGCCGCGACGATGGACGGCCAACTGCCCAAGGCTGTCGTGCAGGAGCGCTACGAGCGGCTGATCGCCACCGTCGAGGAGATCACCTGGGCGGAGAACAAGCGCCTGGTGGGGGAGACCGTCGAGGTGCTCGTCGCGGTCGGTGAGGGTCGTAAGGACGAGCGGACCGGGCGGATGTCCGGCCGGGCCCGCGACGGTCGACTCGTGCACTTCGCGACCGAGGCTCCGGGCGCGGAGTCGCTTGCCGGCCAGATCCGGCCGGGCGACATCGTGCACACCACGATCACGTACGCCGCGCCGCACCACCTCAACGCCGACGGCGCGCCGGTGGCGCACCGCCGCACCCGGGCCGGCGACGCCGCCGAGGCGGGCCGCTCCCCGCGTACCCCAGGGGTGTTGCTGGGTCTGCCCACGATCGGCGCTCCGGCGGTCGCCCCCGCGCCCACAGCGGGCTGCGCCACCCACTAGTGCAAGGAAGGGCCCCCTGTTAAACGCCAGGCGTTAACAGGGGGCCATAGCTCAGACAGTGATCCGTCCGGCGCCGGCGCCGGCCGTCACGATGGACTTGACGTTGCTCGCCGTGTCCAGTTGGTAGGGGTACGGGATGCTGGCGACGCTGCCGCCGGCCTGCCCGGTGGGCGAGTTGACGAAGTGGTTGTTGCGGGCGACGATGCGGCCCGGGCCGGAGTCGCCCTCACCGAGGTGGTACGTGTCGCGGACGTTCTCGAAGTAATTGCCCTCGACGAGCACACCCGCGTTCTCCGTGGAGGCCACCCCATATCCACCGTTGGCCCGGTAGTAGTTGTTGAACACGTGCACCGGGTTGCCGAACCGCACCCGGGGGTTGCGCTGGTTGCTGCCGTCGAACCAGTTGTGGTGGTAGCTCACCCGCAGGTGACCGATGTCCTCGCCGCCGTTGTCGTCGCTGTGGCCGAGCAGCATCGTCTTGTCGTGGTTGAAGACCCGGTTCCACGACACGGTGACGAAGTCCGACCCGCGCTTGATGTCGACAGCGCCGTCGTACCCGCTGCTGAAGCTGTTGTGGTCGATCCAGATGTTGGTGGCCGACTCCTGCACGTTTATCGCGTCGTCGTTCCAGTTCCGGAAGGTCAGGTTCCGGATGATGATGTTGCGGTCGCCGCTGATGTTGAGTCCGCAGCCGGCGATTGTCGCGCCGGAGTTGCCGAGGATCGTCTTGTTGGACCGGACCCGCAGCATGCCCGAGCAGGAGATCGTCCCGGACACCCGGATCACCGCGGAACCTGTGGCGTTCAGCGCGCTCGTCAGCGCTGAGGCGTTGGTGACTGTGGTCGTCGGCGCGCCACCGCCGCCCGTGGTGCCGCCGTTCTGGGTGGCCCAGCCGACGAGGCCGGTCTGCGGCGGAATGCTCGGCACCGGGTCGCTGGGCAGCGGGTTGCTCGGCGCCGGCGTGCTGGGCGACGGGTTGGCGGGCGTGGTCGGCGTGGTGCCGCCGGTGCAGGCCACGTTGTTCAGGGTGAAGCTGGTCGGCAGCGGGTTGCTGGAGTTGTTCCAGCTTGCGTTGAAGCCGAACGAGGCGCTGCCGTTCGTCGCCAGGGTGCCGTTGTAGTCGACGTTTGCCGCCGACACCTGGCTGCCGCTCTGCGAGACGGTGGCGCCCCACGCCTGGCTGACCTGCTGGCCGGCCCCGTACGACCAGCGCAGCGTCCACCCGGAGACGGGGTCGCCGAGGTTGGTGACTGTGACGTTGCCGGTGAAACCGCCCGGCCACTGGCTGGCGACGGAGTAGGCGACCTGGCAGCCGGCGGCGGCCTGGGCCGAGACGGCGGTCAGGAGGCCTGCGGTGAGCAGGGTGGCGGTGGCCGCGGCGGTGGTGGCGATCAGCGTCATCCGACGCTGTGCTGTGCGCATGCTGCTTCCTTTCGGTGAGGCGGACGCACCGTCGCGACGCCCATGCCCGTGGGCGGCGATATCGGCCGGGACCTGTCGGTCCTCGGGCCCGCCAGTTCAGGTACGTGAAGGAAAGCGGCTCCCGCGCTCGCGCCCACCTGCCAGCAGGCAAACGCTTTCCCGATGGAACCATAGACGTCATTGAATGTAAATCGCCGGGACGGCCGGTACCCGTCAAGCGATACCGGCCGTCCTGCGTGCCCGTCTCAGCAGCTGGCGCCGTTGAGCTTCACAGTCGCCGGGGCGGTGGCGGTGCCGTTGGCGGTGAAGCCCACGGTGACCGACGCGCCCGCCGGCAACGACGGGGCGTGGCTCGGTGCGGCAGCCGTGACCGTCGTGCCGGTCTGCGTGACCGTGGCGTTCCAACCGCTGCCCAGCGTCACCCCGGACGGCCAACTCCAGGTCACCGACCACGGATTCACCGCGCCCGAGCCGGTGTTCTTCACGGTCAACTCGCCCTGGAAGCCGCCCGGCCAGGCGTTGACCTGCTTGTAGGTGGCCGTACAGGCACCTGTCGGCGGGTTGCTCGGACCGCCTGTGGGCGACGCCGTGGCCGTCGGCGACGACGACGGACCGCCGCCACCGGAAGGCGCGATCAGGTACGGCTGGAGGATCGCCTGCTTGGCGGTGTTGATGTTCGTCCAGTCGTCGAGCGCGATGCCACCTGTGTCACCGGAGTTGGGGTTCCACGACCAGTAGGTGAAGGACATTCCGGTCACCCCCGTCCCGGTGTACGCCATCAACTTCTCCAGCCACACCTTGTCCCGAGGGTCGGCAAGGGTGCTGCCGAACTCGCCCATCATGATCGGCGCGATGTTCTGCTTGTGCAGGTAACCCCAGTACTTGTCCCAGATGGCCGGCAGGTTTGCCGGGTAGTCGGCGGCCTTGAACCACTCCTGCTCGTAGACGCTCGTGGCGTACTCATGCGGGGAGTAGACGAGCCGGTTGGCGACGTTCAGCCGCACCGGGAACTGGCCGGCCTTCGACAGGTTGCCACCCCACCAGCCGCAGTCCTCGTCGTTGCTCGGGTCGTTGTCCCACACGTTGGAGAGGCCACCGCTGGGGCAGCTCACCCCCTCCACGAAGATCAACCAGTTGGGCTGGACACCGAGGATTGCGTTACCGGCCCGCTCGGCGGCCAGCCGCCAGTCCCGGGTGGTGTCGCCGCAGCCCCAACACGCGCCGGTGGCCGCCGGGTTGGTGCCCTCGGCGTGCGGCTCGTTGTGCAGGTCCGCGCCGATCACGGTGGGATTGCCCGCGTACCGCTGGGCGAGCATCTTCCAGTCGTTGATCCAGGTCGCCTCGGAGACCGTCGACGTGTACCACAGCGGCGACTGCCCGGCCGCCGTCGGCCGGTGCCGGTCCAGGATGATCCGCATCCCCTTGCTGCCGGCGTAGTCGATCACCTTGTCCAGGATCTGCAACGGCGACAGCCCGACCAGGTCCGGGTTGACGAAGTCGTTGACCCCACTTGCGGTCGCGCCCGGCTTCAGCGCGTCATTCGAGTACGGCACCCGCAACGTGTTGTAGCCCAGGCTGGCCATCTTTTCGAGCTGCCCCCGCCACGGGTTGTTCGACCACAGCCCGTGGAAAGTCTTGTTGTCGGTCTCCATGCCGAACCAGTTGATGCCCGTCAACCGGACAGTCGTGCCGGTGCTGTCCACGATCTTGTTGCCGTTCGTGTGCAGATAGCCGGTACCCGTGCCAGCGGCGACGGCCGGGCTGGTGCTGACCGCGGCGGCGATGAAGACGCCGGCCGCGGCGGTGGCGAGCGCGGTCAGCGCACCGCCGAGAGCTTTGGGACGGAACATGCGAGCTCCACTTCGGAGGCCCACGCCGGCCGAGGGCGGGCGCGGGCGAGCGGCCGTCGGCACGTCACGCTCCCATGTGGGTACGCGGACAGTGCGCGACGGTCCATGTCACGCGGACGGGGACACTCGCGGAAGCTCACCGGCGACCCGTGACTGCGGTGTCCCGCGGTCGTTGCCCTCGTGCCGGTGGCCCTACCTGACTCCGTCGCCCATTCTCATCAGCCCACCTCAATGCGTCAACCGGGACGCCCACCTCCCGCTCCCGCTCCCGCCTCACGGCAAGATCCACACAACATCGCGGATATTGCTGCTTCCCGCGCGTCGGAGGCAGCAACTTCCCTGAAGTTGTGTTGATCTTGCCGTGAGGCGCGGGGCGCGGGGCGCGGGGCGCGGGGCGCGGGGCGCGGGGCGCGGACATGCGGGAGCCCCCGGCCCAGTCGAGGGTCGAGGGCTCCCGGAACGCGTTAGGTCAGCCGGCCTGCTCGGCGAGCTGGAGGAACTGGCGCTTCGAGGCGAGGGCCTGCTCGGCTTCCTTGATCCGGCGGGTGTCCCCGGCGCTCTGCGCCCGGGCCAGCCGTTCCTCGGCCTCGGCCACCTGGGCCCGCATCTGGGCGAGCAGCGGGTTGTCCTCCTTAGTGGTACGACGCCACGCCGAGTCCATCACGTCGCGGACCTTGTCGTCGATGGCGCGCAGTCGGCGCTCCAGCCCGGTGGCGGCCTCGCGGGGCACCCGGCCGGCCTCGTGCCACTGGGCCTGGATCTCCCGCAGCTTGGCCTGGGCGCCCTTCGGGTCACCGTCGATGTCCAACGCCTCGGCCTCGGCCAGCAGGGCCTGCTTACGCTCCAGGTTGCCGCGCTGCTCGTTGTCCCGAGCGGAGAAGACCTCGCTGCGCCGGCTGAAGAAGGCGTCCTGCGCGGCCCGGAACCGTTCCCAGAGCTTCTGTTCGGCCTCCTTCGAGGCGCGCGGCGCGGCCTTCCACTGCGTCATCAGCTCCTTGAGTTGGTTGGCCGTGGCGGCCCACTCGGTGGAGTCCTTGAGCTTCTCCGCTTCGGCGACCAGCTCTTCCTTGGCGGTCTGCGCCTGCTTGCGCTGCGAGTCAAGGGTGGCGAAGTGGGCGCCCCGACGCCTGGTGAAGCCGTCCCGGGCGGCGGCGAACCGCTTCCACAACTCGCCGTCGGCCTTCTTGTCGACCCCGCGAATGGTCTTCCACTCGTCGAGGATCTCCTTGAGCCGGTCCCCGGCGGTTTTCCAGCCGGTGGACTCGGCGGCCAGCTTCTCCGCCTCCTCGACAAGCGCGGTCTTGCGGGCCAGGGCCTCACCGCGGGCGGCGTCCCGGGCGGCACGCGCCTCGGCGGCCTTCTCCTCGGCGAGGGTGGCCAGCTTGTCCAGTCGCGCGGCCAGGGCGTCGATGTCGCCGACCACGTGGGCTTCGGGCAGCGAGGCGCGGATCCGCCGGATCGTGCTCAACGAGTGCCCGGCGTCCGCCGCGCCCGAGTTGAGCCGTGCCTCGGTCAGGTCCACTTCGGTGACCAGGTCGGCGAAGCGGCGTGCGAAGTGCGCCAGGCCCTCCTCCGGTGCCCCCGCCTGCCAGGATCCGACCACCCGCTCGCCCTCGGTGGTTTTGACGTAGACGGTGCCGTCCGCGTCCACCCGTCCGAAGGCAGTCCAGTCGCTCATGTGCCCATCCTCGTTCTCCCGGCGTCGAGGGAATCACCCCTCGTCGCCGCCACGGCGCAGCCAAGTTACTTCCGGCATTGTCACAGGTCCGCCCCGGTCCGCGTCGAGCGCCTATCGCCGACCGTGACCATACGGTGTCCTAGAGCCCGATTGACCGGATCGGCGCGCAGACCCACCGGGGATTCCCGCTACGGTGATTGAGTGCCACTGGTCGCCGCTGCAGTCTGCCCGCATCCGCCCCTGCTCATGCCCGAGGTGGCAGGAGCGGCGGCGCCCGAGTTGGCCGACCTGCGTGCGGCCTGCGACACAGCCGTCGGTCGGCTGTTCGCCGCCGTACCGGACGCGGTGGTGTTGATCGGCACCGGCCCGACGACAGGCCTGATCCGGCCCCCGGCCACCGGATCGCTGCAGCCCTGGGGCCTCGATCTGGACGTGCCACTGGTCCCCGGTCAGCCGGACCGGGGTGCGGTGCTGCCGCTGAGCCTGACCATCGGAGCCTGGCTGCTGGGCCGCCACGCCGCGCGCCACCAGGCGTCTGCGGCCCCGGTGACCCCCGCCCCGGCGACCCCCGCGCCGGTGACCGCCCTGCAGGTGACCTCCGACGCCGGTCCCGCCGAGCTGACCGCGCTCGCAGAGGAGGTCGCCACCGCCGGTGAGCGGGTCGCGTTGCTGGTGCTCGGCGACGGGTCGGCCTGCCGGGGCGAGAAGTCCCCGGGGTACGACGATCCGCGTGCCCTCGCGTACGACAAGGGGGTTGCGGCGGCCCTGGCCGGGGCGGACCTGGACGGTCTGCGCGACCTCGACCCGGGTTTGTCGGCGGAGTTGAAGGTCGCTGGCCGGGCGTCGTGGCAGGTGCTCGCGGCCGTGGCCCGGGCGAGCGGCGGCGGGTGGCGCGGTGAGCTGCTGCACGACTCGGCGCCGTACGGCGTGGCCTACTTCGTGGCGTCCTGGGAGCGGGTGTGAGCGGCGGCACGGTCGTGGCGGTGGTTGGCCCGACGGCGGCGGGCAAGTCGGCGCTCAGCATCGCTCTGGCGCATGCGCTGGACGGGGAGGTGGTCAACGCCGACTCGATGCAGCTCTACCGGGGCATGGACATCGGGACCGCCAAGCTGACCCTCGCCGAGCGGGACGGTGTGCCGCATCACCTGCTCGACATCTGGGAGGTCACCGAGCCGGCAAGCGTCGCGGAATATCAGCGGCTGGCCCGCGCGGCCGTTGACGACATCCTGTCCCGGGGCCGGGTGCCGCTGCTGGTCGGCGGGTCAGGACTGTACGTGCGGGCGGTGCTGGAGCGGTTCGAGTTCCCCGGCACCGACGCGGCGCTGCGCGAGCGGCTGGAACGGGAGTTGGCCGAGGTGGGCCCTGCGCCCCTGTACGCGCGGCTGCGCGCCGCCGACCCGGCCGCCGCCGAGAGCATCCTGCCCGGTAACGGCCGTCGGATCGTCCGGGCGCTCGAGGTGATCGAGTTGACCGGTGCGCCGTTCGCCGCGTCGCTGCCGAAGCCGACGCCGTACTACCCGTCGGTGCAGCTCGGCGTCGACCTCGACACCGGCCTGCTGGACGAGCGGATCGCGGTACGCGTGGACCGGATGTGGGCCGACGGCCTGGTGGCGGAGACCCGAGGACTGCTCGGTCGAGGGCTGGCCGAGGGTCGGACAGCCAGCCGGGCGCTCGGCTACCAGCAGGTGTTGCGGCTGCTAGCCGGTGAGCTGACCGAGGCGCAGGCGCACGACGAGACGGTCCGCGCCACCAGGCGTTTCGTCCGCCGTCAGCGCTCCTGGTTCCGGCGCGACCCGCGGATCCAGTGGCTGGATTCGTCGACGCCGGACCTGATCGAGGCTGCCCTGCGTGTGGTCCCCGCCGCTGCGCGATGATGGGGGCGTGGAGTTCACCAAGGGCCACGGCACCGGCAACGACTTCGTCCTCCTTCCCGACCCGGACGGTCAGCTCGACCTGACCCCGGAGTTGGTCGCGGCGCTCTGCGACCGGCGGCGGGGCATCGGCGCGGACGGGGTGTTGCGGGTGGTCCGCGCGGCAAAGCATCCGGATGGCGCCGGGCAGGCCGGTGAGGCCGAGTGGTTCATGGACTACTGGAACGCCGACGGCTCGTTCGCCGAGATGTGCGGCAACGGCTCGCGGGTCTTCGTCCGCTACCTGATCGACAACAAGTGGGTGACGCCGACGGACGCGCCGCTGCCGGTGGCGACCCGGGCCGGGGTGGTGCGTGCGCTGATCGAGGGGGAAACGGTAGCGGTCGAGATGCGCCGCCCCCGGCTGTACGACGACTCCACCGCCACCCTCGCCGGGCGGCCGCTGTCCGGCACGGTCGTGGATGTGGGCAACCCGCACCTGGTCTGCGTCCTGCCGCCTGACCTGGAGTTGGGCGCGTTGGACCTCACGACCGCGCCCGACTTCGACGCGGCTGTCTTTCCGGCCGGCGTGAACGTGGAGTTCATCGTGGCCGGCGAGCCGGTCGACGGCGTGGACGAGCACACCCTCATGCGGGTGTACGAGCGTGGCAGCGCCGAGACGCTGTCGTGCGGCACCGGTGCCTGCGCGGTGGCCGCCGTGGCCCTGCGTGATGCAGGCCGGGACACCGGAGTGGTCGCGGTCGACGTGCCGGGGGGTCGGGTCACGGTCACCGTCACCGACGACTCCTGCTGGCTCGCCGGCCCGGCTCTGCTGGTGGCCACGGGCGAGGTCGACCTCGACGCCCTCCCGACCGCCGCCTGACCCTGCGCGCCGCTGGCGGGTCGCCGTGTGCGCTGATCTGCCTGGCCGCAGTCGGGGGCAAGCTGATCTGCCTGGCCGCAGTCGGGGGCAAGCTGATCTGCCTGGCCGCAGTCGGGGGGCAAGGTGCCTCCTTTGCTCTGCTTCAACGGACGCAACGGCCGGTGTCCGATATCCGGACACCGACCGTTGCGGTGGTTGAAGCAGAGCAAAGGGCTCGCGACGACCCCTCCAGGCGGCCGTCGCGACTGCTCAGGGGGTGGCGCTGGCGTTTGCGGCGATCTCGGGGAGGTCTGCGGGGCCGGGGTCGGCGGCCGGGAGCGGGCTCGGGTTGTTCGCGGCGGCGCGTACGGCCGCGGCGACCGCAGGGGCGACCCGCGCGTCGAAGACGCTGGGCACGATCACCGTCGGGTTGATCTTGTCCTCACCGACCACGTCGGCGATGGCCCGGGCGGCGGCGAGCGCCATCTCCTCGGTGAACTCCTCGGCGTGCGCGTCCAGCATGCCGCGGAACACTCCCGGGAAGGCGAGCACGTTGTTGATCTGGTTCGGCTGGTCGGAGCGGCCGGTGGCGACCACCGCGGCGTACTTGCGCGCCTCCCGCGGGTCGACCTCCGGGTCCGGGTTGGCCAGCGCGAAGACGATCGAGTCCTTGGCCATCTGGGCGATGTCCTCGCCGGTGAGCAGGTTCGGCGCGCTGACCCCGATGAACACGTCGGCGCCACGGATCGCGCCGGGCAGGTCGCCCGCGTAGTTCTCCTTGTTGGTGTTGTCCGCCAGCCACTGCCAGGCCGAGTTGAGCCCGGTCAGCCCGCGGTGCAGGGCGCCCTCGCGGTCGTACGCGATGATGTCGCCGACGCCCTGGCGCAGCAGCAGCTTCATGATCGCGGTGCCGGCGGCGCCGGCTCCGGAGACCACCACCCGGACGTCCGCGAGCTGCTTGCCCACGACCCGCAGCGCGTTGGTGAGCGCGGCCAGCACGCAGATCGCGGTGCCGTGCTGGTCGTCGTGGAAGACCGGGATGTCCAGCGCCTCGCGCAGCCGGGCCTCGATCTCGAAGCAGCGCGGCGCGGCGATGTCCTCCAGGTTGATCCCGCCGTAGGCCGGCGCGATCGCCTTGACGATCTGCACGATCTCGTCGGTGTCCTGGGTGTCGAGCACCACAGGCCAGGCGTCCACTCCGCCGAAGCGCTTGAACAGGGCGGCCTTGCCCTCCATCACCGGCAGCGACGCGGCGGGGCCCAGGTTACCGAGGCCGAGCACGGCCGAGCCGTCGCTGACGACCGCGACGGTGTTGCGCTTGATCGTCAGCCGGCGGGCGTCCGCCGGGTTCTCGGCGATGGCCATGCAGACCCGGGCAACCCCAGGGGTGTACGCCCGGGACAACTCGTCACGGTTGCGCAGCGCGACCTTGGAGGTGACTTCGATCTTGCCGCCGAGGTGCAGCAGGAACGTCCGGTCCGACACCTTGCGCACGTCCACGCCGTCCAGCGCCGTGAGCGCCTGGACCACCTGGTCGGCGTGGCTGGCGTCGGCGGTGTCGCAGGTCAGGTCGACGATCACGTGGGTCGGGTCCGAGTCCACCACGTCCAGCGCTGTGACGATCGCCCCGGCCTCGCCGACTGAGGTGGTGAGTCGGCCGATCGAGGAGGCGTCTGCGGTCACTGCGATCCGGATGGTGATCGAAAATCCGGCGCTCGGCAGTCGGGTGATGGCCACGGGGTCCCTCCGTCACGGCTGTGCGACCGGTCGGTCGCCGCCCCGCATTTCTACCGGGTTGACGAGGTCGACTGGCAGTCGCCCCCACTTTTGGCGACCCTCAGCACGGGCATATAGCAGGTGCGTCGCTTGTTGTCTCATGTCAGGATTACGTTCTACTTATCAAAACGGACAGGAGAACCGCTTGCGAGACCAGGAGAGCTTCGTCGGGGTCGAGGACGAGCTCGACGACGTCACCACCGGCGAGATGGAGCTGTCGGAGCGGCAGTCCCTCCGACGCGTCCCGGGCCTGTCAACCGAGCTCACCGACGTCACCGAGGTGGAATACCGCCAGCTGCGGCTGGAGCGGGTCGTCCTGGTGGGCGTCTGGACCGAGGGCACGGTCACCGATGCCGAAAACTCGCTTACCGAGCTGGCCGCGCTCGCCGAGACCGCGGGTTCGCAGGTGCTCGAAGGGCTGATCCAGCGCCGCTCGCGTCCCGACCCGGCCACCTACATCGGCCGCGGCAAGGTCGAGGATCTTGGCGCGGTGGTGCTCTCCACAGGTGCCGACACGGTCATCTGCGACGGCGAGTTGTCCCCGTCGCAGCTGCGCAACCTGGAGCAGCGCACCAAGGTCAAGGTTGTCGACCGGACGGCGCTGATCCTCGACATCTTCGCCCAGCACGCCAAGAGCAAGGAAGGCAAGGCGCAGGTCGAGCTGGCCCAGCTGCAATACCTGCTGCCCCGGCTGCGTGGTTGGGGTGAGACGCTGTCCCGGCAGACCGGTGGTAGCGGTCGCGGCGGCGGCGCTGGCGGCGGTGTGGGTGTGCGTGGTCCCGGTGAGACCAAGCTGGAGACCGACAGGCGGCGCATCCGCCACCGCATCTCCCGGCTGCGCCGCGAGATCAAGAGCATGCGCACGGTACGCGTGACCAAGCGCGCCCGCCGTTCCCGCAACGCCATCCCCGCGGTGGCAATCGCCGGCTACACCAATGCCGGCAAGTCCAGCCTGCTCAACCGGCTCACCGACGCGGGTGTGCTTGTGGAGAACGCGCTGTTCGCCACGCTGGACCCGACCACCCGCAAGGCCACCACCTCCGACGGGCGGGTCTACACCCTCTCCGACACCGTCGGCTTCGTGCGGCACCTGCCGCACCAGATCGTCGAGGCGTTCCGCTCGACGCTTGAGGAGGTCGCGGAAGCCGACCTGGTGGTGCACGTCGTCGACGGCACCCACCCGGATCCCGAGGAGCAGGTCCGGGCTGTCCACGAGGTGCTCGCCGAGGTGGGCGCGGACCGGCTTCCCGAGCTGCTGGTGGTCAACAAGACCGACGCGGCCGACGAGGACACGCTGCTGCGGCTCAAGCGGCTCTGGCCGGACGCGATATTCGTTTCGGCACACTCCGGGCGGGGCATCGACGGTCTGCGCGAGGCCATCGAGGAGCGGCTGCCGCAGCCCGCGGTGGAGGTCCGGGCGGTCCTGCCGTACGACCGGGGTGACCTGGTGTCCCGGGTGCACCGCACGGGTGAGGTGCTCAGCACCTCGCACCTGGCGGAGGGCACTCTGCTGCATGTCCGGGTCAGTGCGGCGCTTGCCGCCGAACTGGCGCCGTTCGACGTCGAGAGGCAGGGCAAGGCAGCCGTCGGGCGGTCCTGACCGGACCCGGCGTCATCCACGCGAAACGTGCGGCATGCGACACTGGCCGAATGCGCCGCGTCGTTTCCTCGGTCACGGTTGCCCTCGGCCTGCTTGGGGCAACCGTGGCGCTTGCCGGAGTGGCCGTTGCCGCTCCCGCTCCCGGGCAGTCCGAGCCGCCCGCTGTCACCCCCGGCAAGAAGCTGTGCACGGTCGCCGACGAGCGTCTGCGGGAGCTGTCCGGGCTGGTGGCGACCAAGAGCGGCTACATCGTCATCAACGACAGCACCGAGATCCCGGCGCGCAAGCGGGTCTTCTTCCTGGACAGCAAGTGCAAGATCGCGAGGGAGCCCGTCCAGTATTCGGGCGCTGGCCCTTTCGACACCGAGGATCTGGCGCTCTCCCCAGACGGTAAAACCCTCTGGATCGCTGACACCGGTGACAACGTTACCGCTAAGGAACGCCGCAAGCGGGTGGCGCTCTGGTCGATGCCGGTGGCCGGCACCAGCAAGCCCGTGTTGCACAGGCTCTCGTACCCCGAGGGCAAGCCGCACGACGCCGAGGCGCTCCTCATCGGCGACGACGGCAAGCCGTTGATCATCACCAAGGTGACAAGCGGCAAGGCCGAGATCTACACCCCGGCGGCGGCCCTGAAGACCGGCGACACCGACCCGGTGCCGATGCGCAAGGTCGGCGACATCGCACTGCCCGCCACGGAGACCGACAACCCGCTCAACACGTTCGGCCGGGTCGCGATCACCGGCGCGGCCCGCTCTCCGGACGGCGCGCGGGTCGTCCTGCGTACCTATGCGGATGCCTTCGAGTACGACGTGGCCGGCGGCGACATCGTCGGCGCGCTCACGACCGGAAAGCCCCGGGTGACGCCGCTGGCGGACCCGTTCGGCGAGGCGATCAGCTACACCCCGGACGGCAAGAGCTTCGTCACCGTCTCCGACGGCGGCCAGTTCAGCGAGGACGATCCGGTGGACATCCTCAGCTACCAGCCGTCCACCTCGACGGCTGTGCCGCTCGCGGCCGATGCCGCCGCCAAGCCGGCCGCCTCGCGGTCCTGGTTCGACGGGCTGAGTTTCGACGAGATCACCTACCTGGTCGGTGCCGTCGGCGTGGTCGGCCTGCTGCTGGTCGGCGCGGGCATCTTCGGCATCGTGCGGGCCCGCCGCCGACCGCCGACCGCCGGGTCCGAACGGTCGGACCCGGACGACGAGCCCGTCGACCCGGTGGGTCGTGGCAACGTTGACGGCCGCCCGGCAGCCGATGATCGTCGGGGCGGCGTTTACGGCGGTGGCGCACCGGCGGGCGGCGCGGTCTACGGGGCCGGCGCGGGCCGTGGTGGCCCGGCGCCGGCGGCCGGGGCGGTGTACGGCGGCGGGCGGCCCGCAGCGGCTGACGGCGGCGGCTACGGTGCTCCCCGGCCGGGAGCCGGTGGCGGTGCTGGCGGTGGCGGCGTCTACGGCGGCGGCGGTCGTGCGCCGGGCGCTGGTGGTGGCGGTGGCCGGCCGGCAGGCGGAGGCGGTCGCCCTCCGGGTGGCGGCGGTGGTCGGCCCGGCGGCGGCGTCTACGGCGGAGGTGGCCAGCCGCCCTCCGGTGGCCCGGCCGGCGGCGGTCGGGCGGAGCCTCCTCGGCGCGGCGGGCAGGACCCGGACTATCGGGGTCAGCGGTCGCCTCGCAGACGTGACGAGGACGCGCCTGTCGACCCGTACGGGCAGTATCCGGGGGGTCGTCGCGGCCCTCACCGGGGCGACCGCTACTGACCCATAGGAGCCGGGAGCAACGCGCGATCGGTCGCGCGGGTGAGCGCCGTGGTGGCACTCACCCGCGGCCCGGTCAGATCCGGCGCAGCACCGCCACGACCCGGCCCATGATTGTGGCGTCGTCACCGGGGATCGGGTCGAAGGCCGGGTTCTGCGGCATCAGCCAGACATGGCCGTCGCGTCGCCGGTAGGTCTTGACTGTCGCCTCGCCGTCGAGCATGGCGGCCACGATCTCGCCGGAGTCGGCGGTCGGCTGCTGGCGGACGACCACCCAGTCGCCGTCGCAGATCGCCGCGTCGAGCATCGAGTCGCCCTTGACCTGGAGCATGAAGACCTCGCCCTCGCCCACCAACTCGCGGGGGAGCGGGAAGATGTCCTCCACAGCCTGCTCGGCGAGGATCGGCCCACCGGCGGCGATCCGCCCGAGCATCGGCACGTACGCCGGGGTCGGTCGCTGGGCGCGGGACAACTCGTCGTCGATGGCCTCGCTGGGGGCGCGGACGTCAACGGCGCGTGGCCGGTTGGGGTCGCGGCGCAGGAAGCCCTTCTTCTCCAGCTCCTTGAGCTGGTAGGCGACGCTTGACGGCGACACCAGGCCGACCGCCTCGCCGATCTCTCGGACGCTCGGCGGATAGCCGTGTCGCTCCACCCAGTTGCGGATGAATTCCAGGATGCGCCGCTGGCGGGCGGTCAGGTCGACCGTCGCCGGGTCGGGGAAGGTGCTGACCACCGGGGTGACCGCGCGCACGGCGGGCTGGCCCGTCCGGCTGCGCGCGGCGCTGCGGCGTCGGGTGGCCGGCGGGCCCGCCTCGGTGATCTGTTGCGGGCTCTTCGGCCGGCTGGCCCGGTCTTCGGTCACGTCCGTCCTCCCTGGTCGGCGCTGGGTGCCTCGTCGGCTCGTGGTGCGTGCGGTGGTGCCGAAACGGTGCTGCGGGGCCGGGTGTGCTGAAGATCCAACGCGCCCGGCTGTTCCTGACCGTATAGGTGAGATCGGTCATTTTCAAACATCTGTACGACCTCTCACCGGCGTGTCGGAGTGAAAAACCACTCCTGTCGTGCGGATGTTCTGATAAATGGTACGTCGGGTAGCACTGATGTTCGAACAGCGACCGTTTTCCGGGCGACTTCGGCCGGGTGGCCGGTAACTCGGCCGGGGCCGCGGCGTTGGGTCTTCCGGCGGGGGCGGCGGGTGCGGATGACCGGATGGTCCGTGACGCGCCGGACACGCCGGCCAACTTGACCCGGGTTCGCCGGCGACATACGGTCAACCCCTAGATGTAGTAGTGACATGGGCGTAAGTTGCCCACAGGTTGGGTCCGACTACCGACCGCACTCCGATACGCCGACCACGGCGGGTGCCAGTTCCAGGTGGCGCCGCCGTGTCGAGTCGTGCCCGGAAGTGTCCGGTACGCCCGTGGTTGATCATGATTAAGGAGGTAGGCGATGCGGTGTCCGTACTGCCGACACGCCGACTCCCGGGTGGTCGACTCACGGGAGGCCGACGACGGCCAGTTGATCCGACGGCGACGGTCCTGCCCGGAGTGCGGCAAGCGGTTCACCACTGTCGAGGAGGCGGTCCTCGCGGTCGTCAAGCGCAGCGGAGTGACCGAGCCGTTCAGCCGGACGAAGATCATCGGCGGGGTGCGCAAGGCGTGCCAGGGCCGGCCGGTCGACGAGGACTCGATCGCGCTGCTGGCCCAGAAGGTCGAGGAGACCGTCCGGGCCAAGGGCGCGGCCGAGATCCCGAGCCACGACGTGGGGCTGGCCATCCTGGGCCCTTTGCGGGACCTGGACGAGGTGGCGTACCTGCGGTTCGCAAGCGTCTACAGGTCCTTCGACTCGCTCGCCGACTTCGAGCAGGAAATTGAGACATTGCGTGCCGCCGCCCGCGCCCGTGCGGGCGCGGCGGAGGCCGGGGCGGCGGGGACCGCCGGCCGTACCAACTGAGGTTTGTGTTTTGACAGGTCGACGTGCGGCGCGATGACCGCGCGGACGAGGGGGCGGATGAGATGCCGGGGGATGGTGTGACGACTAGCAGGTCACGTAGCAAGGCCAACGCGAGCGCCGGGCTGAAGATCGAGCGGGTGTGGACGACCGAGGGGGTCCACCCGTACGACGAGGTCAGCTGGGAGCGCCGTGACGTCGTGATGACGAACTGGCGGGACGGCTCGATCAACTTCGAGCAGCGCGGCGTGGAGTTCCCGGAGTCGTGGAGCGTCAACGCCGCGAACATCGTGACCACCAAGTACTTCCGGGGCGCGGTGGGGACCCCGGAGCGGGAGTGGTCGCTCAAGCAGCTGATCGACCGGGTGGTCACCACCTACCGCACCGCCGGTGAGGAGTACGGCTACTTCGCCAGCCCGGCCGACGCCGAGGTCTTCGCCCACGAGCTGACCTGGATGCTTCTCAACCAGGTGTTCAGCTTCAACTCGCCGGTGTGGTTCAACGTCGGTACGCCGTCGCCGCAGCAGGTGAGCGCGTGCTTCATCCTCGCCGTGGACGACTCGATGGACTCGATCCTCGACTGGTACAAGGAAGAGGGGTTGATCTTCAAGGGCGGCTCCGGCTCCGGCGTCAACCTGTCGCGGATCCGCTCGTCCCGTGAGCTGCTCTCCTCCGGTGGCACCGCCTCCGGCCCGGTCAGCTTCATGCGCGGTGCGGACGCGTCCGCCGGCACCATCAAGTCCGGTGGCGCGACCCGGCGGGCGGCCAAGATGGTCATCCTCGACGTGGACCACCCGGACATCGAGGAGTTCGTGATCACGAAGGCGCGCGAGGAGGACAAGATCCGCGCGCTGCGGGACGCCGGCTTCGACATGGACCTCGGCGGCTCCGACATCGTGAGCGTGCAGTATCAGAACGCCAACAACTCGGTGCGGGTCTCCGACGAGTTCATGACGGCGGTGCAGAACGGCGGCGGCTTCGACCTGCGCGGCCGGCTGGACGGCTCGGTGATCGACACCATCGACGCCAAGAAGCTGTTCCGCACCATTTCGCAGGCCGCGTGGGAGTGCGCCGACCCGGGTCTTCAGTACGACGACACGATCAACGACTGGCACACCTGCCCGGAGACCGGCCGGATCACCGCGTCGAACCCGTGCTCGGAGTACCTGCACCTGGACAACTCCTCGTGCAACCTCGCCTCGCTCAACCTGATGAAGTTCCTCCGCGCCGACGGTGGCTTCGAGGTGGAGAAGTTCGTCAAGTCCGTCGAGTTCGTCATCACCGCGATGGACATCTCGATCTGCTTCGCCGACTTCCCGACCGACAAGATCGGTGAGACGTCCCGCGCCTACCGGCAGCTCGGCATCGGCTACGCCAACCTGGGCGCCCTGCTGATGGCCTCCGGCCTGCCGTACGACTCGGAGCAGGGCCGCTCGGTCGCCGCGTCGATCACCTCGCTGATGACCGGCACCGCGTACCGCCGCTCGGCCGAGCTGGCAGGCGTCGTCGGCCCGTACGACGGCTACGCCCGCAACGCCGAGCCGCACAAGCGGGTCATGCGCAAGCACGCCGCCGCGAACGACGAGATCAAGCCCACCAGCCCGGTGGCCACCGCTATCGTCCGCGAGGCGACCAAGCAGTGGACCCAGGGCAACAAGATCGGTGACAAGTTCGGCTGGCGCAACGCGCAGGCGAGCGTCCTCGCGCCGACCGGCACCATCGGCTTCATGATGGACTGCGACACGACAGGCGTGGAGCCGGACCTGGCGCTCGTCAAGTTCAAGAAGCTCGTCGGCGGCGGCTCGATGCAGATCGTCAACCAGACGGTGCCGCGTGCCCTGCGCAGCCTCGGCTACCCCGAGGAGCAGGTCGAGGCGATCGTCGAGCACATCGCCGACAACGGCCACGTGGTGGACGCCCCGGGCCTCAAGCCGGAGCACTACGCGGTCTTCGACTGCGCCATGGGGGAGCGGACGATCGCCCCGATGGGCCACGTGCGGATGATGGCGGCCATCCAGCCGTTCGTCTCCGGCGCCATCTCCAAGACGGTCAACATGCCGGAGGCTGCCACCGTCGAGGACGTCGAGAAGATCTACTTCGAGGGCTGGAAGCTCGGCCTCAAGGCGCTGGCGATCTACCGGGACAACTGCAAGGTCGGCCAGCCCCTGTCGGTGGCGAAGAACAACAAGGCCACCGAGCCGGCCGCCGTCGAGACCGCAGCCGCCGCGCCGGTGGTCGAGAAGGTCGTCGAGTACCGGCCGGTGCGCAAGCGCCTGCCCAAGAAGCGCCCCTCCGAGACGGTCAGCTTCTCCGTCGGTGGCGCCGAGGGTTACCTCACCGCGTCGTCCTACCCGGACGACGGCCTCGGTGAGGTCTTCCTCAAGATGTCCAAGCAGGGCTCGACCCTGGCCGGCGTGATGGACGCCTTCTCGGTGGCCATCAGCATCGGCCTGCAGTACGGCGTGCCGCTGGAGACGTTCGTCAGCAAGTTCACAAACATGCGCTTCGAGCCGGCCGGCATGACCGACGACCCGGACGTGCGCATGGCAGCGTCGGTGATGGACTACATCTTCCGTCGCCTGGCGCTGGACTTCCTGCCCTACGAGCGTCGCGCCGAGCTGGGCATCTTCACCGCCAGCGAGCGGGCCGCCCAGCTGCGGGCCGAGGCCGACGCGGAAGCAGCAGGCGTCACGGGCGCTGAGCTCACCGCGATGGCGTCGTCCGCACCGGTGGAGGCTCCGACCAAGCCGGAGGCCGTCGCCCAGCCGGCCCAGGAGATGGCCGACGTGGCCGCTGCCAAGCCGGCTCCGAGCGTGGGCTCCAGCACCGAACTGCTGGAGGCTGTCATCGGCAAGGCCGCCGACGCGCCGCTGTGCTTCACCTGCGGTACGAAGATGCGCCCCGCCGGTAGCTGCTACGTCTGCGAGGGCTGCGGCTCCACCAGCGGCTGCAGCTGACGTACGCGATAAGCGCTGCCCCGGCCTCCCTATGGAAGGTCGGGGCAGCGCCGTTTCCAGGTACTCCGCGCTCGCAAGAACTTTGCAGAGGCGGACGCCCGACCAGCGGCTACGAGCGCGCACGGCGCCAACCGCGACATGTCGTACGGCGGGGAAGGCGGCTACAAAGCCAGGCCCGCCGGAGTCACGGCCGTCCAGGACAGTGTGTTCTCGTGCGGGACGCCGGTGGCAACGGGATGGTCGACGGGTCGCAGTGAGACGCCAAGCGTAGTGCCGATAAAGCTGGCTGCGCCGACTCTCCAAGTTCGGTAAAGTGGCCGCGACCACTATGGCAGGCGGGATAGTTGATCAAAGCTGATGACCCTACCGGCGCGAGGCTACTCAAGGCTTGGCTGGAAGGGTTAAGGACGCAAAGTCGCAAGAAGAAGCCACGGTTCGAGGCACAGCGCTTGATACATCCTGGCTTGACACCCGCCGACGGTAGCGGATTCCTCGCCGCGGAGGCGCAATCACGTCACGATCATCCCGGGTCTCCGAGCCCTCTCGGCGTGACTCTAGTCCGTGCAATACGTCCATCGACAAAGGTTGATAACTTCGATCAGCCCGAGTTCGACGCCCTGCTCGGTGCATTGCTCACCTTCGCCACTGATCGACGATGTCAGGTTGTCCCAGAGGTCTTTCTTGAAGTCGAAAGCGGGATCATGGCTGTCCCCGTCGGGGGACGCATCGACCCGATCCTCGATGCTCCGCTGCCACCTTGGCGGCAAGTGAACCGCAAATTTCTTGACGCAGCTGCGCGCATCACCAGCCTCGGTCAAAAAGATATGGAAACGGTTTGCGCTGCTATTCATATGCACTATTGCGCGACCTTGCTCTTACCCAGCGACGTCTCCGGCGCGTTCTCACTTCTGGTCGGCGGAATCGAGGCGCTGGCACAGCGGTTCGGGGAGAAATTAAAGGCGTGGTCTGATTGGTCGGGCGCTAGTGACTGGGACGAATTTATGGCACAGCTCAATCTCGATCATGGTCAGGCCGCTGCGATTCGCGAGCGGCTCCTAGGTGACCGCCACCTCAGGCACCTGAAGCTTGCTGAGTCGTTCGCGAATTACGCCGCCACTAACATACCGCTGGACTTTTGGCAAGAGCCCGTTCGCACCTATGAATGGCAATACGATTCGCGCTCGCGCAGTGCGGTCGGCGGTACGTGGTCTGAAGAGACCCCGAAGCATTTTTTTAAAAACTCCAAAGACGTGTGGTTAGCGTTTAAGAATGCGTACGTTGTTCGATCATCTTTCATCCACGCTGGCGAACGTCGGGTCTCCTACCTGTCTGACGCCTTCCTTCCCGCTGCGCCGTCCCGACGGCCCACACTAACCATCGCGCAGCTGCGCCGCAGCCTCTGCTATTTGATCCATACCGAGTTGTCACGCGGAAGCCCGTCTCTGAGTGGGTTAGAGGAAACCGGTTTCGTTTAGCTGGCAACTGGCGAAGGCCAGGACGCACCAGCGCGTGCGATGACGCACGTGGTACCGGGCAACGGGTCCTGTTCCTGCCGAGCGTCGAACCCGCATGCACGACCGGGCATCATGATCCCAATCAGAGAACCGCACAGGCGCATTCTCCCCGGCGCATCCAGCTGCTGCGGAGCGTCGGCTGCCGCGATCCGGAACTCGCGGCTCACGGCATGATAGTTAAATCGATGATGAGACGAGGTGGCGTTGTGCCGGGCATCCGATTATCCGATTCCTTCTGGCTCCTCGGCGGCCTATGCTCCCGTGTCATGATCCGGTTCGATGTGGGCTGTATTGGAGGTGGCCGTGAGCACATCAACATGGCGAAATCTTCGGTCACTGCGCCATGATCCTCCTGGATTCGCGAATGGCCGGGGTGCACGTCGCAGCACCTTCCAGGCCGCCCTTGAGCAGTGCGAACAGTTCACCAAGGCAGCTACCAGTGCCGACTACGCTACCCGGCCGCTGCAACTCTTCTATGCCCTATCGCAGGGAAGTCGTGCCGTCGTCGCGGCCTCGCCAAGAATCGGACAAAGCTGGCGTGTTCACGGCCACGGATTGAGCGCATCGACCGAGGCGCAGCAGTTGCCCGAGGTGGAGGTCTACGCAAAGGGCGAGGGACTCTTCCAGGCCATGGCGACGGTGCTGGACTTCCAGGCACTCGTGCAGGAGGAGCGCGTCAGGCTCGGGGATCTGTGGCCGCTCATACCGGAGTCGGCCCGGGCCCCGCTCGATAAGAAGGAGACGCTGTCGGCGATCATGTTCAGCCCGGGCGCTTGGCCACAGCATCATCATCTGTACGGCGCCAGCCTTGCCTGGATCCGGCACGCTGTTCCGAAACTCTACGGCCAAGATAAAGAGAGTCTCGCGCGTCACTTCGCGCGTTATCCCGCCCTCGAAGGACTTTCCTGGAATGCGACCCCCAATGTAGCGTGGAATCCGAACGATTTCGCGGTGTCGCTAGACATCCACTTTGACCTTGCAAACGGTGAGAGGCCCGCACTGATACAGCCTGGATCGCGATTGGTCGCTCGCTATGGCAGCAGCGACGGTAGTTGGCTTTTCATTACTCCCGCCGTAGGCAGCATGAGGCATCCTTTGCACCCAGTATTGGCATGGTGGGCGACACTTCTCGCCCTGTCTTCGCTGGCCCGCTACGAACCAGCAAACTGGGTAAAGATGATCGACATTAACTCGTCCCCCCACGCCACTGCAGTTGAGCATTTGCTCGACGACGCCGTCGTCCGTATTCCGGAGATACTGCTAAACATCCTACTGAAGATCGACGATCCGGGTTAAACGGCGACTCGCGAGACCTTGCGAGGTGCTGTGGAAGCTCCGGGGTGCCACCGGATCAGCCGTCTTCGACGCCCTCGGTCGGGCGAGGTGGGCGATTGTGCTTGGCCCACTCGTCCACCTCGTCCGCGTCCCAGATGGTCGTCCCGATCAGGCGGGCTATCGGCTCAGGGAAGCCGGGTCGGCGGGTGATCTGCAGCACCCGCTGTCGCGACACGTTGAACAGGCCGGCCAACTCGCCAGGCCCGTACAAGCGCGGTCGCTTCACAGCCTGATCGTAGGTGCGCGTTGGGCTGCGCCGGGGCCGGTCTCACTGGAACCGCAGCAGCAACGAGTAGAGCGACCATCGCGAGCCTCAGCTGAGGACGTGTTCCAGGGAGCGGCTTTCGCGCCGTAGGACTGGGCCGGCGGGGTCCTGTCGTCATGGGCCTCGTCAGGTCGGTGGACGCATCTGACCTCGACGTGGGCGCCGTTGCTGCCGCTGGAGGCTCTTGCACCGCCCCGAGTGCACGGCACGTCTGCTGCCCTTTGGTATTTGCGACCGGGAGCTACCGGATGCTACGTACGAACCCCGTCCATGCGCCTCTCGTGAAGCGAAGGTGCGAGCCACTGGGATCCTTGCTGTCGCGCACCACGATGTTCGTATCCAGTTCGGCAACCTCGACGCAGGCACCGCCGTTGTTGTCGCTGTAGCTCGACTTACGCCAGACCAGGCGATCCGTGGTTTCCATGATCACTCTCTCAGGTCTGTTGCCGCTCCACGTCGTCCGCCATCCTCAGGATGAGCTTGCGCGACTCTACCGGCCCGAGAGCGGCTGCCCGGAGTCGGTCCCACAGCCGAGTGTGGGCCCGTACCGCGTCCGGCCGGTCAAGGTAGTCGGCGTCGGTGAAGGTTTCGACGTAGATCACGTCCGATGCCGAGTCGTCACCGAAGCGCAGGATGATGAAGCTGAACGAGGCTGTCTCGTAGGTCTGCGCGTCGAACGGGAAGACCTGGAGCGCGATGTTGGGCTGCCCGCCGACCTCCGCCAAGTGCAGAAGCTGGCTGCGCATCGTTGCCCCGTCGCCGATGCTTCGCCGCAGCGCCGACTCGCTGAGGATGAAGCTCAGGTCGGGTCCGTCGTCCTGCCGCAGGATGGACTGTCGCTCCATGCGAATGGCAACCTGCCGGTCCACCTCATCGGCGGGTGGCCGTGGATGGGCGATCGCGTTCATGGCACGGATGTACGGCTCGATCTGAAGGACACCCGGGATGACCTCCGGCTGGTACCAGCGGATCTCTGAAGCGTCACCCTCAAGGTCCAGGTACTGGCGGAACCAGTCCGGCACGGCGTTGCGGTAGGTGCTCCAGCGACCGCGCTGTCGCCCTGCGCGTGCGAGGTCGCGTAGCGGCTCGGCTTCATCACCACGGATCCCGTAGAGATCGAGCAGCAGGTTCAGATCGGTGAGCTTGATCCCGGACTGTCCAAGCTCGACCCTGCTGATTTTGCTTGCTGCCGCGTCGATGACGGCCGCCGCCTCGTCCTGCGTCTTGCCTGCGCCTTCACGAGCCCGTTTGAGAGCAAGGCCGAGGCGCCGTCGCTGGATCGTCGGGTTCACCACCGGCTGATTATGGCCCGGACGTAGCCGGTCATCGCGACACGCCGCGAAGAGGTTCCCAAATTAGGAGTCCAACTTCTAGCCTTGTTGTACTTCCAAAATAGGAGTCCAACTTTGGAGCCGTATGGGATCGCGTGTGCCGTACGACGACTACCTGCTGGCGGTGGCGATGACTCTGGCGCGGCGGCATCGGCCGGTCTGGTCGTGGCGGCGGTGGCGTCGGATCTGTCGCTGCGGCGCGGATCTGCCCTGTCGTGCCCGGCACCGCATCCCGATTCGGCGAGGCCACTGGCCAGGGGAGGAGCAGGAGTGACCGACGATCAGGCCGCACGAATTGTGGCGGTGCACCTGCCCGGCGTTGACGGGCTCTGTGCGGGTTGTCGCTGGTGGTGGTCGCGGCTGTCCCCGTACCCCTGTTATCAGGCGGAATGGGCGACTCGCTGGCACGCCCGGGTCGCCACCCGGCGCTTCCTGGATGGTCTGTCGTGACGACGCACGGCCCGGTCCTTCCGGTGTGGACGTGCGGTGGCTGTTCCGCGCCCTGGCCGTGCCGGACCCGCCGCACGGAGTTGCGCGCCGAGTTCGACGGCGCGCCCGTGTCTTTGAGTCTTTACATGGGGTCCTACCTGGTCTGGGCGGCCGAGGACCTGACCTGGGTACCCGCCGGGCTGCTGCACCGCCGCTTCCTGGGGTGGGTCCGGTGAGCCTGATTCGGCGGGGTGACGAGCGGTTCCACTACAGCGACAACTCGCACAAGTGGATTCCGCCTGACCCCGACTATGACCAGGAGGTCTGGGACGAAATGGTGCGCCAACACCTGCGACAGCACCTGGAGGAGATCTCTCAGCGGAGGAAGGAGCGCCATGCCGGTGCTCTCGGTCGCTGCGAAACACCGGAGACATGAGAGATGCAGACGTGAACGAGATTGCTGACCGGGTGACGGCGGCGCAGTTCAACGCCCTCGAGGTCCTCTGCGGGGAGCGCGCGTTGAGGGCGTTGTCGCGGCCGCAGTCGCGGCGCCGAGGCTCCAGCGGGGTGCTGGGGCCTCGGCGCCTTCGCCTTGCTCGACTGGCCGGGACGCTACAGCCTGCGGGTGTGGTGTTCGGCCGCTGGAGCGCCTCGCTCGATCAGGCCTGCAGACGAATGCGGCGGCGGCGTGCGACGAGCAGCAGCGCGACACCGACCGCGACGGCGGCCGCAGCAGCGCCGGCGAGCAGCATGGTGTTGTCGCCGGTGACAGGAAGGCCGGGGCCAGCGCTCACCGATGCCGACGGCGATGCCGGTGCCGACGCCGTTGCCGATGCCGACGGCGATGCCGACGCCGTTGCCGACGGGGATGCCGATGCCGACGGCGATGCCGACGCCGACGGTGAGGCGCTCGGCGAGCTCACGGCGACCTTCTTTGCCACCACGAAGACGCGCGGCTCGTCGCTGTCGTCGCCCCTGACCTGCGTCAGAGTGTAGTTCTCCTCATTGTTGTCGCCGGCCAGGATCTTCCAGCCCGCCGGGGCGGTGAAGGTCAGCAGGACGTCGCCGGCGGGGATGCGGGCGAAACGGAACAGGCCCTTGGCGTCCGTGATGGCCTCGGCGTACTTCGTCTTGCCGTCGGCGCTGGTGGCGACGACCTTGACACTCGGGACGCCGGGCGTCTGGGGCGTCCATTCGGCGCCAGAGGACTCACCCTGGTAGACGTAGCCGCCGAGATCGCCGAAGGCACCCGGCACCAGCAGCCGTACGCTGGTGATGTTGTCGGCGTTGTTGGCCTCGCCGTTGTCGGCGGCAAGCGAGAAGGCGATGAATCCGTAGCCGGCCTTCCGAGCCATGGGGTTGATCTTGCCGGTGATCTTAACAATCTTGGTGGCGCCGGCGGCGAGGTCGAAGCCGGTCGAGAGCACACCGTAGGCGACAGCGTCGACGCCTTCGCTGTCGCCGCCGGTGTAGTGCACGTGCTTGGCTTTGACAGAGCTCTTGTTCTTCACCGTGACCGTGACGGTGAAGGTCTCGCCCGTTGCGTAGTTGCCCTTGTCGGCGGCGGTGGTCACCGCGATATCCGGCTTGGGGGCGGCCGCTAGGGCGCCCGTTACCGGGAGGACGGCCACGAGCACGCCCATGAGGGCGGCGGCGGCAAGTTTGCGCATGGCGGTCTCCGTAAAGAGGGTCGGGAATCAGCGCGATGCTAGCGGCTGGGTGAGTCCCTCCGCTGTCCCGAGATCGAGACCGTGATCGGAAAGTATCCGATCACGCTTGCTTGATAATCGGTGAAAGCTCACGGGCAAAAAGCGAATGAGCTCGATTTCCACAAGAGGGCTTCCCGCTCCGGCGCCCGGGCGGTGCACCTCATGCCGCTGGGCGTTCGTCGACGCCGCGATCAGGTCCAGTCGCCGACGGCTGCCAGGAAGCACAGGCCGCTGACTATCAGCGCGTATGGCGCCCACAAGTATCGCTCCCAGGCGCTTGAGGAAGCGGCATTCATCAACGCACCGAGAAGCAGTAGTCCAAAAAGGATCCAGACGCCCCAGCGGGCTACGGCCTCGGGTGTCGCGTGCAGTCCGAGCCCGCCCCGACGGAGCACCACCAGCGCGGCGCACGTCCAGACGAGGACTGCCACACCGCTTGCGATTCGCAACCCGGTCGGCAGCTTGCCTGCGTGGGCGCCACCCCAGGCGGCTTGCCCCAGTGGCGCTCCCAGCGCGATGCCCAACTGGAACAGCGCTATGCCGGCCATTCCGGCGGCGGCTGCCACCGCCGCGACCTGTGCCGGAGCCCAGGCCGTGGTCATCGCTGCCATCAGGCGCTCTCCTGTCGTGCGGGATCGATGTTGTCGAGTGCCGCGAGGCATTCCTGCGCCCAGGCGATAGTCGCCTGGGCGCTGTGGCGCCCCGCCGAGATCGTGAGGTGCCAGAAAGGTGCTTCGTCGGCGTGCTGTGGCTCGCTGGCGATCTGGGCGGCCAGGCCGTCGAACTGGAGCAGTCGCTGTTGTGCGTCGGCCTTGGCCGCGGTGACGAGTGCACGGCACGCCTCGACACCCAGGGTGCGGCCGAAGAACAAGCGAAGCAGCAGGCCGTTGCGGGCGGGCGCTGCCTGGACCGGCTGGGCAAGCAGCTCACGGAGCCGGCTGGTGCCCGATGGGGTGATGGCAAACGTCGACGAGCCGGCCTTGGTCGATCCGCTCCGCTGCACGAACCCGAGCCGCTCCAACTCTGCTAGCGCCGGGTAGATCTGCCCGAAGCTCTCACTCCAGAAGTGCCCGAGCACCTCGTGGATCGCCTCCCGCAGCGCGTAACCGGTCATCGGCTCGATGCTCAGCGCGCCGAGCACGGCCATGTGGGTCTGACTCGATCGCGCCATCGTCTGCTCTCCTCGCACCTCAGTTGAGGTATCTGGCAGATATATCTACTAGAGGCATCATGCCGCGTCAAGGGGGAAAGATCGGGTGTGCCGGGTACCCTCGGTTGCTGCGAACCACGGCAGACCTGGGAGATGCGGACGTGAACGACATTGCTGACCGGGTGGCGGCTGCGCAGTTCGAGGCCCTCAAGGTCCTCTGCGCGGCCACCCCGAAGGGCTGGTACGCCGAGCGGGGGACAGCGCGCGCGGCCGTGTCGTACGCCGACATCGCGACGCTGAACACGATCTACGACACGACGTTGGAGCCGGATCTCGAGGCGTTCGACGAGCTGGCGGCGGAGGTCAGCGGGCTGGTCCCACGCTGGTCGATCCAGGTGCGTGGCGAGGCGGGGGACGATGTCGTCGAGCTGGCGGCCCGGCACGGCCTGGTGCAGCGCAGTGAGCTGCCGATGCTGGTGTGCGCCGCGGGCGACATCGTGTTCCGGGCCGACGAGGCGCAGCGAAAGCTGGTACGCCGGGTCGGTGCGGCCGAGAGCGACCTCTACACCGCGACTCTCGCCGAGGGGTTCGAAGCTCCCGCGGCTGCCTTCGGCTCACTGATGGGCGGTGGGGTGCTCGACGTCGACGCCATCGCCGGCTATCTGGCGGAGGAGTCGGGCCACCCCGCTGGCACCGGTCTCGGGCTGCGGACCGCCGGCACGGTCGGTGTGTTCAACATCGCCGTCGCCCCGGCCGCCCGGGGCCGTGGCCTGGGTCGGGCGATCACCGAGGCCGTGCTGTTGGACGCGATCGCCGCCGGCGCGGACGCCGCGTACCTGCAAGCCAGCGAGATGGGTCGGTCCCTGTACGAGTCGATGGGCTTCCGTCTCGTCGAGACCTGGACCGTGTTCGAGTAACGGTGACCGAACGCGCAGGGGGAGACCCGGTGGAGGCGCGGTACAGCCTGGCCCGGGTCGCCATCCGTGGCGGCGACCTGCCGGGGCCACGAAACCGCCCGGCGGGGAAGCGGGGCACCGGTTGCCGGCGGAGGCTGCGACGATCGGGGCATGACGACCGCTGAGGCGTACGCCAGGTTCGCCGGCCGCGACGTGCGCGGGGTGTCGCCCGCGTACGAGCGGCTGTCCCTGGCAGTGTCCCGCGACGCCGAACTGCTCGCCCTGCTCGACGGGCTACCGCCGGCCAAGCGGCAACCGAACCTGCTGTTCGGCGTCGTCCGCTGGCTCGGCGGCCCGGTCGACGACCCGGCGGCGTTCCACGACTACGCGGTGGCGAACTGGCCGGTCATCGAGGCGCAGATGCGCGTACGCGCCACCCAGACGAACGAGGCCGGCCGGTGCGCTGTGTTGCTGCCGGTGCTCGCCGCGCTGCCGCAGCCGCTCGCCCTGCTGGAGGTCGGCGCGTCCGCCGGGCTCTGCCTCTATCCCGACCGGTACGCCTACCGTTACGGCGATCATCAGGTCGGCACCGGCGAGCCCGTCCTGGAGTGCGCGGCCAGCGGATTGGTGCCGCCGGCACGCGTACCGGAGGTGGTGTGGCGGGCTGGCCTCGACCTCAACCCGCTCGACGTGACCGACCCCGACGACGTGTCCTGGTTGGACGCGCTGATCTGGCCGGAGCACGAGCACCGGCGGTCGCGGCTACGGGCCGCGGCGGCGGTCGCCGCAGCCGACCCGCCGCTGCTGGTCCGTGGCGATCTGGTGGACGACCTGCCGGCGCTTGCCGCGCGGGCGCCGACCGGCGCGACGCTAGTGGTCTTCCACAGCTCCGTGCTCTACCAGGTGCCAGCGCCGCGCCGGGAGGCGTTCGTCCGGCTGGTCCGTGGCCTGCCCGGACATTGGGTCGCCACCGAGGCGCCCGAGGTGCTGCCCTACGGCGGGCTGCCGACGCCGCCGGGGGAAGGGCCGCACAACGTGCTGGCGTTGGACGGCACGCCGCTGGCCTGGACCCGGGGCCACGGCCAGGCGATGACCTGGTTCGCCTAATACCGCGAGTCGGGCGGCCGCCTCTGTCGACGGCGCCTCGCGGTTGGGCCACGCGCCGGATCGTGGCGAGGCCCACGCCAACGTCAGCGGCTACCGCCGGCCACACTCCGGCGGTGCCCTGCCCCGCGCCCTTTGCTCTGCTTCAACGGGCGCAACACTCAGCACGAAAAGTGTTGCGTCCGTTGAAGCAGAGCAAAGGACCCACGCACCTGGCCCGCCCGCCGTCCGGTCCGCCGCTCGCCGTCCGCCGCTCGCCGTCCGCCTCGCGGCGGGTCAGCCCCGGCGCAGGTGAGCATTGGGCCGGGCGGCGTCTCTAAACTGCTGCCGTGAGCGGAGAGCGACGACCCCTGGCCGATCGGCCGCTCACCGAACCGCACCCGTCCCGGTTGCCGCCCGAGCATCCCGACCGGCCCCGGATCCTCGCCGCGCACACCGCCGCGCTGTCCGCCGGGGAGTCCGGCTACCTGGACCCGGCGAGCGGACTGTTCGTGCTCAGCGCCGCCTTCCTGGCCCGCCGAGGCACCTGCTGCGGACGAGGCTGTCGGCACTGCCCGTACGTGGACGATCCACCCTGCGGATAACCGCGAAACGAGGACTTCCGCCCAACCCGCGCACCCCGTACGGTTTCCGACGGACATCGGGCGGGCGCCTACCGCCGTCGGTCGGCGAGAGGGTGGAGTGTGCGCACGCGGATCGTGATCGCCGGGTTGGCGGGGCTGCTGGTGAGCGGCTGTGCCGCCGACGCCGAGCCGGTGGCGGTGCCGCCGGCGGCGCCGATCGCGGTGGACGTGGCGGCGGCCTCCTCGGGCGGCGCCTGCCGACTGCTGGATTTCGCGCTCATCGAGCAACTGGTAAAGGCGCGCTTCGACGTGGCGGCGTCAAGCGAACGAGGTGACACGCACACCTGTGTGGTCCGGGCCGGGAATGCGGAGCTGCCGGAGCTGACGCTCAGCGTGTCCGAGACGTCGATCGACAAGACCACGTTCGGCGCGGACGTGGTGCCCACCAAGGCGACGAAGGTCACCGGCCTGGGTCAGCAGGCGTACCGGCGTACCACCGCCGCCGCGAGTGGCCACGGGCCGGTCGCCGAGGTCGGTTGGCTGGCCACCGACGGCCGGTTGGCGACGCTGACCTGGACCGGCGCCCGTGGCACCGACCGCACGGCGGCCGAGAAGCTGACCGCAGAGCTGATCTCGCTGGCCAAGAAGGTGGACACCCGGGCGCTGTGACGCCCAGCGGCGAGTCAGTTAGCGGCGACGAAGACCCGGGACGCGACCTCGCGGGGCAGCCGGACGCGGTCGCCGGACCGGTCGATCGACACCCCGTCGCGCTCCTGCGCCACTGTCACCGTGGCGCCCGGGTCGACACCTGCGGCGTGCAACTGGCGCAACACGTCGGAGTCGGTCTGCACGCTCTCGCAGATCCGGCGAACCACCACCGGCCCGGTGAGCCCGGGGAACGCCAGGTTGCGCTCACCCTCGCCGGCTTCGGTGGGCGTCGTCTCCAGTGAGCCCAACGCCTCCAGACCCGGGATCGGGTTGCCATACGGGGAGCGGGTCGGCCGGTTGAGCAGGTCGTACACCCGCTTCTCGACTGCGTCGCTCATCACGTGCTCCCAGCGGCAGGCCTCCTCGTGGGCCTCCTCGTAGGGCATCCCGATGACGTTGACGAGCAGCAACTCGGCGAGGCGGTGCTTGCGCATCACGGAGACGGCCATGCCGCGGCCCAGCGCGGTGAGGGTCAGTTGCCTGTCGCCCTCGACGGTGAGCATGCCGTCGCGCTCCATCCGGGCGACGGTCTGGCTCACGGTGGGGCCGCTCTGCCGTAGCCGCTCGGCGATCCGTGCGCGCAGCGGCGGAACGCCCTCCTCCTCCAACTCGAGGATGGTGCGCAGATACATTTCGGTCGTGTCGACCAGGTCGTGAGACTTCATAAGGTCAGCGGCCCTCCGATGCACGATGCTACCTCGCTGTTGGGCCAGCGACCTTCGCCGAGCCGAGCGGATGCCGACCCGGATGGTGTTGGATGGTCGCCATGTCCGGAATTGAGGAGCCGCTGATCGAGATCGGTCGGCTCGCCGCCGAGCTCGACGACGCCGATCCGCCCACCCTGCTCGACGTCCGCTGGCGGCTCACCGGCCCGCCCGGCCACGACGACTACCTGACCGGCCACCTGCCCGGCGCGGTCTTCGTCGACCTGGACGCCGCGCTCTGCGGCCCGCCCGGTCTCGGCGGCCGGCATCCACTGCCCGATCCGGCCGCGTTGCAGGCGGCGCTGCGGGCCGCCGGCGTCCGCGCCGGTCACCCCGTTGTGGTGTACGACGGCGGCGACGGCCTGGCTGCCGCACGTGCCTGGTGGACGCTGCGCTGGGCCGGGCACCGCCAGGTGCGCGTGTTGCACGGCGGCTACCCGGCCTGGGTCGCCGCCGGTCGGCAGGTCTCCACCGACGCGCCCGCACCGGCCCCCGGTGACGTCGAGGTGCGCCCGGGGGACCTTCCGGTGCTCGACGCCGGGCAGGCCGCCGCACTTGCCGCCGCCGACGACGCCGTGCTGCTCGACGTACGGGCCGCGCCCCGCTACCGGGGTGAGGTCGAGCCGATCGACCCGGTGGCCGGCCATGTGCCGGGCGCGGCGAACCTGCCGGCCAGCGAGTACATCGGCGTGGACGGGCGTTTCCTGGCCGCCGACGTGCTGCGGGAACGGTTCGCCGCCGCCGGGGTGGCCGGGGCGCGGGCCGTCGGCGCGTACTGCGGCTCCGGGGTGACCGCCGCGCAGGCCGTGCTGGCGCTGCACCTGGCGGGCCGAACGGACGCGGCGCTCTACGTCGGATCGTGGAGCAACTGGGTGGCCGATCCGGCCCGTCCGGTCGCCTCCGGGCCGACACCCGGCCGCTGAGCAGCGCGTGCGGTGGGCGGGCGACGGTCCTCGTGCGACGATGGGCTCATGTCCGACGACACGGTGGTGGTGTGGGACGAGTCGCTGCTCGCCTATGACATGGGTGACCATCCGCTCGATCCGGTGCGGGTGGAGCTGACCTTCGCGCTCGCCCGGGAGTTGGGCATCCTGGACCGTCCGGGCGTACGCATGGTGAAGCCGGAGCCCGCCGACGACGCCCTGCTCGCCCGCGTGCACCACCCGGCCTACCTGGCGGCGGTGCGGGCCGCGCCGCGTGACCCGCTGTTCGCCGGGTACGGGATGGGCACCTCCGACAACCCGGTCTTCGACGGGATGCACGAGTCCAGCGCGCTGATCGCCGGTGCCACTGTGGCCGCCGCCGAGGCGGTCTGGCGTGGCGACGCGCGGCGGGCGGTGAACGTGGCAGGTGGCCTGCACCACGCGATGCCCGCCCGCGCTTCGGGCTTCTGTGTCTACAACGACCCGGCCGTGGCCATCGCCCGCCTGCTGGATCTGGGTGCCGAGCGCATCGCGTACGTCGACGTGGACGTGCACCACGGCGACGGCGTGCAGCACATCTTCTGGGATGACCCTCGGGTGCTCACGGTCAGCCTGCACGAGACCCCGCTCGCGCTCTTTCCGGGCACCGGCTTCCCGGACGAGACGGGCGGGCCAGGTGCGCAGGGGACGGCTGTCAACATGCCGCTGCCGCCCGGCGTCGACGACACCGGCTGGCAGCGGGCGTTCCACGCCATCGTGCCGTCGGTGCTGCGCGCGTTCCGGCCGCAGGTGCTTGTCAGCCAGTGCGGCGCCGACGGGCACCGACTGGACCCGCTCGCCGACCTGAGCCTGACGGTGGACGGTCAGCGCGCCACCTACCTGGCGTTGCGGGCCCTCGCCGACGAGTTGTGCGACGGCCGCTGGGTGGCCACCGGCGGCGGCGGGTACGCGCTCGTCGAGGTGGTGCCCCGAGCCTGGAGCCACCTGCTGGCCGTGGCCACCGGCGACCCGATCGACCCGGCGACGCTCACCCCGCCGGGCTGGCGGGCGCTTGCCGCCGCCCGCCGTCCGGGCCGGGACATTCCGCTGCGGATGACCGACGACGTCGACCCGTCGTACGAGCCGTGGCAGCCGACAGGCGAGCCGAACGCTGTGGACCGGGCGATCGCGGCGACCCGTAAGACCGTCTTCCCGCTGCTGGGGCTCGACCCGCACGACCCGCGAGACTGAGCCGGGCCGGGGGAGGGCGGCAACGGTGACAACCGTGGCCCAGCCGGTGGACGTGCTGCTCAGTGACGGCACCACAGTCCAGTTGCGACCGATCAACCCGGCCGACGCGCCGGCCATCGTGGCGATGCACAGCCGGTTCTCCGAGCGCACCCGCTACCTGCGGTACTTCTCGCCGTACCCGCGCATTCCCGAGCGGGATCTGGTCCGCTTCGTCACTGTCGACCACAGCGACCGGGAGGCGTTCGTGGTGCTGGCCGGCGACCAGATCGTCGCGGTCGGCCGGTACGAGCGGCTCGGCCCGCAGGCCCCGGAGGCGGAAGTGGCCTTCGTGGTGGAGGACGCCTACCAGGGCCGGGGCATCGGCTCGGTGCTTATGGAACACCTGGCCGACGCCGCCCGGCGCAACGGCATCCTGAGCTTCGTCGCCGAGGTGTTGCCGGCCAACGGGACGATGCTGCGGGTTTTCTCCGACTTCGGCTACCAGGTCCAGCGCGAGTACGCCGACGGCGTGGTGCACCTGAGCTTCCCGATCGCGCCCACCGAGGCCACGCTTGAGGTGCAGTTCGGCAGGGAGCACCGCACCGAGGCCCGGTCGATCGCCCGGCTGCTCGCCCCGCGCGGCATCGCCGTGTACGGCGCCAGCGCCACAGGCCAGGGCGTCGGCGCGGCAGTGCTGGGGCATCTGCGCGACGGCGGCTTCGCAGGTGCGGTGGTGCCTGTGCATCCGAGCGCGTCGACGGTGGCAGGGCTCCCCGCGTACCCGTCGGCTGTCGACGCCGGGGTCCCGGTAGATCTCGCGGTGGTGGCGGTCCCGCCGTCGGCGGCGACCGCTGTGGTCGCCGACGCCGCTGCCGCGGGCGTGCACGGCCTGGTGGTGATCTCGGCCGGTTTCGCGGAGGCCGGCGCGGAGGGCGCGGCCACACAGCGTGCGCTGGTCCGTGCGGCGCACGCCGCCGGGATGCGCGTGGTCGGCCCGAACTGTCTCGGCGTGGCCAACACCGACCCGGCGGTACGCCTCAACGCCACCCTCGCCCCCGCGCTGCCGCCGCCCGGCCGGGTCGGCATCTTCAGCCAGTCCGGCGCCTTCGGGGTGGCGCTGCTCGCCGAGGCCGACAGGCGTGGCCTCGGGCTGTCCAGCTTCGTCTCGGCGGGCAACCGGGCCGACGTCTCCGGCAATGACCTGCTCCAGTACTGGCAGGACGACCCCGGCACCGACGTGATCATGTTGTATCTGGAGACGTTCGGTAACCCGCGCAAGTTCGCCCGGCTGGCGCGACGGATCGGCCGGACCAAGCCGGTGGTCGCGCTCGCCTCGCCGGCCCGACCGCCCGGGGTGGGCGACTCCACCGGGCCGGACGAGGTGGCGGTGGCCGCCCTGTTCGCCCAGTCCGGGGTGATCCGCGTGGACACCGTCGCGGAACTGCTCGACGTGGGGGTGCTGCTGGCCAACCAGCCGCTGCCCGCCGGCGGCCGGGTCGGTGTGGTCGGCAACTCCTCGGCGCTTACCGGCCTCGCCGCGACCGCCTGCGTCGGGCAGGGCCTCACAGTGGTCGACGGCTACCCCCGCGACGTCGGGCCGAGCGCCGGCGCCGCCGAGTTCGCCGACGCCCTCGCCGAGACGGCCGGCGACGACCGGGTGGACGCCCTGGTGGTGGTCTTCGCCCCGCCACTGCCCGGCCAACGCACCGATGTGGACGCCGACGTCACCGCCGCGCTGCCGGCCGCGCTCGCGCTGGGCAAGCCGACGGTCGCGACGTTCCTGGTGGGTCGGCTGCCGGCGGGTGTGCCCGCGTACGGGGGCGTGGAGGAGGCGGTCCGCGCCCTGGCCCGCGTGCATCGGTACGCCGAGTGGCTGCGCCGCCCACCCGGAGTGGCACCCGAGCTGCCAGGGGTCGACAGTGCCGCCGCCCAGGCTGCGCTCCGCGATCCGCCCGACCCGAACGCGCTGCTGGCCGCGTACGGCATCGAAACGGTGGCGTCGGTGACCGCCGACTCGCTCGAAGCGGCAGTGGACGCGGCGGCGAGCGTGGGTTTCCCGGTGGCGCTCAAGGCCGCCGCCCCCGGGCTGCGGCACCGGCTCGACCTCGGCGCGGTCCGGCTCGACCTGCCCGACGAGGCGACCGTCCGCCGGGCGTACGCCGAGTTGGCGGCCAGCTTCGGCGCGGAGGTGCTGGTGCAGCCGATGGTCCCGCCTGGGGTGGCCTGTGTGGTGGAGCTGGTGGAAGATCCGGCGTTCGGGCCGGTGGTCGGCTTCGGCCTCGGCGGGGTCGCCACCGAGTTGCTCGGCGACCGGGCCTGGCGGGCAGTGCCGCTTACCGACCGGGACGCCGCCGAACTCGTCGACGAACCCCGGGCCGCGCCGCTGCTGCGGGGGCACCGAGGCGCCGCGCCTGTCGACCGGGCCGCCCTGGCCGACCTGCTGATGCGCGTGGGGCAGCTCGCCGACGAGCAGCCCCGGGTGCGGTCGCTGACCCTCAACCCGGTGCTCGCCCGCCCGGACGGCATCTCGGTCCTGCACGCCCAGGTGCGGGTGGGCGGCGCGGTGTCCCGCCCGGACACCGGCCCCCGCCGCCTCTGACCAGCGACGCCCGGGACGGCCGGAAGGCCCCGGCGAACCGCCGAGGCCTTCCGTGGAGGTGGTGCGTCAGCAGGCGTACGCCTCCAGGCGCTGCGCCCGCTCCGGTGCGCGCAGCTTCAACAGCGTCACCTTCTCGATCTGCCGGATCCGCTCCCGGGACAGGCCGAACTCGCGGCCGACCTCGTCCAGGGTGCGCTGCCGGCCGTCGTCCAGGCCGAACCGGAGCCGGATGACCGCCTGCTCCCGCTGGGACAGCGTGGACAGGACGATGCTCACCTCGTTACGCAGCTCGCCCTGGGCGGCGGTGTCACCAGGCTCGTTGCGCGGGTCCACCGAGGCCACGAAGTCGCCGAGCGCGCTCTCGCCGTCGTCGCCGACGGCCTGGTCCAGGCTGACCGGCTCCCGGTCGTACGAGATCAGCTCGATGACCTGGATCTCGGGGATCTCCAGTGCGCGGGCCACCTCGGCGACAGTGGGTTCGCGGCCCAGCGTCACCGCCAGCTCGCGGCGGGCCCGCACCATCCGGTTGACCTGCTCGACCATGTGCACGGGGATGCGGATCGTGCGGGCCTGGTCGGCCATCGCCCGGGTGATCGCCTGCCGAATCCACCAGGTGGCGTACGTGGAGAACTTGTAGCCCTTGGCGTAGTCGAACTTCTCCACCGCCCGGATGAGGCCGAGGTTGCCCTCCTGGATCAGGTCGAGGAAGGCCATCCCACGGCCGGTGTAGCGCTTGGCGATGCTGACCACCAGCCGCAGGTTCGCCTCCAGCAGGTGGTCCTTGGCCGCCCGCCCCTCGGCGACGATCAGCTCCAGGTCGGCCCGCAGCTCGGGTGAGACCGGGGTGCAGGTTGCCAGCTTCTCGTCGGCGAACAGGCCGGCCTCGACCCGGCGGGCCAGGTCGACCTCCTGCGCCGCGGTCAGCAGCTTCGTCCGGCCGATCCCGTTGAGGTACGCCCGGACCAGGTCTGTGGAAATGCCGCGCTCATCGGTGGCGTCCAGGTCGGCGAGGGCCTCGGTGGCCGCGTCGGTGTCGGTGGTGGCTGCCGGGCGCATCCGGTATTCCGTCATCTGCAGGACCATCTCTGTCTCTCCCCGTGTCCACGTCTGTGCCGTATTTCCGGCTCAGTGGTGCCGGTGTGACACACAGCTTGGCGGGAGAGGCGTGAAACGGGAGTGAGGCGATCGGGCACCCGACAGGAATCCGGACCAGTCAAGGCCGGGTGGGTGTCAGAGGTCCAGCAGGATGGTGCGGGGGCCGATGTTGACGCTCTCGACGAGCATGTGGGCGCGGAAGCGACCCGTCTCGACTGTGGCGCCGCGCTCGCGCAGGGCCTCGACGACCGCCGTTACCAAGGGCTCGGCCACCTCTGCCGGGGCGGCGGCGGTCCAGGTTGGACGGCGACCCTTGCGAGCGTCGCCATAGAGCGTGAACTGACTGACCACCAGGATCGGCGCGCCGGTGTCGGCGGCGGACCGCTCGTCGTCCAGGATCCGCAGCTCGTGCACCTTGCGGGCCATCGTCCGGGCGGTCTCGGCAGTGTCGGTGTGTGTCACCCCGAGCAGCACCAGCAGGCCGTCGCCGATCGCGCCGACCACCTCGCCGTCCACCGTCACGCTGGCCCGCCCGACGGTCTGCACCACAGCCCGCATCAGCGGCCCGCCGTCGTGCCGGCCGCGCCTGCCGCCCGCCTCACGCGGTCACCGGCTCGATGAAGCCGCGCTCCACCAGGTGCGCCACGATCGGCCCGGCGGCCTCGGCCATCTCGTCGGGCTCCACGTCGTGCGCGGCGGCGAGCAGGGCGAGCTGGTCGCGCAACGGCAGCCGGCCGTCCGCGCCGCCGACCAACGCCAGCACCAGCGGGTCGATCTCCTCGGTCCAGCGCAGACCGTGCGGCATCGCGAGGACCTGCCGGTCCACCGCCCAGCCCTCGTCACCCATCGTGGCCTCCTGCCGCAGCTGGAGGCCGTCGGCGGCCCGGTAGCGCTCGGCGAGCAGCGCGTCGGTGTCGCGTCGTACCCGGAGGAAGTCCTGGCGGTCGAACCAGGCGCCCACCTGGTCGCCCAGCGGTGGCTCGACCCGCTGGCGCAGGTCCTCCACCCGGACCATCGGGTCGGCGTGCCCGCCCTGGCGCAGCGACACGATGCCGAAGCCGATCCCCTCGACCTTGTGCGCGTCGAACCAGTCGAGCCAGGCGGCCATCCGCTGTGGATCGGTGCTCTCGCCGACGTCGGTGAGCCACAGGTCGACGTAAGCCATCGGGTCGGCCACCTCGCGCTGGATCACCCAGGCGTCCAGGCCCGTCCCGGCGAACCAGCCGGCGACCCGCTCGCCCCAGTCCTCACCGGCGACGTGCACCCAGTTCGCCAGGTACTGCATGGTGCCGCCGTCGGTGAGCAGGCCGGGTGCTGCGGCGGCCAACTCCGAGCAGATCGCGTCGCCCACCCGCCCGGAGTCGCGGTAGACGTGCGTGGTGGTGCCCGGGCCGACCACGAACGGCGGATTGCTCACCACCAGGTCGAAGCGCCGGCCCGCCACCGGGGCGACCATGTCACCGCGCAGCAGCTCCCAGTCCTGGCCGTTGAGGGCGGCGTTGGTGGCGGCGAAGCGCAGCGCCCGCTCGGAGAGGTCGGTGGCGGTCACCGAGCGGGCGTGGGTGCCCAGGTGCAGCGCCTGGACGCCGGAGCCGGTGCCCAGGTCCAGGGCCGTGTTGACGGGTCGGCGCAGGGTCGCCCCGATCAGCGTCTGGGTGGCCCCACCGATGCCCAGCACGTGCTCGGCGTGCAGTGGTTGCCCCGGCCGGGCGCTGCCCGGCACGTCGGCGAGCACCCACCAGTCGTCGCCGTACGGCTCCAGGTCGACGCCGGCACGCAGGCCGTCACCGTGCCGCTCGACAAGCCCACCCGCCAGCGCTTCGGCCACGCTCAACGGCGCGAGCGCGGCGGCCACGGCCGACTCCGTCTCGGTCTGGTCGCAGATGAACACCCGGATCAGCGTGGCGAGCGGGTCGCGGTCCTCGGTGGCGCGCAGCGCGGCGCGGTAGTCGTTGCGCGCGACCGCAGCGGTGGCCTGCGGGCCGAGCCGTTCGGCGATGCCGTTGCCGGTGAACCCGGCCCCGGTCAGCGCGGTCCGCAGCGCGTCGATGCCGGCGGGGGAGAGCAGCATGTCGTGTTCGTCCACGCCCGTCATCCTGCCTCTCGCCGTGTCACCGGTCGGCACCACCCGCCGGATCCCGCCCGGAGCGTCGGTGTCCGTCGGGCTGAACGGCCGGGCAGGATGGGGTGCATGACGCTCGTGCTACCCATTGATCCCGAGGCCAACCGGCTGCTGGAGCAGAGCCCGCTGGCCAGGCTCCTCGGCATGGTCCTTGATCAACAAGTGCCGATGGAGAAGGCGTTCTCCTCGCCGTACGTGCTGGCGCAGCGCCTCGGCCACGACCTGGACGCGGCGGAGCTGGCCGGGTACGACCCGGACGCGCTGATCGCGATATTCGCCCAGCCACCCGCCCTGCACCGGTTCCCGAAGGCGATGGCGGCGCGGGTGCAGGAGGTGTGCCAGGTCCTGGTGGACCGCTACGACGGTGACGCCGCCCTGCTCTGGTCGGACGTCGCCGACGGGCCGGAGCTGTTCCGTCGGGTCGCCGAGCTGCCCGGCTTCGGCAAGCAGAAGGCGCAGATCTTCGTGGCGCTGCTCGGCAAGCGGTTCGGGGTGACCCCGCAGAACTGGCGGGAGGCGGCCGGCGGGTACGGCGATCCGGGCGCGTACCGGTCGGTGGCCGACGTCACCGACGCCGACTCGCTGCGCAGGGTGCGGGAGTACAAGCAGCAGATGAAGGCGGCGGCGAAGGCGAAGACCGCAGGCGGATGACCCCTGTCGTTCAGGCGGCCGTCGGGTGCGCGAGGGAGGCCAGCGCGCGTCGGACGTCGGCGAGCGAGACGGTGGCCGAGTCGTCCAGGTCGGCCAGGCCGGTCTCGATCCACTGCCGCATCAGCGTGGTGACGCCGATGCCCCGGGCGTCGGCGACGGCGCGCACCCGCTCGTAGGTCTCCAGCGGCAGCCGGACCGATCGGCTCACCATCGGCACGTCGGTGTCGGGGGTGGGCAGGTCCACCTCCGGGCTCTGGTCGATCAACTCGGCGATCCGGTCGTCGCCGCTGTGGAACTGCTTGGTCGCGTCGTCACGGTGCATCGTCACGGCCTCCTCATCGGCGCGATCTCCGCACGGCCTCGTCGTAGCGCTTGGCCTCGACGTCGCTCAGTTCGCGGGCGGAGAGGATGTCCCAGTCGTTGTCGGTGCCATCGGCCTCGGCGAGCAGCACCGCCAGTCGACGACCCCGTCGGGCGGCGGCGTAGACCACCATCACGTCGTCGCCCAGGTGGCGGATGACCCGTCGAGCGCTGTGCAGCGCCTCCCAGACTTCCCCGGGTGTGACGTCGTAGACCCTCAGGTTGGCCAACGCCTCGTCGGTGAAGCTGAACTTGCTGCCCACGACGCGGAGCGTACCACGTACGTAACACGGACGGTATGCGGCAAATTTCGCTGATCACGGGCCTGCAGTGACAGGATGAGGCGTAACCCCCTCGAGGAGGTCCATGGTGAAGCGTCAGGCGTACCAGCCGATTCTGATCACCGACGCCTCGCGCAGCCAGAACGATCAGCTCACCAGCCGACAGCGCCGCTATGTCCTGATGATGGGCATCCGGGTGGCTTGCATCGTGGCCGGCGCGATCCTGGTTGGCGTGAAGGCCCCGCTGCTGTGGCTCTGGCTGCCGCTGTGCGCGCTCGGCATGGTGATCATCCCGTGGCTGGCGGTGCTGCTTGCCAATGACCGGCCGCCCAAGGAAGAACACCGGCTGGCCAACAAGTTCCGCCCCCGCCAGCGGGACGACATCCCGCCGATGACTCTCACCGCCGAGGAGCATCCGCACAAGATCATCGACGCCGAACCCTGACCCGCGTCGCGCGGGCCAGGGTCCGGGAGATCACGACCGAGGTCGGGCGCCGACGCTGGAGACGGCAAGCGCGCCCAACTCGGTGGCGCGGTCCAGGGCCGCGGTCGAGGTGGCACCGTTCAGCCACGCGGTGAGCAGGCCGGCCGCGAAGGCGTCGCCGGCCCCGGTGACGTCCACCACCGTCACCCGCCGGGCCGTCGCCACGCTCACCGTCGCCGCCCGGTCGACCCAGACCGCGCCCGCCGCTCCACCCTTGACCACCACCCGCCGGGCCGTCGCCGACAGCGCCCGCCCCTGCGCCGCCGGGTCCAGCCCGCCGGCCAGCACCGTCGCCTCGTCCGCGTTGACCAGGAGCAGGTCGACATCGCGTACCCAACCCAGAAAAGCCCGCGCGCCCACCCGCCGCAGCGGCGCCGCGGAGGCCGCGTCGACGCTTGTGGTGAGCCCGCGCTCGCGGGCGGCGGCCAACGCCCGCAGCCCCGCCCCGCGCGACGAGGCGTCCAGCAAGGTGTACGCGGACAGGTGCAGGTGCCCAGCGTCGGGCACCGCCGCGAGGGCCTGCTCGACGTGCGCGGCGCTCAGCCGCAGGTTCGCGCCCCGCTGACTGACCATGGTCCGCTCACCGTCGGCGGCGAGCACGATCACCGTGCCGGTCGGTACGCCCTCGACCCGCTCGACCGCGCAGTCGACACCCGCCCGTTCGAGTTCGGCGACCCGGACCCGCCCCGCGTCGTCGTCACCGACGGCGCTGATGAGCGTGACGTCCACCCGTTGCGCGGCGATCCAGGCTGCGGTGTTGGCCGCCTGACCGCCGCCGCCGAGGCTGATCTCGGCCCCGGTGTCCGAGCCGATCGCGAGCGGTCCGGACAGCACCGCGAGCACATCGGTGATCACGTCACCGACGACTACCACCCGGGCCGGTCGGGTCATGCCGGGGCTGCGGCGGTGCGGGCCGCCATGGCGACCGCGATCCGCGCGGCCAGGTCGGCGTTGCGCAGGATGATCCGGACGTTCACCGCCAAGCTCGCGCCCTCGGTGGCCGAGTGGAAGTGCGCAAGCAGGTACGGGGTGACGGCCTTGCCGGTGATGCCGTCGCGCTCCAGCAGGGCCAGACCGTCGGCGAGCGTCCGGTCGTGCAGCTCCGGATCGAGCTGCTCGTCCACCGGCAGCGGGTTGGCCACCAGCAGCCCGCCCGTGTGCACGGCGTGCTCGTCGCGGGCGGCGAGCACGGCGGCGACCTGCTCCGGCGAGTCCACCGACCAGTCCAGGTCGAAGCCGGCGTCGGTGAGATAAAAGCCGGGGAACCGGCGGGTGCGGTAACCGAGCACGGCGACCCCGAGGGTCTCCAGCCGCTCCAGGGTCGCGCCCACGTCGAGGATCGACTTGACCCCGGCGCAGACCACCGCGATTGGGGTCTGGGCCAGGGTGACCAGGTCCGCCGACTCGTCGAAGGTGTGCGCGGCCTCCCGGTGCACCCCGCCCAGCCCGCCCGTGGCGAACACGCCGATCCCGGCGGCGGCGGCCACGGCGCTTGTCGCGGCCACGGTGGTCGCGCCGTCCGCGCCGGTCGCCGCGGCCAGCGCGAGGTCACGGACGGAGAGCTTGGTCACTCCGTCGACGGTGGCGAGCCGGGTCAGCTGTGCGTCGTTCAGGCCGACCACCAGCTCGCCGGCGATCATGCCGATCGTCGCCGGGACGGCCCCGGCGTCCCGGACCGCCTGCTCGATCTCCCGAGCCACGCGCAGGTTGTCCGGCCGAGGTAGGCCGTGCGACACGATGGTGCTTTCCAGGGCGACGACGGGACGGCCGTCGCGCTGGGCCTCGGCCACCTCGGGGCCGAGGCTGATGCGAAAGTCAGTCACGTTGGGCCACGGTACGGGGTCGGGCTTCGGCAGGCCTCAAGTGGACCCGGCCGTGACGACCTGCCAAACTTGACTGTTGGAGGTGCAGACGTGAGCACAGAGGTTCTCGAGCGTCCGGAGCTGAAGGACGCCGACACCGGTCCTGAGATGTTCCACTACGTCCGCAAGGAGAAGATCGCCGAGAGTGCCGTCATGGGCACCTACGTGGTCGCGCTCTGCGGAGAGACCTTCCCGGTCACCAAGGCGGCAAAGCCCGGCTCGCCGGTCTGCCCCAAGTGCAAGGAGATCTACGACTCGTACCGCGAGTGAACCCGGGCCGGTGTCCTGGCCGGCGACGTAGCCTGCGGCGGTGACCACCTCCACCGCCCTGCTCCTTGCCGACCTGACCGGGGTGGCCGTGTTCGCGGCCTCCGGGGCGTCGGCGGCGGTCGCCAAGCGACTCGACCTGTTTGGTGTCGCTTTCGTCGGCTTCGTGGCCGCCCTCGGCGGCGGAATCCTCCGCGACCTGGTCATCGACGAGGTCCCGCCGCTGGCCTTCGCCGACTGGCGGTACGCGGCCACCGCCGCAGTCACCGCCCTCGCCGTCTTCTGGCTGCACCCCCAGCTCGCCCGACTGCGCACCACAGTGCTGGTGCTGGACGCGGCGGGCCTCGCGCTGTTCACCGTGACCGGCACACTCAAGGCGCTCGACGCCCAGGTGCCGGCGGTCGGCGCCTGCCTGATCGGCATGCTCACCGCGATCGGCGGCGGGCTCGCCCGGGACCTGCTCACCGCCGAGATCCCCGTGGTGCTGCGCCGGGAGATCTACGCGCTCGCCGCCCTTGCCGGATCGGTGGCGGTGGTGCTGCTCTACGTCACCGGGCAGACCGGGCCCGCGCCGCTCACCGCGGCCGCCGTGCTCGTCTTCGGCCTGCGCCTGGTCGCGCTGCGCCGACGCTGGTCCGCCCCGGTGGCGACACTGCGGGCACCCCGCAGCGGTGCCGCCGATCCGCGCACCGACCGGGAGTGGTGAGGCCACCCGGATCGGGGTGGCAGATGTGACCAGCGTGGCGTCGCCTGGGCCCCGGGGCCCGCGCTGGTTATGCTGAGTCGGCCTTCGCGGCAGCTTCTGCGCGGAGGCGTTTTCATGGGCGGCGGAACTCGTGGCCCTCGCCCGGGGTCCGCCGTCGTGCGGTCGGAGAGGAGCTTCGCGTGGCAGCCCGGACGCCGGTGCTCGAGACGTTCCCGGCGCTACGCGCCTGGCAGCGCAAGGCCCTGGTGGAGTACCTGCGCCGGCGGACCGAGGACTTCACAGCCGTCGCCACGCCCGGCGCCGGCAAGACCACCTTCGCCCTGCGGATCGCCGCCGAACTGCTCGGTGACGGCACCGTCGAGGCGGTCACCGTTGTCGCGCCGACCGAGCACCTGAAGAACCAGTGGGCGGACGCCGCCGCCCGGGTGGGCATCCAACTCGACGCCGCGTTCCGCAACGCCGACGTGCACTCCGCGGCCGACTTCCACGGCGCGGTGGTCACCTACGCCCAGGTGGGGATGGCCCCGCAGGTGCACCGGCGGCGCACCATGACCCGGCGCACCCTGGTCATCCTCGACGAGATCCACCACGCCGGCGACTCCCGATCCTGGGGCGACGGGGTGAAGAACGCCTTCGAGCCCGCCGTACGCCGGCTGATGCTCACCGGCACGCCGTTCCGGTCCGACGACAACCCCATCCCGTTCGTCAGCTACGAGCGGGGCGGCGACGGGCTGCTGCGCTCCCGTGCCGACTCGGTGTACGGCTACTCCGACGCACTGCGCGACGGCGTGGTCCGGCCGGTGCTCTTCCTGGCGTACTCCGGGGAGACCCGTTGGCGCACCAACGCGGGGGAGGAGTTGGCCGCCCGCCTCGGTGAGCCGATGACGCAGGACCTGGTGGCGCAGGCGTGGCGTACCGCGCTGGACCCAGCCGGCGACTGGATGCCGCAGGTGCTGCGCGCCGCCGACGCCCGACTCACCGTGCTGCGCAACGCCGGCATGCCCGACGCCGGCGGCCTGATCATCGCCACCGACCAGCAGACCGCCCGCTCGTACGCCAAGCTGATCGAGCAGGTGACCGGCGAGAAGGCCGCCGTGGTGCTCTCCGACGACCAGGGCGCGTCCGCGCGGATCGCGACGTTCGCGGCGTCAGAGCAGCGGTGGCTCGTCGCGGTGCGGATGGTGTCCGAGGGGGTCGACATCCCCCGGCTCGCGGTCGGTGTCTACGCCACAAGCGCCAGCACCCCGCTCTACTTCGCCCAGGCGATCGGCCGGTTCGTCCGGGCCCGCCGCCCGGGGGAGACCGCGTCGGTCTTCCTGCCCAGCGTGCCCCACCTGCTCGGGCTGGCAAGCGAGATGGAGACCGAGCGCGACCACGTGCTCGGCAAACCCAAGGAAGGCGACGGCCTCGACGACGACCTGCTGGAGCGGGCACAGCGCGACGAGCAGGCCAGCGGGGAGCTGGAGAAGCGGTTCGCCGCGCTCTCGGCAACCGCCGAGCTGGATCAGGTGATCTTCGATGGGGCGTCCTTCGGCACCGCCGCCCAGGCCGGAACCCCCGAGGAAGAGGAATACCTCGGCCTGCCCGGTCTGCTCACCGCCGACCAGGTCTCCCTGCTGCTGACCAAGCGGCAGGCCTCACAACTCGCCGCCCAGCGCCGCCGTACGGCCGACGGGGCCGCTCAGCCGGCCGCTGCGCCCTCCACGGCCCCGCCAGCACCCATGAGCGCCGCCCAGCGTCGCGTGGCCCTCCGGCGCCAACTGAACGCTCTGGTGGCCGCTCGCCACCACCGCACCGGCCAGCCCCACGGCAAGATCCACGCTGAGTTGCGGCGGCTCTGCGGCGGCCCGCCGAGCGCCCAAGCCACAATCGAGCAGCTAGAGGAACGCATCGCTACCGTGCAAACCCTCTAACCCGCCCACCTGGGCACCACCGGCGACACTCCGCCCGCAGAGCCCGTCCGGGCATGCGTGCCCCAGCGTGCGTAAGCGCCCGGGTCTGGCGGGGATCCGGGCGGCCGCCGAGACCGGCCCGAACAGCGCGGACCTGCCTTGACCATCCGGACCCCGCCTTGACTATCCGGACCCCGCCCCTGACCATGCGGACCTGCCTTGACCATGCGGACCTGCTGGGTTTGGCCCAGACCTGCCCTAACCACCCGGGACCGATCATGCGGACCTGCTGGGTCTGGCCCAGACCTGCCCTGACCACCCGGGACAGATCATGCGGACCTGCTGGGTTTGGCTCAGACCTGCCCTGACCCACCCGGGACGATCATGCGGACCGGCTGGGTTTGGCTCAGACCTGCCCTGACCACCCGGGACGACCACGCAGACCTGCTGGGTCTGGCCCAGACCTGCCGCTGGCCGGGGCCCGTTCACCGCTCAACGATGCCGCCTGACCGGCTGTCCTGACGGGCGGTGTCCTGACGGGCGGTGTCCTGACGGACGGTGTCCTGACGGACGGCTGTCCGCCCGACCTGATCGGGTATGCCGGTATTGCCGGGTTGCCGGGCTGGTCGGCTTCCCAACATCCGGTCGGGCCTCTCGCGTGTCGGGACCACAGCGGTGATCAACACGAGATCGCTGATATCGGGGTGTTCTGGTGGGCGGGATACCCCGATATCGCCGATCTCGTGTTGATCTCGATCCGACGGGCGCCCGTCGCTGTCTGATGGAGTCCCGGCGAGGGTTGCGCCGGCCTCAATTGCCGCGCGGGCAGGTGGCGCTTCCGGCGCCGCGAGCCACTGTGTGGTCTGGCCCGGGCCTGCCGGCTTTGTCCCGACCCGGCACGGACCTGCGGGACCTGCCCGAACCTGCCGGGACTCGCGGATCCGGCCCCGAATCCAGGCGACCTGTCCCGACCCTCGCAGAGATGCCGGGGCTCGCGCGGCCCTGGGGGACCGGCGCGGCCCGGGGGCCGCTTCGAGGGTCGCCCTCGATCCTGGATCGAGCACGATCTTGGCGCGGCGCGGCGCGGCGCGGTGCGGTGCGGCGCGGTGCGGTGCGGTGCGGTGCGGGGCGGTGCGGGGCGGTGCGGGGCGGTGCGGGGCGGTGCGGGGCGGCGCGGGGCGGCGCGGGGCGGCGCGCGGGTGGGTTTGAGTTGGATAGCGAAAAGCCGGCCGGAGGCACCCTCGGGGTGCCTCCGGCCGGCTATGTCGTTTGCGGTTAGTTCGCCATCAAATCGGCGCCACGCCAGGTGAAATCGGGCTCCGTCGCGAACCGCTCGGTGATCTTCACGAGATCCTCCGCGTACTTGTTCGCGTGGTGTCCGCAGAACACCAGTTCGCTCCCACCCGCCAGGGTGATCCGGAGTTTCCCGGCAGCGTTGCAGCGGTCGCACCGTTCATCGGCGGCTGGGGGCGCCACCGTCTCGGGCGGCGGCGTGAGGGTCGAGTTCATCGCCTTCCTCCTCTGGTCGTCACCGATGAACAATCTCTTCGGTCGTTGCTCACCTATCGTGCAACACCCATGCCGGGCCTTGCCTTCCCTGTGTGCCCGCGGGGGACCGAGGTCACACCTGGCTGGCAACAGTGTGCCGTGCACCCAGGGTGCCACGTCAACGATCACATTCCCGCATCCGGACGATCACCATCTGGTGTTGCACACCAGGTGGTCAAAACGACACGTTCTGTTGACGAAATCGGCTCAGTCCAGGTAATCCCGAAGGACCTGCGACCGGGACGGGTGCCGCAACTTCGACATCGTCTTGGACTCGATCTGCCGGATCCGCTCCCGGGTCACCCCGTAGACCTGACCGATCTCGTCCAACGTCCGCGGCTGACCGTCGGTCAGGCCGAACCGGAGGCGTACGACACCCGCCTCACGCTCGGACAGCGTCTGCAACACCTGCTGGAGCTGGTCCTGCAGGAGCGAGAACGACACCGCGTCGACCGCGACAACAGCCTCGGAATCCTCGATGAAGTCACCGAGCTGGCTGTCGCCCTCGTCACCGATGGTCTGATCCAACGAGATGGGCTCCCGAGCGTACTGCTGGATCTCCAGCACCTTCTCGGGTGTGATGTCCATCTCCTTGGCCAGCTCCTCCGGCGTGGGCTCACGGCCCAGATCCTGGAGCAGCTCGCGCTGTATGCGGCCGAGCTTGTTGATGACCTCGACCATGTGCACCGGGATGCGGATGGTGCGGGCCTGGTCGGCCATCGCCCGGGTGATCGCCTGCCGGATCCACCAGGTGGCGTACGTGGAGAACTTGTAGCCCTTGGTGTAGTCGAACTTCTCGACCGCGCGGATGAGGCCGAGGTTGCCCTCCTGGATCAGGTCGAGGAAGGCCATCCCGCGCCCCGTGTACCGCTTGGCCAGCGACACCACCAGACGGAGGTTCGCCTCCAGCAGGTGGTTCTTGGCGCGCTCGCCGTCACGGGAGATCCAGCCCAGGTCGCGGACCATCTCCCGGGGGAGCTTGTCTTCGCCCTCGTCGGCGGCGCGCAGCTGCTCGGCGGCGTAGAGCCCCGCCTCGATCCGCTTGGCCAGCTCGACCTCCTGCTCGGCGTTGAGCAGCGGGACCTTGCCGATCTGCTTCAGGTACGCCCGGACGGAGTCGGCGGAGGCGGTGAGCTCGGCGTCACGCCGTGCCTGCTTGAGCGCCTCGGACTCCTCGTCGTCCCACTCGAAGTCGTTGTCGGTGGCCGACGCGGCGGCGTCGGTCTCGGCGGCCTGGGCCAGCTCGGCCGGCTCCTCCACCACGACGTCCTCGATGGCGGCGGCGAGCTCCTCGGGGTCGATCTCACCCTCGCCGCCCTCGCCCTTGGCCTTGCCGCCGGCCTTGACCGGCTTGGCGCCGGCGGCCGCGGCCACCGTCGCCTTGGTGGCCCGGGTCGACTTGGTGGCCTTCGCCGGAGTGGCCGCGGCGGCGCCGACCTCGGCGGTGCTGCCGGTGGCCTTGCGCGCGGCCACCTTCCGGGGGGCCGGCGCCGTCGGCGTCGACTCGTCGGAGGCGGGGGCCTGCTTCGGGGCGGGGGCTGCGGCCTTCTTGGTGGTCTTGGCGGTGGTGGCCCGAGACGCCGGCGTGGTCGAGCGGGCGGCGGCGACGCGGCGGCGGGTGCTCGCCGAGCCGTCCACCACCACAGTCACTCCCGCCTCGGAGAGCGCCCGCAGGATCTTCTTGGCCTGGGCCGGAGTCACCTCGGCGGACTCGACGGTGCGCGCGAGCTGAGCCGACGTGAGCTGACCACCGGCGCTCTGCGCGTGCGCGATCAGCGTGTCGGTGAGCGAGCGAACGTCTGCGCCGGGTTGGCGGGGTTCTGTCACGAATGACCTTCCGGAGGCGAAGAGCGGGCACGGCCGGGTCGTCCGACACAGCATGGGGCAACCGAGCCAGACGATGTGGTTGAGGGGCCCCCGTGTCCCGGGCCGGCCGGTGGTCGGCGGTCCGCGGCGCGTGGGCAGGGTGAATTGTAACGCCGTCTGCGGCGATCATCCTGCGCCGCACGGTGTAACAGCGGCGGGACCGCCGATTCGGCGCAGATGTGGACTTTGTAAGGATGATACTCGCGGACGGCCCGGAACACCCCGGTCGTACGGGAAGGGGACCTTGGGATGCACGATTCGGCGCCGTCAGCGCGGGAACTGCTCGCGATCGCGCTCGACGTGGCACGGGACGCCGCGGCCACCGCACACCGGATGCGGGTCGAGGGTGTCTCGGTCGCGGCGACCAAGAGCACGGTCACCGACGTGGTCACGGCCGCGGACCGGGCCGTCGAGCGGCAGGTGCTCGACGCGCTGCGCCGGCTGCGGCCGGGCGACGCCGTCCTGGGCGAGGAGTACGGCACGGAGGGCACCGGTCCGGCCGAGCCGGGCGGCGTGCGGTGGATCATCGACCCGATCGACGGCACGGTGAACTACCTCTACGGGTTGCCGTACAGCGCGGTGTCGCTGGCCGCCGAGGTGGACGGGGTGGTGGTCGCCGGCGTAGTGCGCAACGTGAGCACCGGCGAGGAGTGGACCGCCACGGCCGGCGGTGGCGCCTGGCGCGACGGTGTCCGGCTGCGCTGCTCCGGCGAGACGGACCTGGGGCAGGCGCTTGTCGGCACCGGCTTCGGCTACGACGCCGGGCGGCGGGCGCACCAGGCGTCGGTGGTGGCCGGGCTTATCGCGCACGTGCGGGACATCCGCCGGCTGGGCGCCGCCGCGCTGGACCTCTGCCTGGTGGCGGAGGGGCGGCTGGACGCGTACTTCGAGAAGGGCCTGGAGGCCTGGGACCTGGCCGCCGGCGGACTCGTGGCCGCGGAGGCCGGCGTGCGGGTCACCGGCCTGGCCGGTCGCCCGCCCGGCCCCGACCTGGTGATCGCGGCGCCGCCCGCGCTCCTGCAGCCGCTACACGACCGGCTGGCAGCCCTGGACGCCTCCGGCGGCCCCTGACCGGCAGCCGGCGCCGGCCGGGGCGCGTCCGACGCCACCGGCTGCCACGCCGGAGCGCCCGGGACGCCCCGGACGTCCGGCGGATGGTGGGCCCGGCCGGCTACCGGGTCACTTGTCGGCGGCGGGGGACGGGCAGGAGCCCGGGGGCGCCTGCGGGGCGCCCAGGTCACCGAGGGACTGGTTCACCTCGGTGGTCGTGGCGAGCTGCTGGAAGCCGTTGCCCAGGACGACGTCGACGACGTCGTCCGTACGCTTGTCGTCGTACTGGTAGTCGGCGTTGTTCAGGAAGTACGCCCGCAGCAGGTGCGCCGAGCCGACGCCCTTGGGGCCGTACCGCAGCACGGCCACCTCGTCGATGCCCTTCGGCGCGTTGCCGACCTTCTGGACCTGGAACTTGCGGTTGCGGAAGTCGTCCGCGACGGCGCCGGCCCGGCCCGGCTCGTCGGTCGCGTTCAACACATTGATCTTGACGTCTTTGGTCTCGTGCAGCGTGACGTCGGCAAGCGGCCAACCCTCCGGGCAGCCCTTGACGCCCGCACCGCTCTGGCTGTCGCGGAGGACCGCGGTGATCACGAAGGCGAGGGCCAGGACCCCCAGCAGGCCGACCACGACGAGTGCTCGCACTCGCGCAAAACTCATCTGGGCGCTCCCGGGAGCTCAGGTGGGGCGGCGGCGGCCGTCATCGATCGCACAGACCGTCGGCCGTCGAATACGCCGCTGAGGTTAACGGTTGTCCGGCCGTCGCGTGGAAACAGCCCGACATGCCGGCGCGCCGACCGCGAACCGGGTACTACTACCCCTATCTTCGTGTCGCCTGAGTCACATTGGGAACATCCTGGCGTGCGGGGGCGTACATCACAGCCACAAGGGCGGTATACATGCCTCGCCCTCGGGGGGGTAAGGTTCCGCGCTCGCAGGGGTGTTGCCCCGGTGATCTCGATTCGTGCGGTCCACGGGTCGGGAGCCCGACACAAGTGGTGGCCGACCAGCGGAACCGAAACAGCGTCGTCCGGCGTTACAACCGGAAGCGACAACATCGATATGGGAGAGTGAAACCGATGGCCACCGACTACGACGCCCCGCGTCGCGACGAGGTCGACCTCGGCGAGGACAGCCTGGAAGAGCTCAAGGCACGGCGCGTCGACTCACAGTCGGGCGCAGTGGACGTCGACGAGGCCGAGGTCGCCGAGAGTTTTGAGCTGCCCGGTGCCGATCTGGCCGACGAGGAGCTCACCGTCAAGGTGCTACCGATGCAGCAGGACGAGTTCCGGTGCGCCCGCTGCTTCCTGGTCCACCACCGCAGCCAGCTTGCGGTCGAACGGAACGGCGAGCTGATCTGCCGCGAGTGCGTCTGACACGCACGACACCAGCGGCGGCCCCCCGATCGGGGCCGCCGCTATCGGTGTGGGCATGCGACCGCGGTGGGTACCTGCTTGACTCGTAGCGGATGCCACAGCACCGGGAGGTCCGAGCCATGAGCGATCGACCTGACACCACCGACGGCGGCGCGGACGAACTCGGCGCCACCGTCGCGGCACTGACCGCCGACGACATCGAGCCGGCGCGGCGGCGTCAACTTCTCACCCGGATGGTCGGGCAGGCCCGCAGCCGAGGCATCTCCGACCTGTTCAAGCCCCGTGCGGCCGTGCGATGGATGGTCGACACGGTTACCGAGATCGCCCCACACCTCCCGGTGCGCGACCTGGCCACCCTGCGCCAGCACTTCCCCGGCCTCGATGACACCGCCCTGGCCGACCGGTTGATCCGCAACGCGGCCCGGACGACCGCCGGGATCGGCGCGGCCGGCGGGGGAGTCGCCGCCGTCGAGTGGACTGTCGCACCGACCCTGCTCTCCGCGCCGGTGCTGCTTGCCGCCGAGACCGTCGCCGTGGTGGCGGTGGAGCTGAAGCTGGTCGGTGAGCTGCACGAGGTCTACGGCGTGCCGCTGGCCGACAGCGGCAGCCAACGGACTGTCGCCCTGGTGCACTCGTGGGCCACCCAGCGCGGAGTCAACCCCATGGTGCCCGGCGTCGGCATAGGCGCGGTGCTCGGCAGCGCCGCCCGCAAGGAGCTGCGGGACACGCTGCTGCGGCGCTTCGGGCGCAACCTCACCACACTCGGGCCGTTCCTCACCGGTGCGGCGGTAGCCAGCTTCCTCAACCGCCGGGCCACCCGACAGATGGCCGAGCAGCTCCAGGTGGACCTGCGCCGTCGCGGTATCGCCCGGCCGGCGCCGCCAGCAGCCCTACCCGGCCCGCCGACAGGCACCTGAGCGGGGCCGCACGGCGAAGCAGGACACGTGGGCTCGGTAGGGCCGCGCGGGCCTCAGCCGAGCCCTGCGCCGTGCGCCGCCGTCAGGTCGCCGTCGGGGGTCAGCCCGGCCCGCCGGCACTCCGGTCGGCGGGCGTCCGAGCGTCCCGGGCGGCGAGCAGCGCCTCGGCCAGCTCTACCGGATGTCTGCTGCTCACCACCCAGAACGGCGTCGGGTCGTCCGGATCGTCGAGCACCACCTGCACGGCACCGCTGACCCACGGCCGCTGCACCACGAAGGCGAGCGGGTCCGCGCCGACCCCGAGCACCTCACGGCGGCCGGCAGCGTCCAACGGGACCACGTCGGCGACGAAGCGCACCGGCAGCCGGGCGTCGTCCACCTGCAGCTCGGAGTCGGTGACCGCGACGCGGATCCGGCCCAGCCACCACAGCCCGGCCGCGGTGACCGGCAGCAACACCGCGAACGGCACCCAGGCACGCGCGCCGGTGCCGCCCATCCAGAGCTCGACGGCCAACAGCGCGGCGGTCAGCAACCCGACCAGCCAGAGCCACCAGGGCAGATCCAGCCGTTCGGCGTGGGTCGGACGGGCCGCGACCGGTGGCCGACCGGAGGACGGGGAGGGCGACATGCTCACTCCTGCGAGGGTACGGCGCACGGCGGCCCGGGTAACCGGCAGGATGGCAGGGTCAGCCCGACAACCGGACGGAAGAGGGTCCCGTGACCGACGTCGTACCCGTGCCCGTGCGGCTGCTCGATGCCGAGTTGCCGCTACCCGCGTACGCCCATCCGGGCGACGCCGGGGCCGACCTGGTGGCCGCCACGGACGTGGAGCTGCCGCCCGGGGGCCGTGCCCTGGTGCCCACCGGGGTGGCCATCGCCCTGCCGCAGGGGTACGTGGGCCTGGTCCATCCGCGATCCGGTCTGGCAGCCAGGCTCGGCGTGACGGTGCTCAACGCGCCCGGTACGGTCGACGCCGGCTACCGGGGTGAGATCCTGGTCAACCTGATCAACCATGATCGGGACACGCCAGCGAAGATCTCCCGCGGTGACCGGATCGCGCAACTCGTGATCCAGCGGGTCGCACGGGCGCGGTTCGAGCCGGTGGCCGAGCTGCCCGAGTCCCAGCGTGGGACCGGCGGGCACGGGTCGACCGGCGGGCACGCCGGGCTGGTGCCGGCTCCGGCCGGGCAAGATCGGGTCGCGCGGGATCGGGTCGACGAGCCGGGCCGTGGCCGGACGGAAGAGGTGGCAGGGTGAGTGCGAACAGCGGAGGGCGGGCGCAGTGATCTTCTCCCGAAAGCGGGCCGGTGCCGGGCGGCACTCCCGTGACGAGCGGACCACCGAGGTCCTCGACGAGGGCACCGGCGAGTCGACGCCGGCGCTTGTGCGCGGGCCGTACGACATCTCCGAGATCGACGACGAGGTGCAGCGCCTCGACCTGGGCAGCCTGCGCATCCCGGCGGTCGCCGAGGTGGAGGTGCGGGTGCAGGCCGACCCGCAGGGCGTGATCCAGCAGGTGGTGCTCGTCAACGGTGACAACGCGCTACAGCTCGGTGTCTTCGCCGCGCCCCGCTCCGAGGGGATCTGGGACGAGGTGCGCGAGGAGATCCGCCAGTCGCTGCTGCGCGACGGTGCCACCGCCCAGGAGGTCGACGGCGAGTACGGCCCGGAGCTGCACGCCCAGGTGAGCACCCCGGACGGCCCCACGCACCTGCGGTTCGTCGGCGTCGACGGGCCGCGCTGGATGGTCCGCGGCGTTTTCCAGGGCCCGGTGGCAGTCGACCCGGCCAAGGCCGGGCCGCTCGCCGAGTGCCTGGACGGCCTGGTGGTCGACCGAGGGCAGGAGGCGAAGCCGGTCCGCGAGCCGCTGCCGCTGCGCCTGCCCCGGGAGATGGCCGACCAGGCCGACGCCGAGGCTGGCAGCGCGTCCGCCGCCTCCGAGTCCCGCCAGGTCTGACCACCGAGCACCGGAGCGCCGGAACCGGCCCCGTCGGCGTACGCTGGCGGAACGGTTCCGGCGTTGCCGGTGCCGGGGCGGTGCCCACTGCGGGCCGGCGAGCGTGGAGAGGGTGACGCGGAGGTCATGATGACCGACGAGAGCAGGGTGTCGCTGCGGCGCATCCTGCAACGGCTCACCGCCAGCGAGGCCGAGATCGACGCGCAGGAGCTGCGGCAGGAGAGCGCCGAGTGCGGCGGCGTCCTGGCCCAGCAGTGCTCCCGGGGCCAGGTGGTCTCGATCGCAGGGCGGCTGCGCACGGTGGTCTACACGCCGCGCACCAACCTGCCCACCCTCGAGGCCGACCTGTACGACGGCAGCGACGTGGTGACCCTGGTCTGGCTGGGCCGGCGGCACATCTCCGGGATCGAGCCGGGGCGACACCTGACCGCGCGTGGCCGTGTGGCGATGCGCGACGACCGCAAGGTCATCTACAACCCGTACTACGAGCTGGACTCGCCGAAGTGACGGCGCTGCGGACGGAAGGCCGGCCATGACGACGGGACAGGACCGGGCGGCACAGCCGGAGACCGGGCCCCAGGACGACGAGCGACTGCCGACGGTCGCCGAGCAGATGGCCGACCAGCTTGGCGGCTGGCGGGGGCTTGTGGAGTCCAGCATCCCGGTGGTGGTCTTCGTCGTCGCCAACATCATCGGTGAGCTGCGGCCCGCGGTGATCGCCTCGGTGGCCGTCGCGCTGTTGATCGCCGGGCTGCGGCTGGCTCAGCGCCGGCCGATCCGACACGCGATGAACGGGCTGTTCGGCGTCGGCATCGGCGCCGCCATCGCCTGGCGCACCGGCGACGAGCGGGATTTCTACCTCCCCGGCATCCTCTACGGCATCGGCTACGGCATCGCGCTGCTGATCTCGGCGGCCATCCGGCAGCCCCTCGTCGGCTGGATCTGGTCGGTGCTGGTGGCCAAGGGGCGCTCCGAGTGGCGGGACGACCCGAAGCTGGTGCGCACCTTCACCCAGCTGACCGTGCTCTGGGGCGTGGTCTGGCTGGCCAAGGTGGGTGTGCAGGCCGGGCTCTACCTGGCCCACCAGGACACCGCGCTGGGCGTGGCCCGGCTGGCGCTTGGCTACCCGCCGTACGCGCTGCTGCTGCTCATCACGGTCTGGACGGTGCGCCGGGTCACCCGGGCGCCGCAACCGTCCCCGCTGCCCGGCGCCTGACCGGGCCGGGCAACCCCGCGCCTGCGGCTCAGCGCGAGTTGCGGGTCCGCTCGACGCTGTCTGGGCCGAGGATCACCGCGCGGACGTCGTCCTCCACCTCGGCGGTGCAGACGAACACCAGCTCGTCGCCGGCCTCGATGGGGTCGTCCGGGCTGGGCACCAGGACCCGCTTGCCGCGCAGGATCGCCACAAGCGCGGCGTCGCGGGGCAGCGGCACGGCGTGGATCGGCTGACCGACGTACGGCGCGGTCGGCGGCAGGGTGATCTCGACGAGGTTCGCCTCGCCCTGCCGGAACGTCATGAGTCGGACCAGGTCGCCGACGGTGACTGCCTCCTCGACAAGCGCGGCCATGACCCGCGGCTTGCTCACCGCGACGTCCACGCCCCACTGCTCGGTGAAGAGCCACTCGTTCTCGGCCCTGTTGACCCGGGCCACCACGCGCGGCACGGCGAACTCGGTCTTGGCCAACAGCGACAGCACCAGGTTGGTCTTGTCGTCGCCGGTGGCGGCGACCACCACGTCGCATCCGGCGACGTTGGCCTCCTCCAGGCTTGCCACCTCGCACGCGTCGGCGAGCACCCACTCGGCGGACGGCACCCGCTCGGGGCGCAGCATCTTGGGCTGACGCTCGATCAGCATCACCTGGTGGCCGTTGTCGATCAGCTCCTGGGCTATCGAACGGCCCACGTTACCGGCACCCGCGATGGCGATACGCATGGCTCAGTGCCCCCCTTCCGGCGGCGCCGCCGCCACCGACGTGGCCGTCTGCACGATGTCGTCGCTGACCAGCATGAAGGCCTGGTCGCCCTCCTGGAGGACTGTGGAGGCGGTAGGTAGCGTGCCGATGCCGAAGCGGATCAGGTAGGCCACCCGCGCCCCGGCCGCCGCCTCCAGCTTTCGCACCGGACGGCCGATCCAGTCCTTGTGCACCGGGACCTCGACGATCGACACGGTGCTCGTGGGGTCGCGGAAGATCTCCACGTTGCCCTCCGGCACCAGGTGCCGCAGCATCCGGTCGGCCGTCCAGCGCACGGTCGCCACGGTCGGGATGCCCAGCCGTTCGTAGACCTGCGCCCGGCGTTGGTCGTAGACCCGTGCCGCGACCCGGGACACCCCGAACGTCTCACGGGCCAGCCGGGCCGAGATGATGTTGGAATTGTCGCCGCTGGAGACGGCCGCGAAGGCGTCCGCCCGCTCGATGCCGGCCTGGCGCAGCACGTCACCGTCGAAGCCCGCCCCGGTCACCGTGATCCCGGCGAAGTCGGGGCCGAGCCGACGGAAGGCGTCGGCATCCTGGTCGATCACCGCCACCGAGTGCCCCCGGGACTCCAGGCTGTGGGCGAGGGTCGACCCGACCCGGCCACATCCCATGATCACGACGTGCACGCTGTCCCTCCCAAGGTGGGTACCGCTGCCGCTTGCCTTCTCCGCACGCGCGGCCCGTTGCCGTCGACTGCGAGCCTGCCACGTGCCAGTCGGCAGCGGGGACCGACCGTACCCCGTCGCGCTCGGCGGCCGTGATCGCCCACCCCCGCGTTCTCGCCGTGATGGTCGTACCCTTGGCGTTCGTGGCCAGTCCCACCTCGCTGCTGAAGCGGCTGCTCCTCGGTCGACCGTTCCGGTCCGACCGCCTGCAGCACACCCTCCTGCCGAAGCGCATCGCGCTCCCCGTGTTCGCCTCCGACGCGCTGTCAAGCGTCGCGTACGCGCCCGACGAGATCCTTCTGACCCTCTCCATCGCCGGTGCCTCCGCGTACGTGTTCTCCCCGTGGATCGCGCTGGCCGTCGTCGTCGTGATGCTCACGGTGGTGGCCAGCTACCGGCAGAACGTGCACGCCTACCCCTCCGGGGGCGGTGACTACGAGGTGGCCACTGTCAACCTGGGCCCGAAGTTCGGGGTCGGGGTGGCCAGCGCCCTGCTCGTCGACTACGTGCTCACGGTGGCCGTGTCGGTCTCCTCCGGCGTGGCAAACCTCGGCTCGGTGGTGCCGTTCGTGGCCACCCACAAGGTCCTGATCGCGGTGATCGCGGTGACCCTCCTGACCGCGGTGAACCTGCGCGGGCTGCGCGAGTCGGGCACGGCGTTCGCCATCCCCACCTACGGCTTCGTGATCGTGATGGGCGGGATGCTGCTCACCGGCCTGGTCCGGGTCTTCATCCTCGGCGACGAGCTCCGCGCGCCAAGTGCCGACCTGGTGATCCAGGCCGAGCACAGCGTTACCGGTTTCGCGCTGATCTTCCTGCTGCTGCGGACGTTCAGCTCGGGCGCCGCCGCGCTCACCGGAGTCGAGGCGATCTCCAACGGGGTGCCGGCGTTCAAGGCGCCGAAGAGCCGCAATGCCGCCACGACCCTGCTGCTGCTCGGTGGCATCTCGGTGAGCATGCTGGTCGGGATCATCTGGCTGGCCCGGCTCACCCACCTGCAGTTCGTCGAGGACCCGGGCCTACAGATCGTCTCCGGCCCTGAGGGGTACGTGCAGAAGACCGTCACCACCCAGCTCGGCGAGACGGTCTTCGGCTCCGGCTCGATCCTGCTCTACGTGGTGGCCGGGGTGACCGCCCTGATCCTGTTCCTGGCCGCGAACACCGCGTTCAACGGTTTCCCGGTGCTCGCCTCGATCCTCGCCCAGGACCGCTACCTGCCCCGGCAGTTCCACACCCGAGGCGACCGGCTCGCGTTCTCCAACGGCATCGTGTTCCTCGCCCTCTTCGCGATCGTGCTGATCGTCGGCTTCCAGGCCGAGGTGACCCGGCTCATCCAGCTCTACATCGTCGGCGTCTTCGTCTCGTTCACCGTCTCCCAGGCTGGCATGATCCGGCACTGGAACCGGCACCTGCGGATCGAGCGGGATCCGGAAGCGCGCCGCCGGATGCACCGGTCCCGGGCCATCAACACGTTCGGCATGGGCCTGACCGGCGCCGTGCTGGTGATCGTGCTGATCACCAAGTTCCTGCTCGGTGCGTGGATCGCGATCGTCGCGATGGCGCTGATCTACGTGCTGATGCTGGCCATCCACCGGCACTACGACCGGGTCGCCGCCGAGCTGACCCCACCGGACGAGGGCCGGGCCGTGCTGCCCGCCCGTAACCACGCGATCGTGCTTGTCAGCAAGTTGCACCAGCCGACGCTGCGGGCCATCGCGTACGCGCGGGCCACCCGGCCGGACACGCTGACCGCGGTGACTGTGAACGTCGACGACGCGGACACCCGGGACCTACAGGTCGAGTGGGATCGCCGGGACATGGCGATCCCACTCACCGTGATCGACTCGCCGTACCGGGAGATCACCCGGCCGATCCTGGACTTCGTCGCCTCCGCCCGCCGCAAGTCACCGCGCGACGTGGTCACCGTCTTCATCCCCGAGTACGTGGTGGGACGCTGGTGGGAGAACCTGCTGCACAACCAGAGCGCGCTGCGCCTCAAGGGCCGGCTGCTCTTCGAACCGGGGGTGATGGTGGTGAGCGTTCCGTGGCAACTCGCCTCGACCGCGAACAAGAACCTGGACCGGCTGGACGCCACCCTGTCCCGGACTCCGGCCCGCGGACCACGCGGCGGCGTGCCGTCGACCGTCGTAGCCGCGCCACCCGGCGACGGCGGCCCGGCGGACGACGAAACGGTCGGGAACAGCCGTGACTGAGCAGACCGCCGTACCCGTGGAATATGAGCGTGGCCTGGCCGAGGCGGAGCGGGTCGAGCTGACCGTCGACGCGGTCGCCCCCGGCGGCCACTGCGTGGCCCGGGTGGACGGGCAGGTGGTCTTCGTCCGGCACGCCCTGCCCGGCGAGCGGGTGATCGCCGAGGTGACCGAGGTGCACAAGGGGTTCGTGCGGGCCGACGCGGTGACCGTGCTGGACGCCTCGCCGGACCGGGTCGAGCCACCCTGCCCGTACGCGAAGCCGGGTGCCTGCGGCGGCTGCGACCTGCAACATGTCGCCCCGGAGGCGCAGTTGGCCTGGAAGGCCGCAGTGGTGCGCGAGCAGTTGGTCCGCCTGGGCGGGCTGACCGACGCCGACCTGGACCGGCTCGGCGTCGAGGTCGAGGCGCTGCCCGGCGGGCTGCTGGGCTGGCGCTCCCGGGTCCGCTACGCGGTGGACGCCGGCGACCGTGCCGGCCTGCTCAAGCACCGCTCACACGAGGTCGTGCCGATCGACCGCTGCCGAATCGCCCACCCGGCCATCCAGCAGCTGCCGGTGCTCACCCCGACCGGCGCGTCCTGGCCGGCCGCCGACGCCGTGGAGACCGTCGCCAGCACCGGCGGGGACGTGACCGTCGCCCAGGTCAGCGACGGGATCTCCACGCCGGTGAGCGGGCCGACAGAGGTCCGCGAGGTGGCGGCCGGGCGGGACTGGACGCTTCCCGCGTCCGCCTTCTGGCAGGTGCACCCGGCGGCAGCCGACACGCTGTCCACGGCCGTCCTGGAGTTGCTCGACCCGCGACCGGGCGAGGTGGCCTGGGACCTCTACGGCGGCGCCGGGCTTTTCGCCGCCGGGCTGGCCACCCGGGTCGGCGCGACCGGCCGGGTGACAGTGGTCGAGGCGGCGCCGCAGGGCGTCGCCGCCGCCCGACAGAACCTGGCCGACCTGCCCCGCGTCGAAGTCGTGTCGGCCCGGGTGGAGACCGCGCTGGCCCGCCGGCGGATCACCGGCCCGGTCGACGTCGTGGTGCTCGACCCGCCGCGCTCCGGGGCCGGCGCCCCGGTGGTCCGCGCGCTGGCCGCCGCCGGCCCGCGCGCGATCGCGTACGTGGCCTGCGACCCGGCGGCCTTCGCCAGGGACGTGCGCACCTTCGCCGGGCTGGGCTGGCGGTTGGCGGCGCTGCGCGGATTCGACCTGTTCCCGATGACCCAGCACGTCGAGATGGTCGGGCTGCTGGTCCCCGCGCCGGAGGCGATCAGCTGACAGGGTCGGCGGTGTGCTCAGCGCTGGCCTCCCGCTGCTCGGGGTGGCCCGCCTGCGCTGCCTACTTGGGTACGCCCTGGTAGTCGGCCTGTCCGGCGGTCTGCCCGCCGTCGGCGGTCAGGTCGCTGCCGGTGACGAACCGCGCGTCGTCGCTTGCGAGGAAGAGCACCGCACCTGCGATGTCGTCGGGTTGCCCGACACGCCCCAGCGCGACGTTGCTGGTGTCGAATGTGGCGCCCCTCGTCATCGGGGTGTTGATCTGACCGGGGTGAACCGCGTTCACTCGGATCCCGTACGCGCCCAACTCCAGGGCGGCGGTCTTCGTGAGACCGCGTACGGCCCACTTGGACACGACGTACGCGGGCATCCGGGGGAGTCCGGTAAAGGCCACCACGGAGCCCATGTTGACGATCGAGCCGCCGCCGGCTCGCTTCATCGCCGGGGTCACGGCCTGGATGCCGTTGAAGACGCCGATGAGGTTCACGTCGAGGGTGTGCTGTAGCCGCGCCACGTCCCACTGCTCCAGGGGAGCGGGATCGGCGATGCCTGCGTTGTTGACGAGGATGTCGACGCTGCCGAACCGCTCCTCGGTCCGCTGAACGAGGTCGGTCCACTGCTCTGCGATGCGGACGTCGAGCTTCTCGACAACTGCCGTCGGCCCGAGTTCGGCGGCGAGGGCCTCGGCCTCGGCGACGTTCACGTCGGCGATGACCACGTTGGCGCCCTCGGCGACGAGCCGGCGTACGGTGGCCGCCCCCATCCCCATCGCGCCGCCGGTGACCACTGCCGTCTTTCCTGCTACTCGTCCCATGATGAGTTCCTTTCGCTGGGAACCGGGCCGCTCGATGCGGCCGGCGGCTGTGGGGCCAACGGTAGCCAGCAGGGGGTGACTCGTCACCCCTTGGTGACAGGTGACACATCACCCAGGTGGAGCAGCTTTTTGCGTCGGAGCTCGACTTTCCCGCACTGAACCGGGGTGACGATGCATCACCAATCAGGAGGGCGTCAGGGGTGATGAGTCACCGCAGAGACGTCGGCTTTCATTCCTCGAAGGGGTCGTCCTTGAGGTTGTCCAGCACCGCCTCGGACATCACGGCCAAGGTGTCGATCTGCCGAGGGCTCAGCACGTCGAGGAAGACCTCCCGCACGTACCGCAGGTGCAACGGAGTCGCCCGGTCGATCACCGTGCGCCCTTCCTCGGTGAGCGCGATGTAGGTCCCCCGAGCATCACCGTCGGAGCTGCGGCGCTCCAGCAGGCCCCTGCGGATCATGCGGGATAGCTGGTGGGTGAGGCGCGTTTTCTCCCACCGCAGGACCTCCCGCAGCTCGAAGACCCGCATCGGTCCGTCCCGGTGTAGCCGCAGACCGCTCAGAACGGCGAAATCCGCGAGCGAGATCCCCGCGTCGCGGAGCAACTGGCGGTTCAGGTGCCGCCGGACGTCCTCCTGCATCGTCAGGAAGCCGAACCAGGCCCGCTGCTCACGATCGTTCAGCCGTTCAGGCTCAGTCACCCCCCAACGCTACGGCAGGACGGCAGGCCGTCCTCGCTCCGGCTCGGGCGAGCGCGGGCGCGGGCACGACACCGCCGCTAGCCTGACGCCGTGAAGATCGTCGGGTTGATGTCGGGGACGTCGTACGACGGGGTGGACGTCGTCGCGGCGGAGTTCACCGTCGAGGGGGACACCCTCTGGTTGCGGCCGCTGGGGCACCGCGAGTTGGGCTACGACGAGGCCCTGCGCGCCGAGATCGCCGCTCTGCTGCCGCCAGCTGCCACCACCATCGAGGCGGTCTGCCAGCTCGACAACCGCCTCGGTGAGGTGTTCGCCGAGGCGGCTGCCATCGGCCTGGAGTTGGCCGGCGGCACGGCCGACGCCGTGGTCTCGCCGGGACAGACCGTCTTCCACTGGGTGGAGGCGGGAGTGGCCCGGGGCACCCTGCAACTGGGCGCCGTGGCGCGGGTGGCGGCCCGCGTCGGCGTACCCGTGCTCAGTGACCTGCGCTCGGCGGACATCGCCCTGGGCGGTCAGGGCGCGCCGCTGGTGCCGGCCTTCGACGCGCTGCTGCTCGACGACGCCGCCGGGCCGCGCGCGGCGCTCAACCTGGGCGGCATCGCCAACCTCACGGTGGTCGCGCCGCGAGCCCCGGTCCTCGGGTACGACGTCGGCCCGGCCAACGCCCTGCTGGACGCGGCGGCCCGGCGCTTCCTGGACCAGCCGTGCGACATCGACGGGGAGCGGGCGGCGGCCGGCCGGGTCCACCCGGGGCTGCTCGCCGACCTGCTGGCCGAGCCCTACTACGCGGCGTCGCCGCCCAAGTCCACGGGCAAGGAGCTGTTCCACGCCGGCTACCTGGACCGCCACCTCACCGCGCTCGGCGAGCCCGTGCCGGTCGACGACCTGCTGGCCACGCTCACCGAGCTGACCGCGCGGGTGGTGGCGGCCGAGTGCGACAGGCACGGCGTGGTCGAGGTGATCGCCGCCGGGGGCGGTGTGCGCAATCTGACCCTGCTGGGCCGGCTCGCCGACCTGGGCGCCGGTCGGTGGCGGCTGCGCGGCACCGACGAGCTGGGCGTGCCCGCGCAGGCCAAGGAGGCGTACGCCTTCGCCCTGCTCGGCTGGCTGTCCTGGCACGGCCTGCCCGGATCCATCCCGTCGGTGACCGGTGCCGCCCGGGGTGCGGTGCTCGGCTCGTGGACCCCGGCCGGGCCGGCGTTCGCTGGCGCACCGGTCAGCCCACCGCGCCGGCTGCGGATCCGGACCTGACCCGGCGTGCGGCCGGTCACCGGGCGCCCGGCCGCCGGACGCCTGACCAGGGGCGCAGCCCTCACCCGGCGACCGGAGCAGGGTACGGGCGGCTCCGGCCGGGCTGCGAAGTACCGCCCGGCCGATAGACTCTCCGGTCATGAGTGTTGAAGAGGACACGGCTAACCACGGCCGGCTGCTGGGGACGGTTCGCGGTCCGCAGGACGTCAAGCGGATGTCGGGCGAGGAGCTGGGCGTGCTCGCCGCGGAGATCCGCGACTTCCTGATCGCCAAGGTCTCCCGCACCGGCGGGCACGTCGGGCCCAACCTCGGTGTGGTCGAGCTGACGCTCGCCATGCACCGCGTCTTCGACTCCCCCCGTGACCGGCTCCTGTTCGACACCGGCCACCAGGCGTACGTGCACAAGATCCTCACCGGCCGCCAGGCTGGCTTCGACAAGCTCCGCCAGCGCGGTGGCCTCTCCGGCTACCCCAGCCAGGCCGAGAGCGAGCACGACCTGATCGAGAACTCGCACGCCTCCACCGCGCTCTCCTACGCCGACGGCCTGGCCAAGGCGTACGCCCTGCGGGGCGAGGCGCGCAGCGTCGTGGCAGTGGTCGGCGACGGCGCGCTCACCGGCGGCATGTGCTGGGAGGCGCTCAACAACATCGCCACCGCCGGCAACTCGCTTGTCATCGTGGTCAACGACAACGGCCGGTCCTACTCGCCCACCATCGGCGGGCTGGCCGACCACCTCTCCTCGCTGCGGCTCAACCCGGGCTACGAGAAGGTCCTCGACACGGTCAAGGACGCCCTCGGCTCCACCCCGCTCGTCGGCAAGCCGATGTACGAGGTGCTGCACGCCGTCAAGAAGGGCATCAAGGACGCCGTCGCCCCGCAGGCCATGTTCGAGGACCTCGGCATCAAGTACGTCGGCCCGGTCGATGGGCACGACGTGGCGGCTGTCGAGTCGGCGCTACGCGCGGCGAAGAACTTCGGCGGCCCGGTGATCGTGCACGCGGTCACCCGCAAGGGCTACGGCTACCGCCCCGCCGAGGAGGACGAGGCCGACTGCCTGCACGGCCCCGGCGGCGCGTTCGACGTGGAGACCGGCGCGCTGCTGGCCGCCCCTGCGGTGAAGTGGACGCACGTCTTCGCCGACGAGCTGCTGGCCATCGCCGACGAGCGGCCCGACGTGGTGGGCATCACCGCCGCGATGGCCGAGCCGACAGGCATCGCCAAGCTGGCCCGCAAGTACCCCGAGCGGGTGTACGACGTGGGCATCGCCGAGCAGCACGCCGCCACCTCGGCGGCCGGGCTGGCGCTCGGCGGGCTGCACCCGGTGGTGGCGGTCTACGCCACATTCCTCAACCGCGCCTTCGACCAGGTCCTGCTGGACGTGGCGATGCACAAGCTGCCGGTGACCTTCGTGCTGGACCGGGCGGGCATCACCGGCCCGGACGGCCCCAGCCACTACGGCATCTGGGACATGTCGGTCTTCGGTGTGGTGCCGGGGCTGCGGATCGCCGCTCCCCGCGACGCCGTCACGCTGCGCGAGGAGCTGCGCGAGGCGCTGGCCGTCGACGACGGCCCGACAGTCGTGCGCTTCCCGACCGGCACCGTCGCCGCCGACCTACCGGCCCTGCGTCGGGTCGGCCCGGTCGACGTGCTTGCCGAGTCGGCGCGTACCGACGTGCTGCTTGTCGCCGTCGGCTCCTTCGGCCAACTCGGCATGGAGGTCGCCGCCCGGGTCGCCGAGCAGGGCTACGGGGTCACAGTCGTCGACCCCCGCTGGGTCCGCCCGGTGCCGGCCGAACTGGTCGAGCTGGCCGCCAGCCACCGGCTCGTGGTCAGCGTCGAGGACGGTGTCCGGGTCGGCGGGGTGGGCGACGCGCTCGGCCAGGCGATGCGCGACGCCGACGTCCGGGTGCCGCTCAAGGACCTGGGCGTACCGGCCGACTGGCACCCGCACGGCACCCGCGCGCAGATCCTCGCCGACCTCGGCCTGACCGCGCAGGACGTGGCCCGCAACGTCACCGGCTGGATCTCCGGCCTAGACAACACCCCGGTCCGTCTAACCCCCACGGAAACCTCAGCCCAAAACTAAAACCGCGTAACGAACGGCGGGCACCCCAGCGAGGGGGTGCCCGCCGTTCGTTACGCGGTCTCCCCCCGTTCCCCCCGTTCCCCCCGTTCCCCCCGTTCCCCCGTTCCCCCGTTCCCCCGTTCCCCCGTTCCCCCGTTCCCCCGTTCCCCCCGTTCCCCCGTTCCCCCCGTTCCCCCCGTTCCCCCGGCCCCCCGGCCCCCCGGCCCCCCGGCCCCCCGGCCCCCCGGCTCCTCCCGCGATCTTGCACTTTCGGTCGCCGTTACGCGTGGGTTGCCCTATATGACCGGGCAGAAAGTGCAAGATCGCGGGGTGGGGTGGGGTGGGGTGGGGTGGGGGTTGGGGTTAGCGGGGGTGGGGGGTTATTGAGCGGTAGTGGGTTTTGTCGGTGTTGGCGAGGCTGTAGGTCTGGGTGCGGGGCGGCTCGGGGACGACCACGAGGCCGGGGCGTTCCGCCAGCAGGGGAGTTCCGGGCGGCACGGAGAGGCTGCTGTCCCGGGTGGGCCGCCAGCTGAGCACCACCAGAGGCTGGCCGGGCACCGGCAGGTGGTACGTCTGCAACGGGGTGGCCCGGTCGGCCGGTGAGACCACCGGCGCGCTCCCGTCCGCCGGACGGTAGACGACCGAGGTCATCGCGCCGGCGTCGGTGTCCCAACTGAGCTGCTGCAACTCGGCCGGCTCGCCGCCGCCGAGAGCGACCTCACCGAGCGAGCGGACCGTGAGCTTCGCCATCGGCCAGGACGTCGGCACCGACTGCGGCGCGTCCCGGTCGCCGATCCGACGCGGGATGCTGCCGAACGGGCCCCGCTCGCCGGCCAGCACGCAGGTGTCCAGGCCGGTCAGCGCCCGCCGGCCGGCGCCGGACTCGTCGCGTACCAGCGGATAGCGCGGGTCGGTCGTGCCGGTGCCCAGGTCGAGCAGCCGGTCGGCGGCTCGCCCCTGCGGCAGGGACTCGGTGGCCCGCAGGGTCGCGGTCACCGCCACGGCCGCGCAGGCTGGCACGTCGGCCGGGGCGCTGAGGCCATCGGTCAGGGTCAGCGCCCGGCCCTGTGGCCCGAGAAGCTTCTCCACCCGGGCGGAGACCAGGTAACGCCTGCCGCCGGCCGTGTGCACAGGCAGCACGTCGGAGTAGACCAGGTAGCCGGGGTCGGTGTACTCGGTGGCGCGGGTCACCGCGTATCGGTCGCCGTCGCCGCTGAGCTGCAACAGCCAGGACGCGCTCTCGCCGGGCACGTCGGCCGCCACCAGGGCTACCGGGGTGCCGTCGACCCGGCCGGAGAACAGGATGCCGGACGAGGGCAGGTGCGCCCGGTCGTCGACGGGTGAACGCCAGTCGCGGACCGCGTCGGTGACCTTCGCCGTCGCCGCGGCGTCACCGGCCAGGTCGCCCCGCGGCGGCCACACCGTAAGCGTGCCGTCGACGCTGTCGTACCCCACCCGCAGGTCGCGCGGTGCGCGGTCGGACACGGGGCCGCAGGCGGTGGCGGTCAACAGCGCGGTCAGCAGGACGGTGAGCATCGTGCCGTGCCGGCGGCCTGGAGTCACCTGGTCCGCCCCCGATCGCCGCGCCGTCGCTTCCGGAAAGCGCCATAGTACGAGATGTCCGACGCAGCGACTCAGTTGGCCGACGTCTCACCCACCACATTGGACGCACCGGGGCTTTTAGTGCCGTTTCGTCACTCCGGTAGACTCCGCCGACTGTGACGCCTGCCGAGTCCCGCGCCCTGTCCGCGCCTCGCCCGGAGGCGGCAGTGGGCGCCGACGAGACTGTGAGCCACCACACTCGCCGTGCCTCGGCACCGCTGGCCAACGCGGCCAGTGTGGCCGGTGCTTCCACTCCGGTCGATGACCGATCTCACGCGAGCACCGTCGACGCCCCGGCCGACGCCGCCCCGGCCGACAAGGCGCCGGCCGCGCCGGCCGAAACCGTGCCGGCCGCGCCAGCCGAAGCCGTGACGGCCGCGCCGGTCGAGACCGCGCCGGTCGCGCCGGTCGAGACCGTGACGGCCGTGCCGGCCGAAGCCGCGCCGGTCGCGCCGGTCGAGACCGTGACGGCCGCGCCGGTCGACGTGCCCTCGGCTGCCGTACTGGTCGTCGACGCCGACGACGACGATGCCGTCTCGGCGCCGGCCGGCCCGCGCCGACGGTGGTGGACCGGCTGGACCCGCCGACGACAGCACCTGGCGGTGGGCGGGCTGTTCCTGCTCGCCGCGCTCTGGGTGACCAGCCGAATCTGGCTGGACCCCGCCGGCCGGGTGGCATCGCTCTACACCGGCGACCCGGCCCAGGTGCAGTTCTTCCTCGCCCACTCGGTGCGTGTCGTGCTGCACGGTGAGTATCCGTTCTTCACCGAGCAGTTCAACTACCCCGACGGCGTCAACCTGATGGCCAACACGGCAGTGCTGGCGCTGGGTATCCCGATGGTGCCGGTGACCCTGCTGTTCGGGCCGGCGGTGTCCTTTGTGGTGCTGGTGACGCTCGGCCTCGCCGGTACGGCAATGGCCTGGTACCTCGTGCTGTCCCGCCACTTCGTGCGTGCCCCGCTCGCGGCGGCGGCCGGCGGCTGGTTCTGCGGTTTCTCTCCGGCGATGCTCTCGCACGCCAGTTGGCACCCGAACATCATCAGCCAGTTCCTGCTGCCGTTCATCGTCTGGCGGGTGCTTGTGCTCACCCGGTCCCGCCGGCCGGTGCGGGACGGGTTGCTGCTCGCCCTGCTTGTCACCGCGCAGGCGTTCATCAACGAGGAGATCCTGCTCTTCACAGCGATGGCCTGCGGGGTCTTCCTGCTCGCGGTGCTCGCCCAGGAGCCGGCCCGCTGGTCTGCGGCGTGGCGACCGCTGGGCATCGGCGTCGCGGCGTGCACGGTGCTGGCCGGGGCGCTGCTGGCGTACCCCCTGTATGTGCAGTTCGCCGGGCCGATGGCGTACCACGGTCTCAGCGACGCGGTCCAGGACTACGGCAACGACATCGCTGCGTTCTTCGCCCCCGGCTCCACCACCCTCGGCGGCAACCCACGGGCCAACATCAACCTGGCACCGAACTACTCCGAGGAGAACGCCTTCTTCGGGTGGAGCCTGTCGCTGCTCGCCGTCGCCGTCGTGGTCTGGCTGCGCCGGGAGGTGATCGTCCGGGCGCTCGCGGTGACCGGCGGCCTCTTCGCCGTGCTCTCCCTCGGCGAGCGGATCTCCTGGTGGGACCGGGAACTGGTCACGGGGCCGTGGCAGTTGCTCGTGCACCTGCCCCTGTTGGACGCGGTGGTGCCGACCCGGTTCGGCCTGATCACGACTGTGGCGATCGGCCTGCTGCTCGCGCTGGCAGTCGATCGGGCCTGGGTGCTGCGCCCGGCCGACAGGCGTACGGTGCGGACGCTCACCGCCGCCGGCCTGGCGTTCGCGCTGCTGCCGATCGCCCCGATGCCGCTGCGGATGGTGTCCCGACCGCCGGTGCCGGACTTCATCACCGCCGACCGCTGGCGGACGTACGTCGGCCCGGACCAGACCCTCGTGCCGATCCCGGTGCCGAGCATGGGCAACACGCACGGCATGCGCTGGGCCGCGGCCACCAACCTCGACTTCAAGATCCCGGGCGGCTACTTCCTCGCCCCCCGCAACGGCAACACAGGTGATCCGGGGAGGTTCGGCGGCCGGCCCAGCGGAGTGGGTCAACTGCTGGAGGAGGTGGCGACCACCGGCCGGACACCGAAGCTCGACGACCGGCAGCGCCGACGCTTCCTTGACGAGCTGCGGCACTGGCGGGCGGCGATCCTGGTGCTCCCGACGCGCCAGCAGAACGTCGAGCCGCTGCGGCGTACCGTCGAGGAGTTGGTCGGCCCGGGCCGGCAGGAACTGGACGTCTGGGTGTGGGATGTCCGGACGCTTACCGACCGTTCGGTCTGATGACCACGAGAACGTCGTCGTCGGTGACGACGGCGACGGACAGCCCAGTGCCCGCGCGCCGGAGCCGGCCCTCGTGGCTGCCGGACGCGTTGGTGATCACCGGCTACGTCGGCCTCGCGCTGGTGCTGACAAGCGGTCAGTGGGGCCACCCCGGGCGGCTGTTCCGCCAGGCCGGCGACCAGGTCCTCTTCGAGTGGATGCTGGCCCGCGCGGCGCACGCCGTCGTCGAGGGGGAGAACCCGCTCTACAGCACGGCGCTCAACGCTCCGGACGGCGTCAACCTGATGGCGAACACGTCGGTGCTCGGCCTGGGTGTGCCGTTGACCCCGGTGACGCTGCTGTTCGGCTCGCAGGTGGCGTTCTGTGTGGCGGTGGTCTGCTGCCTCGCCGGCACGGCCACGGCCTGGTACGCGCTGCTGCGCCGCCGGCTGGTCACCGCCCGGTCCGCGGCGGCGGTCGGCGGGCTGATCTGCGGCTTCGCCCCCGGCATGATCGCCCAGGGCGGGGCGCACCTGCACATGGCCGCCCAGTTCCTGGTCCCGGCGATCCTCGCACTGGTCTTCCGCCCGGGCCCACGAGCCGGCCAGGAGCTGGAACCCGGCGTGTGGCGGCGCAGCGTGTGGCGGCCCGGTGTCGGCCTGGGGCTGCTGCTCGTCTGGCAGGTGTTCATCGGCGAGGAGGTCCTGGCCTTCCTGGCCCTCGCCGCCGGAGTGTTCGCGCTCGGCTACGCGCTCGCCGACCGGGCGGCGGCCCGGCGACACGCGCCGGCCCTGCTCGGCCGGCTCGCGGTGGCGGCAGTGGTGGCGGCGGTGGCGCTGGCGTACCCGCTGTGGTTCCAGTTCCACGGCCCGCAGCACTACACCGGGATGGCCTTCGCCGCGCACGGCTTTCAGCTCGACGCGGCGTCGTTCACCGCGTCGGCCCGGCAGACAGTGCTCGGCGACGACTGGCTGCCCGGACTGCTGTCACCGAACCCCACCGAGGAGAACTCGTTCTTCGGGCCCGGGCTGCTGGTGCTCGCCGTGGTCATCGTGATCTGGCTGTGGCGGCTGCCGCTGGTCCGCGCGCTGGCCGGCTGCGGAGTTGTCTTCGCCCTGCTCTCACTGGGCACCGAACTGCGGGTGGACGGCACCGCCACCGGCATTCCCGGGCCGTACCGGCTGGTCGCCGGGCTGCCGCTGCTCGACCTCGCGGTGCCGGCCCGGTTCGCGCTTGTCTGCGTGCCGGTGCTGGGCGTGCTTGTGGCGCTGTCGGTGGACCGGGTCCGGACGGTCGGCCGGGCATCGACAGTGCCGGGGCTGCCGGTACGACTCCTGTGGGGAGGTGCGGTGGCCGCCGCGCTGCTCCCGCTCGTGCCGACGCCGATCCGGGCGATCCCGGTCGCGCCGGTGCCGGCGTTCGTCGCCGACGGCCGGTGGCGGCCGCTGGTGCCCCCGGGCCGGACAGTGGTGGCGCTGCCCCCGATCACCGGCGCCGCGCTGAGCCCGGTGATGCTCTGGTCGGCCCGCACGGGGCTGGCGTTCGACGCGCCGGGCGGGTATTTCATCGGCCCGAGTGGCCCGGACGACCCGACGGCGCGTTGGGGCGCCCCGGACCGGCCCACCGCCGTGCTGCTGCGGCGTGTCGCGCAGACCGGCGTGGTGCCGGTGCTCACCGACGCCGACCGCCGCCAGGCCGTCGAGGACCTGCGGCACTGGCGGGCCGCGCTCGTCGTGCTCGGCCGGCTCACGCACGACGAATCGGTGCGCCGGACCGTCGAGGACCTGCTCGGCCCCGGCCGCCAGGTCGACGGCGGGTGGGTGTGGGACGTCCGCGACCGGGTCGGCTGACCGCCGGTTCGCCTGGGCTCAGCCCACGCGTGTCGCTCAGCCCCGCGGCGCTCAGTCCACGAGCGCGCGGACGTCCCAGATCCAGACGTCGTCGACCCGCTGCGGCGGCCCGATGAGGCCGGTGACCAGCTCGCGCAGCACCGCCTCGCGCGGGTGCGCCCCGAGCACCACCACCGACGCCCGCCAGAAGCGCAGATCCTCGACGGCCTGGCGGCGGTTCTCGTCGGTGAGCGCCGGGACCGCTCCGGCGTCCATCGTGGAGTAGATGAGGCTGCTGGTGGGCCGGTTCGGCGCGCCGAAGACGCCCTCGCCCAGCTCGTTCGGGCCGATGAAGTAGCCACCCGGGACGGGGAACTCCTGCCCGGTCAGAGCGCTCCACCGCAGTGTCGGCAGGCCGTGCACGTTGCTCGGGATCGGCACCGGCACGAGAGTCCGGCCGTCCGGCACGTACGGGCGCCAACCGCCGGCGGTGATGAAGTGCGGCGGCGGCTCCACCTGCTGTGCCGGCAGCGGTCGGGGGAAGAGCGGAAGCACGGCGAGCGCGACAGCCGCGTACCCCAGCGGGCGCAGCCACCGACGGCGCGGCGCGGCCGGCACGGACGGCTCGTCGGACGCCGCCGGCTCGCCGCCGCGCTGGGCCGGCACCCGCGGCCGGTCGGCCGCCGGGCGCCCCTGCCGGTGCGCGGCGTCCCAGGTCAGCGCCAGCAGTACGCCCAGCGCGGCGGCCACCACGAGGGCCATCCGGGTCGGCATCATCATCTCGACAAGCGGCAGATCGTCCGACACGTACGACCACGGGCCGCGCACCCCGGTCTCCACGCCGTCGAAGCGCACCCACGGCCCGATCGAGGCCACCGTGAAGACCACGACAAGCACCGCGAGGATCCGGGCGGTCAGCGACCGGCGCACCAGCAGCACGAGCGCCACAAGCGAGAGCAGCACGAGCGGCCAGCCGAACCAGGTGTTCTGTTCGGTCACGCCGATCGTCTTCTCCACCGCCGGGTCGCCGGCCCAGGTGTCCCGGGCGAAGGTGACGAACGCGACCAGGTCCTCGCCCCAGTTGTGGAAGACCCCGCCCTGTAGGCCGCGGTAGGACTGCGGGCCGTTGAACTGGAACCAGATCGGGTACGCCGCCAGCAGCAGGGCCAGCCCACCGGCGACGCCGAGCCCGGCCAGGAACGTGCGGGCGACGGCCCGCGTGGCCGCCGGCCGCTGCACGGCGTACGCCAGCACGATGACCAGGCAGGCAAGCGCGGTGAGCAGCAGCATCTCCTCGTTGATGAAGATCTGGTACGTCACCAGCGCCCCGAGCACGAGCCCGTTGCGCAGCCACCGGCCCGGCTCGGCCAGCCGCAGCACCCGCACCACGATCAGCGGCAACAGGAAGTTGGAGACGAAGTTGGGCTGACCGTTGGCGTGGTGGATGACCCCCGGCGCGAAGCCGAGGAACGCGCCACCGACGAACGCCGCCGCCCGGGAGCGCACCAGGTGCCGCGAGAGCATCCAGTACCCGGTGCCGGCGGTGGCCGCCAGCGCGCCACCCAGGTAGAGCGCGTACGTGACCTGCGGACCGAGCAGCATGGTCAGCGGCGACAGTGGCAGGGTCACCCCGAGCAGCGAGGTGTTGGCCATCATGTTCACCCCGTCCGGGGCGTTCTGCTGGGCCGTGAACAGCGGGTTCTCCAGGTGCCGCACCGAGTACGCGCCGTGCGCGAACAGCCACTCGAACCAACTGTGGTCGGTCGGCAGGTGCGAGGAGACCCGGCCGGTCACGTCACCCCAGTAGTTGAGGCACACGAACACGCCCAGCACCACATAGGCTCCGAGGGCCAACAGGTCGGTGCGGGCCGGACGGCGTCGAGGTCGCCGTGTCGGCTCGACCTCGGCCGCGTCGGCGTCGGCGTCGGTAACGGGATTCAACGAGGGGTCTACCACCGGCACAGCCACGACGCGCCATCGTACAGGCGGGCGTGCGTCGCATTTGCCGGGCCGGTGCTGCCACGGCCGGTTTGCCGGGGAGATCCCCGGTCGGTCGTACCCCGCCACGGAGGGACGGTCGTTGTCGATCATCGAGTTGGGTGAGGTCCGGGACGAGCCGGCGTCGACACCGCCGCCCCGCCGGCCGCGCGCCGCCGGCCGGCCGCTGCGCAGCACGGCCGTGCTGCTGCTGACCCTGGCCGTGCTGACCGCCGCGGCACCGGTGCCGCGGCGGACGGTCACGTCGGTGCCGACCGCGCCAGGGGCCTCGGCGTACCTCGTCGAGGACGGCATCGTCGTGGTCGACCCGTCGACGCCCGACGGCGACCGGTACCTGACCTCGTACACCCGGCCCGCGTCGACCGGCGACCGGAGCGTGCGGCGCCGGTGGCAGGTGCCGTTGGCACGAAGCGGCGACTACCTGGCGGTGTGGGCCGAGCGTGGTCTGCTGCTGGCCGCGGCGGCCAACGCCGCCGACGGGGTGTTGGAGACCACCGCCTTCGACGCCGAGACGGGTCAGCGGCGCTGGCAGCACCGGGGGCTCGTCCAGTGGACGACCGACGGAGGCCTGCTCCTCGCGAACGACTCGGGCGACGGGCCGGGCACGGTGCGCCGGGTGGCACCTGACACCGGTCGGGTGCTCTGGTCGTTGCCCATCCCACCCGGCAGCCCCGATTACCACAACCGTGCCGGTGGGGTCGACCAGGTGGTGTTCGTCCAGCCCACAGGCGAGGTGCAGGTGTACGACGCCGGCACGGGTGACCTGCTGCGCAGTGTCGACACGCTGCCCGGGGACCGGTCGGCGTTCCAGCGCGTGCAGGTCGTCGGCGACCTGGTGCTGCTCGTCCCGCCCGGCAGCACGCGGCTGGTCGCCTACGGACTGCCCGGGATGGATCCGCTGTGGACGGCCCCGGTGCCGCTTGTGGCCTGGGTGACCGTGTGCGCCGACCTGCTCTGCACGGTCCAGCAGACCGGCGAGATCCAGGCCATCGACCCCGCCACCGGTGCCGTTCGGTGGTCGGACGCCGGCCCGGACACGCTGGCCGACGTCCGGCAGGACAAGCTGCTGGTGACCGGACCCGACCAGCGGTACGCGGTACGCGACGCGAAGACCGGGCGGGAGCGGACGGATCTGGGCCAGTGGGGGCTGGTGAGCCGGCTGCGGCGGGACGACGACCTGATCGGCGTACGGCCGGCGGCCGGCGGTCGGCTCGTGGTCGCCGAACTGGACCTGGCAGCCGGTAGGGCGCGGATCCTGGACGTCCTTCCCGGGGTGGTCGGTGGGTGCCAGGCGGCGCCGCCCGTCCTGCTCTGTCGTCGCCTCGACGGCTCGACGGCGCTGTGGAGGTTGCCGCGATGAGCGGTCCGGTGATCGACCTCGGCGAGCTGCGGCACGGGCCGGACACCGACCCGCTGCCCCGCCCGCCGCTGGCCAAGGGGCGGCCCCTGCGCAGCGCAGTGGTCCTGCTGCTGGTGCTGATCAGCCTGGCCGCCGCAGGGCCACCGACCCGGCGGGAGGCGGTGACGCTGCCGGGTCGGCTCGGTGCCGACGCCCTTGTCGCCGGCGACCTCTTCGTGCTCGTCGAGCCGCTCAGCGGGCTGACGGGGCAGCGACGGCTGACCGCCCTCCACCTGCCCGGCGGCGAGCCGGCGTGGCAGGTGCCGTTGCCGGCGGAGGGCCGATACTGGGGGATCGCCCAGCAGGGCGAGCTGCTGCTGGCCACCGGGCACGAGCTCGGCCCGGACCGGCAGGGCACGCTCACGGTGGCGCTGGACCGCGCGACCGGCGCGTACCACTGGCAGCAGCCCGGCAGCCCCAGCAGGCTCGGCGACGGCAACCTGCTGCTGCACTCAGTCGACGACGACCAGGGGGGCACCCTGCGCGCGGTCGATCCGTGCTGCGGCACGGTGCGCTGGCAGGTGCCCGTCGTCCCGGGTGGCGAGTTCAGCTTCCGCGAGGGCGAGCACGGAGTGGACCGGGTGGTGCTCAGCCACGCCAACGGGCCGGTCGAGGTCCTCGACGCGGTCAGCGGAGCCGTGCTGGTCCGTGCCGACCTGGCCCCGCCCGGCGGTGGGCCCAACACGGGTGTGCAGATCGTGGAAGACATGCTGCTCACCTTCGGCGGATCTCCGACCATGATCACCGCGTACGGGCTGGACGGGCTGGAGCAGCGCTGGCGAACGCCCGCCGACGAGGCGCTGTACGCGTCGGACTGCGGCGTCGTCGTCTGCCTGCAGAACCGCTCCGGTGGGCTGCGGGTGGTCGACGCCGCGACCGGTCGACTGCTCTGGGGTAACGACCGCTGGGCGTGGGTGTGGCCGTACGCCGGCCGGCTGGTGGCCACCACGTTGAGCAGCGCCGGGCCGGGTGCGGAGCAGATCGTCGTGCTCGAACCGCAGACCGGTCGGGTGCTTGCCGAACTGGGCCGGTGGGAGTTGGCCCAGTTCCCCTTCGGCGGCCCGATGATCGGCGTACGCCCGCATCCCGACGGCGGTCTGCTCGTCGCCGAACTCGACATCGGCGGGGGCACGGTGCGCCTGCTGGACGTCCTGCGGGACGCGGCCCGGGAGTGTCAGGCGGTCGACACCGGCCGGCTGCTCTGCCGGCGGCAGGACGCCTCCTTCGGGTTGTGGCAGTTGCCCACCTGAGCACCGACTGGCCTGGACAGGCGGCGAGGGAGGATGGTTTGCCGACCGGCACTAGGTTGGCGGTGGTCAGCAGCGAGGAGGCCGGGATGCGGGTACTGGTGGTGGAGGACGAGCGCAACCTCGCCGACGCGATCGCGCGAGGGTTGCGCAAGCGGGGCATGGCTGTCGACGTGACCTACGACGGTGACGCCGGCCACGAGGCGGCGTTCGTCACCCGGTACGACGTGGTAGTGCTCGACCGCGACCTGCCCGGAGTGCACGGCGACCAGATCTGCGCCGACCTCGCCGCGTCCGGCGCGCTGACCCGGGTGCTGATGCTGACCGCGAGTGGCACGGTGGCCGACCGGGTGGAGGGGTTGCAACTCGGCGCGGACGACTACCTGCCCAAACCGTTCGCCTTCGACGAGTTGGTGGCCCGGGTGCAGGCGCTGGGCCGGCGGGCCACCCCGCCCGCACCGCCGGTGCTCGAACTGGCCGACCTGGTGCTCGACCCGGCCCGCCGGGTCGCCACCCGCGCCGGCGTGCCGGTCGACCTGACCAACAAGGAGTTCGGGGTGCTCAGCGAGTTGCTCAAGGCGCGCGGCGCGGTGGTCTCCAGCGAGGAGCTGCTGGAACGGGTGTGGGACGCCAACACCGATCCGTTCACCACGATCGTCCGGGTGACGGTGATGACGCTGCGCAAGAAGCTCGGCGATCCGCCGCTCATCGAGACGGTGGTCGGCGCGGGTTACCGCACGGCCGAGGCTGCACGATGAGCCGCCGGTTGCGGCCCACCCTGCGGTTGCGACTGACACTGCTCAACGGCGTGCTGCTCGTCGGCGCGGGCGCGATCCTGGTGCTGCTGGCCTGGCTGCTGGTCCGTGACGCGCTGCGACCCACCGACGAGTTGCTGCCCGGCACGACTGTGCTGCTCTCCGACGGCCGGTCGATGGACGCCGCGCAGTGGCAGCGTCAACTCGTCGACGCCGCCTCGGGGGAGCTGCTGGCCAAGGGTCTTGTCGCGCTGCTGGCGATCAGCGTGGTCGGGGTGGCTGGCGCGTACGGGGTGGCCGGCCGGGCGCTGCGCCCACTGCACCAGGTCACCGCGACCGCGCAGCGGCTCGGCGAGGCGACGCTGGACCAGCGGATCGGCTACTCGGGCGCCGACGACGAGGTGGCTGAGCTGGCCAAGACCTTCGACGCCATGCTCGACCGGATAGCGTCCGCGTTCGACGCCCAGAAGCGTTTCGTGGCGAACGCCTCCCACGAGCTGCGTACCCCGCTCGCGGTGATGCGGACCGAGATCGACGTGACGCTCAGCGACGACGACGCGGACGCCGCCGAGTACCGCCGGATGGCGACAGTGGTGCGCGACGCCTCCGAGCGGGCAAACGGCCTTGTGGACGCGCTGCTGGTGCTGGCCCGTAGCGAGGCCCAGGCGGGGCGGCGGCTCGGCCGTCGCACCGAATGCGATCTCGCCACCGGCACCGCCAACGCGTTGTCGGCGATGCGCCGCGAGGTGGATCGGATCGGCCTGCGCGTGCAGACGTCGTTGGAGTCCGCGCCGGTCATCGGGGACCCGGGGCTGCTCGACCGGCTGGCCGGCAACCTGATCGAGAACGCGGTCCGCTACAACCACCTGCACGGCAGGCTCTGGGTGCGTACCGGCACCGATGGCGTGCGCTCCTGGCTGGTGGTGGGCAACACCGGGTTCGAGGTGGACCAGGCCGACGTGCCGGGCCTGTTCGAGCCGTTCCGGCGCGGCGGCCGGGAACGCACCGGTGCGCGCGGCTCCGGCCTGGGGCTGTCCATCGTCCGGGCGGTCTGCCAGGCGCACGGCGGCAGCGTGCGGGTGGTCGCCCAACCCGGCGGTGGCCTGGAGGTGACGGTCACCCTGCCGACGGCGGACGCCCCGGCGGTGACCGGCCCGGTGCCCACGGCCGGCTGAGCGGGGTTGCGTGCGTCGCGCGGCCGGTGGCAAGATGCCCCGGTCAGCTCGTAAGCGGAGGGGGTGCGTCGATGTCCATCAATGTTGACTCCGCGCCCCGGGACCGCGTCGGCTGAGGCCCGCAGGCGCCGCGCCCCGCGTGGGTCGGGCGCGAACCGCCCATCCGAGGGCGATCCGGTTTCTGCGTGCTCTGCCGCGCCCGGAAACGGGCGCTGCACCACCTCGCCACTGTGGAGGACCACTGTGAGTTCGACGATCCACAACATCAGCATCGACTGTCGCGACACGTACGCCCTGGCCGGCTTCTGGTCGCAGGTCTTCGACTGCCCCCGGCAGCCGGACGACTTCCCCGGTGACCCGGAGGCGATGCTCCTGCCGCCGGGTGGTCCGGAGGTGCTGTTCATCGAGGTGCCGGAGGGCAAGACGGTGAAGAACCGTCTGCACCTGGACCTGCAACCCGCCGACCGGACCCGGGCCGAGGAGGTCGAGCGGCTGCTCGGCATCGGCGCGACGCTCGTCGACGACCAAACCCGGCCGGACGGCACCGGCTGGGTGGTGCTCGCCGACCCGGAGGGCAACGAGTTCTGCGTGCTGCGCAGCGCGGCGGAGCGGGCGGCCACGTCGGCGGCGGGGACCATGGCCGCCGAGATGCCGTAGCCGGGCCGCACCGTGGACGTGGTGACTAGACGAAGGCGGTGACGCCCTCGTATTCCGCGACCGGGGCGGCGCCGACATGCTCGTACTCGAGCAGGAGCAGGCCGTTCGGCGTCACTTCGTGGTGAACGGGTCGGAGGCCGACGGGTGCGCTCGGGTGGTCGAGCAGCCGCCGCCCGGAACCGGCCACGGTGGGGGCGACGACGAGTCGGAGTGTGTCGACGAGACCGGCCGACAACAGGGCCCTGCCAAGTCGCGCGCTCCCATGGATCTGGAGCTCGCGTCCTGGCTGCGCCTTGAGCTTCCCGACGGTGTGGATCGGGTCGCCGTGGAGCACCCACGTCGGGTGCCAGCTACCCTCCGTCAGGGTGTTGGTGACGACGTACTTTGGTAGGGAGTTCATCCGTTCGGTGAACGGATCGTTGGGGTCGGTGATCCGCGGCCAGTCGCGAGCGAACGCCTCGTAGGTTCGCCGCCCGAGCAGCAGACCGTCGGCGAGACCCAGCCAGTCAGAGGTGCGCCGAACGAAGAGTTCGTCCAGGTAGGGCACGAGCCAGCCGCCCCGGGTGAAGTCGTCGCTCGTATCCTCGGTCGGCGAGCCGGGACCCTGGCTGACCCCGTCGAGAGTGACGAACCCGGTAAGGGCGATCTTCATAGCGCACCCTGGCTTTCGGCGACCCCGGCGAGTTGCTCGGTGACCGAGCCCCAGCCCTCCGCGAAGCCGAGATTCTCGTGACGGACGCGAGCGGCGGGATCACCGTGGCGGACGATGATCCGGTAGTCCGTGCCGTCCGGATGATCTTTCATGGTGATCTCCGCGGTCATGGGGACCGGGGTAGGGTTCGCGGGCCGCCAGGCGCTGTCAATCACATTCGTGAACACGATCCGCTCGAAATCGTCGACGACGAGGAAGCACGCATCGAGGTGCGGGACGAACTCCAGCCCGTCGTCGCTCAGTCGGGTCACGAGCGCGCCACCGGGCCGGACGTCCAAGCGATCGACGCGGCACAGCGTCGGCGCCGGGATCCACCACTTCTCGAAGCGAGACGGGTCGGTCCAGGCGCTCCACACGGCAGCGCGAGGGGCGCGGATGACCCGCGCCAAGGTCAGGTCCAGGTCGGGATTCATTGCTGGTTCTCCTGCTGATCGGTGACGAAGCGTTCGAGGCGGTCCGTGCGCTCTTCCCAGATTCGGCGCTGCTCCGCGAGCCAGTCGTCGATGACGGCGAGGCGCTCGCGGTTGAGCACGCAGGTGCGTACCCGGCCGGACTTGGTCGTGCGGATCAGTCCGTTCGACTCGAGCGTCCGCACGTGCTTCATGAACGAGGGAAGGGTCATCGGAACCTCGCGGGCGAGATCGCCGACGCTCGTCGGACCGTGGCCAAGGCGTCGGATGACCCAGCGCCGGGTCGGGTCAGCGAGGGCGACGAACACTCCGTCGAGCTGTGGCGAATGCTGTGCCATACGGCTAAGTGTTGCGTGAGCTGACACTTAGCGCAAGGGCAAAGTATTGGCGGCCCTCGGGAGTGCCCGGCCGTGACGACGGTGACCGGTCGGCGCGCTGCCGGAGGCGAGGGCTCGGACGTCCTCCGGGCTCGGCAACCCGGCCGAGCGGGTGGCGGCAGGGGCGGCGGGGCCGGCCGCGGTGGTGTTAGATGAGCGGCCACAGCGGTCAGATAAAGGATGTGTGGCAGATGGACGTGACGGCGACGGAGCCGGTGCAGGCGTACCTCACCGGGGCCGGTGAGCGGCTTAGGGCCGACGGCTGCGAGGTGCGAACCGAGGACTGGGGCGGCGTACCGGTGCTTATCGGCTACCGGGGCGACTTCAAGATGCGGTGGATGGCGACCAAGCTGCACCTGTTCACCATCGCCGCGCCGGCGACCCTGGTCACGGCCGCCGCCCTGCAGACGTTCACCGCCACGGCGACGGACTACGTACTGGCCCGCAAGGGGCAACTGCGCGGCTTCCAGAACGGCGTCGCGCTGTTCCCCGCACTGGTCGGCACCCAGATCGACCCGGCGGCCTCGGCATGGGCCACGCAGGGGCAGCAGGTGAAGTTCGCGGCGGTGGCCCGACCGGTGGCGGTGGACGTCAGCACCGGCACGGCAAGCGCGTACCGGGGCAACCCGGTGCTCGGCATCATCTACGCGGCCCACCTGCGCAGCAAGCTGAACGCGTACTTCCCGGTGGCCTGAACGGCATGAGGCACGCGGCCCGGCCACCCGACGGTGGCCGGGCCGCGGTCGTCCACCGCTTTAGGAACGCTGCTCGATCTGACCACGCATGCCGACGAACTCGGCGGCCACCTGTTCGGCGGACCTGTAGTACATGACCACCACACCCATGCTGCCCCGGTCTGCCCAGAAGCACGCAGCGAGCGGCACGCCCTCGCCCCTGCCGTCGCCGCAGCGAGCCTCGCCGCCGAGCGGGCCGGGCTCGACGGCCGTCATGTTTGTCATGTTCAGCTTGTCGGACAGCCGGTTCACCGCCGCGTCCAGTTCCTTCCGCGGGTCAGAGAGCGGCCCGGAGACGGCGGCGACCACGAGGAATTCCTTCTTGACCGGGTCGCCGTAGTAGGCACCGACCGCGCTTGTCTCGTTCAGCGCCGCGGGCCTGATCCTGTCGACGATATCGGTGGCCCCTCCGCCGAGGCAGAGCACCAGCACCGCCGCCAGCGCGACAAACACGATCGTGCCGACGTTCGACTTCTTCGGCGGCGGGCCGACAACCGGGTACGGGTAGCCGTACGGCTGACCGGGCTGCGCGGGCCCGAAACCCTGCTGCGGCGGCGGCCATCCGCCCTGCTGCGGCGGTCCGTAGGGGTTGGCCGGCGGCTGGGACATCAGTCCACTCCAGGATCGGTTGGCGAGCGCGGTCCGTCCAATGACGACTCGACTGCCGCAGGCGCAGGGCCGCGTTTCGGGCCAGTTCGTCGCCGTGTCGGTCAGTACTGCTGTTCGATTTGCCCCCGGATGTCGACGAACTCCGCCGCTGCGGCGGCCGCGGACGAGAAGAACATCACGATGATCCCGACGCTGCCGTGGTCGGCCCAGGCGCAGACACCCAGCGTCACATCCGCGGACTTGCCGTCGCCGCACTTGGCCACCCCGCCCAATGGACCTGGGGCGATGGTGGTCATCTCCGTCACGGCCATGCCCTTGGCCAACCCCCGCACCGCGTCGTCGAGCTCTTTCGCGGGATTGAGCACGAACGTGGAGGCAGCGATCACCATGAGCATGTTCCGCTCGTTGGCGCTGCCGTAGAAGGCGCCGGCGACGTCGGCGTCGCCGCTCACCGAGGTTCTCAACCCCCGGACCATCTCCTCCGACGCCTTCTTCAGCGTCGGGTCGGTGCTCTTCGCCCGCCCCGCGAGGGCCCCCGGTGCGACGACCCGAATCTGGGCGGCGGGACTGGGCCCCTGCGACGGAGTGGCCACCGAGGAGGTGGTGGCGCTCGGCGTGGCGGTGGCGGCAGCGGTCGGGGTGGGTTTCGGGTCGGCCTCTTGATTCCGGTCGTAGGCCACGTAGGCGACTGCGCCCCCGCCGAGGCAGAGCACCAGCAGCCCGACGATGCCCAGGACCAGGATCAACTGACGTGACTGTCCCTGTCCGCCGCCGCCGGGATGGGGCGGCGGGTAGCCGGCGTACTGGCCGGCCGGATAGCCGGCCTGCGGCGTGCCGGGATATCCGCCGTGCGGTGGCGCGGAGTGCGGTGGCGCGGAGTGCGGCTGTGTGGGGTACGGCGGCGTGGAGTAGGGCTGTGTGGGATATGGCTGTGCGGGGTACGGCTGTGCGGGGTACGGCTGCTGGGCCGCAGGTGGCGGAGCGGGCTGCTGCCCGGCGTGCCAGCGGCCGTCGTACGGCGGCTGCCCGGCCGGCTGGGGCGCCCAACCCTCGGCGGGCGGCTGCGGGTAGCTGTCGGCGCGCGGCGGCTGGAAGTCGTAGCGCGCGTCGGGCTCCGTCTGCCCGGACCAGGGGTCGACCGGCGGTGAGGACATTGATCAGCTCCAGGCGAGGGGGCGAACGGGTGATCGTGGCCAGCCACCCCAGGGTTCCACTGTCCCGACCCGACGGGAACCGGGCACAACGACATTCGCGGTGGCTGCCTCCATCCAAGCTGGACGGGGCAACCACCGCGAACGCAGGGTGCGATGTGTGTGGATCAGGCGGGCAGGCTCGCCGCCCCGCGCGGCAGGAACCGCTGGCCGGTGACCCGCTCGGAGGTGCCGGTCCGGTCCAGGTACGGTGTCACGCCGCCCAGGTGGAACGGCCAGCCGGCGCCAAGGATCATGCACAGGTCGATGTCCTGCGCCTCGGCGACCACGCCCTCGTCCAGCATCAGCCGGATCTCCTGCGCGAGCGCGTCGAGCGCGTTCTGGCGTACCTGCTCCTCGGTGAGCGGCTCGTCGCCGACCACGAGCAGCTTCGCGACCTCGTCGTTGATCTGGTCGTCGACCACGATCGGCTGGCCCGAGTCGGCGATCCGCTTGAGGTTCTCGCTGACACCGAACCGGTCCGGGAACGCCGTGTGCAGCGTGCCGCCCACGTGGTACGCGACTGCCGGCCCGACGAGCTGTAGCAGGGCGAGCGGGCGCATCGGCAGGCCCAGCGGGTCCAGGGCGCTGTTGGCGACGTCCAGCGGAGTGCCCTGGTCGACAGCGGCGAAGACGGTGCCCAGGAAGCGGGTCAGCAGCCGGTTGACCACGAACGCCGGGGCGTCCTTGACCAGCACGGAGGACTTCTTGAGCTGCTTGCTCACCGCGAACGCCGTCGCCAGGGTGGCGTCGTCGGTCCGCTCACCGCGAACGATCTCCAGCAGCGGCAGCACCGCCACCGGGTTGAAGAAGTGGAAGCCGACCACCCGCTCCGGGTGCTCCAACTCCGCGGCCATCTCGGTGATCGACAGCGAGCTGGTGTTGGTGGCGAGCACCGCCTCCGGGGAGACGATCTTCTCCAGCTCGGCCCAGACCTGCTTCTTGACGCCCAGGTCCTCGAAGACCGCCTCGATGACGAAGTCGGCGTCGGCGAAGGCGCTCTTGTCGACGGTGCCGCTGACCAGGCCGTACAGCTTGGCGGCGGTGCCCTTGTCCATCCGGCCCTTGGTGACGGCCTTCTCGATCTGGGTGTGCACGTAGCCGACGCCCTTGTCCACACGGGACTGGTCCAGGTCGCTCATCACCACAGGCACCTGGAGGCGGCGGGCGAACAGCAGCGCCAACTGGCTGGCCATCAGGCCCGCGCCGACGATGCCGACCTTGGTGATCGTGCGGGCCAAGCCCTTGTCCGGTGCGCCGGCCGGCCGCTTGGCCCGCCGCTGCACCAGGTCGAAGGCGTACAGGCCGCTGCGCAGCTCCTCGGAGAAGACCAGGTCCGCGAGGGCCTCGTCCTCGGCGGCGGTGCCGGCGGCGAAGTCGCCGTCCTTCGCCGTCTCCAACAGATCGAGGGCCTTGTACGCGGCCGGAACCGCGCCGTGCAGCCGCTGGTTGAGCGTTTCCCGGGCGAAGTAGAGCACGCCCGCCCACATGTCCTTGTCGACCTCGGGCCGGGTCACGGTGACCTGGCCCCGGACGACGTCGGCGGCCCATTCCAGGGACCGCTCCAGGAAGTCGGCAGGCTCCAGCAGCACGTCCGCGATGCCCAGCTCGGCGGCCTGCTTCGGCTTGAGCATCTTGTTCTGCATCAGCGGGTTCTGGATGATCACCTGGGTGGCGGCGGGGATGCCGATCAGGTTCGGCAGCAGCTGGGTGCCGCCCCAGCCGGGCACCAGACCGAGGGAGACCTCGGGCAGGGCCAGGGCCGCAGCGCCGCCGGAGAGCGTCCGGTAGTGGCAGTGCAGCGCCAACTCCAGGCCGCCGCCCATCGCCGCGCCGTTGACGAACGCGAAGGTGGGGACGGTGCTGTCCTTGAGCCGGGCGAAGACCCGGTGGCCGAGCCGGCCGATCTCCAGGGCCTGCGCGCGGTCGGCGAGCTGCGGCAGGCCGACGATGTCCGCGCCCACGCAGAAGATGTACGGCTTGCCGGTGACCGCGATGAACGCCGGGTCGGCGGCCAGCGCGGCGGTGATCGCCTCGTCCAGGCTGGCCAGGCCGGCCGGACCGAACGTGTTCGGCTTGGTGTGGTCGAAGCCGTTGTCGAGCGTGATCAGGGCGGCCGGACGGTCCAGCCCCGGTACGGTCACCTGACGCAGCAGCGCCTTGGTGACGACCTCGTTAGGTGCCTTCACTTGTCGCCCTCCCAGTGCGGGTTCTCCCAGATCACGGTGCCGCCCATGCCGATGCCGATGCACATGGCGGTCACGCCGTAGCGGACCTCGGGGTGCTCGGCGAACTGGCGGGCCAGCTGGGTCATCAGCCGTACGCCGGAGGAGGCGAGCGGGTGGCCGATGGCGATGGCGCCGCCCCACGGGTTGACCCGGGGGTCGTCGTCGGCGATGCCGAAGTGGTCGAGGAAGGCGAGCACCTGCACGGCGAAGGCCTCGTTCAGCTCGAACAGGCCGATGTCGTCGATGGTCAGGCCGGCGATGCGCAGCGCCTTCTCCGTCGACGGGATCGGGCCGATGCCCATCACCTCCGGTTCCACGCCGACGTAACCGAACGACACCAGTCGCATGGCGACCGGCAGGCCCAGCTCGCGGGCGGTGGCCTCGTCGGCGATCAGGCTCGCGGTGGCGCCGTCGTTCAGGCCTGCCGCGTTGCCCGCGGTGACCTTGCCGTGCGGGCGGAACGGGGTCTTCAGGGTGGCGAGCTTCTCCAGCGACGTGTCCCGGGGAGCCTCGTCGGCGGTGGCCAGGCCCCAGCCGTTCTCGGCGTCGCGGGTGGCAACCGGCACCAGGTCGTCCTGGAGCTTGCCGTTGGCGTACGCCTTGGCGGTCTTCTGCTGGGAGGCGAGCGCGAACGCGTCGGTGCGGGCCTTGGTGATGTGCGGGACCAGGTCGTGCAGGTTCTCCGCGGTGGCGCCCATGACCAGGGCGGACGGGTCGACAAGCTTCTCCGCGACGATGCGCGGGTTGGGGTCGACGCCCTCACCCATCGGGTGGCGGCCCATGTGCTCGACGCCGCCGGCGATGGCGATGTCGTACGCGCCCATGGCGATGCCACCGGCGACGGTGGTCACCGCGGTCATCGCGCCTGCGCACATCCGGTCGATGGCGAAGCCGGGAACGGTCTTGGGCAGACCGGACAGCAGTGCGGCGGTGCGGCCGATGGTGAGGCCCTGGTCGCCGATCTGGGTGGTGGCCGCGATGGCGACCTCCTCGACCCGCTCCGGCGGCAGCTGCGGGTTGCGGCGCAGCAGTTCCCGGATGCAGCGGATCACCAGGTCGTCGGCGCGGGTGTTGGCGTACATGCCACCCGCCTTGCCGAACGGGGTACGGACGCCGTCGACAAAGACGACATCTCGAACTTCACGGGGCACTTGAGCCTCCTATTCGACCACAATTCGGCCTTTGCGCAGGCGGGCGGCACTCAGAACCGAATGAGGGTCGCCGACACGGGCACGTTTCCCCCGAATGCTACTCGCCAGTAACCAACCCGTCCGCACCGCCTGCTGTGGCCCACCCCACACCACCCGGCCCCGGCGCGGCACGCGGGATCAGGCCGGGAGCGACAGAGCGGGGGTCAGATGGGGAGTGAGCAGGGCGATCTGCCACTCGCGGGCGCCGAAGCCGCGCAGGGTTTCCGCCACCGTCTCCTCGGTGAGCTCCTCCGGTGGGCTCCAGGCCAGCCGACGTATCGAATCCGGCGTGATCAGATTCTCCGGAGGCAGGTTGTGCTCGCCGGCGATGCGGACCACCACCTCCCGGCAGCGGGCCAGCCGACCCGCCGCCACCGGATCCCGCTCGGCCCACCGGTGCGGCGGAGGCGGACCCTCCACGGCCGGGGTGACCGGAAGCGCGTCGTCCGGCAGTTGCCGGGCGTCGTCGAGCGCGGCCAGCCAGGTGCGCGCCAACCGGCGGACCGACCGGCCACCGAAGCCCGGCAACGTCAACAGCGTCTTCTCGTCCTGCGGGTCCAGCTCGGCGGCGGCAACGATCGCCGAGTCGGGCAGCACCCGCCCCGGCGCGGCGTCCCGCCGCGACGCGATCTGGTCCCGGGCGTACCACAACGAACGCACCCGGGCCTGCGCCCGCGCTCCCCGCACCCGGTGGATGCCGGACGTGCGCCGCCACGGCTCCGCGCGGACCCGCGGCGGCCGGGCGCCGGTACGCACCAGCGCCGCGAACTCCTCCGCGGCCCAGGCCGACTTGCCCTGCCGAGCCAGCTCGGCATCGAGCGCGTCACGCAGATCGGTGAGCAGCTCCACATCGAGGGCCGCGTAGGTAAGCCACGACTCGGGCAGCGGACGACTTGACCAGTCGGCCGCCGAGTGGTGCTTCTCAAGGGTGAACCCGAGTAGCTGCTCGGTCAGCGCGGCCAGACCGACTCGCTCGAACCCAGCCAGCCGAGCGGCCAGTTCTGTGTCGAAGAGTCGGCGCGGACGCAACCCAACCTCGGCCAAACAGGGCAGATCCTGGCTCGCGGCGTGCAACACCCACTCGGCCTCGCCGATCACCGCGTCCAGCGCGCTGAGGTCGGGCAGCGGCAGCGGATCGATAAGCGCCGTGCCGGCACCCGCGCGGCGGAGCTGCACGAGATAGGCGCGCTGGCTGTAGCGGTATCCGGAGGCGCGTTCGGCGTCCAGCGCAACCGGGCCGGTGCCCGCGGCGAAGCGGGCCACGACCTCGGCAAGCTCCGCCGGGGCGGCCACCGGATCCGGGGTGCCGTCACGCGGGGCGATCAGCGGAACGGGCCCACCGTCGGTCGGGTCGGGCCCCTCGCCGGCCGGCTGCGGCTGAGCCAGCGGCGGGTGGTGGGGTTCGTGTCCCGGGAGTTCTTCGGTGGGCCGACGGCGCAGGGGTGGTTCGTCGGTCACCTGCCAACCCTAGTGCGCGCACCGATATTGCGCGTGCAGCCGGTCCGGCGTGTGTCGATCAGCTGTCCACAAGGTGTCATTTCGGATGCCGGACATCGGGGGAGACAAAGCCCGTTGACGCAGGTACGGTCCATCGAGCCGCGACGACCGATTGGGTGACGTCCGGGTCGATGTGCGGCACAGGAAGACCATGGGAAGGGCAAGGCGATCATGACGGCTGGCTTCGGCGCGCAGGACCGACGACCGGAGGGCGCCAAGCCTGACGACATGATTGGGGGCACATCCGGGCGACCGGGGCCACTGCCACCACGCATCGAACCGCCCTCCGCCGGCGCTGCCTGGCCCGGAATGCCGCCCGGCGGGACCGAGCAGCCGCAGGGCGTTCCGGCACCCCGCTCCGGCTGGGCGGCCCCGCCCAACGCCGGCCAGTGGAACGCGGCGCCTCCGGGCACCGCGCCGTCGGCAGCCCACGGCACGTCCGGACCCCACGGCGGCGCTCAGGCACCCCACGGCAGCGCGCCGACGACGTACGGCACGGCAGCGCCGCAGGGCGCCGCATCGATGGGGTACGGCACGACGCCGTACGGCCCGGGCGCCCCCACCCCCTACGGCGCCGGCGGCCACCCGTCGCCCGGTGACCTGGCCAGCGCGCCACAGATGTTCACAGGTGGCCAGCCCGGCGGTGGTCAGCCCGGCTGGCCGAGCCAGGCCCCGCCGCCACCCGCGCGGCCCGGCCGGCGTCGCTGGCCGGTCATGCTCGCCACGCTGCTGGTCGTCGTGCTGGCCGCCGTGGCCGGCGTGCAGGCGTTCCAACTCGACCGGCTGGGCGACCGGCTCGCCGACACCGACCGGCGGCTGGCGCAGGCCCAGGAGAGCGACGGCACCCGCCTCGACGGCCTGGAAACCCGCGCGGACGAGCTCGAGAAGCAGGCCGGCGCCGCGTTCAACCCGGAGGCGGTGGCCAGCGCCGTGCTGCCCAGCGTGTTCCGGGTCCGGGCCGGTCAGTTCACCGGCAGCGCGTTCGCGGTGGGCAAGCCGGCGGACGGCGGCGGGACGAACCTGTTCACCAACTTCCACGTGATCGAGTCGGTCTGGGAGGGCGGGGGACGCCAGGTCTTCCTGGAACGCACCGACCAGCGCTTCCCAGCCACCATCGTCAAGGTCGACAAGACCAACGACGTGGCGCAACTGCGCACAAGCGGCAAGTTCACCGGCCTGGTCACCGCACCCAGCGCCGTGAAATCCGGCCAGCAGATCATCGTGGTCGGCGCTCCACTCGGCCTGGAGGACAGCGTGACCACAGGTGTGGTGAGCGCGCTGCGCTCCGCCCAGGGGTCCTCCGGGCCGACAATCCAGTTCGACGCCCCGATCAACCCCGGCAACTCCGGCGGGCCAGTGATCAACGGCAGCAAGCAGGTGGTCGGCATCGCCACCGCCAAGGCTCGTGACGCCGAGGGCATCGGACTGGCCGTACCGATCAAGGTCGCCTGCGACGGTTTCAAGATCTGCTGAGCGGGCGTCCCCGGCCTCCCACGCCACCCCGGCCATATCCCGTTCCGACCGGGTCCTCGGACCCGGCTGACCTCGCCGCACCCGGTCCGTCACGCCTACCGGCGGAGGACCTGCTCACCTGGAGGAACGTCATGTCTCAACCCCCAACCGGGCCGGAGGGCGCTCCGTCGGCCACCCCGACGCCGCCGGCCAGCGCGGGTCAACCGCCGTCCGCCGCCGACCAGACCGTGCCGTACGCCGCCGGCCCACCGGCCGGCTTGCCCACCCCGCCGCAGCAGTTCACGCCGGGTCAGGCCACGCCGCAGTACGCCCCGGGCCAGGCCACGCCGCAGCAGTACGCGTCGGGCCAGGCGGCACCGCAGCAGTACGCGTCCGGTCAGGCGGCTCCGCAGCAGGGGGCAGCCCAGCCCGTGCCGCCGCAGTACGGCACCCCGCAGGGGTCGCCGGGCTACCCGGCCAGCGCGCCGCCGTACGGCGGACAGGTCTCCGCGCCGCCCGTCTCCGGTCCGGCGTACGGGCAGCCGATGTCCGCGCCGCCGGTCTCCGGTCCGGCGTACGGGCAGCCGATGTCCGTGCCGCCCGTCTCCGGTCCGGCGTACGGGCAGCCGATGTCTGCCCCGCCCGGTGCGCCGCCGTACGGGCCTCCCGTCACGCCGCCGGCCCGTCGGGGTCGGGCGGTGCTGGTGCTGGCCCTGGTGGCCGGGCTGCTCTTCGTCCTCAGCGGGGTGATGACCGGGCTGTTCGTGACGAAGAACAACGAACTGAACCGCACCGAGAAGCGCCTCACCAACCAGGTGAGCGAGCGGGACGGCACCATCGCGGCCAACACCACCGAGATCGCGAAACTCAAGACCGACCTGCAGACCATGCAGACCAAGCTCGACAACACCCAGCAGGACCTGACCGGCACCCGCAACGACCGGGACGAGCAGGCCCGGCAGAAGAAGGTAATCGCCAGTTGCCTGGACAAGCTGACCACCGCGCTCGGCGCGGCGGCGGCCGGTAACAAGAGCGCGTACGACGCGGCGATGAAGGGCCTCGACAAGGTCTGCGACGAGGCGGAGAACTACCTGTAAACCCGACGGACGTCCGCCCCCGCCCGGAACTCGGGCGGGGCGGCGTCAGGCGGTGCCGGCGGGACGGCGGTCGGAGAGGGCGGTGACCCCGGGCGGCGGAAGGCCGGCCGTGGAGGCGAGCAGCGCGCACCAGCCGAGCAGGTGGGGTGCGAGGTTGTCGTCGACGGGCGTCCAGGAGGCGCGGATCTCGATGTCACCGGCGGTCGGCGGGCCGGCCAGGTCACCGAACCGGGTCGACATGGTCTGGGTGACCGTTCCGCCGATCGCCCGGTGAGCCGCGTCCTCGGCGTCCAGGGCGTCGGTCAGCCACGTCCAGCCGACCCCGGGCAGCAGCGGGTCGGCGGCGAGGTCGGCCTCCAGTTCGGCGGTCACGTAGGTGACCAGCCGCAGCGTGCCCTGCCACGCCTCGTGGCCGGCCGGGTCGTGCAGCAGGATCAGCCGGCCGGTGGCCACCTCGTCGCCGTCGCGCAGCACCGCCGCGGAGAGCGCGAACGTGTACGGCGCCAGCCGCTGGGGGGCGCCGACCTCCTCCAGCGTGATCTCCGGCCGGGGTGCCGGCGACCGCAACCCGGCGACCGCGCGGACGAAGGTCTCCGGGAGCGCGATCGGGGGGGCCATGCCGGCAGCCTATGCCGCCGTCGGCGCACCTGCTTCGACGGCGCGCCGACGCCCAGTCCGACGCCGACGCCGTACCGCGCGACGTGCACGGCTCCGGTGGTAACAAGGGGTCCCTGCTCTACCGGAGGCGTCAAGAAGGTGCCCTTCCTTTAACCCCAGGTGGGGTGGGGGTGGTGGGCGTGGCACGATTGCGGCGATGACCACGGAAACCACGGGCACTGCCGCCCGAGACGGAGACCCGCGCCCCGGCGGCCCCGCCGACTCGCCCTTCATCCGGGCCTGCCGGCGTCGCCCTGGCTCGCACACCCCGATCTGGTTCATGCGCCAGGCTGGCCGCTCGCTACCGGAATACCGGGAGATCAGAGCGAGCGTGCCGATGTTGGAATCCTGCCGCCGCGCGGACCTGGTAACCGAGATCACCCTCCAGCCGGTGCGCCGGCACGGGGTCGACGCGGCCATCCTGTTCAGCGACATCGTGGTGCCGGTCGCCGCGGCCGGGGTCGACCTGGACATCGTGCCGGGCACGGGCCCGGTGGTCGCCGAGCCGATCCGTACCGCCGCTGATGTCGAGCGCATTCGCCCGATCACCCGCGACGACGTCCCGTACGTGGACGAGGCCGTCCGGCAGTTGGTGGTCGAGCTGGGTGACACCCCGCTCATCGGTTTCGCCGGAGCGCCGTTCACCCTGGCCAGCTACCTGGTCGAGGGTGGCCCGTCGCGGACCCACGCGAAGACCAAGGCGCTGATGTACGGCGATCCGGAGCTGTGGCACGCGCTCTGCGGCCGGCTGGCAGAGGTGACGCTTGCCTTCCTGCGGGTGCAGATCGAGGCCGGCGTGTCCGCCGTGCAGCTGTTCGACTCGTGGGCGGGCACCCTCTCCGAGGCCGACTACCGCCGCTATGTGCTGCCGCACTCGACCGAGGTGTTGAGCGGGCTGGCCGACGACTGCTCCGGGTCGGGGCGCGGCGACAGACGCGCCGAGCCGGAGCGGTCGCACGCCGGGGTTCCGCGGATCCACTTCGGGGTGGGCACCACCGAGTTGCTCGGCGCGATGGGCGAGGCCGGCGCGGACGTGGTGGGCGTCGACTGGCGTACCCCGCTGGACGTGGCCACCGGCCGCATCGGCCCGGACAAGGCGGTGCAGGGCAACCTGGACCCGTGCGTGCTGCTCGCGCCGTGGCCGGTGGTGGAGGCCGAGGTCCGCCGCATCCTGGAGCAGGGCCGGGCCGCCCCCGGGCACGTGTTCAACCTCGGTCACGGCGTGCTGCCGGAGACCGACCCGGAGGTGTTGACCCGGGTGGTCGCGCTCGTGCACGAGCTGTCCAGCCGCCGGGCCGACCAGGGCTGAGGCGGCAATGCGGCAGCCCTGGCGGGTGGCGGTGGTCGGCGGCGGGATCGCCGGGTTGGCCGCCGCCGTCCGGTTGCGCGACCGCGCCCCGGCCGGCACCGAGATCACTGTGTACGAGCAGTCCGGTGCGCTGGGCGGAAAGCTGCGTACCGGGGAGCTGGCCGGTCAGCCTGTGGAGTTCGGGGCCGAGTCGTTCCTGATGCGCGACCCGACCGGGGCCGAGAGCGCGGCGGTGACGTTGGCCCGCCGGCTCGGGCTGGCTGAGCAGATCGTGCACCCCACCGTCGGGCAGGCGGCACTGGTTGTCGACGGAGGGCTGCGCCCCATCCCGGGCGGCACGCTTGTCGGCGTACCCGGGGATCTGGATCGGGTGACGACTGTCGCGCGCCCGGCCGCGGACGCCGACACCGACGGCGGCCGGCCGCTTGTCGCGCCCGACGAGGACGTGTCGGTGGGCGCGCTGGTCCGGTCGCGCTTCGGTGACGAGGTGGTCGACCGGCTCGTCGACCCGATGCTGGGCGGCGTGTACGCGGGCCGCGCCGACGATCTCTCCCTTGTCACCACGATGCCGGCGCTGGCCCGCACGGCGCGGGTCGAACACACGCTTGTGGGTGCGGTCCGGGCGGCGCAGGCCGCCGCGCCGCGCGCCCCCGGCGCCCCGGTCTTCGGCACCCTGGCCGGCGGGCTGAGCACACTTGTCGAGGCGGCGGTGACGGCAAGTGGCGCGACGGTCCGCCGCGACGCCGCGGTCCGCGAGGTGGTGCCCACAGTCACGGGTTGGCGGCTCACCGTCGGCCCGACCCGTGCCCCGGAACGTGTCGACGTGGACGCCGTGGTGCTGGCGGTGCCGGCCCGGCCGGCGGCCCGCCTGCTCAGCGGCCCGGCCCCGGCGGCCGCCACGGCCGTCGGTGAGCTGGACTACGCGAGCGTCGCGCTTGTCACGCTGGCGCTGCCGCAGCCGCGCCTGCCCGAGCTGTCGGGCTTCCTGGTGCCGAGCACCGAAGGGCTGCTGATCAAGGCGTCGACGTTCTTCACCACGAAGTGGGGGCACCTGCGCCGGCCGGACGGGCTGGCGCTGGTCCGTGCCTCGGTCGGCCGGTACGGCGAGGAGGAGCAACTCCAACGCCCCGACGAGGACCTGGCGGCCACCGTGCACCGTGAGTTGTCGGCGGTGCTCGGCGAACCGCTGCCCGCCCCTGTCGACGGGCACGTGCAGCGGTGGGGTGGTGCGCTGCCGCAGTACACCCCTGGGCACGCCGACCGGGTCGCCGCCGCGCGTACGGCGCTGCGGGCCGCGCACCCCACTCTGGTCCTCGCCGGCGCTGGCTACGACGGCGTCGGTATCCCGGTCTGCGTCCGCTCCGGCGAGACGGCGGCCGACGAGATCATCACAGCACTGGGAGGATCGGCGAGATGAGCGAGCAGACCAACGCAGCACGCCTGCGGGAGCTCAACGACAGCATCCGCTACACCATGTGGTCGGTGTTTCGGGCCAGCGCCCCGCTGCCGTCGCTGCGGGACAACGTCACAGGTGAGGTCGAGGCCCTCTTCGACGAGCTGGCCGGCAAGGACGTGGTGATCCGGGGCGTGTACGACGTCGCCGGGCTGCGCGCCGACGCGGACGTGATGATCTGGTGGCACTCGGCGTCCAGCGACGCGTTGCAGGACGCGTACCTGCGGTTCCGCCGCACCACGCTGGGTCGGGCGCTGACCCCGGTCTGGTCGCAGATGGCGCTGCACCGGCCGGCGGAGTTCAACAAGAGCCACATCCCGGCGTTCCTGGCCGGCGAGGAGGCCCGCCCCTACATCTGCGTCTACCCGTTCATCCGCTCCTACGAGTGGTATCTGCTGCCCGACGCGGAGCGGCGCGAGATGCTGGCCGAGCACGGCAAGATGGCGCGTGGCTACCCGGACGTCCGGGCCAACACTGTCGCGTCGTTCGCGCTTGGCGACTACGAGTGGATGCTCGCCTTCGAGGCCGACGAGCTGCACCGAATCGTCGACCTGATGCGTGACCTGCGCGCCTCCAGCGCCCGCCGGCACGTCCGCGAGGAGGTCCCGTTCTACACGGGCCGCCGCCGCTCGGTGGCGGAGATCGTCAACTGCCTGGTCTGATCGGCGCAACCCGCCGGCCGGCGCCGCACCCCCGCCCGGGTGCGGCGCCGGCCGGGGATCAGCTGGTCGACGTGCAGGAGACCAGCGGAGCCGGGTTGCTGCCGTTCCAGGAGCCGAGCAGCCCGAAGGTGGTGCTCGCTCCGGCGGCGAGGGTGCCGTTGTAGTTGACGTTGCGCGCGGTGACCTGCGTGCCGTTTGTGGTGACTGTGGCGTTCCACGACGACGCGACCTGCTGGCCGTTGCCGTAGTTCCAGTTCACCGACCAGCCGCCGACGGCCGAGCCGCCTGCGGTCACCTTCACCTCAGCCTGGAAGCCGCCGGCCCACTGGCCGGTGACCTGGTACGACGCCGTGCAGGCTCCGGCCGGCGGCGGCGTCGTGGGCGGGGGAGTGGTGGGCGGAGGAGTGGTCGGCGGGGGAGTGGTGGGCGGCGGGGTGGTCGGCGGCGGCGTGGTGGGGGGCGGGGTCGACGATCCGCCGAAGTCGACGTCGCTGCACAGGTAGTACGACTGGTCCAGGTGGCTGGCCTGCCAGATCGTGTAGACGATGTGCCGGCCGCTGCGCCCCGGTGCGCTTACCGGGATCTGGATGGAGACGCCACCGGTGTCCGGGTTCCACTGCGAGGCCGGTGTGTTGCCGATCTGGCCGGCCAACTCCAGGTCACTCCAGCCGAGTGGCTGGGTGGCGGAGTTGAAGCCCTGTTTGGTCACGTACACCCGTATGTAGTCGGCGCCGTGGCTGGCCTGGTCAAAGAAGCGGAGCCGGAAGTTGTTCGACACCGGTGTGGTCTTCCAGGCGCCGACGGTGTCCAGCGCGTTGTAGCGGGGGCTCTGGGTGCGTCCGCCGCTGCACAGTTGACCGTTGGGGATGGCGCCCTGGTGGTTCCCGGCCACACCCTCGCGGAACAGGCCGTTCCAGTTCCACATGGCCGCCGGTTCGGCCTGCCAGGCCTGCCAGCACATCGGGTCCTCGGTGGCCATCCGAGGGTTCTGGAAGTCGCCGCCCCAGCGTTGCCAGCAGCTGTAGTTGCGCGAGGGCGGGTCGACGACCGAGCCGTGCGCCGAGGCGGGCTGCGCCTGGATGGTGGTCAGCGCGGCGGTCAACAGGAGCATGGCGGCTGTCGCGATGGCGAACAACCAGAACACGCGTCGTGATCGGGTGAGAGTGGACATGGAGCCCCCGGGGGGATGAGGTCGGATGACGACACCCGGACTGCCGGGAGTGCCCACTCCCGTGCCTATTCGCTGGCTCCTGCGACGGCGCTACCCGGCACAATGCCAGGCAAATCGTCAGCCGTCAATGGGTTCGCGCCGCATCGGGGTGTGTGGGATGCCGTCCTCGACGTACTCCGGGCCGCTGACCTCGAAGCCGTGCCGGGCGTAGAACCCGACCAGGTGCGACTGGGCCTCCAGCACGGACGGTCGGTTGCCCACCACCTCCAGCGCCGAGGCCATCAGCCGCCCGGCGTGTCCGCCGCCGCGGGCCGCCGGGGCCACCACCACTCGACCGATCCGCGCCAGGCCGTCCGGGTCGGCGAGAATCCGCAGGTACGCCAGGGGTGCCCCGCCGTCGGTCAACCAGAGGTGTCGGGTGCCCGGTTCCACGTCCCGCCCGTCGAGTTCGGGGTACGGACAGTTCTGCTCCACCACGAACACGTCGACGCGAAGCTTGAGCAGGTCGTGGAAGGTGCGGGCGTCCAGGTCGGCGAAGGCGGCGGTCCGAAGCTCGGTGGTCTGCTGTGGCACCCACCGATGGTAGGCCGCCGCCCGTGCCGGGGTCGTCAGGGTGTCTCCGGGTGGCCGGGGCGCAGGTAGGTGGCGGCCACGGCGGTGAGCAGCAGCACGCCGCCGACGAGCACCGGAAGCGGCAGCGGCTCGTGCAGCAGCGCCACGGCAAGCGCCGCCGCGGTCAACGGTTCGAGCAGGGTCAGCACGGCGGCCACACTGCCGGGGGTGGTGCGCAGCCCGGCGTAGAACAGCGCGTACGCCACGGCGGTGGTGACGACACCGAGGTGCAGCAGCAGCGCCACGGTGTCGACGCGGACCGGGACGCCGACACCGGCGACAAGTGCGAACGGCGCGAGGGTCAGCGCGCCGACTGTGGTGGAGATGGTGGTCAGCGTCATCGGTGCGGTGCGCTGCGACACCTGCCGGCTGATCAGGGTCGTCACCGCGTACCCGAGGCCGGAGCCGGCGGCCGCGAGCAGGCCGAGCAGTGGGGCCGGCGCCGCAGTCGTGGGCTGCGCGGTGGCCATGGTGATCAGCGCAAGGCCGGCGACGGCGGCGACAAGCGTGCCGAGGCGCAGCGGGCCGGGGATCCGGCGGGCGCGCGCCGACTCCCAGGCCGCGGCGAGCACCGGGGCGAGGCCCAGGCTGACCACTGTGGCCACGCTGACCCCGGCCAGCGCCGCGGCGACGAAGTAGAGCGCCTGGTAGAGGCCGAGGCCGACGCCGGTGATCACCAACGGCAGAGGCGCCGCACGCAGGGCGCCAAGGAGCGCGCCGAGCCGGCCGGCGGTGCACGCCAGCAGGACGAGCGCGGCGATGGCCAGGCGATGGAAGCCGATGCTCACCGGGCTGAGCCCGGTGCTGTCGCGCAGGAGTTGCACCGCCACGCCTGTGGTGCCCCACAGCACTCCGGTGACGGTGATCTGGATCAGGCCGGTGCGGGCCTTGCGGACGGCCGGGGCGAGGGTGGCCGGCGACGCGGTACGGGACGTGGACACGGATGCGCTCCGAAGGGTGAGCCGTTGACGGGGACGACGTCGACGGAGCGCGTACGGCGAGATGGCCGAGCGGGTGGGTCACCCGGTCGGCGTGAGGCGCGGCGCTCCGATCAGGAGCGCGGCGGGGGAAGGACGCCCAGGAAAGGCCGCATGACGACGACCGTACCGCAGCGGGCCGTGTCAGGCGGGCGGGTGCGGGCCTGTCAGGCCGGGCGGGCGCCGACGGCGTCCCGGATCTCGGCGCCCTCCGTGCGTTCAACCGAGCGGGCGCAGTGCCCGCAGCAGAAGAACCGACCGTTTACCTCGACACCGTGCCCGACGATCTTGATTTCGCAGTGCTCGCAGATGGGTGCCATGCGGTGGATCGCGCATTCGAACGAGTCGAAGGTGTGCACGTCGCCGCTGACGGTCCGCACCTCGAACGCCATCCAGTAGTCGTTGCCGCAGACCTCGCACGTTGCCATGGAAACCCCCCGTATCAGGACATGTGTCATGAGCGTGCCCCGACATGCGGCGGCATGTGGTGAAACGCCACCGCTTGACCGGTCTGGGCGGCGTGTCGGCTCTGGCGCGTCGTCCGTTAGGCCGGATGGGACCGCCGTGACCCGCCGCGACGCTCGGAGGACCGCAATGATCAAGCGCAACAAGCTCTTCGGCAGCCTGACCCGGGTGACCTTCTGCCTGCCCCGGGACCTCCCACCCGGCCCGGTGAGCGTGGTGGGCTGCTTCAACGATTGGCAGCCCGGTCGGCACGAGTTGGTCGCCCGCCGCGACGGCACCCGGACGGTGACCGTGAAGCTCGCGCCGGGGGAGTATCGGTTCCGCTACCTCGCCAGCGGCGGAGTCTGGCTCGACGACGAGTCGGCAGATCAGATCGACGACAACGGCGGCCTGCTCCGACTCTGACAGGAAACTCGCCGCCATCGATGGATTTATTGACCAGGCTCTTTACTGTTAACAAAGTTTAAATTACGTTGAGGGGCACCTCACCGCGCGTCACAGAAGGAGCTGCCCCGATGCGTCGAAGAATCACCGTCCCGCTTGTGGCGGCGGGCGCTGTCGCCGCCACCCTCACCGTCGCCGCCCCCGCCCAGGCCCACGGCTACGTCTCCGCCCCGCCGAGCCGGCAGGCACTCTGCGCGCAGGGCCGGGTGCCCGACTGCGGGCAGATCAAGTACGAGCCGCAGAGCGTGGAGGGGCCCAAGGGCCTGCGCAGCTGCAACGCCGGGATCGCCCAGTTCGCCGTCCTCAACGACGACAACAGGGGCTGGCCGGCCACCTCGGTCGGCAGCTCGCTGACCTTCACCTGGGTCAACACCGCCCGGCACGCCACGAGCAACTGGGAGTACTGGATCGGCAACACCCGGGTCGGTGTGGTCAACGGCAACGGCCAGCAGCCGGGCGCCACCGTCTCGCACACCGTCAACCTCGGCGGATTCTCGGGACGGCAGAAGATCCTCGCGGTGTGGAACATCTCCGACACCGCAAACGCGTTCTACTCCTGCATCGACGTGCAGATCGGCGGCGGCGGCGGGTCCACACCCACCCCTTCGCCGACCCCCTCGCCCACGCCGCGACCAACCCCGACCGCCGCGCCGACGACTCCGCCCGCACCCGGCGGCAGTTGGACGGCAGGCCGGGCCTACCAGGTCGGCGACCAGGTCACCTACGGCGGTCTCACGTACCGCTGCCGGCAGGCGCACACCGCGATCTCCGGCTGGGAGCCGCCGAACGTACCCGCGCTCTGGCTTCAGGTCTGACCGCACGGGCGCGGTCCCGGCCGCGCCCGTGTCGCCGCCCACGCGTGATCGGAGCACCCGCCATGCCTCGCGCGACCCCGCTGGCGCCCCTGGTCGCCGCGCTGCTGCTGGCCGCGGCCTGCGCCGGGCCGTCCGCGTCCACCCCGCCGGCCGCGCCGGCTCCCGCGGCCCCGGCCAGGTCGGCGGCAGGCGCGCCGCCGACGGCCGGCGCGGCCGCCGAAGGCCCGCTGAGCGGCATCGACGTGGTCTTCCTGAACACAATGGTCGGGCACAACGAACGCACCCTGCAGATCGTCCGGCTGGCGGGCGGCCGGCTGCGCGACGACGCGCTGCGCACCCTGACCGCCGCGATCGAGGTGACCGAGACCGACGAGTTGTCGACCATGCGTAGCTGGCTGCCCACGGCCGGGCCGGGCGCCGGCGCCGCCGGGCACGACCACGCCGGGCACGGCGACGACGCCGCGCTCGACCGGCTGCGGACCGCGACGGACGCCGACGTCGACCAAGTGCTGCGCGAGGTGCTCGCCGACCACCAGCGAGCGGCGGCCGACCTGGCCCGAGCCCAGGTCGACGTCGGCCGCGACGAGCGGGTCCGCGACCTGGCCCGGCGGATCGAACGGTCCCGGACCGCCGAGGTCGAGATGCTCCAGGGGTACGCGGCTCAGATCAGCTCGGCTCCAACCGGACCGAGATCGAGTTGACGCAGTGTCGGGTGTCCTTCGGGGTGAAGCCCTCGCCGTGGAAGACGTGCCCGAGGTGGCTGTCGCAGCGAGCGCAACGGATCTCGGTGCGGGCCATGCCGAGGCTGCGGTCCTCGATCTCCTTGACCCGGCCGGGGATGGCGTCGTCGAAGCTCGGCCACCCGCAGTGCGAGTCGAACTTCGTGTCGCTGGAGAAGAGCTCCAACCCGCAGGCGCGGCAGTGGTAGACGCCCTGGGTCTTCGTGTCCACGTACTCGCCTGTCCACGGGCGCTCGGTGCCGGCCTCCCGCAGGACGTGGAACTCCTCGGGGGACAACCGGACGCGCCACTCGTCCTCGGTCTGGGGCAGCTCGTTGTCGTCAAGACTCACCCGTCAACGGTACGTCGAACGTCGGGGGTGTGACATAAGGTCGCGAGATGGCTGGCACCAAGGCAGCGGTCACCGAGGTCGAGGTGGCCGGGCACAGCGTACGGCTGAGCAGTCCCGACCGGGTGATCTTCCCGCAGCGGGGCTTCACCAAGGCGGACGTCTTCCACTACTACCTAGCAGTCGGCGACGGCATCATGCGTGCCCTGCGCGACCGGCCCACCACGCTGCAACGTTTCCCCGAGGGCGTCGAGGGTGAGGCGTTCTTCCAGAAGCGGGTGCCGACCCGTGGCGTCCCGCCCTGGGTGACGACCGCGCAGATCACCTTCCCGAGCGGCCGGAGCGCGGCGGAACTCCGCCCGGTCGACCTGGCGCACGTGGCCTGGGCGGCGCAGATGGGCACCATCGTGTTCCACCCGTGGCCGGTGCGCGCCGCCGACGTGGACCGCCCCGACGAGCTGCGCATCGACCTGGATCCGCAGCCCGGCACCGACTTCGCCGACGCGGCCCGCGCCGCCGGGGAGGTCCGCGCGCTCCTCGACGAGCTGGGCGTGACCGGTTGGCCGAAGACCTCCGGTGGGCGGGGCGTGCATGTCTACCTGCGCATCCAACCCCGGTGGACGTTCACGGAGGTGCGCCGGGCCACCATCGCGCTGGCCCGCGAGGTGGAGCGCCGCCAGCCGGACCTGGTCACCACCGCCTGGTGGAAGGAGGAGCGCGGCAGCCGCGTCTTCGTCGACTACAACCAGATGGCACGGGACCGGACGATCGCCTGCGCCTACTCGTTGCGGGCCACCGCGCGAGCCACTGTCTCCACCCCGGTCACCTGGGACGAACTACCCGACGTCGACCCCGACGACTTCGACCTCCGCAGCGTCCCCGCCCGACTCGCCGAGCGGGGTGACCCACACGCCGGCATCGACGACGCACCGTGGGACATCACGCCGCTCCTGGAGTGGGCCGAGCGGGACGCCGCCGCCGGCCAGGGCGACCTGCCGTACCCTCCGGACCACCCCAAGATGCCCGGCGAACCCAAGCGGGTCCAACCCAGCCGCGCCAAACGCACCCCCGACGACGACACCGCCTGAGCTGCCGCGCCGCGTACAGGCGGCCGTGCGGCCGGCCTGCCGCGCCGCTGGCCTGCCGCGCCGCTGGCCTGCCGCGCCGCTGGCCTGCCGCGCCGCTGGCCTGCCGCGCCGCTGGACCTCGCCTGCCGGGCCCACCCAAAATGGCCGAGCCACGGAGCGGCCGAATCACAGAGCCTGCCGAGTTCGCTGGTTCCGTCGGCCCCGCCGCGCTGACCCAGTTCGCCGGCTCCGTCGGCCCAGTCGGGCCCGTCGGCCCATCGAGCCCAGATTGGCTGCTCGCTAGTGAGGCGTTCATCGTCGCGACGGCCACAACGCGTCCGAGCAAGCTCGGCCGCCCGTTCACCCGCTGGAGCCTGCGCAAACTCGCCGACTACCTCGCTACCAACGGTGACCGACAGGTGGTGGTGGGCCGGGAACGGCTCCGGCAACTGCTGCGCGCCACGAGGTCAGCTGGCAACGGACCCGGACCTGGAAGGAGTCGACCGACCCGGACTTCGACGCCAAGCTGGACCGCATCGAGGAGGTACCAAAGCCGCCTGACCGATCAGACCCGATGAACGTTCATGGATAGCGCACTCGCCAGCACGTCACGGCCGGTGCAGCCAGGGCGCGACTCTGGGCGCCGCCGCGATCAGGGCGATCGCGAGTGCCGTGATCACCGCTTGCCCGATCCGGCCGGGCGTGATCCCCGGCGCGGTGTCCAGCACGTAGTTGGCGTACCCGTTCGCCGCCGCGTCGCTGCCGAGCACGGCGCAGCCGAGCAGCAGCCCTTCGATCCGGCGCACCGCTAGCAACAGCGCCGCGAGCGGGTCGAACACCGTCAGCGAGGTGAAGTACAGCATCAGCCAGGTGGGGGTGGACGGGCCTGGACCACCCGGCCGGACGCCGAGCAAGTCGCCCAGGTGGACGATCCCGCCGTACGCAAAGACGCAGACGGTGGCGATCACGACGACCCGAACCCACCGGGGCACGCCGGCCCACCGCCGGAGCGATGTCCGTATCGCCGCGCCCACTAGCCCCCCGTTCCGGTCGGGCAGTGCCCCGCCCGCGCCGCATCAATGCTAATGCCGTGTCCAGGGATGTTTGTCGCGCCAACTCCAGACCACGACCGGCGGCGTTGGAGGCGTGCCGAATCGCCGTGGACCTCGCCGCGACACTGGCAACGTTCGTGGACCCCGCACCAGCTTGGCGGGATCGGTCGATTCGTCGGCTCGGCCCGTTTGGTGGCCCGGGGGTGTGTTGCGTTCATAGGTGTTCATTGACGTGGGCGGCGGGTTGACTGCCCCGAAAGTTGTCGTACATATGTCCTAGTCTTTCTGTGTGATCGATGCGTTGGAGCAGGCTGAGGCTGCGGTGGCGGCGTGCTTTGACGTGGCCGCTTGGGGTCTGTCTGAGGGTGATCTGGTCGCTGCGTTGGAGGTAGCGCACCGTCTTGAGCAACGCGTGGGGGCGGTCAAGTTGGCCCTGGTGCGTGAGGTGGACGGTCGCGGCGTCGCGACCACGCAGGGCGCGTCGTCGACGGCGGTGTGGCTGCGTGAGCGGTTGCGGCTCGACGTCGGTGCGGCTCGCCGGTTGGTGGGTCTTGCCGCGTCGCTTGATGCCGTGCCGTGTGGGGTGCGTGATGCGGTGGCCGGCGGGGCGGTCACGGTCGAGCAGGCGCGGGTTATCGCCGAGACGGTCGAGACGGTGCGGGCCGCCGCTGGTGTGGAGGTGGCTGACAAGGCCGTTGGTGTGTTGCTCGACTGGGCGGGGCAGTTCGATCCGTTTCTGTTGCGCAGGATGGGTGCCCGGATTCTTGATCATGTTGCTCCGGAGGTGGCTGATGCTGCTGCCGAGGCGGCGTTGCAGGCGCAGGACGCGCGGGCTGCCCGGGACCGGCACGTCACCGTCAGCGAGCAGGCTGATGGGCGGCTGCGGCTGTCGGGGATCCTCGATACCGAAGCGGCGGCGGTGGTGCGGGCCGCGATCGACCCGCTCACCGCACCTGCCGGGCCTGATGACACCCGTAGTCCTGGGCAGCGTCGGCATGACGCGCTCGCTGACGTGTGCCGCCTGGCCCTGCGTTCCGGCGAGTTGCCGGAGAGCGGCGGTGATCCGGCGCAGGTCGTCGTGACCATCGGCTACGACAGTCTGACCCGGGAGTTGGGCGCTGGTGTTCTGGACACTGGCCTGCGGGTTAGCGCTGACACGGCGCGTCGGCTCGCGTGTGACGCGGCTGTGCTGCCGGCCGTGCTTGGTGGTGCCGGTCAGCCATTGGATGTCGGTCGGCAGCGCCGTCTCATCACCGGCCCACTGCGCCGCGCGCTGGTCCTACGGGATCGGGGATGTGCTTTTCCCGGCTGCGACCGGCCACCGCGTTGGTGCGACGCCCACCACATCCGGCACTGGGCTGATGGCGGCCCGACCAGCCTCGACAATGCGGTGCTGCTCTGCGGCCACCACCATCGACACCTTCACCACAGCGACTGGACCGTGCGGCTCGGCGGCGACGGCCACCCGGACTTCATCCCACCGGCCTGGCTCGACCCCACGCAGATCCCCCGCCGCAACCACTACCACCGGCGGACGTAGCCAATCCGTCTTCATGGCTCGTTGTCGCGACGTCCCCGTCCACCTCCGGCTCCCGGCGCGCCCAATCAGCGGGAGCGCGAACCGGCAACCGAGGTGGGGTCTGTGGATCTAAAGGTGTTTCCGGCCTGACCTGCCGGGCGTTGTGCCTGGTGAGGAGGGTGCCGTGATGACCGCGACACTGAACGATCAGACCGGACGTAGGAAGCGGCCCGAGCCGTCGGCGGAGGCGAAGGCCGCCGTTGAGCTTGTCCGGGCCGCGAAGGAGCAAGGGCTGTCGTTGACGGGCCCGGACGGGCTGCTGAAGCAGTTGACCAAGACGGTCCTGGAGACCGCGCTGAACGAGGAGATGACCGATCACCTCGGCTACGAGAAACACGACCAGGCCGGCGCCGGGGCGGGCAACATCCGCAACGGGACCCGGTCGAAGACGGTCCTGACCGACGCGTCCGGGCCGGTGCAGATCGACGTGCCGCGGGACCGGGCGGGCACGTTCGAGCCGCAGATCGTGCGTAAGCGGCAGCGCCGGTTGTCGGGAGTCGACGAGGTCGTGTTGTCGCTGTATGCCAAGGGGTTGACCACGGGCGAGATTTCGGCGCACTTTGCGGAGATCTACGGGGCTTCGGTGTCGAAGGAGACGATCTCGCGGATCACCGACAAGGTGATCGAGGAGATGACCGACTGGTCCCACCGGCCCCTGGATGAGATCTACGCCGCCGTGTTCATCGACGCCATCGTGGT
>NZ_JBIAZG010000006.1:0-123363 GCF_042898885.1 Micromonospora sp. NPDC000316
GGGATCAGCTTGGCGGTGTCGGGCTTGTCGGCCTGCACCACCGCGACCGGCTTGCCATCCACCGGGGTGGCGGCGTGGGCGATCGGGCCGGCGAAGACGCCACCGGCGAACGCGAGACCAGCAACAGACAGCACACTCTTACGGATGATCGTGTTCATGAGGGGTAGCTCCTTCGGGGGTAGGAAACACCCACCACCAGGGGGACGGTGGCTGAGGGTGTGAGCACCTCGTCCGGCGCTGCACATACAAGGGGGAAAGTCTTGGGGGGTTCGGCGACCTACGGGCGGGGCTCGTGGCGCCGGGTCCAGATGTAACGACCGACGGGCCGAGGTCATTCCGGGGGTTGGCCCGTCGAGCCGGTGCGGTCGGTCCTGGGGATGTAACGACCGTGCCTGGCCTGGCATTCCAACCCCGTGTGTGGGGCAGGCCGGCGGCCGGTGGTACTGCGATCGTCAGGATATGTAACCCGTCCGGGGCCGCCACGATTCCGGCCCCAGGATGCCACCGGTCACACCCCCAGACCACTCGGGACCGGACATATCGCCCGACACGGCACGGCAGGCCGGGTGGGGCTTGTCGCTTCGCGGTTGATCCACTCGACATCGGCGATATCGGGGCATCAACCGCGCCCGGACACCCCGATATCGGCGATGTCGAGTCGATCAAGGCGCCGGGGCGCATCGGGCCGGCAGCCCACTGGCGGGACGTCTGCGCAGCGAGCCCGACAAACCTGATATTTGCCTAGGATCGGGGCAAGAGCCTATGGAGGTCGACATGACTGCAGCGTTGGAGATGCCCCGGGTCCAGGAGTGCGTGGTCGCGGCCTGCGCGTACAACCAGGGCGGCGACTGCCACGCCTTCGCGATCACGATCGGCAGCATGGACCACGCCCACTGCCACACGTTCATCGAGTCACCCGTCCAGGGCGGCCTGGGCACGCTGATCGCCCAGGTGGGCGCCTGCCAGCGCGCCGACTGCCTGCACAACGAGCAGCTGGAATGCCACGCGCCGTCGATCAGGGTGGGGCCGGACAATGACATGGCCGACTGCATGACCTACGACCACCGCTGACCGTCCGCACCAGCCGCCCCACAAATCCCACCAGGCAGCTCTGCCAGGCCCGGAGCCACCGGGCCAGCCCATCAGGCCAGCCCGACTCGGCCAAAACCACCAGGCAGCCCCACCGGGCCGGGAGCCACCGTGCCAGCCCCCACTAGGCCAAAACCACCAGGCCAGAACCCAACTGGCAAGGGCGCGCGGGTCAGGGCAGGGCGTTGGCCTGGCGGACAACCGTCACCAGGTCGTCGATGATTGTGGTGAGGGCGAAGTCCTTCGGGGTGAAGACCCGGGCCACCCCGGCTGCCCGCAGCGTGTCGGCGTCACCGGCGGGGATGATGCCGCCCACCACCACGGGAAGGTCTGCCCGGCCGGCGGCGCGGAGGCCGTCGAGCACGGCGGGTACTGCGGCGAGGTGGGAGCCGGAGAGCACCGAGAGCCCCACCAGGTCGACGTCCTCCTGGACGGCGGCGGCGACGATCTGCCCTGCGGTCAGCCGGATGCCCTGGTAAACGACCTCGAAGCCGGCGTCGCGGGCGCGTACCGCGATCTGTTCCGCGCCGTTGGAGTGTCCGTCGAGGCCGGGCTTGCCGACAAGCAGTCGCAGACGGCCGCTGCCCAGCTCGCGGGCGGTGGCGGTGACCCGCTCGCGGACCGCCGCGAGGCCCGGGTCGCCGCCGGTCCCGGTGCCGCCGGCCAGGCCGGTCGGTGCCCGGTACTCGCCGAAGACCTGGCGCAGCGCGCCGGCCCACTCGCCTGTGGTCACGCCGACGCGTACACATTGCAGGGTTGCCGTCATGAGGTTGGTGGTGGTCGCGGCGTCCGCGCGGAGCTGGGCCAGTGCCGCGTCGACGGCGGCGGCGTCACGTTCGGCACGCCAGCGGTGTACGTCGTCCACGGCGGCGGCCTCGACGGCCGGATCGACCTGCTCGACGGACTCCGCTCCGGTGGCGGTCAGCGGGGAGGGTTCGGTTTCGACGTACCGGTTGACGCCGACCACCACGTCGGCGCCGGACTCCATCCGGCGGCGGCGCTCGGCGAGTGAGGCGACGAGCGCGCTCTTGAGGTAGCCGGTCTCCACGGCGGCGACCACCCCGCCCAACTCCTGCACCTTGTCCAGCTCGGCCCGGGCGCCGGTGACGATCTCCTCGACGAGCGCTGTCATCACGTGCGAGCCGGCGAAGATGTCGGGGTATTCGAGCAGATCCGACTCGTACGCCAGGACCTGCTGCATGCGCAGCGACCACTGCTGGTCCCAGGGGCGGGGCAGGCCGAGCGCCTCGTTCCACGCGGGCAACTGCACGGCGCGGGCGCGGGCGTCGCGGGACATCGTCACGCCGAGCATCTCCAGCACGATGCGCTGGATGTTGTTCTCCGGCTGCGCCTCGGTGAGGCCGAGCGAGTTGACCTGTACGCCGTAGCGGAAGCGGCGCTGCTTGGCGTTGGTGACCCCGTACCGGTCCCGGGTGATCTCGTCCCAGAGCGCGCCGAACGCGCGCATCTTGGCGATCTCCTCGACGAAACGCACGCCGGCGTTGACGAAGAACGAGATCCGCTGCACCACGTCGCCCATCCGCTCGGCGGGCACCTGGCCGGAGTCGCGGACCGCGTCGAGCACGGCGACGGCGGTGGCCAGCGCGAAGCCGACCTCCTGCACGGGAGTGGCCCCGGCCTCCTGGAGGTGGTACGAGCAGATGTTCACCGGGTTCCACCGGGGCATCTCCCGCAGCGTGTACGCGACCACGTCGGCGGTGAGTCGCAGTGACGCCGCCGGCGGGAAGATGTACGTCCCCCGGGACAGGTATTCCTTGATGATGTCGTTCTGGGTGGTGCCGGCGCAGCGGGCCAGCTCCGCGCCCTGCTCCAGGCCGACAGTGCCATAGAGAGCCAGCAGCCACATCGCCGGGGCGTTGATGGTCATCGAGGTGTTCATCTCGGCGAGCGGAATGCCGTCGAAGAGCGCCCGCATGTCGCCGAGGTGGGCCACCGGCACGCCGACCCGGCCGACCTCACCGGAGGCGAGTTCGTGGTCGGGGTCGTACCCGGTCTGGGTGGGCAGGTCGAAGGCGACCGATAGGCCGGTCTGCCCCTTCGCCAGGTTGCGGCGGAAGAGGGCGTTGGTGGCGGCGGCCGACGAGTGGCCGGCGTAGGTGCGCATCACCCACGGGCGGTCCCGCTCGGGCAGCCGGCTCACAGATGCCATCTCATCCATGGCCGGAGTCTAAGTTACCGTTCAGTAAAACGGGTTGTGCAAAACCGCACACGTCCATGTCGCGGACATCCGGGTGCGGAACGCGCACGATGTCGGCGACCGCCACACCCCGGGCAGCACACCGGCCGGGCCAGGACGCACACTTGACGCCATGGATGACGAGCTGGCCATCTCCGTCCGAGGGCTGCGCAAGGCGTACGGAGACAACGTCGCCGTGGCGGGCGTGGACCTCGACGTACGCCGTGGCGAGGTGTTCGCCCTGCTCGGCCCGAACGGCGCTGGGAAGACCACCACGGTGGAGATCCTGGAGGGCTACCGGGGCCGCGATGCGGGCGAGGTTTCGGTGCTCGGCGCTGACCCCGCGCACCCCAGCCCGGACTGGCGGTCCCGGGTGGGCATCGTTTTGCAGGGCACCGGCGAGTTCGACGAGCTGACCGTGGCCGAGGTGATCCGGCACTTCTCCGGCTTCTACCCCGACGCCGACGACCCGGACAAGGTGATCGAGCGGGTGGGTCTGGCCAGCAAGGCGAGCGCCCGCACGCACACCCTCTCCGGCGGGCAGCGGCGCCGTCTCGATGTGGCGCTCGGCATCATCGGCCGCCCCGAACTGCTCTTCCTCGACGAGCCCACCACCGGCTTCGACCCCGAGGCCCGCCGCGAGTTCTGGGAGCTGATCCGCGACCTCGCCGCGGCCGGCACCACAATCGTGCTGACCACGCACTACCTGGACGAGGCGGAGTCACTCGCCGACCGGGTGGGTGTCATCGCCGCCGGCCGGCTCGTCGAGGTGGCCGCCCCGAACCAGTTGGGCAACCGGCAGGAGGCCCTGGCCACGGTGTCCTGGCGTACCCCGGACGGGACGCTGGAGAGCACGCAGAGCGCGACGCCGACGGCAGTGGTGGCCGACCTGGCGGCGCGCTACGGCGGCGAGGTCCCGGGGCTCACCGTGACCCGGCCGACCCTGGAGGACGTCTACCTCACCATGATCGGACACGCGCGATGACGACCACGACGAGGCCGGCGACGCCTGTCGCCGCGAGCCGCGGACGCCGGCCGGGTGCCGGCGCGCTCGCCCTGCGCCAGGGCCGGCTGGAGATCACCCAGTTCCTGCGCAGTCGGGAATCCGTGGTCTTCACGATGGGCTTCCCCATCATCATGATCCTGATCTTCGCGTCGATCTTCGGCGGCGAGATCGGCGGCGGGGTCAAGTTCACCCAGTACTTCATCACCGGCATGATCGCGACCGGCCTGATGACTGTGAGCTTCCAGAACCTGGGCATCTGGATCCCGATCGAGCGGGACCGTGGGGTGCTCAAGCGCTACCGGGGCACGCCGATGCCGAAGTGGGTCTGGTTCGCCGGCAAGGTGATCATGGTGGTGGCGATCGGCATCGTCGAAACGGCGCTCCTGCTCGCCGTCGCCGTGGCGCTGTTCGACCTCGACCTGCCCGGCACCGCCGCGAAATGGCTCACCTTCGGCTGGGTCGCCGTGCTCGGGGTCACCGCCTGCACCCTGTGCGGCATCGCCATCTCGTCGCTGGCCCGTACCGCCCGCAGCGGCTCGGCGGTGGTCACCCCGGTCTCCCTGGTGCTCCAGTTCATCTCCGGGGTGTTCTTCGTCTTCACCGAGCTGCCCACCTGGATGCAGCAGGTGGCGGCGCTGTTCCCGCTCAAGTGGATGTGCCAGGGGCTGCGCGCGGTCTTCCTGCCGGACAGCTTCGGCGCGCAGGAACCGGCCGGCTCGTTCGAGCTGGGCCGGGTGGCGCTGGTGCTGGCCCTGTGGTGCGTGATCGGCCTGGTGCTCTGCCTGACCACCTTCCGCTGGACCACCAAGCGCGACGGCTGAGCGGTCGGCCGGGGCGGGTGCCCGCCCCGGCCGCCGTGAACCTCAGTACGTGTAGAAGCCCTTGCCGGTCTTGCGGCCCAGGTCGCCGGCGGTGACCATGCGCTGGAGCAGCTCCGGCGGGAAGAACTTCTCGTCCGCCGTGTCGGTGTAGATGTTCTTCGACGCGTGCAGCAGCACGTCCACGCCGGTCAGGTCGGTGGTGGCCAGCGGGCCCATGGCGTGCCCGAAGCCCAGCCGGCAGGCGGTGTCCAGGTCCTCCGCCGACACCACGCCCGACTCGACGAGCTTGACGGCCTCCACCACGAGGGCGGAGATCAGCCGCGTGGTGACGAAGCCGGCGATGTCCCGGTTGACCACCACTACCGTCTTGCCGATCTCCTCGGCGAAGGCCCGTACGGTGGCAAGCGTGGCGTCGCTGGTCTTGTAGCCGCGAACCAGCTCACAGAGCTGCATCATCGGCACCGGCGAGAAGAAGTGGGTGCCGACGACCGCCTCGGGCCGCTCGGTGACCGCCGCGATCTGGGTGACCGGGATGGCCGACGTGTTGGTGGCGAGCACCGCGTCGGCCTTGCAGATCTTGTCCAGGGCGCGGAACACCTCGTGCTTGATCTCCAGCCGCTCGAAGACCGCCTCGACCACGATGTCCGCGTCCGCCGCCGCCTCCAGATCGGTGGTCGGGGTGATCCGGGCGAGCGTCGCCTCGACCTCGGGCGCCTCGATCTTGCCCTTCTCGGCGAACTTCTCAAGCGACTTCCGGATGCCGCCGATCCCCCGGGCGGTGGCCGCGTCGTCCAGGTCGCGCAGCGTCACCTGCCAGCCCGCCTGCGCCGCCACCTGGGCGATGCCGGAGCCCATCAGTCCGGCCCCGACGACCGCGAGTCGACCCGCCATCTCACTTCTCCCTCGCTGCGATTGAGTGCCTGCCTGCACCCTAGTCGGCGAGCCTGAACGACGGCTAAGGGGCGGTCGGGAGCCCCACGGCCGTCGGCGTCATATCTCCAACGACGGTTCCTCCGGCGCGGTGCCCCGCTCGACCGCCACCCCGAGTGCGCGCAGGTCCGCAACGAAGTCCGGGTAACCCCGGTCGACGTGGTGCACGTGGGAGACCTCGGTGGCGCCGTCCGAGCAGAGCCCGGCGATGATCAGCCCGGCCCCGGCACGGATGTCGGTGGCCCGCACCGGCGCACCGGACAACCGTTCGCGGCCCCGGACCACCGCGTGATGCCCGTCGGTCTTGATGTCCGCGCCGAGCCGCATCATCTCGTTGGCGAACATGAACCGGCCGTCGAAGATGTTCTCGGTGATCAGGGACGCCCCGTCGCCGACGGCGGCGAGCCCGATCGCCATCGGCAGCAGATCGGTGGCGAAGCCCGGGTACGGCAGTGTCACCACGTCCACCGCCCGGGGCCGGTCGTCCATGCGTACCCGGAAGCCGTCGGCCCGGGTCTCGACAAGGCCGCCGGCCGCGACGACCTTGTCCAGCGCGACCTCCAACAAGGCCGGGTCCAGCCCGGTCACCGTCACGTCGCCCCTGGTCATCGCCGCGCCGAACGCCCACGTGCCCGCGACGATCCGGTCCCCCACCGTGGCGTGCCGCACCGGGCGCAGCCCGGGTACGCCGGTGATCCGCAGGGTGGACGTGCCGGCGCCGGAGATCCGCGCGCCCATCTGGTTCAGCATCGTGCAGATGTCGACGATCTCGGGCTCCCGAGCCGCGTTGTCGATCATCGTGGTGCCCTGGGCCAGCACCGCCGCCATCACCAGGTTCTCGGTCGCCCCCACGCTGGGGAAGTCCAGCACGATGTCGGCGCCGCGCAGGCCGTGCGGGGCGGCCGCGATGACGAACCCGTGCTCGCCGGAGATCTCCGCACCCATCCGCGTCAGCCCGGAGATGTGCATGTCCAGCCCACGGGAGCCGATCGCGTCGCCGCCGGGGTGGGCCACCCGCACGTACCCGCGACGGGCCAGCAGCGGGCCGAGCACGCAGATCGACGCGCGCAGCCGCCGGACCAGGTCGTAGTCGGCGTCCGCGCCGGGCTGCTCGGGCACGTCGATCGTCACCGAGCGGGACCGGGCGACGCCACCTCGGGCGACCATCGGGTCGACCGGATCGTCCACGTCGAACCGGACGTCGCAGCCCAGCCGGCGCAGCACCTCCCCCATGATCGCGATGTCGGTGATCCGTGGAACGTTGGTGATCACGCTCCGACCCGGGGCGAGCAACGCGGCCGCCATCAGCTTCAGCGCCGAGTTCTTGGCACCGACCACGTGCACGGTGCCGGCCAGCCGGGCATCACCGCGCACCCGGATGACGTCGACATCGTTGATCGCCGGATCGCCGGCGTCACCAGGACCCACCACTGCCGGCCAGCTGGCAGTGGTGTCCGGCCGCGCAGGGATCGTCAGATCCGGTATCCGTAGGCTGTGCGTCATGGCCGTCCACCTCACGCGCATCTACACCAAGGCCGGCGATGCCGGCATGACCAGGCTGAGCAACAACGAGCAGGTGCCGAAGACCGATCCACGAATCGTCGGGTACGCGGATGTCGACGAGTGCAACGCGGCGATCGGCGTCGCAATCGCCCTGGGACAGCTCGACGACGAGCTGCGGGGGGTGCTGGAGTCCATCCAGAACGATCTGTTCGACGTTGGCGCCGATCTGGCCACCCCTGTCGAGCCGGACCCGAAGTATCCGCCGCTGCGGGTGACCGAGGAGTACGTCGAGCGCCTGGAAGGCTGGTGCGACGAGTTCAACGCACGCCTGTCCAACCTCGACTCCTTCATCCTCCCCGGCGGCACCGCGGGTGCGGCGCTCTTGCACGTGGCGCGGACCATCGCCCGGCGTGCCGAACGGGCCGCGTGGGCACTGGTCAGCCACGATCCGGAACGGACCAGCCCGCTCCCGGCAAAGTATCTCAACCGGCTCTCCGATCTGCTCTTCATCCTGTCAAGAACGGCAAATCCGGCGGGCGATGTGCTATGGGTGCCGGGCGGCAAGCGCTGATCGTGGGCGCCTCGCCGGCACGCGGAGGTGTGGGTTCCCGATCTGGCCGCCATCACGCGTAGTCGGGACGAGATCGGGGTGCCCGCTCAGCTCAGTGAGCTGGCGGGCACCCCGGGAAAAACACGACGAGTTCGACGGCTCAGGCAGCCGGCCAGTCCTGCGAGGCCATACGCGGCGAGACCGCCCCCGGAGGGGCGGCCTCGAGCCAGGAGAGGAAACCGGTAACTGTCGACCGCGCCATGGCGATCTCCACCGGTGCGTGGTGACTGGTACAGCGGAGGATCACCCAGTCGGCCGGCATGGAGAGCCGTTCCTGACCCTCCGGCAAACGGCGGCGCTCCACCGCGAGCCCTTTGCGGGAGAGCACCCGCTTGGGCCGCAGCGCGAAGCTGAACATCCGGTACCAGCGCAGCTCCTCACCGGCGAACCGGCCGAAGCCCGGTGACCAGCCGCGGCCGTCGAGCATGGTGGTGACCCGGACGCTGAGCCGGATGATGCCGCCGCTGCGAGTGACAAGCGCCCGGCGGACGAAGAGGACGAGAATCGCAAGGAGGACGACGGCGACGCCGATCCCGATTCCTTCGACGATCTCCATCCCCGTTACGCGCTCAGTGGCTCTGCGCGGAAACCGGGGTAGCGCTCTCGGCCAGCACGGTCACACCGTCGGGGCTCACCGAGAGGAAGCCGCCGGCCACGTCGTACGAGATCTGCTCACCGCCGGCGAGCTTGATGCGGACCTGACCGGGCTCGGCGAGCTGACCGAGCAGCGGTGCGTGCCCCGGCAGGACGCCGAGCTCACCCTCGGTGGTCCGGGCGACGAGCATCTCGGCGTCACCGGACCAGACTTTCTCCTCGACGGCGACGAGCTCGACGTGCAGCTGCTGTGCCACGCTGTCTCCTTGCTGCGGCGGGCGGATTTCCGAAAGTCTAGTCCTGACGACGACCCGCCCCCAACGCGGGTGGGGAGAGTTGCGCCACGACTACTTCGCCTTGTTGTGGAATTCCGGGTGCTCCAACAGGAACGGGTCCAGTTGCTCATTGTGCAGGGCCGTGAAGAAGTCCGAGACGCCAGGCTCGAACTGCTCACCCTTGTATTTCTTGCCCTCGTAGACCCCGCCACCCGGGAGCTTGATCATCTGGATGGTGTTGGGGCGGATGTCCTTGAGGGCGATCCCGAAGTCGACAACGCTGTTGCCCCGACCGTTGAAGATCAGCGACTGCCCTGCGGCGCGGAGCACCTTGTCCAGCTTGATCGGGTTGGCGACCACGTCGGCGCTGAACGCCTGGCCGACCATCGCCTTGACGAACTGCTGCTGGTGCCGCTGCCGGCCGTAGTCGCCGTCCGGGACGCCGTTCTTCGGGTAGCGCTGCCGGACGTAGTCGAGCGCCTGCCACCCGCTGAGGTGGTGGTTGCCCTTCGTGTAGACCGCCTGCGGGCCGATGTAGCCCTCGCCGCGCGGGTTGCCCGGCCGGGCCGTGCCGTCCGGCTGCTTGTGCTCGGACTTGACCTCCCGCTCGACGTACATGTTGACGCCGCCCATCGCGTCGACGATCTTCTGGAAGCCGGTGAAGTTGATGATCGCGCCACCGTCGAACCGCTTGATGCCTGTCACCTTCTGCACGGTCGTGGCCAGCAACTCGAAGCCGCGAGCGGCGTCGGGGTTTCCGCCCGGCACATGACTGCCGTACGACATCGCTGCGTTGATCTTGGTCGTCTCGCCGTTGAAGTTGGCCTTCTTGAACGGCGGGATGTCGACGTAGAGGTCGCGGGGCACCGAGAACAGGTAGGCCCGATCCATCGAGGCGGGCACGTGCAGAATCATGATCGAGTCGGCAAGCGGCGCCGCCGTCGGCGTACGCGGGTCGATGCCGACAAGCAGAAGGTTGAGCGGACCCTTGATCTCGCTCTTCTTCGCCTGAGCACCGGCGGCCTGGTCGCCGAAGAGGTCGGCCTTGCCGACCGCGCCCTCGTAGCGGGCCATCAGCACCTCGGTGCCGACAAGCACCATCCCGCTGAGCATGGTCAGCACGGTGCCGAACACCGTGCAGATCCGCGCCCAGCGTGGCACGCCCCGCCAGATCGACTTGCGGCCACTCTTGCCGGCCTTACCCACGAGCATCTCCGTTCGTCACGCCCACGAGTAGAAGACGGGCCCACGTCGCCGAAAGGTTGCCGAGATCAACGCTCGTTCGGGGAACGTGCGCAACGACCGTATCTCGCGGGTCGCCCGAGCGCCGACCACGAGTAACGGACCGCGACGATGGTAGGGCGCAAAGATGAACAAAAGACTGCCCCGGCATTGCCGGGGCAGTCTTTTGTGTCAGCTCTAGTCGAGCTGTCAGTCCTTCATCAGCTCCGCGGCCTTGGCCTCGAGGTCCTCGAGACCGCCGCACATGAAGAACGCCTGCTCGGGGAAGTGGTCGTACTCCCCCTCGCTGATCTTGCGGAACGCCTCGATGGTCTCCTTGATCGGGACCGTCGAGCCCGGCACGCCGGTGAACTGCTCCGCAGCGTAGGTGTTCTGCGACAGGAAGCGCTCGATCCGCCGGGCACGCGCCACGGTGATCTTGTCTTCCTCGGAGAGCTCCTCGATACCGAGGATGGCGATGATGTCCTGCAGGTCGCGGTAGCGCTGCAGGATCCGCTTCACCTCGGTGGCCACCTGGAAGTGCTCGGCGCCGACGAACTCCGGGGCGAGGATCCGGGACGAGGACGCCAGCGGGTCCACGGCCGGGTAGATGCCCTTGTCGGAGATCGACCGCTCCAGGTTGGTGGTCGCGTCCAGGTGGGCGAACGTGGTGGCCGGGGCGGGGTCGGTGTAGTCGTCCGCCGGCACGTAGATCGCCTGCATGGAGGTGATGGCCTGGCCCCGGACGGAGGTGATCCGCTCCTGGAGCTCGCCCATCTCGTCGGCAAGGGTCGGCTGGTAACCCACCGCACTCGGCATACGGCCGAGCAGGGTGGAGACCTCCGAACCCGCCTGGGTGAAGCGGAAGATGTTGTCGATGAAGAGCAGCACCTCCTGCTTCTTCACGTCCCGGAAGTACTCCGCCATGGTCAGCGCGGACAGCGCCACCCGCAGCCGGGTGCCCGGCGGCTCGTCCATCTGGCCGTAGACGAGCGCGGTCTTGTCGATGACGCCGGACTCGGTCATCTCGGCGATGAGGTCGTTGCCCTCACGGGTGCGCTCACCCACGCCAGCGAACACCGAGGTACCACCGAAGTTGCGGGCAACACGGGTGATCATCTCCTGGATGAGCACCGTCTTACCCACACCCGCGCCGCCGAACAGGCCGATCTTGCCGCCCTTGACGTACGGGGCGAGCAGGTCGATCACCTTGATGCCGGTCTCCAGCATCTCGGTCTTCGGCTCCAGGTCGGCGAAGGCCGGGGCCTTACGGTGGATGCCCCACCGGTCGTCGGCCTGGATGGTCTCACCCTCGGTGAGGTTGAGGCACTCGCCGATCGCGTTGAACACGTGGCCCTTGACCGCGTCGCCCACCGGAACGGTGATCGGCTCGCCGCGGTCACGCACCTCCGCGCCGCGAACCAGACCGTCCGTCGGCTGCATCGAGATGGCGCGGATCAGGTTGTCACCCAGGTGCTGGGCGACCTCCAGGGTCAGCGTCTTCTCACCGCCGGACAGCTTCACATCGACGTTGAGCGCGTTGAACAGGGCCGGCATGGCGTCGCGCGGGAACTCGGCGTCGACGACCGGGCCGATGACCCGGACCACGCGACCCGTGGCCGTCTTGGTCTCTACTGGTGCAGTCATCACACTTCACTTCCCGACGCGGCAAGCGCGTTGGCGCCGCCGACGATCTCGCTGATCTCCTGGGTGATCCCGGCCTGGCGAGCCGAGTTCATCTCGCGCGTGTACTTCTCGATCATCTCTTCGGCGTTGTCGGTGGCGCTCTTCATCGCCCGCCGCCGTGCCGCCGACTCACTCGCCGCCGACTCGATCAACGCCGCGTAGATCCGCGTGTTGATGTACCTCGGCAACAGCGCGTCGAGCAGCGCCTCCGCCTCCGGCTCGAACTCGTACGCCGGCAGCAGCCCCTCGGAGCGCGGCCGGTCCTCCACCTGCATCGGACCGATCACCTTGGTGACCGGCGTCTGCGTCATCAGCGAGTGGAACTCGGTGTAGACGATGTGCAACTCGTCGACGCCGAGCACGCCGTCCGCACCGGCACCGCCGTCGACGTCGTCCGCGCCGGCAGTGAACGCCTTGATCAGCGTCTCACCGACGGTACGGGCGTCCTCGAACGACGGCTGCTCGCTGAACCCGGTCCAGTTCGCCTCGATCGGCCGGTCACGGAACCGGTAGAACCCGACGCCCTTACGCCCGATGACGTAGAGCACCGGCTCCTTGCCGTCCGCCTTCAGCCGCGCGATGAGCGACTCGGCCATCCTGATCGCGTTGGAGCTGTAGCCGCCGGCCAGGCCACGGTCGCTGGTGACCAGCAGGACGCCCGCCCGCCGCACCCGCTCGCGCGGGGTGAGCAGCGGGTGGTCGATCCGCGCGTTGGACGCCAGAGCCGTGAGCACACCGGTGATGGCCTGGGCGTACGGCAGGGACGCCTGCACCCGGGCCTGGGCCTTGGCGATCCGGCTCGTCGCCACGAGCTCCATCGCCTTGGTGATCTTCTTCATCGACTTCGCCGAGCGGATCCGTTGACGAAGAACGCGTACCTGGGCCGCCATGAGATCAGCTCTCGGTCGAGCCGGCGGGCGCGCCGTCGCGGTAGCGGGTCACCGTCTCACGGTTCTGCTCACCCTCGAGCGGCTTGGCCTGCGCGTCGTTGATCCGAGGCTCGTCCTCCTTGCCGAGGAAGACCTTCTTGAACTCGCTGATCGCGTTGTCGAGCGAGGCGATGATGTCGTCGTTCCACTGGTGGCCGGCGATCGCCGCAAGCACACCCTCGTGCTTGTGCCGCAGGTACTGGAGGAACTCCGCCTCGAAGCGACGAACCTCACCCACCGGGACGTCATCCAGCTTGCCCTCGGTGCCGGCCCAGACCGAGACGACCTGCTCCTGCACCGGGTACGGCGAGTAGTTCGGCTGCTTGAGCAGCTCGACCAGACGCGAACCGCGGTCCAGCTGGGCCCGGGAGGCCTTGTCCAGGTCGGAGGCGAAGGCGGCGAACGCCTCCAGCTCGCGGTACTGGGCCAGGTTGAGCCGCAGCGAACCGGCGACCTTCTTCATCGGCTTCACCTGCGCGGCGCCACCGACCCGGGAGACCGAGGTGCCGACGTTGATCGCCGGACGGACGCCCTGGTTGAACAGGTCGGTCTCCAGGAAGATCTGGCCGTCGGTGATCGAGATGACGTTGGTCGGGATGAAGGCCGAGATGTCGTTGGCCTTCGTCTCGATGATCGGCAGACCGGTCATCGAGCCGCCACCCAGCTCGTCGGAGAGCTTCGCGCAGCGCTCCAGCAGGCGGGAGTGCAGGTAGAAGACGTCACCCGGGTACGCCTCACGGCCCGGCGGGCGGCGCAGCAGCAGCGACACGGCGCGGTACGCCTCGGCCTGCTTGCTCAGGTCGTCGAAGACGATCAGAACGTGCTTGCCGCCGTACATCCAGTGCTGCCCGATGGACGAGCCGGTGTACGGAGCGAGGTACTTGAAGCCAGCCGGGTCGGACGCCGGGGAGGCCACGATGGTCGTGTACTCCATCGCGCCCGCCTCCTCGAGCTGCCCCTTGATGGAGGCGATCGTGGAGGCCTTCTGGCCGATGGCGACGTAGATGCAGCGAACCTGCTGCTTCGGGTCGCCGGTGCGCCAGTTGTCCCGCTGGTTGAGGATGGCGTCCAGAGCGACAGTGGTCTTGCCGGTCTTCCGGTCACCGATGATCAGCTGCCGCTGGCCCCGACCGATCGGGGTCATCGCGTCGATGGCCTTGATGCCGGTCTGCAGCGGCTCGTCGACGGACTGCCGGGCCATCACGTTCGGAGCCTGCAGCTCCAGCTCGCGGAAGCCCTCGTTGGCGATGTCGCCGAGCGCGTCGATGGGCTCGCCGAGCGCGTTGACCACGCGCCCGAGGAAGGCGTCGCCGACCGGAACGGAGAGAACCCGCTCGGTGCGCTTGACGCGCTGCCCCTCTTCCAGCTTGGAGGAGTCACCGAGAACGACGACGCCGATCTCCCGGACGTCGAGGTTCAACGCCACGCCGAGCGTGCCGTCCTCGAACTCCAGGAGCTCGTTGGTCATGGTCGAGGGCAGGCCCTCGACGTGGGCGATGCCGTCGCCGGTGTCAGCGACAGTGCCGACCTCCTCGCGGGAGACGTCGGGCGAATAGGAGGAGACGTAGCGCTCCAGGGCGCCGCGGATCTCCTCCGTCGAGATGGTCAGCTCGGCCATCCTCTGCTTCCTTAAAATTCAGGGGCCCGGGGATACCTAGTACCGACCGGTCCGAATGGCGTCTGTCATTCAGGTGCTTCGCGGGAGCCGTCAGCGCTTGGCGAACGCGTTACGAGTCTCGTTGAGTCGGCGCAGGATCGTCCCGTCGTAAAGGTCGGAACCGACCCGGACGCTCATGCCGCCGAGGATCTCGGGGTCGACCGTCTGCTTGATGTCGACCTGTCGACCGTATAGCTCGGCAAGTCGAGCGCCCAGCCGTTGCTCCTCGGCGTCATCAAGCGGGGCCGCCACGGTCACGTACGCGACCTGCCGGTCCCGCCGGTCGGCGGTGAGCTCGACCAGTCGGGTGAGCGCGCCGCTGAACGAGCGACCGCCGAACCCGGATAGAGCCACCTCGATCAGGCGGACCGTCACCGGGTGGGCCTTGCCCTCCAGCAGCTCACGAACCAGCCCGGCGCGCTGAGCCAACGGCGCGATCGGGTCGGTCAGCACGGTGGCGAGCTGCGGCTGCCCGGCGACCAACTGGCCGAACCGGAACAGCTCGTCCTCCACCTCACCGAGGTCGTCGGTGGCGTCGGCGCTGGCGAGCAGCGCCTCCACACCGAGCCGCTCGGTGCCGTCGAGCAACTCCGACGGTGCCGACCAGCGGCTGGCGACCAACGTGCTGGCCAGGTCGAGCGCCTGCTCGTCGAGCTTGCCGCGCAGCATGGTGCCGAGCAGGCCGGCGCGGTCCTCACCGGACCGTGCGGGATCGGAGAGCGCCCGGCGCAGCCGGACCTCCCGCCGCAGCAGATCCGCGACGGAGAGGACACCGTCGGCGGTGGCGGCGACCGCCTGCGGCTGCGCGCCGCGGGTGTAGGCCTCCAGCCGCTCGACGGCTGCCTTGTACGACTCCCGGCTGGCGGCGTGCATCAGCGGGCCCCCGCGCTCTCAAGATCGGTGAGGAAACGCTCGACGGTGCCCTTGCGACGGGCCTCGTCGGCGAGCGACTCCCCCACGATCCGGCTGGCCAGGTCGACGGCGAGACCGCCGACCTCCGCGCGCAGATCGCGCACGATCGTGGCCCGCTCGGCGATGAGCTGCTCCTTGCCCGCGGCGACAACCCGCTCGGACTCCTCCCGCGCCTTGGCGAGGATGTCCTGTCGGATCCCCTCGGCGTCGGAACGGGCGTCGTCACGGATCTTGGCGGCTTCGGTACGCACCTCGGCCAACTGCGCGCGGTACTGCTCGAGCAGCTGGTTCGCCTCGGCCTGGGCCGCCTCCGCACGCTTGAGGCCACCCTCGATCGCATCGACCCGCGCCTGGTACATCGCCTCCATGCGAGGCATGACGAACTTCAGCAGGACGAAGACGAGCAGGGCGAAGGAGATCGAGCCAACGACGATCTCCTGCCAGATCGGAAGGATCGGGTTGTGCTCGACGCCTTCGGCAGCGAGATACATGTCAGACCTCCGGGTCGAAAAGCGGACGGTCAGTTGACGGCGAAGGCGAGCACCAGGCCGAACAGGGCGAGCGCCTCGACCAGGGCGAAGCCCAGGACCAGCCAGGTCCGGTTGAAGCCGGCGGACTCGGGCTGACGCGCGCTCGACTGGATGTAGGCCGCGAAGACCAGGGCGACGCCGATACCGGGGCCGATGGCGGCGAGACCGTAGCCGATGGTGTTGACGTTACCGTTGATGGCGGCGAGAACGTCCATTGCGGGTATTCCTCCTAGTTAACACGTGAGTTCTCACGCGTACGCGGTCGGTATCCAGAAGCTTGGTCGGGCCGGGTGACCCGCCGAGCGGATCTCAGTGCTCGTCGGCCAGCGACGACCCGACGTAGTTGGCGCTCAGTGTGACGAAGACATAGGCCTGCAACACCGCGACCAGGACCTCGAAGAAGGCCATCACGATCGCCATGGCGAAGGAGAAGACCGAGGTCACCTGGACGAAGATGCTGTCCGAGGCGAGCATCACGAACCCGCCGACGGTGAAGACCAGCAGGAGCAGGTGGCCGGCGAACATGTTGGCGAAGAGCCGCAGCGCCAGGGTGACCGGCCGAACGATGAAGTTCTGGAGGAACTCGATCGGGATCAGAAGGAAATGCATCGGCCACGGAACACCGGGCAGGATCAGCATCATCTTCATGTATTTGCCGAAGCCGTGCTTTCGGACGCCGATGTAGAGGTACATGACGTACGAGACGGCCGAGAGCACGATCGGGAAGGCGATGTGCGAGTTGGGCGAGATCTGCAACCCGGGCACGATGCTGAAGATGTTGGTCAGCAGGATGAAGCTGAACAGCACGGTGAAGTAGGGCGCGAAGCGAATGCCCGCGTTGCCCATCTGCTCGCGGGCGATGTTGTCCCGGACGAGGCCGTAGACAGACTCCGCGTACCACTGGGCCTTACCGGGGACCAGCTTGGGCTTCCGGTAGGCGAGCAGGAAGAAGACGATCAGCAACGCGACCGCGAGCCAGATCATGATCCCGAACTTGGTGACCCAGGGGCCGGCCACGTTCGGCGGGTAGAAATCTCCGACGCTGGGGGGCCAGGGAAGCCCCTCTGCGGCGACGAGCTGTCCACTCACCGTGTCATCCTCCGCACTCGACAGACCCGCGTGTGCTGGAACTCAAGCACCGAGCCTCTTCATGATCAAGTAGATCGCTCCGGCTGCGCCGAACATCATGCCCGTGGCGATCCCGATGCCCGTGGGAAATCCAATGAGGCGTCCAGCGAGCCACCCGAGGAAACCCCACACCAGAATGCCGGCGAGGAGATAGCCAAGAACGGTGCCGGCAACGCCCTCCGATGAGTGCTCATCGGACTTCTTGGGGTGAAGGTCGTCGGCCATGACGTCGCGAACGATATCAGCCGGGGCGTGCCAGGGTGTGCGGCACCCCCCACACTGCGGGCAGCGTGCGGGTCGCACTACGGGCGCGTCAACCGTCGCCAAGGCTACTCCCGTCGAGTCCGCCGAGGCAGCCCGACGGGACCGGCAAATTGCCGACAATCGTCCGTCGATGAACCAGTGGTCGGACGTGGTCAGTCGCGCCGCGACCGGAAGGTCGGCAGCGGAGACCGCAATGCCCAGGTCAAATGGGCTCCGGTCCAGACCACCACAGCCGCGATCACGCCCACGCCCATGGCCCGTAAACCACCCCAACCGGTGGCCGCGATGGCGGACATGGTCAGGCCGAGGATCACGATCTTCACGCTGTAGGTGACCAACCCGACGGACATGATCATGCGCGGGTTGATGGCGTCCGCCCAGGCGACGGAGAAGCCGGAGATGAGATAGCTCACCACCACCAGCGCGATCCCGGCGGCCACTCCGGCGGCGCCCTCGGCGCCCTGCAGGGCTGCCGCGAGAGGGACCGCCAGCACCGCCAGCACCGCACAACTCAGCAGCGTAAGGCGAAGGTACGGCAGCCGAACCCGGATGGCGCCCGGCTCACCCGCCCGTGGCTCGCTCATCGGGGGTACGCCGGGAACGTCGCGACCAGCTCGGCCACCTCGGCGCCGATCCGGGTCAGCTCGTCGGCACCGCCGGGCGCCCCGGCATCGGTGCGCACGGCACGGGCGATCAGCGCGGCCACCTGCCGCAGCTCCCCCTCCCGCATGCCCTGCGTGGTGACGCTCGGCGTGCCCACCCGGATGCCGGAGGCCACCATCGGCGGCTGCGGGTCGTACGGGATGGCGTTCTTGTTCAGGGTGATCGACGCGGCGTCGCAGCGTCGTTCGGCCTCCGCGCCTGTCACACCCACCTCCCGCAGGTCGATAAGGGCGAGGTGGGTGTCGGTGCCACCGGAAACCGGGCGCATCCCCTCCTCGGCCAGCCCGGCGGCGAGCGCCTGGGCGTTGCTGACCACCTGCCGGGCGTACGTCTGGAACTCAGGCTGGGCGGCCTCGCGCAGCGCCACCGCCTTGGCCGCGACCGCGTGCATCAGCGGGCCACCCTGGGTGAACGGGAAGACCGCCTTGTCGATCCGCTGGGCCAGCGACTCTCGGCACAGGATCATGCCGCCGCGCGGGCCGCGCAGAACCTTGTGGGTGGTGGCGCAGACCACGTCGGCGTACGGCACCGGGGACGGAATCGCCCGGCCGGCGACCAGGCCGATGAAGTGCGCCGCGTCCACCATCAGGTACGCGCCGACCTCGTCGGCGATCTCCCGGAACCGCGCGAAGTCGATCAGGCGGGGGTACGCGGTCGCGCCACAAATGATCAGCTTCGGTCGGTGCGCACGCGCCAGGTCGCGTACCTCGTCGTAGTCGATCACCTCGGTGTCCGGCCGGACCGGGTAGCCGACCGGGTGGAACCACTTGCCGGAGAAGTTCACCCGGCTGCCGTGGGTGAGGTGCCCGCCGTGCGGGAGGTCCATCGCCAGGACCGTGTCACCCGGCTGCACAAGCGCGGCGTACGCGGCCAGGTTGGCGCTCGCCCCGGAGTGCGGCTGGAGGTTGGCGTGCTCGGCACCGAACAGCTCCTTGGCCCGGGCGATGCCGATCTCCTCAGCCCGGTCCACCTCCGCGCAGCCGCCGTAGTAGCGGCGGCCCGGGTAACCCTCGGCGTACTTGTTGGTAAGCGTCGAACCGAGCGCGGCAAGCACCGCCGGCGAGGTCAGATTCTCGCTGGCGATCAGCTGCAGACCACCCCGCAACCGGTCCAGCTCGCCGAGGACCACCCCGGCGATCTCCGGATCGGTGGCCCTGAGCTGCGCAAAATCCGGCCCCCAGAAGGTGCTCGTCTCGGTCTCCACAGCGAACGAGTCTAGAGGGCCGCACACTGGGACCCGTGAGATGCCTCGTCACCGGTGCAACGGGATACATCGGCGGGCGACTGACGCCGCTCCTGCTCGCCGACGGGCACACCGTACGCTGCCTGGCCCGTAAGGCCGTGCGGCTGCGCGACGTGCCCTGGGCCTCGGCTGCCGAGATCGTCGAGGGGGACCTCAGCCGACCGGAGACACTGCCCGCCGCATTCGCCGACGTGGACGTCGCCTACTTCCTCGTGCACTCGCTCGGCCGACCCGACTTCGAGGCGGCCGACCGCGCGGCGGCCACAAACTTCGCGGCGGCGGCCCGCGCGGCAGGCGTACACCGGATCGTCTATCTGGGCGGTCCGGAGCCGGCATCCGACGAGGAGGTCCCCTCCCCGCACCTGCGGTCCCGGGCCGAGGTGGGTCGGATCCTGCTCGCCAGCGGGGTGCCCACGGCGGTGCTCCGCGCCGCGGTGATCATCGGCTCCGGGTCGGCGTCGTTCGAGATGCTGCGCTACCTGACCGAACGGCTGCCCGCCATGGTCACCCCACGATGGGTCGGTAACCGGATCCAGCCGATCGCGGTCCGTGACGTGCTGCGCTACCTGGCCGGCTGCACCGCGCTGCCGCCCGAGGTCAACCGGGGCTTCGACATCGGCGGACCGGACGTGCTGACCTTCCGCGACATGATGCAGCGGTACGCGCGGGTGGCTGGGCTGCGCCGACGGATCATCGTGCCGGTCCGGCCGCTCACCCCGTCGCTCTCCTCGCACTGGGTCGGCCTGATCACGCCGGTGCCGAACGCCATCGCCCGCCCACTCGTGGAGAGCCTGATCCACGAGGCGGTCGCGCACGAGCACGACATCGCCAGGTACGTACCCGACCCGCCCGGCGGCCTGACCGGCTTCGACCAGGCGGTGTCCCTGGCGCTGGCCAAGGTGCGCGACGCCCAGGTGGAGACCCGCTGGTCCACCGCGAGCGGCCCGGACGCCCCCGCCGAGCCGCTGCCCAGCGACCCGGACTGGTCCGGTGGCACCGCCTACACCGACCTCCGGGAGACGACTGTGGACGCACCACCGGCCGCGCTCTGGCGGGTCATCGAGGGCGTCGGCGGGGAGCACGGCTGGTATTCCTTCCCGCTCGCCTGGTCGATCCGCGGCTGGCTAGACCGGCTCGTCGGCGGAGTGGGGCTGCGACGCGGCCGACGCGACCCGCACCGGCTACAGGTCGGCGAGGCACTGGACTTCTGGCGAGTGGAGGAGATCGTCCCGGGCGAGTTGCTCCGGCTGCGCGCCGAGATGCGCCTGCCCGGCCGCGCCTGGCTGGAGATGCGGGTGCTGCCCGCCGACGACGGACGCAGCCGCTACCACCAACGCGCCGTCTTCCTGCCCCGCGGGCTTGCCGGACACGCCTACTGGGCGTCGGTCGCACCGTTCCACGCGCTGGTCTTCGGAGGAATGGCCCGCAACATAGCAAAAGGCGCAAAGACCCTCCCCTAAACCCGCGCCCCACACCCCGCTCCCCGGGCCCCCCGGACCCCCGCACCCCCCGCCCCCCCCGCCCCCGCGATCTTGCACTTTCGGTCGCCGGTTTGATAGCTTGCACACCTTTTGTCGAGGCAGAAAGTGCAAGATCGCGGGGGCGGGAGGGCTGCGCGGGGGCGGGAGGGCAGTGGGAGGGCAGCGCTGGGCGGTTAGTTGCCGCTGCGGGGGCCTGTTACCTCGAAGGCTGCTCGTTCGCTTGGCGGGACGAAGTCGCGTACCGGCTCGCCTTTCAGGGCAGTGGCGAGCACCTCGCCTACCGCGTCCACCATTCGGGCCTGCACCGCCTGACCGACCGCGTCGCGGGGATCATCCGGGTTGGCCGCCATTGAGGCGACCGCGAGCTGCGGCGTGAAGGCCACAACCGTCTCCGTCTCGTACCGCTCGGAGCTGCCGGTCTTGCCGGCCACCGGGCGGCCGAGCCGGGCCCGCAGGTCGGGTGCGGTGGCGCCGTCGCACCGCCCGTACATCGACTGGTCGCCGACCGGGCAGCGGGAGGCGTCGATCGCCGCCCGGGCCACGTCGGTGTCCAGGACCTGCCGGCAGTCCGGCTTGGCGGCGTCCACGGGCCGGCCGGCCGAGTCGCTTATCGAGACCACCGGCAGCGGCGCGCACCAGGTCCCCTCGGCCGCCACCGTGGCGTACGCCGTGGCCAGGTCGAGCGGGGTCGTCGCGGCGACGCCCAGGGTGAACGGGCCCCAGTTCTTCGCTCCGTAGCGGGCCAGTCGTTCGTCGGCGTCGGCGCGCAGCACGATGCCGAGCCGCTCGGCCATCTCCACCACCCGGTCGGCGCCGACCTTCTCGGTGAGCCACGCGAAGTAGGTGTTGACCGAGCGGCCGAAGGCACTCCACATGGTGCGGGGGCCGTCCATCGATGACGGGTTGGCGTTCGACGGGCACCAGCGGCCGTCGCAGCTGGCGTTCCCGGTCACCGGGAACCGGGTGAGGATCTGGCTCGGTGCGGTGAACTCGGTCGACAGCGGCAGGCCGGACTCCAGCGCGGCCAGCAGGGCGAAGAGCTTGAACGTCGAGCCGCCCTGGTAGCCGTCGATCGCCCCGCCGCCGGCGACGAGCTGGTTGACGGTGTTCGGGTGGTTCTTCTGCCCGACCGGGTTGTCCTCCACGCTGTAGGCGCGGTTGACCGACATCGCCAGCACCCGCCCGGTGCCGGGCTGCACCACAACGGTCGGCACCGCCCGCGCGTCGGTCGGCCGGTAGATCTTGCTCACCTGCTCGGTGGTGGCCCGCTGCACCGCCGGGTCCAGCGAGGAGACGATGGAGAACCCGCCCCGGCGCAACGTGCGCTGGCGCTCGTCGGCGGTCGACCCGAACGCCGGCTGGCTGCTCCACCAGCGGGTGAACCAGTCGCAGAAGAAGCCCCAGTCGTTGTGCCCCTCGGGCACGCCCGTGCAGTCGTTAGGGGTCTCGCTGGGTCGCAGTTGCAAAGGCTCGGCCCGCGCCGCGGCCGCCTCGTCGGCAGGCACCTGGCCCGACTCCACAAGCCGTTCCAGCACGTACGTCCGACGCTCCAACGCGCTGTCGGCGTCGCCGTTGATCGGGTCGTCGCTGTCCGGCGACTGCACCAGGCCGGCCAGCAGCGCCGCCTGGGCCAGGGTCAGCTCGGCCGGCGACCGGGAGAAGTAGCGCTTGCTGGCGGCGGCGATCCCGTACGCCCCGGCGCCGAAGTAGGCGATGTTGAGGTAGCGGGTGAGGATGTCCTCCTTGCTCAGCTCCCGTTCCAGCGCGAGCGCGTACCGCATCTCCTGGAGTTTGCGGGCGGTGGTGACCTCGGTGGCCGCCCGGCGCTGCCGCTCGGTGAGCCGGGGGTCGCTGGCGAGCACGTTGCGGACGTACTGCATGGTCAGCGTGGAGGCGCCCTGCCGGGTGCGGCCGTCGCGCCTGTTCACGGTGAACGCGCGTACGACGCCGCGCAGGTCCACCCCGCTGTGCTTGTAGAACCGGACGTCCTCGGCCGCCACGATGGCCTCGCGCATCACCGGCGCCACCTCGTCCAGGGGCACGTCGACCCGGTCCTCCTGGTAGAAGGACGTGATCAGGGTGGTGCCGTCGCTGGCGTAGAGGTTGGAGCGCTGGGCGGTGGGTGGCGTGCGGAGCGTGTTCGGCAGCTCCGAGTACGGCGTGGACAGGGCGCTGAAGCCGATCCCGAAGACCAGGGCCGCGGGCAGGGCGGCTCCGGCCAGCACCAGTCCGGCCAGCACGCCGGCGATCACCACGGTCAGTAGTTTGTCGAGTCGGGCCCGGATCATCAGCTCTCCCCGCAGGAGCCGGTCACACTAGGACCCGTTCAGAATGACCCGGAACACCCCTTTCGCCCCTCGTTTTCCCCAAACCCGGAGAAAACTCGCACGGCGCTCAGGGCAGCAGAGCGGCGGCCAGCGGGTGGACCGTCTCCTCGATCTCGTCGGCGACCCGGCTGAAGCACTGGTCACCGCGACCCCAGGGGTCGTCCAGGTCATCGGTGGGCAGCACCGAGGCACCCAGCCGGTTGCCGTGGGCAGCCGCCACCAGGGCCACGCCCCGGGCGTACACAGCCTCCGGGGTCGCCTCCGCCGGCGGCAGCGCGGCGGCGTCCACCGCCGCCAGCAACCGGCCGAACTCACCGAGCACGAACGTGCGGGCCGCCGCGTCCGGACGCAGCGCCACCACGTACTCCTGCTGGTCGGCCGTGGCCGTCAGGACCAGATCGGCGGCGTCGATGTGGTCCGAGCGCAGCTTGCGCGCCCCGAACCCCTCGACGTCCCCGTCCCGACCGATGACCTGCCGGGCCGCCGGCGGGTTCATCTCCTCACCGGCGTGCCAGCCGCCGGTGCCGGCGCTGTGGCTGTGCAGCAACTCCTCGGCCCCGGCTGGGTCCTGCGCACGCCGCGCCAACCGCTCCCGAACCGCGAGGGCGAGCAACCGCTCGGCCATCGGCGACCGGCAGATGTTGCCCATGCAGACGTGCAGAACGGTGAACGGGGGCACTCAGACCCCCTGGATGTCGATGAGATCCGGAACCACGTCGCGCAGCTTCTCCAGCGGGATCGCGCCGGCCCGCAGCAACTGCGGCACCTCGCCGGTCAGGTCCACGATCGTGCTCGGCACCGGGTCCGGACAGGGCCCGGCCTCCAGGTATGCCCGCACCGAGTAGCTGAGCTGGTCGCGTGCCTCCTCGGCAGTCACCGCCGCCGGCTGGCCCGTCTTGTTTGCCGACGAGACAGCCATCGGGCCGGTCTCCCGCAGCACCTCAAGCGCCACCGGGTGCAGCGGCATCCGCACCGCCACCGTGCCCGACTTGTCGCCCAGGTCCCACTGGAGGCTCGGCGAGTGCTCGACCACGATCGTCAGGGCACCCGGCCAGAACGCCTCCACCAGCTCCCGAGCGGCTGTGGGCAGCGAATACACCAACCCGTCAAGGGTGTGGCGCGAACCGATCAGCACCGGCGGCGGCATCTGCCGGCCCCGGCCCTTCGCGTCCAGCAACGCCTTGACCGCGTACGGCGTGAACGCGTCCGCGCCGATTCCGTAGACGGTGTCCGTCGGAAGGACGACCAGCTCGCCGTTCTTGACCGCCTCGATGGCCGCAGCGATGCCGCGGTCCCGATCGGCGGGCGACCGGCAGTCGTAGAGCATCACGAGGAGTCAGTCTGCCACGCCGAGCCGGAAGCGGCGTGCTGGCCTTCCGCCGATCGGGACGCGGTGGCATATCGGGGGCGGCCGGTGAGGTCCCGATGCTCCGTGACGGCGGTGAACCGGCCGTCCGCGACGAGCAGCGCGGGCACCGCCACGTCGTGCGTGTCGTCGTGCTCGACCCCGACCACGCCGCCGGGGCGCAGCAGGTCCGCCGCCCGGGTGAGCACCGGCCGGATCACCGTCAGGCCGTCCACGCCGCCGAAGACAGCCTCCGCCGGATCGTGCCCGGCCACCTCCGGCGGCACCACCACCTCCACCGGCACGTACGGCGGGTTGCAGAGCAGCACGTCCACCCGGCCGACCAGATCGGCAAGCAGGTCCGGCGCGGTGACGTCGGCCTCGACCACCTCGATAGGCCGGTCCCCCGCCGCGGCCCGCTCGGCGGCGTTACGGCGCAGCCACACCAGCGCCGCCGAGGACCGCTCCACCGCCACCACACGCGCCCCGGGCAGCTCCTGTGCCACAGCCAACGCGATCGCGCCGGAGCCGCTGCACAGGTCCACCACAAGCGGATCGGGCCGAGCCCGGCCCTGCTCGACACCCCAGCCGGCGAGCAACTCCGTCTCCGGGCGGGGCACGAAGACACCCGGGCCGACCGCCAGCTCCAGGTGCCGGAACCCGGCCCGACCGGTCAGGTGCTGCAACGGCTCCCGGCTGGCGCGGCGCTCGACCAACTCGTCGAGCCGGGTCACCTGGTCGTCGTCCAGGTCGTCGGCGAGCGCCAGCCGCCCCCGGGGCACCCCCAGCACGTACGCCGTCAGTAGTTCGGCCTCCACCCGCGCCGGTTCCACCCCTGCGGCGGCGAGCACCCGCGCTGCCCGGACCACGGCTGCGGACGGACGGACGCGGCCTGTCCCTTCGGATGGGTGTTGCGGCAAAGTACTCACGACATAATCATGAAGCGTCACCGACGCCGCAACGAACGGGCGCGTCGAGGCGCACACGACAGGAGGCTGTGAGTGGGCTGGCTCGACCGGGTCGATGACCAGGTTGACGCCCTCACGCATGCCCGGGCGTTGCAGGAGGCCAGCCGCTCCGCTGAGGCGTACACCCTGTTGGATCGGGTGATCCGCACCACCAACGACCCGGCGGCGCGCGCGGACGCCATGGTGCAGCGGCTCTCCGCGCTGATCAATCTCGGCCGGACGGCGGAGTTCACCCGGGCCATCGAGGAGGCGTCGGCGGCTGTCCGCGACCTCGCCGAGCCCTACCTGCACGGGCACCTCAACGCACTGGCCGCCCTCGCCGCGCACCACCAGGGCGCGTTGGACCGCTGCGTCACCCACCTGGTCAAGGCCGCCCGGGCGCTGGGCGCCGTGGACGACCCCGACCGGGACACCGCCTGGGGTTGGCACGACCTCGCGATGGCCTACAGCTACCTCAGCTTCCACGGGTACGCCCTGGGTGCGATCGAACGCGCCCGGCAGCTCGGCATGACCGCCGGCATCCCGGAGGAGACGTTCGCCGCGCCGGGCATCCGGCTGCGCAACGCCGTGGCACTTGACCACAACGGGGACAGCGACGGATGTCTGCGCGTACTCCGGGACGTTGCCGCCGACCTGGCCCGCTTCGTCCGCACCGGGCGGGCCGACAACCTGCGTCCCAGCAGCCTCGCCGCGTACGGCTACTCGGCGGCGCGGCAGGCCGCGCTGGGCGACCCGATGGATTCGACGGGTGAGGCCGAGCCGTCCCAGCTGCTCAGCCACGGCGGGGACAGCGCCCGCGCCCGCGACATGCGGCAACTCGGGATGGTCTGCCTGGCCGTGGCCGACGGGCGGCCCATCGAGGCGGTCGCCCGACTGGACACCATCCGGGTGTCCACCGAGACACTCGGCTCCGCCGAGCCCGCACGGCTGCGCAGCATCGCGCTGAGCCGGGCCGGCGACCACTCGGCGGCACACCGGGCCGACCGGCTGGCGTTCCGGCTCGCCGCACAGCGCAACAACCGGCTCCGCGACGTCTACATCGACGGCATCGCCGCCCGGATCGACCACGAGGAGATGCGCCGGGAGGCGGCACGGTACGAGGGTGAGGCGCTTACCGACCCGCTCACCGGGCTGCCCAACCGGCGCCGGCTGGAGCGGTACATCACCGCGGTGGTCACCCGGGGCGACCGGGTGGTGATCGGTGTCTGCGACCTGGACGGCTTCAAGGCGGTCAACACCCGGCACGGGCACCACTCCGGTGACCTGGTCCTGCAACGCATCGCCGGGGTGATCAACCGGGTGATGCGCAGGGGGGACTTCGTGGCCCGCTACGGCGGCGACGAGTTCGTGGTGGTGCTGCCGGACACCGGCATGGCCGAGGCCGCCGAGGTGGCGCGACGGATCGAGGCGGCGGTCGGCTCCGAGGACTGGGAGTCACTGGTGCCGGGCACCCCGGTCGGGGTGAGCATCGGCTTCGCGGAGGTGTCCGGCGGCAGCGGGCGGCGCGACGCGCTGAGCGTCGCCTTCGAGGAGGCCGACCGGGAAATGCTGCGCGCCAAGTCACGCCTCCGCGCGAGCTGACGGCCGTGCGGTCAGGCGGGGCTGTGCGGTCAGGCGGGGCTGTGCGGTCAGCGCCGCGTCAGTTCGGTGTCGCCGGCCAGGCGGGCCGCGCGGTCGGCCTCGGCCAGCGCGTCCAGCACCCCGTCCAGGTCACCGGCGAGCGCCAGATCCAGGTTGTACGCGGTGTAGCCGATCCGGTGGTCGGTGATCCGGTTCTGCGGGAAGTTGTAGGTGCGGATCCGCTCCGAGCGGTCCACCGTGCGGACCTGCGCCTTGCGGGCGTCCGAGGCGGCGGCGTCGGCCTGCTCCTGGGCGGCGGCGAGCAGCCGTGCCCGCAGGATCCGCATCGCCTGCTCCCGGTTCTGCAACTGGGACTTCTCGTTCTGGCAGGACACGACGATGCCGGTCGGCAGGTGGGTGATCCGCACGGCCGAGTCGGTCGTGTTCACCGACTGACCACCCGGCCCGGACGACCGGAACACGTCGATGCGCAGGTCGTTCTGGTCGAGGGTGACGTCGACATCCTCGGCCTCGGGCAGCACCAGCACCCCGGCGGCGCTCGTGTGGATCCGACCCTGCGACTCGGTGACCGGGACGCGCTGCACCCGGTGCACGCCGCCCTCCCACTTGAGCCGCGACCAGACGCCGTTGCCGCCGTCCGGCACACCCTTGGTCTTGATCGCCAGGGAGACGTCCTTGACGCCGCCGAGGTCGGAATCCTGGGCGTCGATCACCTCGGTGATCCAACCGTGCCGCTCGGCGTACCTGGTGTACATCCGCAGCAGGTCACCCGCGAACAGCGCCGACTCCTCGCCACCCTCACCGGCCTTGATCTCGACGATCACGTCCTTGGCGTCATGCGGGTCACGCGGGATGAGCAGCTCCGCGAGGCGCTCCTCAAGCACCGGCAGGGACGACGCGATCAACTCCACCTCGCCGGCGAAGGAGGGGTCCTCGGCCGCCAACTCGCGGGCCGCGGTCAGGTCGGCACGCGCCTGCTCCAGCTCGCCGGCGGCCTTGTACAGCGGCACCAGCTCGGCGTACCGGCGGCCGACCCGACGCGCGGTGGCCTGGTCGGCGTGGATGGCCGGGTCAGCCAACCGCTTCTCCAGCTCCGCGTACTCGTCGAGGAGACGTACCAGACGCTCGCTGCTCATGCTGCGGATGCTCCTTCGACGGTACGGGGGACGCCGGCCGGGCCGGGCGGACTGCCGGGCCGGGACGAAAACGGGGCGAAACGCGGACGGCGCCCGCATCCGGTGTGAAACCGGACGCGGGCGCCGAACGTGAGTTACTTGGCCTTCTTGGCCTGAACCTTGGCGTACTTCTGCTGGAACTTCGCGACCCGGCCGGCGGTGTCGAGAACGCGCTGCTTACCGGTGTAGAACGGGTGGCAGGCGCTGCAGGTCTCGACGTGGATCGAGCCGCCCTTAGCGGTGCTACGGGTCGTGAACGTGCTACCGCAGGAGCAGCTGACCTCGGTGGTCACGTACTCCGGGTGGATGTTTGCCTTCATCGCCTCGGTCCTCTCGTTGATGGTCGCCGGGTCGCCGTCATCGCTCGTCGCGCCGTACACGACGGGCTCGGGCGTGAACCGGAACCGGTGGCCGATTGACAAGTGTGCCATGGGCCTGAGCCGACCCGATAATCGGGCCACACACCTCGTCCGGCATCGTCAACACGTGCCTCCCCGTCCGCATTCCCGCCGCCCAGCCCGGCATTCGTCCGCCCGACGAACCGCCGTCGTGTGCCCCGCCGGGGGTACGCCCGTCGAGCCCGAGGTGCCCCGATGACCCGCCTGATCGCCACCCGGGGCCTGCCGGCCTCCGGCAAGACGACATTCGCCCGCACGCTCCAGCCGTCCGTGCTCCGGGTCAACCGGGACGACCTGCGGCGGATGCTGCATGGCGAGCGGCTCTTCACCCAGTGGGCGGAGGCGCAGGTGACCGCCGTGCAGCAGGCCCAGGTCGAGGCGCTGCTGCGGGCACGGGCCAACGTGTGCGTGGACGACACGAACCTGCGGGCACGGACGCTTCGGGGCTGGGCCGAACTGGCCGCCCGCCACGGCGCGGAATTCGAGGTCCACGACTTCACCGACGTGCCACTGGACGAGTGCCTGCGCCGCGACGCCGCCCGCCCGGTCGACGACCAGGTCGGCGCGGACTGGATCCGCCGACTGCACGAGCGGCACCTACAGGGGCGCACACTGCCCCTGCCGGTGCCGCAGGCCCGCACCGGACGGCCCGCCGCCGTGCACCCGCCGTCGGCCGAACCACCGGAGATCGTGCTCGTGGACATCGACGGCACTGTCGCGCTGGCCGTCTCCCGCAGCCCGTACGACATGACCCGGGTGGGCCAGGACCACCCCAACCCGGCGGTGATCGCGGCGGTCCGGGCCATGCACGCCGCCGGGTACGGGGTGGTCTTCTGCTCCGGGCGGGACGCCTCCGCCCGAGCGGCAACCGAGGCGTGGCTGGCCCGGCACGTCCGCGTCCCCTACCTCGGGCTGCACCTCCGCGCGGTCGGCGACTCCCGCAAGGACTCGATCGTCAAGCGGGAGATCTACGACCGGGAGATCCGGAACCGTTACCGGGTGGTCGGCGTGTTCGACGACCGTGTGCAGGTGGTCCAGATGTGGCGTGCCCTCGGCCTCACCGTCTTCCAGGTGGCAGACGGCGACTTCTGACCCGGCCCGCCGCCCCGGCCCGTACGGCTCGACGGGCGGGGCGGCGGCGGGGTCAGGCCGCGGGCGCGGCGGCCCGAGCGGTGAGGGTGACAGCGGCTTCGGCGCGGACACCGTTGACGGTGACCGCCAGCACCACAGACCCGGGGCGCAGCGCCGTGAGGGTGCCGGTGGCCGGGTCGAAGCGGGCGGTGTGCCACGGGCGCACCCCGGCCGCGGAGCCGATGTGCACGCCCGGCGAGGCCGACCAGTCGGCGCTTACCGGCGCGGCCACCGGCACCGTACGCCCGCCGGGCTGGGTGAGCGTGGCGTCGACTGTCGCCGGGGTGCCGACAGCCACGCTGGGCGGGGCGTTGAGCGTGAGCCGGTCCAGGTGCGCGTGGAACTCCGCGTCGATCCAGCGTGGCCCCTCGGCGAGCGGGTCACGGCGGGCCCGGTCGGCCTCGGCTGGGGTGACCGGGTCCACACCGAACTCCGTCCAGCCGGTGAAGCCGCCCTGGTCGGCGGGGGTGGAGGGCGTCTTGCCCGCGTTGCCGTTGATCACGAAGGGCACTCCGTCCACCCGGTCGGCGTGGAAGGTGCCGACGTGCCCGCCGACGAACAGCGCGCCCTTGCCGGTGCGGTGCTGGAAGTCGGCAAGCCACTGCTCCAGCAGCGCCGCCTCCTTGCGGTCACCGAGCTGGCTCGCCTGCGCCGGGCTGGGGTCACGCGCCGGGTGGTGGTGCAGGACGACGACAGAGCCGACGCGCCGGTCGGTCGCCGCCGCGTCAAGCGCCTCGCGCAGCATCCGTACCTGGTCGAAGCCGCCACCACGCAGCGTCCCGGTGGACGAGTTCAGGGTGACGAACCGGGTGCCGTTGTGGTCGAACACCCGTGAGGTGACCCCGAACGCAGCCTCGAAGTTGCTGATCGGCGCACCCATGATCTCGTGGTTGCCGGGCACGTAGTACCAGGGCAGCGCGTCGCCCAACTCCTCGTCCAGGATCCGCCGGGCCAGCGCGAAATCGGCCGGGTAGGCGGTGTCCACGAAATCGCCGTTGATCAGCAGGAATTCCGGCTTGGCCGCCCGCACCTCACGCAGCGTCCGCCGGGCCTGGGCGACCAGGTCGCTGTCCGGTGCGGCGGCGACGAACTGGGCGTCGGAGAGCACCGCGAACCGCCACGGCGCGTCGTCCACAGCGCCGTCGCGGACCACCACCCGATCGGTACGCGGGGACGCCTCCGGCACGTCGACAGTAGGCGGCACCTTCGCCACCAGGTCGTCGATGATCACCTCGCTTGTGTACTGCGCGGCGGCGTTCGTCTCGGCCACGTAGAAGCGGCGCACCCGCACCGGGTACTGCACGCCTGCCGGCACCGCGAACTCCACGTACCGCCAGCCCGTCCAGGTGATCAGGGGGCCGCGGAGCACGTGCTGGGTGTCCTGGGCGTCGTGCAGGTGCAGGCTGGGCCACTCCCCGGTGCCGTTGCCGTGGATCCACATGCCGAACGCCTGCGGCTGGCCGGGCACCTCGATCCAGGCCGGCGGGTCGGCGTACGCGGCCCGGGTGCCCGTGGACTGGCTGAAGTCGTACGACATGCGCAGGCCGGTGCCGGTGTGTCCCGGCGCTGGCGCGACAGACCCGCTGGCCCGGGCCTGACTGAACCGCCAGGACGCGGCGTCGTCGAAGCCGGCGACCGGAACGTCGGTCAGGCCGACGGTGACCGGCAGGACGGTGCTCTGCCGTCCAACGTGGACGGTCACCAGGGCGGAGCCGGTGTCCCGTAGCGCGCTGACGCTCAGGTTGCCGTCGCCGGTCGGGGTGATCCGCAGCAGGTCCCTGTCGTAATCGAGGGTCACGTCGGCCGGCTCGATCGGCGCGGTGTTGCCTTCGGCGTCGTACCCGACCACACCGACCAGGGCGCTGCCGTCCCGGCCGGTCAACCCCACCCTCGGCACTGTGGCGCCGATCCGGGCCAGCGGGCCGAGCACTGTGAGGTTCAACGAGCCGCTGGCCCGGCCCCGCGCGGCGGTGACCGTGCTGGCCCCCGGCGTGCCCGCGTGGAACACACCGTCGCGGCCGACCCGCCCACGTACCGCCGGGGTCGCCCGCCAGGTGGGCGCGCCGGCAGCCGGACCGTACGTCTCGTCGTAGCCGGCTGCGGTGAGGGTGCGGGTCAGCCCCGGGAAAACCCGGTCGGGCCGGCCACCGCGCACCGGCGAGACGCCCGGGGCGACGGTGGGGTCGCTTGCCGTCTCGACCCAGAAGCCGGTGAGCCGGCCGCTGCCCTTCGGCGCGTAGATCGCCAGGCCATTGGGTACGGCCCGTTCGGTGCCGTCGGAGGGGGCGTTCTCCACCTGCACGGCCGGCGCGCCCGGCTCACGGGCCAGCAGCGTCGACGAGCCGCCACCGTCAAGGTTGAGCGCGTGGTGGGCACCCAACTCGGCCATCATCCGGCCCATCTCGGTCTGCGTCACCCCACGGCTGTCGACCTGCCGACCGTCCACCGTCAACATGATCATTTTCCGACCGTCGGCGCTGAACCCGACCGCCGTACGCGGGGCGAGCGTCGGGTCGGCGATGCTCTGCACGACACCGTCGCGGATCAGGACGTTGCCGCCTCCGACAGCCGCGTGCAGGGTGCTGCCGTCGGACGGCTTGGGCCGCCAGGCCACCGTCACCGGGTCACCGGGGCGAAGCCCGGCGAGGGCGTCCGCGCCCGCGTCGCGGCCGAGCAGCACGGTGCTGCCGGCGACGATCGGGCCGCTGCCGGCCGCGCCGGCCACCGCGGCCACGCGACCGCCGGTCACGGTGACCTCGACCACGCGGCCTGCGCCCTCCACGGGACGCTGCCGGGAGTACGTCCCCCACAGCTCGGTGAACGCGCCGATGCCGCCGGCCTGCACCAGGTTGTTGAACTGGGTCAGCGGCACCGGCCCGCTGGGCAGGGTGGCGGTGCCGTCGAAGTTCACCTCGATCACCCGGCCGAGCCCGTCCACGGTGATCGCCGCCGCGTTGCGGTGGCCGCTGACCGCCGACTGGACCAGCTCGCCGTCACGGACGCCGACGCCCTGGGCGGCACCGGAGTTGTTGATGTCGAAGAAGTCGCCGTTGACCGCGGCGACCGCGCGGGAGTCGTCCACCGCCTTGCGCAGCGGCTCGGCCCGGCTGACCGCCCCGGAGTTGACGTAGCCGACTGTGGCGCCGCCGGCGAGGTCCGTGGTGAGCGCGTCGGCGCGCAGCCAGCCGTCGGCGTCGTACCTGTCGAAGGACGTCAGTTGAACGCCGGGCGCGACAGGCCGGGTGGCCTTCGTGGTCTCCAGGCCGCCGGCGGGCTCCAGGCCCTCGGCAGCGGCCCTCGGGGCGGTCGAAGCGGTCGCAGCCGCCGGGTCGGCGGCCAGGCTCGTCGAGCCGGTCGGCCGGGACGACGCCTGCGGCGCGTCCTCCGCGACGGTGGGCGCGGCCACCGACAGAGGAGTCCCGGTGGACCCGGCGGCAAGGGACCAGGTCGCGGGCGCGACGGGTGAGGTTACGGGTGCGGCGGTGGCCGGCAGCGGCGCGGCCAGGGCGAGCAGCGGCGTCAGCAGCAGGACGCCGGTGCGACGGGCGGATCGTCTGCGGGTACGCATGGACGACAGTCAACCCGCCACTGAATAGAAGTTTCAAGACCTGTCGACTGAACCGAAGGAAAATTCCGCCAGCCCGGCTACCCCTCCGGGCCTCCTTTGCTCTGCTTCAACGGACGCACCACAAAGTGGCGTGAAGTGTTGCGCCGGTTGAAGCAGAGCAAAGGACGGTGGGCGGACATGCGGAAGGGGCACGGCCGTTGCGGCCGTGCCCCTTCGTCGTGTCTCACCCGGGAGTTGTTACTCCCCCGGCGTCGACTTCGCGATCTGCATCAGGAACTCGATGTTGGTGCGGGACTGCTTGAGCCGGTCCAGCAGCAGGTCCATCGCCGCCTGCGAGTCAAGCGAGTGCAGCACCTTGCGGAGCTTGTGGATGATGGCCAGCTCCTCGGGCGCGAGCAGGACCTCTTCCTTACGGGTGCCGGACGGGTTGATGTCGATGGCCGGGAAGGTGCGCTTGTCAGCGATCTTCCGGTCCAGCTTCAGCTCCGCGTTGCCGGTGCCCTTGAACTCCTCGAAGATGACCGTGTCCGCCATGGACCCGGTCTCCACCAGGGCCGTCGCGATGATGGTCAGCGAGCCGCCGTTCTCGATGTTGCGTGCCGCACCGAGGAAGCGCTTCGGCGGGTAGAGAGCGGTGGAGTCGATACCACCCGACATGATCCGGCCGCTGGCCGGCGCCGCCAGGTTGTACGACCGACCGAGCCGGGTTACCGAGTCGAGCAGCACGACGACGTCGTGCCCCAGCTCGACCAGGCGCTTCGCCCGCTCGATCGCCAGCTCGGCCACCGTGGTGTGGTCCTGCGGCGGACGGTCGAACGTGGCCGCGATGACCTCGCCCTTGATCGACCGCTGCATGTCGGTGACCTCTTCAGGCCGCTCGTCCACAAGCACCACCATCAGGTGGCACTCCGGGTTGTTCCGGGTGATCGCGTTCGCGATCGCCTGGAGCACCATCGTCTTACCCGCCTTCGGCGGCGACTGGATGAGTGCCCGTTGGCCCTTGCCGATCGGCATGACCAGGTCGATGACCCGGGTGGTGAGGATGTGCGGCTCGGTCTCCAGCCGCAGGCGCTCCTGCGGGTAGAGCGGCGTGAGCTTGTAGAACTCCGGCCGGCGCCGCGCCTCCTCCGGCTCCATCCCGTTGATCGTGTCCAGCCGCATCAGCGGGTTGTACTTGTCCCGCCGCTGGTCACCGCTGTTGCCACCCTCGCGGTTGGCGCGCACCGCGCCGGTGATCGCGTCACCGCGACGCAGGCCGTACTTCTTGATCTGGGACATCGAGACGTACACGTCGTTCGGGCCGGCGAGGTAGCCGGTCGTCCGCACGAAGGCGTAGTTGTCGAGCACGTCGATGATGCCGGCGACGGGGACGAGGACGTCGTCCTCGCTGACCTGCGGCTCGCGGCCACCGGTGTCGCCACCGGTCTCGGCGCGCTCGCCACGGCCACGTCGGCGGTCGCGGAAGCGGCTACGCCGGCCACGCCGGCCGCCGCCCTCGCCATCGTCGTCGTCGCTGTCCCGCTCGGCACGCTCGACCCGCTGACCACGGTCGTTGCGGTCGTTGCGGTCGGCGCGCTCCGGCCGGTCGTTGCGCTCGGCACGCTCGCCCCGGTCGTTGCGGTCGCCCCGGTCGGAACGCTCGCCCCGGTCGGAACGCTCGCCCCGCTCGTTACGGTCGCCCCGGTCGGTGCGCTCGGCCCGGTCGGTGCGCTCGGCACGCTCGCCCCGGTCAGAACGCTCGCCCCGCTCGGCGCGGTCGCCCCGCTCGGAACGCTCGCCCCGGTCAGAACGCTCGCCCCGCTCGGAACGCTCGCCCCGCTCGGCGCGGTCGCCCCGCTCGGCACGCTCGCCCCGGTCAGAACGCTCGGAACGCTCCCGGCGGTTGTCACCGCGGTCGGCCCGCTCGCCGGTCTCCACCTCGTCCGTGCGCGCCTCGGTGCTGCGCGCCTCGGTGCTGCGCGCCTCAGCGGCGCGAGGCTCGGTGGCCTGAGCCTCGGTGGTGCGGGGCTCAGCGGCACGGGACTCAGCGGCACGGGACTCGGTGCTGCGGGCCCCTGTGCTGCGCCCCTCAGCCGGGGCGGTCCGGGTACGACGGGTACGACCCCGGGTCTCGGTCTCGGCAGCCGGCTCAGCCGGCGCCTGCTCAGCGCTGCGACTCTCGGCCGCTGGGCGATCCACGGTCTCGCGCACCTCCTCACGGGCCGGAGCGGCCGCAGCCGCGACCTCGGCTCGCGGTCGAGGGGTCCCGGCGGCGTTGCCGCCCTGCCGCTCGGAGATCGCGGCGATCAGCTCGCCTTTACGCATGCGAGCCGTGCCGGAGATGCCGAGCGACGCAGCCAGGCTCTGCAGCTCTGGCAGCAGCATCGCCGACAGACCGGTGCCGCTGCGCCGACGACGGGCGGGGGCGGCTGCGGTGGCATCGCCAGCGACGTTGGAAACATCCGACGTCACGTCGGTGGTGTCGCTCAATGGATTCCTTCCCTCGATAGGCCGGGACTGCCCGGAGTCGGAACTCAGGTGGCCGGGCGGCCTCGGTGCACCCGCCTCGCAAGGACGCGTCGCGGGAGTCTGTGACACAGCAGCCGGTGGTTTCCCGACTCACCAACATCGGTGAGCAGGTCTCGCCGTCTGCGGCGACCTGTGGAAACTGCGGCGCGGCGTGGGCCTTGGGCAGGGGTGACGGGCTGACCGCCGAGAGCTTCGGGGGTGCGCCGCCCCGCAGGAGATCGCGTGCTTCGCGGCTGTGCTAGGCCTAGAGCGTAATCAACTCTTCCGACCTGCGGCAACAGGGTCCCGCTCGGCGTGTCCAAGTCTACCCCGGGCGACCCGGGCACCGCTGACGTCTATCGGTAACTTCCAGAACTCCCAGTCTGTTCCCAGCGGGAAATCCGCTGGCGGCTCGCTCAGCGCCAGCACGGTCGGCCCAGCCCCACTGACCACAGCCGCCACACCGGCTGCTCGCAACGCGCTGACCAGGGCAGATGTGCCCGGCATCCCGGCCGCGCGGTAATCCTGGTGGAGTCGGTCGACGGTGGCAGGCAGCAGCAGGGCCGGGTCAGCGGTAAGCGCGTGGACCAGCAGGGCCGCCCTCCCGGCGGTAAACGCGGCGTCGGCGTGCGGGACGGTGGCCGGCAGAGCGGCCCGCGCGGTCGCGGTGAGGCCACGCTCAGCCGGCACGAAAACCGTGGGCCGGACCCCCTCGGCGACCGGCAGGGACACCGCGCGGGCACCGGTGGGCTCGGACCAGGCAAGTGTGAAGCCACCGAGCAGGCACGGCGCGACATTGTCCGGATGGCCCTCGATCTCGGCGGCCAGCCCGAGCACGCCGGGCTCGTCCAGCCGGTGCTCCCCGTCGGCGACCAGTGCGCGGGCCAGGAGGACCCCGGCGACGATCGCGGCGGACGATGAGCCCAGCCCACGTGCCTGCGGGATCCGGTTGACGCACTCCACGCTCAGCCCGTCGGGTTGCGCACCGAGCACGTCGAAGGTGGCGCGCATGGCCCGAATTACCAGATGCCGGTCGTCGTCCGGCAACTCGCCGGCGCCCTGGCCGGTCACCGTCACGCGGACGCCGGCGGGCGCGACCTCGGCAGCCAGGTCGTCGTAGAGCCCGAGGGCGAGGCCGAGCGCGTCGAAGCCCGGGCCCAGGTTGGCGCTGGTCGCGGGAACCCGGACCCGAACCGGCCCGGCGGTGAAGTTGGTCGGCACGCGCCCATGCTAGGGGTCCGCACCGACGTTCCGGTCCGCTGCCCGCAGCATGGGACCGCCAGGTCAACCGGTCGGGTTCGGAATCGGCTCGGCGGCCGGGTCGGTGAGCGACAGCCGGCGGGTGGCGATCCGCCAGCCGATCGCGTACACGAGGGTGACCAGGCCACAGCCGGCAAGCACCACACGTGCGTCCACCACGTCCACCACCAGGGCCACCGCCAGTTGGCTCACCGAGATGGCAAGCGTCGCGAGCATCATGTCGGTGGCGAAGACGCGCCCGCGCAACCGGTCCGGCACTTCGCCCTGGAGGGCGAAGTTCGACATCACCCAGTTGCTGCCGCCCGCGAAGTGCGCCACGAAGACCAGCAGCAGCACCAACGGGAACCAGCGGACCACCGACGTGCCCAGGTAGGACAGGCCGTAGAGCGACATGGACAACGCGAGCCCGGGCAGCAGCCACGAGCGGTTGGTGAGTACCCGCCGCATCAGGATCGGCCCCACCAACGCCCCGGCCCCGCGTACCGCGAAGAGCAGGCCGGCACCGAGCGGACCGACCCCGTACACGGTGGCGAGCAGCGGAAACACGGTAAGCACCCCGTTGCCCAGGCCGACCGCCGACTTGACTGTGACAAGCGCCAGCACGCGGGGCCGGTGCCCGATGTAGCCGAGCGCTTCGCGGACCGCCGGCCAGGTCCGCTGGGCCGGCAGTTCCGGGTCGCGGGCCGCCTGCAACGGCCGGCGGATCCGCGTGGCCAGGCCCGCGGCCAGCAGCAGGCCCACCCCCGCCACCCAGAAGCAGATGTACGGGCCGGCAGCCGAGCTGAGTACGCCGCCGAGCGAGGCGCCGACCACAGTCATGGTGCCCCAGGCCGAGCCCGCGACCGCGTTGCCGGCGGCCAGTTCGTGCGGCCGGAGCACGTTCGGCAGCGCGGCTTGGGCGGCCGGTGAGTAGAACGCCTTGGCCACGGCGACCACGCCTATCGCCACGAGCGCGAGCCACGCCGTGCCGGCGCTGCGGACGCCGAGCAGCAGCAGCACGCCCACCAGGGCGGCCACGTTCGCGGCGATCATGATCTTCCGCCGGTCGAACCGGTCGGCCACGGTGCCGGTGTACGGCAGCAGGAGCGCCACGATGCCGGTGTCCACCGCCAGCACCAGCGCGCCCCAGACTCCGCTGCCGGTCAGTTGGGGCAGCAGCACCAGCAGCGGCACCATGACGAACCAGTCGGCACCGAAGACCACCAACTCGGCGAGGAACAGGTTGCGGAAGCTCCGGTTGCCGGTGAGGACGGAGAGGGTGGTCGCCACGGAGCGGGACCCTACCCGGTCTGTGCGGGGCTTACGCCGGCTCCGAGCAGCGTCGAGACGGTCACGAAGGTGTAGCCCCGATCCCGCAATCCATTGATCATGTCCGGTAGGCCGTTCAGCGCGACCAGGCGATTCCGCGGCCCCACATCGTGCCCGAGCAGGATCGTTCCCGGCCGGACGTCGCCCACGATCCGCCGGGCGTGTCCGGCCGGGTCGTCGGGATACTGCCCCTCCACCATCTGCAGTGACCAGAGCACCAGGCGACAGTTCAGCCGCGCCGCCGCGTGCAGCACCGCCCCGCCCATGTGCCCGTACGGCGGGCGGATCAGTCGGGGCGTCCTTCCGGTCACGTCGGCGATGGCGTCATGGCTGCGGCTCAGGTCGTCGTACGCCTCGGCGGCGTCCCGTTGGGCAAGGTCATGGTGGGCCCAACTGTGGTTGCCCACCTCGTGCTCGCCGAGCCTGTCGCGTACGACGTCGGCGTGTTTCCTGACCTTCGCGCCGACCAGGAAGAACGTGGCGGGCACCTGGTGCCGGGCCAGGGTGTCCAGCACCATTGGCGTCCACTGTGGGGCCGGCCCGTCGTCGAAGGTGAGCGCCACAAGTGGACGCTCGGTCGCCACCGACCACACGGCTGTCAGCGCACCGCTGCCGACGTCCTGGATCCTGTTGCCGACAGTGGCGCTGGCCGGGCCACCGCCGATCGGCAGTCGGCGGGTGCGCCACCACGTCTCGGTCGCTACCGCTCCGAAGACCGCCCCGCCGGCCAGGAGCGCGCTCCGGCGCAGCAGGTCGCGTCGGGACCACCTCCGCGCGCCCTCGCTCATCCGCCGCCCCGCTTCGTCGCACACCGCATCCCTACTAGAAGTATGCATTACGTGACGTTAAGTGCCGGTTTGGTCGCACCATCGGAGTGTCCACGAAACACCACGCCCCCGGCAGGTAGGCACCTGCCGGGGGCGTGGCGAAACTGCAAGGTCGGCTACTCGGTCGGCTCCGCCGGGGGCAGCGGCGAGGTGCGGCTACGGGGCAGCCGCAGCACCTCGAACTGGTCGGTGCCGTCCACAAGCGCACCCGAGGGCCGCCCAGCAGGCGGTTGCGAGCCCTCCCCCGCGGCTGCTGAACCGGCACCCGAGGCGGACCTGGAAGTCGACGCGCCGGCTGGCACCGCCACCTGGTTCGGGCTGGTCGGCTCGGCGTTCTCCGGACCCGCCGGGCGGTCCTCGGCCCCGGAACGCCGACGGCGACGCCGGTCCCGCAGCGAACCCTTTGTGTGCTCCACCATCGTGTAGAGGGTCGGCACCAGGATCAGCGTCAACAGCGTCGAGCTGAGTAGGCCACCGATCACCACCACCGCGAGCGGCTGGGAGATGAAGCCGCCCTCGCCGGTCAACCCGAGCGCCATCGGCAACAGCGCGAAGATGGTCGCGATGGCGGTCATCAGGATCGGGCGCAGTCGGCGCCGGCCACCCTCGACCACCGCCTCCTGGACGCCCATGCCCTGCGCCCGGTACTGGTTGATCAGATCGAGCAGCACGATCGCGTTGGTCACCACGATGCCGACGAGCATCAGCACGCCGATCAACGCCGGCACGCCCAGCGGCGTCCCGGTGATGAGCAGCAGGCCGATCGCGCCGGTCGCCGCGAACGGGATGGAGATCAGCAGGATCAACGCCTGGGTGAGGCTACGGAACGTGGCCACCATGATCAGGAACACGATCGCGATGGCGGCAAGCACCGCCAAGCCCAGGTCGCCGAAGGCGTCCGCCTGATCGGCGCTGACCCCGCCGATGGCGAAGGTCGCCCCCGGCACATTTATGGCGTCCAGCCGCTTCTGCAACTCCTGGCTCGTCGCGCCCAGGTTCGAGCCGGTCGCCGTGCCGGTCACCGAGACGCTGCGCTCACCGTCGATCCGGGTGACCTGCTGCGGGCCCTCGGCCTGCGTGATGTCGGCGATGTCGTCCAGCTTCACCGGGCCGACCGGAAGGGCACGCAACTCCTCCACCGACACCGGCGCCGTCGCGCTCAACCGCAGCACCACGTTCTGCTGGCGGCCGTCGAGCGCCACCTGACCCAGCGGAGCGCCACGGAACGCCTGCGACACGAGCTGGCCCACAGCGGCCTCGGTGAGCCCGACCCGACCAGCGGCGACCCGGTCGACTGCCACGTTTACCCGCGGCACCTGCTCGGCGAGGCTTGTGGACACGTCCTCGACGTCCGGCACCCCCGCCATCGCCGCCCGGGCGGCCTCCGCGCCGCGGCTCAGCGCCTCCGGGTCGCTGCCCTGGACGATCACCTCCAGCCGACTGGTCGAGGCGTCCTGCCCGCCAGCGAAGGTGATCTCCTCCTTGTCGATGCCGAGCTTGTCGAACTCCTCGCGCAGCCGCGTACGCATCTGCTTGGCATCGGTGTCACCGTCGAGCGTCAGCGACCAGCTCGCGACGTTGTTGCCGCCGCCGCCCGCGAACGGGTTGTCCCCGCCACCCGCGGTCACCTGGTACGTCTCGACCCCGTCGAGACGACCGAGCACCGCCTCGACCCGCTTGGCCGCCTCGTCGGTGGCGGCGAGCCCGGTGCCGGCCGGCAACTCCTGGCGGAAGCTCAGCGTGTCCTGACCCGAGTCGTCCAGGAAGTTGGTCTCCAACTTCTGCGCCAGCCCGAACGTGCCGAAGAGCACCACCAAGCCGAGCCCGACCGTGATCCAGCGGGTCGACCGCTCGCGGGTGGCGAAGCCGATCACCGGCAGGTACGCCCGCTGCAACGGGTTGCGCAGCTCCTTCTCCTCCGCGCCGCGCCGCACCGCCTCGTCGTCGACGGTGCCGCCGCGCGGCTTGAGGAACCAGTACGCCAGCACCGGGATCACGGTCAGCGAGACCAGCAGCGAGGCCAGCAGTGCCACCGTCACGGTGATCGCGAACGGCGCGAAGAGCTGCCCGACGAACCCGCCGACGAGCGCGATCGGCGCGAACACCGCCACCGTCGTGAGGGTGGACGCGGTCACCGCGCCAGCCACCTCACGGACGCCTGTGATGATGGCGTGCTGTTTCTCCTCGCCGTACTCCAGATGCCGTTTGATGTTCTCCAGCACCACGATCGAGTCGTCCACCACCCGGCCCACCGCGATTGTCAACGCGCCGAGGGTGAGCAGGTTGAGCGAGTAGTCGCCGATCCACAGGGCGAGCAGCGCCACGAGCACGGAGAGCGGGATGGAGACCGCGGTGACAATCGTGGAACGCACCGACAGCAGGAAGACCAGGATGACGATGACCGCCATCACCAGGCCCAGCAGACCTTCGGTGGTCAACGACTCGATCGACTTCTCGACGAACGGCGCCTGGTCGAAGACCACCGTCAGCTCCGCGCCGGAGGCGTCCTTGAGGTCGGCGAGCCGGTCCCGGATCTCGTGCGAGATCTCCACCGCGTTGCCGTCCGGCGCGGCGGTGATCATGATGCCGAGGCTTTCCTTGCCGTTGGTCCGGGTGAGCGCGGTGGCCGGGGCGAGCGTCTGCTCGACTGTCGCCACGTCACCGAGACGCACCGGGACGGGGCCGGGCGCGACAACGATGCCGCGCAGGTCGTCCAGGGTGGCGACCGGCGTACCGACCTGCACCGGGAGGGCCAGGCCGTCAGCGGTGACCGCACCCGCCGGCATCGACACGCCGTTGGTCTTGAGCGCCGATCCGATCGCGGTCGGCGGGAGCTTCGCCGCGGCAAGCTTGGCCGGGTCCGGGGTGACCACCACGATGTCGTCGCGGGTCCCGGTCACCTCGACCGCGCGCACCCCGTCGATGCCCTCCAGCTCGGGCACCACGGCAGAGCGCAGCTTGTCGGCGAGGGCCCGTTCGTCACCGGCGCCGGCGGCGGCCAGCACCATCGCCGGCAGGTCGTCGGTGCCGCCCGCGATGACCTGCGGGTCGACGTTCTCCGGCAGTTGGGCGTCGATCCGGCTCAGCGCGGTCTGCATCTTGTTGACCGCGTCGTCCAGGTCGGTGCCGAACACGTACTGGACCTGGACGGTCGCCGAGCCCTCACGGGACGTGGAGCTGATCTTGTCCAGGCCGGGGATGCCCTGCAGGGCGTTCTCGATCGGCTCGGTCACCTGCGACTCGACGATCTCGGGTCCGGCGCCGGGGTAGGCGGCCACGATGAACGCGCCCGGGAATTCCAGTGATGGCAGCAGTTGCTGCTTCAACGACGGCACGGCGAACGCTCCGAACGCCGTGATCACCACCGCGATGAGGGCGACGAGCCCTCGGTTGGCGAGGCTGAATCTGGCGAGCAGCGACATCGGCCTGGTTCACTCCTGAACGAGATTGCGTGCGGGGATATCCGAGAGTGTGCCGGACTCGATCACGCCGGCACTCGCCGCCCCCACGCCCGCTCGACGGCGGCAGGCCGCAGCCCACCGCCGCCCACCCGGTCGGGTGGTTACCGCCTTATGCCAGGTCGAGGGCGCGGGCCGCCGCCAGCGGGTCGTTGGCGATGGTCAGCGGGGCGGGTGCCGTGGAGATCGCCCACTCCGGGTCCTTCAAGCCGTGACCGGTCACCGTGCAGACGACAGTCGAACCGGCCGGCACCGCACCTGCCGCAGCCTGCTGGAGCAGGCCGGCCACGCTTGCCGCGCTGCCCAACTCCACGAAGGCCCCGACCTCGCGGGCGAGCAGCCGGTACGCCGACAGGATCTCCCGGTCGGTCACCGCGGCGATCAGGCCACCTGAGGCGTCCCGGGCGTCGAGGGCCTTGGTCCAGCTCGCCGGGTTGCCGATCCGGATCGCGGTGGCGATCGTCGACGGCTCCGGCACCACCTGGCCGGTCACGATCGGGGCCGCCCCGGAGGCCTGGAAGCCGTACATCTTCGGTGCCCGCGTGGTGGTGCCGGCGGCGAGCTCCTCGGAGTAACCCATCCAGTAGGCGGAGATGTTGCCGGCGTTGCCGACCGGCAGGCAGTGGATGTCGGGCGCGTCACCGAGGGCCTCGACGATCTCGAAGGCGGCGGTCTTCTGGCCCTGCAACCGGTCGATGTTCACCGAGTTGACGAGCGCGACCGGGTGATCCTGGGCCAGCTTGGCGGCGAGCGCCAGACAGTCGTCGAAGTTGCCGTTCACCTGGAGCAGCTTCGCCCCGTGCACAAGCGCCTGGGCCAACTTGCCCAGCGCGATCTTGCCCTGCGGCACGAGCACCGCGCAGGTCAGACCGGCACGGGCCGCGTACGCCGCGGCGGACGCGCTGGTGTTGCCGGTGGAGGCGCAGATGATCGCCTTGTTGCCGGCCTCGACCGCCTTGGACACCGCGACGGTCATCCCCCGGTCCTTGAAGGAGCCGGTCGGGTTGGCACCCTCGACCTTGAGGTAGACGTCACAGCCGAGCCGGGCCGACAGCACCGGCGCCGGCAGCAGCGGGGTGTTCCCCTCGTGCAACGTGACGACGGGCGTGGCCGCGGTGACCGGCAGCCGATCCCGGTACGCCTCGATCAGACCCCGCCACATGTCGCTCTCCTCGCCTCTGATCCTCGCGCCGACCTGCGCACACGGTCACCATGGACCAGCCTGTCGGAGCGCCCGGTGGCACACCCCGGGTTACCCACCTGGCGGGACGAGCGAACGCCCCACGACCGGTGCAACGATTCAGGCCCCGCCCTCGACCCGCAGCACACTCGTGACCGATCGGACGATGTCCAGGCCACGCAGCTCACCAACGGTCGCGGCGAGCGCGGCGTCCGGCGCGACGTGCGTGACGATGACCAACTCGGCGTCGCCGTCCCGCCCGGGCGCTCCGCCGGCGGAACCCTGTCGCACTGTCGAGATCGACACGTCGTGCCGAGCGAACACGCCGGCCACCGCGGCCAGCACACCCGGACGATCGGCCACGTCGAGGCTGATGTGGTAGCGGGTCAGAGCCTCGCCCATCGGCCGGACCGCCAGGGCCGCGTACGCGCTCTCGCTTGCCGCGCGGACCCCGGCGAGCCGGTTGCGGGACACCGCCACCACGTCGCCGAGCACGGCGCTCGCGGTCGGCGCGCCACCCGCGCCCCGGCCGTAGAACATCAACTGCCCGGCCGCGTCGGCCTCCACGAAGACCGCGTTGAAGGCGTCACCGACGCTTGCCAGTGGATGGCTGCGCGGGATCATCGCCGGGTGCACCCGGACACTCACCGTCTCGCGGCCGGCCTGGTCGACGCCCCGGGCCGCGATGCAGAGCAGCTTGATCGTGCAGCCCATCGCCTGGGCGCTGGCCATGTCCGCGGCGGTCACCTCGGTGATGCCCTCGCGGTGCACGTCGGCGGCGGCGACCCGGGTGTGGAACGCCAGCGAGGCGAGGATCGCCGCCTTGGCCGCCGCGTCGAAGCCCTCCACGTCGGCGGTCGGGTCGGCCTCCGCGTACCCCAGTTCGGTTGCCTCTTCGAGCGCCTCGGCGAAGCCGGCGCCGGTGGCGTCCATCGCGGAGAGGATGAAGTTGGTGGTGCCGTTGACGATGCCGGTGACCCGGTTGATCCGGTCGCCGTGCAGCGACTCCCGCAGCGGGCGCAGCAGCGGGATGGCCCCGGCGACGGACGCCTCGTAGTAGAGGTCGGCGCCACCGTCGGCGGCCGCCTCGTGCAGGGCCACGCCGTCCTCGGCGAGCAGCGCCTTGTTGGCGGTGACCACGCTCTTGCCCGCGCGCAGCGCCTCGACAAGCCAGGTGCGGGCCGGCTCGATGCCACCGACCACCTCGACCACCACGTCCACGTCGTCGCGCTTGACCAGGCCGAGCGCGTCGGTGGTGAACAGGGACTCATCGACCGGCAGGTCACCGCGGTCGCGGCCGAGCCGGCGTACGGCGATGCCGGCGATCTCCAGCGGAGCACCGATCCGGGCGGTCAGGTCGGCCGACTGCTCGTGCAGCAGCCGGACGACCTCCTGGCCGACCGTGCCACAGCCGAGCAGCGCCAAACGCACAGGTGACGTCATCCAACATCCAATGCGAGCAGGTCCTCTTCCGTTTCCCGCCGGACGATCAGACGCGCCTGGCCGTCCCGCACCGCGACGACCGCTGGCCGAGGCACGTGGTTGTAGTTGCTGGCCATGCTCCGGCAGTAGGCACCGGTGCCGGGCACTGCTACAAGATCTCCGGGCTGCACGTCGGCGGGCAGGAATTCATCCTTCACCACGATGTCCCCGGACTCACAATGCTTTCCCACCACGCGGGCGAGCAGGGGCTCCGCGGTCGATGCCCGGGAGGCCAACGTCGCCGAGTAGGACGCGTCGTAGAGCGCCGTGCGGATGTTGTCGCTCATCCCACCGTCGACGCTGACGTACGTCCGGAGGCCGTTGAGGTCCTTGACCGTGCCGACCTCGTAGAGGGTGAACACGGCCGGCCCGACGATGGCCCGGCCGGGCTCGATCGACAGCCGGGGCACGGCCAGGTTCTCCGCCGTGCACTCCGAGTCGACGATCTTGCGCAGCCGCTTGGCCAGGTCCTGCGGAGAGGCCGGGTCGTCCTGGGTGGTGTACGCGATACCGAAGCCACCCCCCAGGTCCAGCTCGGGCAGCTCCACCCCGCGCGCGTCGCGGATCTGCCCCTGGAGGGCGAGCACCCGGCGGGCGGACACCTCGAAGCCGCTCGCGTCGAAGATCTGCGAGCCGATGTGCGAGTGCAGCCCACGCAGCTCCAGCACGCCCTCGTCGAGGATCTTGAACGCGGCCTCGGCGGCGGCGCCGCCGGCCAGCGAGAAGCCGAACTTCTGGTCCTCGTGCGCGGTGGCGATGAACTCGTGGGTGTGCGCCTCGACACCCACGGTGACCCGGACCAGCACCCGGGGCCGGACGCCCCGCTCACGGGCCAGCGCGGTGAGCCTGTCGATCTCGGTGAACGAGTCGAGGATGATCCGGCCCACACCCGCGTTCAGCGCCCGGCTCAGCTCGGCCACCGACTTGTTGTTGCCGTGGAAGCCGATCCGCTCCGGCGGCATCCCCGCCGACAGCGCTGTGGCCAGCTCGCCGCCGGTGCAGACGTCCAGGTGGAGACCCTCCTCAGCGATCATCCGGACTACCGCTCGGCAGAGGAACGCCTTGCCGGCGTAGTAGATGTCCTCGTTCGGGAAGGCCGCCCGGAAGTCCCGGCAGCGCGAACGCAGGTCGGCCTCGTCGAGGACGTACACCGGGGTGCCGAACTCGGCAGCGATGTCGCGGACGCTCAGGCCCGCGACGGCGACCGCGCCGTCGGCGGCGCGCGTCACGCTGCGCGGCCACAGCGCCGGGACCAGGGCGTTGACGTCCTCCGGGGTACGCAGCCACGCCGGCTCCCGGCTGCCGATGTCGCCGTGCATCGCACCGGCCTCGTGAGCCCTCATGTCACATCCTCTCGGGCGCGGAGACGCCGAGCAGGTGCAGGCCGTTGGCGATCACGGTGCGGGTGGCGTCGTTGAGCCAGAGCCGGGCCCGCTTGGCGTCGGAGATCGGCTCTTCGCCGCGCGGGAGGATCCGGCAGGACGGCTCGTCGTAGAACCTGTGGTACGCCTGAGCAACGCGCTCTTCGAGGTAGCGGGCGATCCGGTGCGGCTCGCGCAGCTCGGCGGCGGAGGCGACCACGGCGGGGAACTCGGCGAGCGCCTTGAGCAGCTCGTTCTCCTTCTCGTGGCCGAGCAGGTCGGGGCGGAACGCGTCGGCCTCGCCCCGGGTCAGGCCGACCTCGGCGGCGTGCCGGGCCACGCTTGCCGTCCGAGCCGCCACGTACTGCACGTAGTAGACCGGGTTGTCGCGGCTCGCCCGCGTCCACAGCTCGATGTCGATGTCGATGGGCGAGTCGCTGGAGTAGCGGGCCAGGGCGTACCGGGAGGCGTCCACGCCTATCGCGTCGACAAGGTCCTCAAGCGTGATGACCGTGCCGGCCCGCTTGCTCATCCGCAACGGGGCGCCGTCGCGCAGCAGGTTGACAAGCTGCCCGATGAGGATCTCCAGGTTGCGGTCCGGGTCGTCACCGAAGCAGGCCGCCATCGCCTTCATCCGCCCGACGTAGCCGTGGTGGTCGGCGCCCAGCATGATCACGATCCGCTCGAAGCCGCGCTCCCGCTTGTCGAGGTAGTAGGCGCAGTCCGCGGCGAAGTACGTCCACTCGCCGTTGGACTTGCGCAGCACCCGGTCCTTGTCGTCACCGAAGTCGGTGGTCCGCAGCCAGGTGGCGCCCTCGGACTCGTAGACCCGACCCTGCTCGCGCAGCCGCACCAGGGCGAGATCCAGCTCACCCCTGTCGTGCAGGTCCTTCTCGTTGAAGTAGGTGTCGAACTCCACGCCGAAGTCGCGCAGCGACGAGCGGATCTCGTCGAACATCAGCGCGACACCCTCGACCCGGAACACCTCCTGGGCGGCGGCGTCGTCAAGGGTCAGCACGTCGGGCCGCCGGGCCTGCACCTCGGTCGCGATCTCGGCGATGTACGCCCCGCCGTAGCCGTCCTCCGGCGCGGGTTCGCCCTTCGCCGCGGCGAGCAGCGAGCGGGCGAACCTGTCGATCTGGGAGCCGGCGTCGTTGAAGTAGTACTCCGTGCCCACCTCGGCGCCGGTGGCCCGCAGCAGCCGGCTGAGCGCGTCACCGACGGCCGCCCAGCGGACCCCGCCGATGTGCACCGGCCCGGTCGGGTTGGCCGAGACGAACTCCAGATTGATCTTTTCGCCGGCGAGCCGGTCGCTGCGGCCGTACTCCGCGCCGGCCTCGACGATCAGCCGCGCGAGTTGGCCGGCGGCGGCGGCGTCGAGGCGGATGTTCAGGAAGCCCGGCCCGGCGATTTCCACCGACTTGACGCCGGACGCCCGACCCAACTGGTCGGCCAGTGCGGCAGCCAGTTCCCGTGGCGGGACGCCCACCTTCTTGCTCAACTGCAGAGCGAGCGTCGACGCGTAGTCGCCGTGCTCGGGGTTGCGCGGTCGCTCCACCACGGTGCGCTCCGGCAGCGCGGCGTGATCCAGGCCACGCTCGTCGAAGACGGCGTGAGCGGCGGTGAGGACGACCGAGGCGAGTTCTGCAGGAGTCACCACCCCATGTTATCGGGGGTAGACTCGGGCACTCGGCGGCAACCCTGCGCATCATCCGGCCCGCCACCTCCCCCGACCGACCGACCTGACGAGGCACGATGAGCATCAGCACCCCGGGCGGCCCTGAGCGCCGCCCGACCGTGGTCAGCACCGGCAAGAAGCCGGCTGCGGGCCGGCCTGCGTCCGGCACCAAGGCCGGCTCCGGCAAGCCGACCGGCAAGCCAGCCGGCGGCCCACGGGCAGGCGGCAAAGGCCCCCGCAAGCCGGTCACGCCGGTCAAGGTGAGCCAGGGCCGGGCCTGGGGCCCGATCGCGCTCTTCGTCGCCGTGGGCGTGCTCGCGGCCGGCATCATCGGGTACGGCGCCTGGGCGTCGTTCCAGGGCGCCAAGCCGTGGGACAAGCGCGCGAACGCCATCGAGGGCATCGCCAACATCCGCAAGTCCGACCCGGACAGCCTGAAGTACGAGTCGCACAAGTCGGGCCCGCTGACCTGGAAGATTTCGCCGCCGGTGGGCGGGGAGCACAACGCCGCCTGGCAGAACTGCATGGGTGACGTCTACGACGCCCCGATCGCCAGCGAGCACGCGGTGCACAGCCTGGAGCACGGCGCGGTGTGGATCACCTACCAGCCGAACCTGCCGCAGGACCAGGTCGACAAGCTCGCCGGCAAGGTTCGCGGCGTCGAGAAGATGATGATGAGCCCGTTCGAGGGTCTGGACAAGCCGATCTCGCTCCAGGCGTGGGGCTACCAGCTCAAGGTCGACAACGCCGACGACTCGCGGATCGACGAGTTCATCAAGTCCCTGCGGGTGAACGCCTCCATCGAGGGTCCGACCGCACTGTGCAACCAGGGCGTGACGGCCACCGGCACCACGCCGCGTGACCTCCAGGCCCAGATGCCCACCCAGTAAGGACGGCGAATGACTGCGCCCACCACCACCGACAGCGAGCACGACGCGGCACCGGCCGACCCCGACGAGGGCGGCCGGGGGTCGGCGCGTCGCTACGGCGTCCCCGCGCTCGCCATCATGCTCGTGGTGGGCCTGCTGCTCGGGTACGCCGGTGGGCTGCTCACCCCGCAGCTCACCCGACCCGGCGACGCCTCGGTCGAGGCGGGCTTCGCACGGGACATGACGACGCACCACACCCAGGCCGTGGAGATGAGCCTCACCGCCTACCGGTCGGCGACGCTGCCTGCCGTCCGCCAGATGGCAGTGGACATCGCCACCGGGCAGCAGGGCGAGATCGGCGCCATGCAGACCTGGCTGCGGGAGTGGGGCCTCAGCCCGACCGGGACGGAACGGCCGATGGCCTGGATGTCCGACGGGGCTGCCGTCAGGGACGGGCTGATGCCGGGGATGGCCACCCCGCAGCAGATGGCCGCGCTGCGCGACGCCCAGGGCATCGAGGTCGACAGGCAGTTCCTGACCCTGATGATCAATCATCACCTGGGCGGGATCCACATGATCGACGCGGTGCTCGGCGAGACCGACAACGACGAGGTGGTGCGGGTGGCGCAGACCATGAAGTCCACCCAGCAGACCGAGCTGAACAACCTCCGGCAGCTCCAGGCGCAGGCCAAGGGCTGACCCGCCGCACGGACACATCGGGCCCGCGCCCCGCCGCACGTCGGCGGTAGGCGCGGGCCCGCGCCTGTCCGGCGTAGGTGCGGTGCGAGCCGGGCCGAGCCAGGCCGGGCCGGGCCGGGGCCGGGGCCGGGCCGGGCCGAGGCCGGGGCCGGGCCGGGCCGAGGCGCCTAGCTTGATCCACTCCATGTCGCCGACATGGGGGTGTCCCTGCGAGCGGATGCCCCCATATCGGCGACATGGAGTGGATCAAAAGCCGACCGCTGCGCCCGCCGCATGATCGACCCGACCGACATGCAGGCCTTTGTCCGGCCGCGCCCGGTATAACCGTTTAGAGCGGTCCAACCTATTACGTTGCTTAGAGAGTTTTCTCCCCACATATCGTGACCAGTTGCGATTCGGGCTCGTTGCCCAAGACGTGGGGGTTGCACTCAGAGACGCACGGCGTTCGGTCACCAGTTGGTGCCGACGCCACACCATCGGCGGTGACGGGGCGGTGGCAGCCGTCCGTCGCGGACAGCGGCAGGGCGAGCCGGGAATGCTCAGCCGCGAACAGGAACTCGAACTGATCGACGCGCTGCGGGGCGTCCACCCCGACGAGTTCGGCCTGGATGAGGAGCTGTGGACGCGGCAGAGCCTCACCACGCTCATCCAGAGCCGGTTCGACCTGCCGCTGGAGGCGGGCGCCGTCGGGGCGTACCTGCGGGCCTGGGGGTTGGGTCCACGGGAACCGCGCGAGCGCGCCTGCGGGCTCTGCGTCAGCGCGGTCGAGCGTTGGGTACGCACCGAGTACCCGGCGATCACCCGGGCCGCCCAGGAACACCTGGCGGAGGTCTACTGGATCGGCCGGGTGCGGCTGCGCGGCACCATGCCGGCCGCCGACGTGATCTCCGCGGTCTCGTCCCGGGGCCGGGTGCGGTTCATGATCACCACTCCGACGGTCGACCCGCCGCTTCCCCGCGACTTCGTGCTGCGGCTCAGCGGCGAGGAGCAGCGCACCGTGCACCTGATCGTCGACGGCTCCTGGCCGCGCAACGAGTGGCCGCGCCGACTGCCCCGGCGGATCGTCCTGCACCCGCTGCCCAGCTGCGGGCGGGCGATCGCGGCGGCCTGAACGCCGGGTGAGCCGGTCGTCGACACGATCGGCTCACCCGATACCGATTCGGCGTTCACGGAGCGGGTTTGCTAGTCTTCTCCAGTCGCTGAGCCCCCGTAGCTCAGGGGATAGAGCACCGCCCTCCGGAGGCGGGGGCGCAGGTTCGAATCCTGCCGGGGGCACACTTGCTAAGAAGTTCGAGAGCAGAACAAGGCCTCTGACCAGGGAAACCGGTCAGGGGCCTTGGTGCATGTATGAGGCACTCGGGTGGACCGAACGGATCGATCCGTTCGGTCCACCGCCGACCCATGCGGGGTCGGCGGTGGACCTCGGGTTCAGTGCGCGTCGGCCGGCACCAGCTTCACCGGCGCCTCCGGCACTGGGCCGGCGTCCTCGGCGTCGGTATCCGAGCGGCGGTTGAGCCACTTGTCGATCAGCAGGTTGAGGACCAGCCCGACGGCACCCCAGATGGCGATGACCAGCAGATTCTGCCCGACGCCGACACCGTCGAAGTAGCGCAGCGAGCGGGCGATGTCGACCGCCGCCGGCAGCGGCAGCACGTCCTGGAGGGGTCGGAACACTTCGGGGACGAGGTACACCGACATGCCGCCGCCGGAGGCGGGCAGGCCGGCCATCATCAGCACCACCATCATCGGGATGATGCCGGCCAGGCCGATGGTGCGGGTGAGGACTCCGGTGGCCAGGGAGACCGAGAAGATGGTCAGGGCACCGTAGCCGATCATCTCCAGGGCGTTGCCGCTGATGGCGCCGATGAGCACGTCGAAGAGGAACCACAGCCAGACGGACATGCCGACCGCCCAGCCTCCCAGCAGCGGCAGGAACTGTGGCAGGCGGCGCAGGTGTGGTGCGCCCCCGCGCAGGACGGCCAGGAACAGGAAGCCGGCCATGATCCATGACATGCCGACGTACATGCTGTTGCTGCCGCCGGTGTCGGTGTCACTCAGGGGCTGCACGTCAGTCATCGTGAGCGGCAGCTCCTGGGCCGCAGCGATCGGCTGGAAGATCGCGCGGATCGTTGACTGCTGGCTCGGGTTGGCCGCGGAGGCCGAGTAGAGCGCCGCCGGGGCATCGGGTGCCGACGGCAGGACGAAGGCGGCGACCACGTCGCGGGCACGGATCTGCTCGGTGGCCTCCTCGGTGGTGTTCGCGACTGTGACGTCGAGGATGCCGTCGAGCTGGGTGTTGAGGCCGTCGGCGGTCTGCTGGGCCACCTCGGGCGTCGCGGCGACCACGACGACAGGGATGTCGTGCGGCTGCGGCTTGTGCATGGAGAAGCCCATCGCGCCCACGACGACAACGAGGATGGACAGCGGGAAGGCGGCCGCGGCGACGTACCGGAATCGCTTGGAGCGCGGCGGCCCGCCGGCGAGGGCGGGCGCCTTCGCCTCGGGGTCGGGGATCGGCGGAACGCCGGGGAGGACGTCCCCGGTCGCGCTGCGCTCCTTGAGCAGGCAGAGCGCGAGCGCAGCGATGATCCACACGGCCAGGACGATCAGGTGGCCGCCCAGACCGGCGCCGTCGAAATAGAGGATCGAGCGCAGCGCCTCACCGGCCGCCGGGAGCGGGAGCACGCCGTGCAGGAACTGGAAGAACCCGGGCATGTTGTGGACGGACAGCGCCAGGTTGGACGCGGGCATACCGAACACGACCCAGAGCAGCATGCCGGGGAGCACCGCGAGGGGCCCCATCACCTTGGAGAACAGCAGCTGGGCCATGCCGACGGCTCCGGTGGCGAGCATGCCGACGCCGAGGAAGGTGAGGTAGTGGCCCTCGACGGCACCCACGATCGGGCCGAGGATGAGCCAGATGATCGAGCTGGTGAAGGCGGACCAGCCGGCCAGCACGGGCAGGAACCGCCGCAGCCGCAGCAGGTGGGGGGTGCCCATCACCATCATGCTCAGCGGCACGTAGCCGGCCAGCATCATGCCCATGGCGGCGAACAGGACCACGATGCCGGCCCGGTCACCGTCGGGCAGCGGTGCCACGTCCTCGGTGGTGGCCTGCCAGCTGTTCTCGACGGCCACGGGGGCGAGCAACTGCTGGACGGTGGCGCCCTGCGCGGCGCCGGCCGCCGAGGCGGTGAGGATCGTCGCGCTGGTGCTGCCCTCGGAGGGCAAAATGAGCGCGCCGGCGGCTCTCTGGTCGTGCAGCAGGTCGAGAGCGTCGTCGCGGGTGGGCACCAGCGTGGCCTCGGTGCTGCCACCCGGAGCGGCGTTGAGGCCGTCGACGATCGCCTGCGCGGTGGCGCCGCTGCCGACGACCGCCACCGGCATGTCCCGGGGGTGCGGTGAGTGCATGGTCGACATGTAGGTCGCGAACATCATCGTGACCATGAGGAACGGCATCACGAACAGGGCGACCATTCGGATGATGTGTTCCTTGCGATCCGGGCCGGGCGGGCGACCGTCGATCACGTCGGCAGCCTCGAGAACGGCTTCGGTATCCATGCACTCTCCAGATCAGTTTGTAAGCCAGGTGACTTACGAACTGTAGGCGGCGCCTGTCGAAACCGGGAATCCGGCTAGGTTGACCTGAGTCACATCCGGGGCGAAGAGAGCGAAGGAGCCGGTCATGAGGCGGTCGGTGGCGGCAAGCACCGCCCTGCTCGACGCGGCCGAACGGCTCTTCGCCGAGTCGGGCGTCGCGGAGATCTCCGACCGGAGAGTGGCAGAGGCGGCCGGCAACACCAACCACTCGGCGGTGCGCTACTACTTCGGCGGACGCGAGGGCCTACTCAAGGCACTCATGGCCCGCCACGTGCACGACGTGGCGCAACAACGCGAGAAGATGCCCCCACCTGAGGACTCTGTCCTCGGCGACATACGCGGCCTCGTGGAGCCGAGCATGCGGGTCCTCGACCACCTGCCGCGACCGAGCTGGCGAGCCCGGTTCCTCGACAACGTGCTCCACAACCCCGCCACGCTGCCGCTCGTGCGGGAAACCCAGGACACCACGCCACAGGCGATGCAACTGCGCGCGTCACTCGCGGCACGGCTGCGACACCTCGACCCGGACATCGTCGCCGGCCGCGCGCGCCTGATCACCCGCATCGTCAGCACCGCAGCCGCCGAGGTCGAGGCACGCGCCGAACGCGACGGCGAAGACCCCCGATGGCCGCAGGTCGGCGACTTCCTCGTCGACGCCATCACCGGAATGCTCTCCGCCCCCATCAGCCGACCGGGCCGAGCCGAGAGCTGACCTCAGCCGCCGGTCGAAGATCCAGTCGCCGCGCGCCATGATCGCTGCGGCGTATTCTTCGCCCATGGGGCTGCGGTTCACGACACGTCGGTCGGACTCGCCGTGGGTCGACACGGTGTGGACGTGCGCGAGCGAGCAGACCACCTCCATGACGTCCGTGGCCGGGGCGCGGTGGGGCCTGGTGTTCTGGAAGCAGGCCGGCCGCGCGTACGCGAGCATCACCGGCCCGGAGACCCGCACGGGCACCGCGCCTGTCCCGCAGGGCGCGACGTTCACGGGCATCGAGTTCGCCGTGGGCACCTCGTTGCGGGCGGTGCCCGCACTTGTCGACGGCGGCATCGTGCTGCCCGACACCACACACCGGACGTTCCGGCTGGACGGTGCGCGCTGGGAGACGCCCGGCCCCGACGACGCCGAGGCCCTGGTCGACAGGCTCGTCCGCGCCGGGGCCGTGGTCCGGGACGTGCTTATCGTCGACGTGCTGCGTGGTCACCGGCCGGCCCTCTCGGACCGTACCGTCGAACGCCGGTTCCGCGCCGCCACCGGGTTGTCGCGGGGCGCGGTCCGGCAGATCGAGCGGGCCCGTACGGCGGCGGAGTTGCTGGCTGCCGGCGAGCCGACCCCGGACGTGGTCGCCAAGCTCGACTACTACGACGAGCCGCACCTGGCGCGGGCGCTCCGCGCGTACGTGGGACGGACCGTCGGGCAGTTACGCGAGGGCGTCGGCGGCGCTATCGCCCTCGACGTCGATCAGCGCCGGACGTCGTAGACCAGCTTCAGGATCCCGTTCGGGTAGCTCTCCGACTCGCGCAGCGTCAGCATGTGCTTGTCCCGGTCGGCCCGGCCGAAGAGGCTCTTGCCGGCGCCGAGCAGGACGGGGAAGACCAGCAGGTGGTACCTGTCGATCAGGCCAGCGTCGGACAGCCGCCGGGCCAACTCCGCGCTGCCGTGGATGAAGATCGCACCGCCCTCGCCCTCCTTGAGCGCCGCGACGTCCTCGGTCGAACGCAGGACCGTCGTCGGCCCCCACCCGTCCACCAGGGCATCGTCGGAGAGCGTGCTCGACACCACGTACTTGGGGAGGTCCTTGTAGGCGGCGTGGTCCTCCGAGCCGGGCCAGACCGGCGCGAACGCCTCGTAGCTGCGGCGGCCGAACATCAGCGCCGTCGTGTCGGCCAACTCCTCGCCCTTCAGCGACCAGGCTTCCGGGACGAACTCGAGATCCTTGAACACCCACCCGCCGCTGCGGTGCTCCTCCCCCGGCCCACCGCCCGGGGAATCCACCACACCATCGAGCGACATGAAACCGGTGTAGACCAGGTCACGCATCGTGCTTCTCCTCATACGTCAGGACGGCTGCCGGGGTCCACGCTAGGTGGCGCCGCGGCAGCCGTCTTGGACGAAAACGACACGGGCCTCTGCCCGCACGACGCACGCCGGCGCTCAGCCGCCGACGTACGTGGCGAGGTGTTCGCCGGTGAGCGTCGAGCGGGCGGCCACGAGGTCGGCCGGGGTGCCCTCGAAGACGATCCGGCCGCCGTCGTGGCCGGCCCCGGGGCCCAGGTCGATGATCCAGTCGGCGTGCGCCATGACCGCCTGGTGGTGCTCGACGACGATCACCGACTTGCCGGAGTCGACCAGCCGGTCCAACAGGCCGAGCAACTGCTCCACGTCGGCCAGGTGCAGGCCTGTGGTCGGCTCGTCGAGGACGTAGACGCCGCCCTTCTCGGCCATCCGCGTGGCCAGCTTGAGCCGCTGCCGCTCGCCGCCGGACAGCGTGGTGAGCGGCTGGCCGAGGCTGAGGTAACCGAGGCCGACGTCGGCGAGCCGGTCGAGGATGGCGTGCGCGGCCGGCGTGCGCGCCTCGCCCTCGGCGAAGAACCGCTCCGCGTCGGTCACCGACATGGCCAGCACCTCGCTGATGTTGCGGCCACCGAAGCGGTATTCCAGGACGGACGCCTGGAACCGCCTGCCCTCGCACTCCTCGCAGGTGGCCGCCACACCGGCCATCATTCCGAGGTCGGTGTAGATGACTCCGGCGCCGTTGCAGCCGGGGCACGCGCCCTCGGAGTTGGCGCTGAACAGCGCCGGCTTCACCCCGTTGGCCTTCGCGAACGCCTTGCGGATCGGCTCCAACAGCCCGGTGTACGTCGCCGGGTTGCTCCGCCGCGACCCGCGGATCGCGCTCTGGTCGACCGACACCACGCCCTCCCGGCCGGACACCGAGCCGTGGATCAGTGAACTCTTGCCCGACCCGGCCACACCGGTCACCACCACAAGCACACCCAACGGGATGTCGACGTCGACGTCGCGCAGGTTGTGGGTGCTCGCGCACCGGATCTCCAGCAGACCCGACGGCGTCCGGACGGACGGCTTCACGCCGGCCCGGTAGTCGAGGTGCCGCCCGGTAAGGGTGTCGCTGGCCCGCAGCCCGGCCACGGTGCCCTCGAACACCACCTCGCCACCGGCCGTACCGGCGCCGGGGCCGAGGTCGACCACGTGATCGGCGATGGCGATGGCCTCCGGCTTGTGCTCGACGACAAGCACCGTGTTGCCCTTGTCGCGCAGCCGCAGCAGCAGGTTGTTCATCCGCGCGATGTCGTGCGGGTGCAGACCGATGGTCGGCTCGTCGAAGACGTAGGTGACGTCGGTGAGCGACGAACCGAGGTGGCGGATCATCTTGGTGCGCTGCGCCTCGCCGCCGGAGAGGGTGCCCGACGGCCGGTCCAGGGACAGGTAGCCCAGCCCGATCTCCTCGAACGAGTCGAGGAGGTGTTGCAGCCCGGCGAGCAGTGGGGCGACCGAGGAGTCGTCGATGCCCCGGACCCAGCCGGCCAGGTCGCTGATCTGCATGGCGCAGACCTCGGCGATGTTCCTACCGTTGATCTTCGAGGACCGGGCCTCCGCACTGAGCCGGGTGCCGCCGCACTCGGGGCAGGTCGTGAACGTCACGGCCCGCTCCACGAAGGCGCGGATGTGCGGTTGCAGCGCGTCGACGTCCTTGGAGAGGAACGACTTCTGGATCTGCGGGATCAGGCCGACGTACGTCAGGTTGATGCCCTCGATCTTGATCTTGGTTGGCTCCCTGTGGAGCAGATCCTGCAACTCCTTCTTGTTGAACTTGCCGATCGGCTTGTCCGGGTCGAAGTAGCCGCAACCACGGAAGATGCGGCCGTACCAGCCCTCCATGCTGTAGCCGGGGATGGTGATGGCGCCCTCGTTGAGCGACTTGCTGTCGTCGTAGAGCGCGGACAGGTCGAAGTCCGTGACGGAACCCATGCCCTCGCAGCGCGGACACATGCCACCGAGCCGGTTGAATGTCGCCTTCTCGGTCTTGGTCTTGCCGGCGCCACGCTCGACAGTGATCGCGCCGCTCGCCCGGACCGAAGGGACGTTGAAGGAGAACGCGTTGGGCGAGCCGATGTGCGGCTGCCCGAGCCGGCTGAAGAGGATACGCAGCATCGCGTTGGCGTCCGTGGCGGTGCCGACAGTCGATCGGGCGTTGGCGCCCATCCGCTCCTGGTCGACGATGATCGCCGTGGTCAGCCCGTCCAGCACGTCGACCTCGGGCCGGGCCAGCGTCGGCATGAACCCCTGCACGAAGGCGCTGTACGTCTCGTTGATCATGCGCTGCGACTCGGCGGCGATGGTGCCGAACACGAGCGAACTCTTGCCCGACCCGGAGACGCCTGTGAACACCGTCAGACGGCGCTTCGGCAGCTCGACCGTGACGTCCTTGAGGTTGTTGACGCGCGCGCCCTGCACCCGGATCAGGTCGTGACTGTCGGCGGCATGCTTGCTCATGTCTCTCCATCTGTCGGGCAGGCTGACGCTGGGGCGGGACTGCGCTCGGCGGTGGCACCAGGGCTGCCCGCGCCACCTCGACCCGTGGCGGTCACGCTAGGCGCGGTGGCGTAACCTGCGCTTCTCGATTTCTGACCGGTCTGGTCACCTGTTTGGCAGTGCAGGACGGCATGCCCTCGGTCGCGTCCGCCGCATCCCGGCGGTAGATGCTTGGCGGCACACCGACAAGTTCGGTGAAGCGGGTGCTGAAGGTGCCGAGCGACGAGCAGCCGACAGCGAAACAGACATCGGTGACGCTGAGGTCGCCCTGCCGCAGCAGGGCCATCGCGCGCTCGATGCGGCGGGTCATGAGATAGCTGTACGGAGATTCGCCGTAGGCGAGCCGGAACTCCCGACTGAGATGCCCGGCCGACATGTGCGCGCCCCGGGCGAGGGCCTCGACGTCGAGCGGCTGGGCGTATTCACGGTCGATCCGGTCGCGCACGCGGCGCAGCCGCGCCAGATCGTCCAGGCGCGCTGCGGCAGGTCTGCTGCTCACCCGGAAAATCGTGCCACAGACCACCGACAAACCTCGATCACCGAGGCACGGCACGCGGCCAGGTCGGGGCGCGGCGCTTCGGGGCGTACCGTCAGGCGGTTTCGCGGCGGGCGCGGGCCCGGCGCTTGCCCTCGTGCATGGCCTGCACCCGGGCCACCGGGATGGTGCGGCCCTCGGCCACCAGGTCGGCGGGCAGCGGCTGCGGCGCCGGCATCAGCGCGGCCCACGGGTCGGTCTCGGCGACAAGCGGCGGCACGGTCCGGATGGTGAAGTCGGCAGGGGTCACCTCGGTCAGGTCGGCCCAGTCGACAGGGAAGGAGACCGGCATCCCGGGACGCAGCCGAGGGCTGTACGCGGCCACGACCGTCGCCCCGCCGGCCCGGGTGGCGTCCACGAAGACCTTGCCGCCCCGGTCCTCCTTGATGTACGCCGTGGTGGCGAGCGCCGGGTCCAGCCGCTCGGCGCGGACGGCGAGAGCGCGGGTGGCGGCGGCCAACTCCTCCGCCGTGGGCTCGCCGGCCACCGGGACGAAGACGTGCACGCCCTTGGCGCCGCTGGTCTTGACCGCCCCGGCCAGACCGGCGTCGGCGAGCGCCTGACGGACCAGCAGGGCCGCGCCGACCGCCGCGCGGAACCCATCGCCCTCGGGCGGGTCCAGGTCGAGCACCAGGTGGGTCGGGCGGCCCAGGTCGGCTGCGGTGGCCAAAGTCGGGTGATATTCGACGGCCCTCTGGTTGGCGAACCAGAGCAGGGTCCGCCTGTCGTCGCAGAGGGCGTACGAGATCTCCCGGTGCGAGGCCTCGGCCCAGACCGGCACCCGGCGCACCCAGTCCGGGGTGTACTTCGGCAGGTTCTTCTGCATGAACGGCGGCTGCCCCGGGCGCACCCGGATGACCGACAGCGGCCGGTCCCGCAGCTGCGCCAGGATCTGGTCCCGGACCGCGTCGAGGTAGTCGACCAGGTCCCGCTTGGTCGCGTCGGCGCGGTCGGACAGCGGCTGGTCCAGGTTGGTAAGGGCCACGCCGTCGCGGGTCTCGTCAGCCTCGGTCACCCGATCACCCTCCCGGCGGGGGAGCTGTCGGTCAACCGCTCCGGCGCGCGTCGTTTCCGGTTTTCCGCGCGGGGCAGGGTGGCCAACGCGACCGCCAGCGCGGTGACCACAAGGGCCGCGGCCACGGCGAACGCGACCCGGTAGCCGCCGGCCAGCGCGGCCACCTCGTCCCAGCCGGCGGCCCGCAGGCCGTCGGCGCGGGCGGCGGCCAGGGTGCTCAACGCGGCCAGGCCGACCGCGCCGCCGATCTGCTGCGTGGTGTTGGCGAGCCCGGACGCGAGCCCGGCGTCCGCGTCGGTCGCCCCGGCCATGGCCAGGGTGGTGACGGCCGGCAGGGTCAGACCGCCGGCAACCCCGAAGATCACCATCGCGGGGAGCACGTCGGTGAGGTAGCCGCCGTCGACGGTAAGCCGGGCGAGCAGCAGGAAGCCGACTGTCGCCAGGCCGAGCCCGGTCACCAGCACGCTCCGGGCGCCCCAGCGGGCGATCAGCCGGCCGGCCAGGCCGAGCGAGATCACGGCGATCACCACAGGGGTGGGCAGGAAGGCCCAGCCGGTGGCCGCCGCGTCCAGCCCGAGGACCAGTTGCAGTTCCACGGCGAGCAGGAACTGGAAGCCGAAGTACGCGGCGACCATGAGGAACTGCACGCTGTTCGCCGCGACCAGGCCCGGCACGCGCAGCACCCGGCCGGGCAGCAGCGGAGTCGGCGCCGTGCGTTGGCGGACGGCGAATCCGCCGAGCAGCAGCGTCGCGAGCGTCGCCGCGCCGAGGGTCCGAGGGCTGGTCCAGCCGTGCTCGCCGGTGCCCACGATGCCCAGCACCGCAGCCATCAGGCCGGAGGTGGCGAGCAGGGCCCCGGGTACGTCGAGGCCCGCCCGCAGGCCGATCCCGCGTTCGGCGGGGAGGGTGCGGACGGCGGCGACCAGGATGAGCACGCCGATCGGCAGGTTGACCAGGAAGATCGACCGCCAGCCGGCCAGTTCGGTCAGCAACCCGCCGGCCACCGTCCCGATCGACGCGCCGGCCGCGCCGGTGAAGGCGAAGACCGCGATGGCACGAGCCCGCTCGGCCGGCTCGGGATACAGCCGGACGATCATGCCGAGGCTTACCGCCATGGCCAGCGCACCGCCGGCACCCTGACCGAACCGCGCGGCGACGAGCAGGGCCGGCCCGGTGGCCACGGCACAGCCCAGCGAGGCCAGAGTGAACAGCGTGACGCCGGCCAGGAAGACGCGCCGCCGGCCCAGCAGGTCGCCCAGGCGGCCGGCGAGCAGCAGCAGCCCGCCAAACGCGACCAGGTAGGCGTTTACCACCCAGGCCAGGCCCGGGGCGGTGAAGCCCAGGTCGCGCTGGATCGCGGGCAGCGCGACAGCCACCACGCTGCCGTCCAGAATGATCATCATGCTTCCGGCGCAGAGCACGAGCAGCGCCGGCCAACGGGACGGGACGACCCGGTCCATGAAACTCCTCCTTGGTGCACGGTTTGTTACCGACGTCATCGTCTGTGACCATGAGTCCGAGCGGAAGGAGGCACTGTGATGTCCCAGAGGAACAGCGATGTGTCCGCGCTGGTCGCGGCGGAGCTGGCCTGCGCGGCCGAAGACGTGCCGTTCACCCCGGGGCAGGCCCGGGCGTGCACCGTCCGCGAGGTGCTGGACCGGGTCGGCGGCAAGTGGAGCATCAGCATCCTGGTGGCCGCCTCCAACGGGCCGGTGCGCTTCACCGAGTTGGAGCGGCACATCGAGGGGATCAGCCGCCGTATGCTCACGCTGACGCTGCGCAACCTCGAACGCGACGGCCTGCTGCACCGCCGGGTCTACCCGACCGTGCCACCCAAGGTCGAGTACACGGCCACGCCGATGGCGTTGGAGCTGTACGAGGCCCTGGTCGCGCTGACCAACTGGGCCGAGCGGCATCGCCGCGCCATCGCCGAGGCCCGGACCAGGTACGACAGGGAGCACGCCGGATAAACCCGGCCCGGGTGTGGGGAACACCACGAGTGTTATCTGACCGATCGGTCAGGGTCTGACCGATCGGTCAGGCATGCTGGTCTGCGGAGGTGGACCAGTCATGGTGAGAGCAGTGTCCGAGACGCACGGCGAGATCCTCGCCGCAGCGGCGCGGCAGTTCGCGGTGAGCGGCTACCGGGGCACCTCCCTGCAGGACATCGCCCGCGAGGTCGGCTGCTCCAAGGCCACAGTGCTCTACCACTTCGCCAACAAGGAAGCCCTCCTCGCCGAGCTGATGGCACCGGCCATCGCGGTGCTGCGGGACCTCGACGAGCAACTCGTTGGCCGCACCGGCGCCGACGGCCAGGAGGCCGCCGCAGTCGGCTTCGTCGACCTCGCCGTCCGGTTCCGGCGGGAGATCGCGCTCCTGCGCGGCGAATTCGCGGAGCTGCTCTGCCAGCCGGCCTTCGCCCACATCCAGCAGATCTCCGAACGCCTGCGCGACGCCCTGGCCGGGCACTCCGACCAGCCAGTCGCCCGGATCACCGCGCTCGTGCTGCTCGCCGGCATCCCCGAGGCGTGCGCCGAGTTCGCCGACGTAGGAGACGACGACCTGCGCGTCGCCCTGCTCACCCTCGCCCGACGGGCAATCGCCCCCGTCGATGCAACCCTGCCCCAACAATCCACGACCACGGACAAGGACTCCTGATGGCCACCCTGCTCTACCGGCTCGGCCGGGGCGCGCTGCGCCGGCGACGTCTCGTCGTCGCGCTCTGGCTCGTCGTACTCGTCGGTGCCGGTCTGGCCGCGGCGACCCTGCGCGGCCCGACAGCGAGCAACTTCACGATGCCCGGCACCGAGAGCCAGCGCGCCCTCGACCTGCTCGCCGAGCAGTTCCCGGCGGCCAGCGGCGCCACCGGCACCATCGCCGTCAAGGCACCGGCGGACGGCCAACTGGCCACCCCCGAGGGCCAGGCCGTGGTGCAGGAGCTGGTCCAGGAGGCCTCCGCGCTGCCCGGCGTGGTCGGCGCGGTCAACCCACTCCAGGTCGGCGCGGTCTCGCCCGACGGCCGGTACGCGCTGGTCCAGGTCCAGTTCGCGAACGGCTCCGACGGGGTGACCGACGAGCAGCGCACCGCGTACGGGGAGGTCGGTGCCGCCGTCAAGGCGAAGGGTTGGCAGGTCGCACCGGGCGGCGAGGTGCTTGGTGGTGAGCCGGAGGTCGGCTCCACCGAGGCGCTCGGCGTGCTGGTGGCCGCGATCGTTCTGGTCATCACGTTCGGCTCGCTTGTCGCCGCCGGGATGACCCTGCTCAACGCCCTGATCGGCGTGGGCGTCGGCATGGCCGGCCTGTTCGCGCTGAGCGGTGTCATCGAGCTGACCAGCACCGCGCCGATCCTCGCGCTGATGCTCGGTCTCGCGGTCGGCATCGACTACTCGCTGTTCATCACCTCCCGGCACCGGCAGAACCTGATCGACGGCCTCTCACCGGAGGAAGCGGTCGGCCGCGCCGTGGGCACCGCCGGCTCCGCAGTGGTCTTCGCGGGCGCCACAGTTGTCATCGCCCTGGCCGGGCTGGCCGTGGTGAACATCCCGTTCCTCACCGTCATGGGTCTCGCCGCAGCCGGCACCGTCACCGTCGCGGTGCTCGTCGCGATCACCCTCCAGCCCGCACTGCTCGGCTTCGCCGGCCGCCGGGTGCTCCCCCGCCGGCTGCGCGCCGGTGCTGCTGGGTCGGCCGATGGCCCGGACCGCGCCGAGCAGCCCGCGACCGCGCCGACCGAGGACCGATCCGCCTTCGGCTTCCGCTGGGCGCGGTTCGTGACCCGGTTCCGCGTACCGGTCATCCTGCTCAGCCTGCTCGGCCTGGGGCTGCTCGCGCTGCCCACGCCGGACATGCGCCTGGCCCTGCCGGACCCGTCGACGGCGGCCGTCGGCTCGCCCGCGCGGGTGTCCAGCGACCTGACCACCGAGGGCTTCGGGCCGGGCTTCACCGGCCGCCTCGCGGTGGTGGTCGCCGGTGACACGCCGCAGGCCACCTCTGCCGCCGTGCCGCAGGTCACCGCCCTCATCCAGGGCACCGAGAACGTCCTCGCGGTGACGCCGCCGCAGGTCAGCCCGGACGGTCGGACCGCGCTGCTCGGGGTGGTGCCCAAGACCGGCCCGACCGACGAGGCCACCGAAACCGTGGTGAACGACATCCGCGACTCGGTGGGCGGGATCCCCGACGCCGAGGTGCTGCTCACCGGTGTCACCGCCGTTGGCATCGACGTCTCCGAGAAACTCTCCGACGCGCTGCCGGTCTACCTGCTGCTGGTGGTCGGGCTCTCGATCCTGCTGCTGATGCTGGTGTTCCGCTCGCTGCTGGTGCCGATCAAGGCCGCGCTGGGCTTCCTGCTCACCGTCGCCGCCACGTTCGGCATCACTGTCGCGGTCTTCCAGCAGGGGCACCTCGCCAGCCTCGTGGGCCTGGACAGCCCCGCTCCGCTGATCAGCTTCCTGCCGATCCTGCTCATCGGCATCCTGTTCGGCCTCGCCATGGACTACGAGGTCTTCCTGGTGTCGCGGATGCGGGAGGACTACGTACACGGCGAGACCGCCGGGCAGGCCACGATCAGCGGCATGGGGCACGGTGCCCGGGTGGTCACCGCCGCCGCCCTGATCATGATCTCCGTGTTCGGTGGCTTCGTGTTCCTCGAGGATCCGGTGATCAAGTCGATGGGCTTCGCGCTCGCCATCGGTGTGGCCATCGACGCCTTCGTGGTCCGCATGACGATCGTCCCCGCCGTGATGTCGCTGCTCGGCGACCGGGCGTGGTGGCTGCCACGCTGGCTGTCCCGCGTCCTGCCCAACGTCGACATCGAGGGCGAGAAGCTGCGCACCGAACTGAATGACAGGGCCCCGTCCCAGGTCTGAGCCCGACCGGTCGATCATGGAGTTGTGGTGCTGGCGTTCGTCCGACGCACCACAACTCCATGATCGGCGCCAGCCCTGATCACACCCCGGCTGGGTACGTCTCCATCTCGCCAGGGACGGCGGGGACGGGCAGCGGGTGCAGGGCTGTCGTCTCGTCGCACCAGATGAACGCGTCGTAGCGTTCACCGAGTCGCGTCGGCACGTAGTTGCCCCAGGACTCGAAGGACGGGTCGTAGACCACCCCGATCGCCCGGTGGTCAGCGGTGTCGGTGACCCAGTCCGGCTGGTCGCCACCGAAGACGAGCACCGCCCGCTCCGGCATCAGCTCGTGCAACCGCCGCTCGACCGAACCCTCCCGCGCCGGCGGCACCACCATCGGCTCCGGCGGTGAACCCCACCGGGGAGCGGCGATCACAGTTCCTCGGTAGCTGCCGAACCCGACAAGCGTCACCGCGTCGTCGCCGTGCCGCTCCCGGGCCAACTGACCGATGTTGACCATCCCGTCCGCGGCCATGTCGGTGGCCCGCGCGTCACCGATGTGCGTGTTGTGCGCCCAGACGATCCCGCGGGCGTCCGGGCCGTACCGTTCCAGCAGCCGGTCCAGGGTGTCCTGCATGTGGGTGTCCCGGATGTTCCACGAATCCGGGCCGCCGGCCACCATCGCCCGGTAGTAGCGTTCCGCGCCGGCCACCACCTCGGCGTTCTGCCAGGCCGAGAAGCGGTCCGGGCCGCCGGAGAGCGCCTGCTCCCGGGTCCGCGCCAGCAGCCGGATCACTTCCTCCTCACACCGGGCGGAGACGAACCGGCTGGCCGCGCCGTAATCCTCGACCCGCTTGCCGTACGGCTCGAAGCACCGGTACGCGTCCTGCGCCGCCTCCAGCGAGGTCGGGTCCTCCTCCCCCAGGTAGTCGAAGATCGCCTGCATCGACTCCCAGAGGCTGTACACGTCGAGCCCGTGGAAGCCGGCCCGCTGGTGCTCCGGCCGCTCCAGGTTCCACGCCCGCAGCCAGCTGCAGAACCTCGCCACCTCGGCGTTCGCCCACATCCAGGTCGGCCACCGTTCGAACCGTTCCAGCGCGTTCTGTGGTTCCAACGCGCCGCCCGGCGCGGCGGTGACCGAGCGGTGCACCCGGTCGCAGTCCGGCCAGTCGCCCTCCACTGCCACGAAGGAGAAGCCGCCCTCCGCGATCAGCCGTCGGGTGAGCTGCTCGCGCAGCCGGTAGTAGTCGTAACTGCCGTGGGTGGACTCACCGATCATCACCACCCGGGCGTCTCGAACGCGCTCCAGCAACGGGTCGAAGTCGCTCGGCGCGCCGAGCCGCTGAACCAGCATGGCAGCGGCTACCCGACGACCGCTTCGACAAACCGTCGGCGCGCCGCCGGCAACACGCCGTCCATCCGTGTACGCCCACACCGAGCGGGTAGCCGGCCGGCATGGCCGTCACCGGGGTGCAGTTGCAGGATTACCTGGCCGGGCTCGACTACCCGGTTTCCCGCGAGGACCTGGTCCGCTGGGCACAGGAGAACGGGGCCAGCACAGCCCTGTTACAGACGTTGCGGGCGTTGCCGGTGGAGCAGTTCGAGTCACCGAACGAGCTGGCCGCCGCGCTAACGCCCCCCGCCTAAAGACCAAACCCTCCCCCACCCCGGTGATCATGAAGTTATTGTCACGACGCGCCGGGATCGAGGGCAATAACTTCATGATCACCGGGGGGAGCAGGGGCCCGGACCGGGCGGGTCGGGTGGGGTGCGGTTACGAGCGGACGGGGACTGTGCGGGAGGTTTCGCGGGCGGTTTCGGCGGCGGAGATGATGTTGACCACCTCGCGGCCGAAGCGGACGTCGCAGCGGTGGTCGCGGGTGCCGGCGCGTACCTGCTCGATGAGCTGGTCGATGGCCACGCCGAACGCCGTGGCGGCGTCGTACTCGCCCTGGGGAACGGTCTCGATGCCGTTCTCGCCGTAGAACACGAACTCCCGGGCCATCGCCTCGGTCGGGGCGTCCAGGGAGAGCGAGGCGCTGCTGGTGGCGCCGCCGTCGTGGGTGAGCAGCAGATGCACCATCCCGCTCGGCCCGTCCATGGCGGCGACCTGGGTCACGCGGCCGAGGACCGGCAGGAGGATCGAGAGCGCGTGCGGGGCGATGTCCCAGAGCGCGCCGTGCTCCCGGCGCCACAGCGACCCGCCGTACGGGCTGCCCTCCTGGAAGATCGACGCGAACGCGGTGGTCCGACCGTGCTGCCAGCCACCTGCGGCGGCGGTCGCGGCGAGGAACGCGGTGACGTTCGGCTGGAACCGTTGGGTGAAGAAGACGACCGAGGCGACCCCGGACGCCTCGGCTGCGGCGACCACCGCGTCGGCGTCGGCGACGGTGAGCGCCAGCGGCTTGTCCAGCAGCAGGTGGCGGCCGGCCGTGGCCGCCCGGACCGCGATGTCGGCCTGGATGTCCGGCGGCAGCGCGACGGCGACCGCCTCGCACTGCTCGATGAGGGCGTCGATGTCGTTGAACGTCGGCACCCCGTACATCTCGCCCAGGGAGGCGGCCCGCTCCGGGTTGCGCCCCCACACCCCGACGAGTTCCGCGTCCGGGTGTGCGTGCAACGCCTTCCCGTGCGTCTCGATCGCCCAGTGACCGGTGCCGAACAAGCCGAACCGCAGCACGTGTACCTCCGCTGTCTTCCCCCACCGCGGCGACGCCACGGCCCTGATCCACGCTAGTCGCCGCAGCGGGCGTGCCGGCGGCGGGTTGACCAACCGGAGTGCCGGGATGGTCGTGGTGGCCGCGCGACGACGAGCAGCGGACGACAACGAGCACCGCGACGACAGCGAGGCGGAATCGAGGGGGTACTACGACGGTTAGTAGGCTGTGCCGGTGACCGAGGCAACGACCGGGTGTGGCCGATGACCAGCGCGGCGGCGGCCAACTCGCCGGTGGATGGGATCCTCGCGACGGTATCTATCGTGCTGTCGCTGCTCGTCGCGGTGTGGGCGCTGGTCATGGCCGTACGTCACAGGCCACCGGACCGGGTGCAGTTCGCCGGCCTGGCCCTGCTGGAGTTGGCGTTGCTCGCGCTGGGTGTGGTCGCGCTTGTCGCGATCGGTGGCGGCGATCGACCCGGTGAGCCGGGCGCGTTCTTCGGTTACCTCGTCACACTTGTCTGCCTGCCGCCGCTGGCCTGGGTACTGGCCCGGATGGAGCCGACCCGGTGGGGTTCCGGGATCGTCTGCGCGGTCTGCCTGGTGACGCCGGTGGTGGTGGTCCGGTTGCAGCAGACCTGGGAGGTGCTCGGTGGTTGAGACACGACCGGCTCGGCGTACCACAAACAGCGGGCCGGGTCGCCTGCTGATCGCCGTCTACCTGATCTTCGCCATCGCGGCGACCAGCCGGGCCGGCCTGCAGATCGCCACCAAGTTCGACGAGGCGCCGGTGGCGTACCTGCTCTCCGCTGTGGCCGCGCTCATCTACATCGTGGCCGCTGTGGGGTTAGCCCGCGCCGGGCACGCCGGCCGCCGGGTGGCGCTGGTCTGCTGCTCAGTGGAGTTGGTCGGGGTCGTCGCGGTCGGTGTTCTGAGCCTGGTCGACAAGGAACTCTTCCCGGACGAGACCGTGTGGTCGCAGTTCGGCAGCGGATACGGCTATATCCCGCTGGTGCTGCCGGTGCTCGGCCTGTTCTGGCTCTGGCGGACCCGCCGCGACGTGGCCTGACCGCCCAAAACAAACCGCACCGCACCGCCGACCCGAGCGCGCGAAGACCGCACAACGACCGCGCGAACGGGGACGCTCCCTGGTGGATGGAGCGCCCCCGTCGGCGAGACGATCAGGCCCGCGGGCCGCCAGCGACGTAGATGACCTGGCCGGAGACGAACCCCGCGCCCTCGCTGGTCAGGAACGAGATGGTGTGCGCGACGTCCTCCGGTAGGCCCGGACGGCGTACAGGGATCTCGGCGGCAGCGTGCTGCTTGAACGCCTCGAAGTCGACCTTCATCCGGGCGGCGGTGGCCGCGGTCATGTCGGTGACGATGAAGCCGGGGGCGACCGCGTTGGCGGTCACCCCGAACGGCCCCAACTCGATGGCGAGGGTCTTGGTGAAGCCCTGCAGGCCCGCCTTGGCGGCGGCGTAGTTGGCCTGGCCCCGGTTGCCAAGCGCGGAGGTGCTGGAGAGGTTGACGATCCGCCCCCACTTGCGCTCCACCATGTGCTTCTGCGCGGCCTGGCTGAACAGGAACGCGCCGCGCAGGTGTACGCCCATGACCGTGTCCCAGTCGGCGTTCGTCATCTTGAACAGCAGGTTGTCGCGGAGCACGCCGGCGTTGTTGACAAGCACGGTGGGCGCGCCCAGGTCGGTGGCGACCCGTTCGACGGCCGCCTCGACCTGCGCCCGGTCGGACACGTCGGCGCCCACACCGAGGGCACGGCCGCCCGCGCCCGCGATGGCGTCCACCGTCTCCTTGGTGGCCGCCTCGTCGATGTCGACGACAGCGACGGCCATGCCGTCGGCGGCCAGCCGCCGGGCGGTGGCCGCACCGATACCGCGTGCGGCTCCGGTGACGATGGCGACGCGGGGCTCCTCCGACATGACTACCTCCGGGTAACTTGGGGTGATCGGAGGAGCTTAGCGTCAGAACCCCCGACCCCGGCATAGGCGAATCCACCGGTATCCGTGCCCGGAGACCTTGACCGCGCCGAGCTTGCCCAACTCGCCGTAGCCACGGTCGGAGAGCACGTCGATCGGCATGTCGGCCTCCGGTTCGAGGCTGCTCAGGTCCACCTCGACGTCGTCCGTGCCGAGGTTGTGCACGAACACCATGGTCCCGGTCGGCCCGTCCGCCCGGTGCGCCAGCACGCCGGCCGGCATCGCCACGTCGATGTGGGTGGTCGACCCGGAGCCGATCTCCGGCGCCTCCCGCAGCGTCCGGATCATGCGCTCGAACCAGGCCAGCAGCGACTTGGTGTCGCTGCGCGCGGCCGTGACGTTGACCTTCTGGTAGCCGAACTCACCCTTGTCGATGACCGGGCGGACCAACTTCTCCGGGTCCGCCGTGGAGAAGCCGGCGTTCGCGGCGTACGACCACTGCATCGGCGTACGGATCGCCTCCCGACCGGGCAGCGACAGGTCCTCGCCCATCCCGATCTCCTCGCCGTAGCGCAGCACCGGAGTGCCGCGCATGGAGAACTGGAGGGCGTACGCCAGCTCGATGTGCCGCCGATCGTTGCCCAGCATCGGGGCGAGCCGGCGACGGATGCCCCTGTCGTAGATGCGCATGTTCTCGTCGGGGCCGAACTGCGCGTACACCTGGTTGCGTTGTTCGGTGGTCAACCGGGACAGGTCGATCTCGTCGTGATTGCGCAGGAAGGTGGCCCACTGCCCGCCGACCGGCAGCTTCGGGGTGTCGTGCAGCGCGTCGATCAGCGGCTCCGGGTCCTGCCGGGCCAGGGCGAGCATGAGCCGACCGTTGAGCATGAAGTCGAAGAGCATGTGGATGCGGTTGCCGGAGCCGCTGCTGTCGCCGAAGAACGTCGGCAGTTCGTCGGGCTCGACGTTCGCCTCGGCCAGCAGGACGGCGTCGCCGCGCCTCCACTGCACGTGCTGGCGCATCTCGGTGAGGAACTCGAAGTCCTTTGGCGAGTTCGGGTTGCCCGGTTCGGTCAGCTCGATGATGAACGGCACGGCGTCCATCCGGAAGCCTGAGACACCGAGCTGGAGCCAGAACGACATGATCTTCTTGACCTCGGCGCGGACCTGCGGGTTGGCCATGTTGAGGTCCGGCTGGAACTTGTAGAACCGGTGGTAGAACCAGGCCTTGGCGGTGCGGTCGTAGCTCCAGGTCTCGCGCTGTTCCCCGGGGAAGACCATGCCCTGGTGCCTGTCGTCCGGCTCGGTGTCGGACCAGACGAACCAGTCACGGTACGGCGAGTCCGGTGAGGAGCGTGCGGACTGGAACCACGGGTGCTCGTCGGAGGTGTGGTTGACCACCAGGTCGATGATCACGCGGATGCCCCGGTTCTGCGCCTGGTGCAGCAGTTCGGCGAAGTCGCCGAGGGTGCCGAAGCGCGGGTCCACGTTGTAGAAGTCGGTGACGTCGTAGCCGTCGTCGCGGTTGGGTGACGGGTGGATCGGGTGCAGCCACAGGCAGGTCACGCCCAGCCGGGCCAGATAGTCCAACTGGCCGATCAATCCACGGATGTCACCGACCCCGTCACCGTCGGAGTCGGCGTACGTGTCGATGTCGAGGCAGTAAACAACGGCTTCGGAATACCAACGGTCACCCATGCCGTACGAACATTTCCGGTTGATCATCGCGGCAAACCCGGCCGTCGGGGCTGGCCCGCTCCGGCGGTACCGTTCGGGGCATGGAGATCAGCCTCGTACCGCCGAGCGAACCGCTGGACTGGGCCCGGGGCACCTGGCTGCGTCAGCCGGTGCGCGTCGAGCACGGCCCGGCCGGGGAGCTGGTGGTCGAGCCGGCGGCGGAGAGCGACCTCTGGCGGCGTACCAGCTACGGCTTCGTACACGACGACGCCCCGGCCCTGCTGGCGCCGCTGCCGGTCGGCAGCGCCATGGAGGTGAGCTTCGCCCTCGATCTGAGCGAGCAGTTCGACCAGGCCGGCGTGCTGGTGCGGGCGGACGAGCGGACCTGGACCAAGGCCGGCGTCGAGATGAGCGACGGCGATCTGCAACTCGGCGCGGTGGTGACGCGGGAGTTCTCCGATTGGTCGGTGGCCCCGGTGCCGCAGTGGGCGGGCCGGGAGGTCACGATCCGGGTCAGCCGGGCCGGCGACGCGCTGACCGTGCGCGCCCGGGTGGACGACGAGCCGTGGCGGCTGGTCCGGCTGACGCCGCTGGACCCGACGGCACAGGTCACGGCCGGCCCGTTCTGCTGCGCGCCGTCGCGGGCCGGGCTCACCGTGCGGTTCAGCGGCTGGCGACAGGGGCCGGCGGACACGGCGGTGCACCCGGAGCACTGACCGCCGCGTCCCGCCGGGTGTGTGTGCGTCGCCCGCCAGTGGGTATGAGGGTCTGATCCCCCCTCACCGGCGCGGAAGGACGACCAATGGCTTACGCCCAGGCTGGCGACCCGTCCGAGTTCACCGGGTTGACCGGCTGGGTGGCCATGGTGATCGAGGCGATGGGTCCGCTCGGCGTGGCCCTGCTGGTGGCCCTGGAGAGCATCATCCCGCCCATCCCCAGCGAGATCGTGCTGGCGATGGCCGGCTTCCTGGCCCACGAGGGCCAGTTCAACGTCTTCCTGGTGGTGCTGACCGCGACGGTCGGTTCGCTTGTGGGCGCGCTGGCGCTCTACTGGTTGGGCGCGGCGCTGGGCGAGGAGCGGCTCAAGCGGTGGCTGGATCACATTCCGCTTGTGGACCGCGACGACCTGGAGAGGGCCGACCGCTGGTTCGAGCGGCACGGCAGGTGGGCGGTGCTCATCGGCCGGGTGGTGCCTGTGGTCCGCAGCCTGGTCTCCGTTCCGGCCGGGGCCAACCGGATGCCGCTGGGCGAGTTCATCCTGCTCACCACGATCGGCAGCGGCGTGTGGAACGGCCTGGTCGTCGGCGCCGGATACCTGTTGGGCAGCCGCTGGCAGGACGTCGGGCGGTACAGCGACTGGTTCAACTACGCCATCATCGCGGTCTTCGTCGTCATGCTGGCGAGCTGGGCCCTCCGTAAGATCCGCCGCCGCCGGGAGCGCGACGACCGGCGGTCGGTGACCGCCGGTCGTTGATCCGCGTCCCGGTCAGCCGGGCGGTTGGCGACGACTCAGGGCAGGGTGTCCAGGTGCGGGGCCACCGTGCGGGCGAAGCCGTTGCCGTTGCTGACGTCCCAGTTCACCGACCAGGTCATCGCACCCCGGATGCCGGGGTAGGTGCGCGGCGGCCGGAAGCTGCCGCAGTTGGTGCCCCGGGCGAGACAATCCAGGGCCGCGTTGACCACGCTGGGCGCGACGATGCCGCCACCGGCCGCACCGGGGCCCGCGGGTAGGCCGAGACCGACCTGGTCGGGGCGCAGCCCAGCCTCCAGTTGGATGCAGGCCAGCGCGACGATGAAGTTCACAGTGCCCTGGGAGTACGCGGCGTTCTGGTCGCAGCCGAGCATCGCACCGGAGTTGTAGAACTGGGTGTTGACGACGGTGAGGATGTCCTTGATGTCCAGGGCCAGCTTGAAGTAGCCGCTGGCCGGGGACTGCATGTCGATCGTCTGCGGGGCCATCGCGATGATCAGGCCGGCGCCGACCTTGGCCCGCAGCGCTCGCAGCGCCTGCGCCATGTAGGTCGGGTTGAGCCCGTTCTCCAGGTCGATGTCGATGCCGTCGAAGCCGTAACGGGCGATAAGCGCGGCGGCGGTGTCGGCGAACACGGTGGCCGACGCCGCGTCGTTGACAGTGACCCGGCCGGCCTCGCCCCCGACGGAGAGGATCACCCGCTGGCCGCGGCTGTGCAGCGTACGCACGTCGGCGGTGAAGTCCGCGTCGGTGTAGCCGCCGAGCGCGGCGGAGAGCCCGGGGTCGACGCCGAAGGTGAGCGCGCCCGGTGTGGCGGTGGCCTCGGCGAAGGCGACCGCGACCAGGTCGTACTGGATCGGGACGTCGCGCAGTCGCAGCTCGACGGCGGGGTTGTCGAAGTTGTGCCAGTAGCCGGTGAGCAGGTGCTTCGGCAACCCGCCGGTCGGCGGTGCCGTGGTCGGGGGCGCTGTGGTGGGGGGTGCCGTGGTCGGGGGCGCTGTGGTGGGGGGTGCCGTGGTCGGCGGCGCTGTGGTGGGGGGCGCTGTGGTCGGTGGGGTGCCGCCGCCGCAGGGTGCCCCGTTGAGTTGGCAGCCGGTCGGCGAGCCGGAGCCGCTGGCCAGGAAGCCGAAGGAGACCGACGCACCGGGGGCGATGCTGCCGTTCCAGGAGCGGTTGGTGAAGGTGTGCCGCTGGCCGGCGGAGGTGAGCAACGCGTCCCAGTAGCTGCCCAGGGTGGTGCCGGACGGCAGGTCGAAGACGAGGTTCCAACCGTTTATGGTCGAGCCGCCGCCGTTGGTGATCGTGTACTTCCCCTCCCAGCCGGCACCCCACTCGGCGGTCTTGACGAAGCTGGCGGTTGCTCCGGCGGCGAACGCGGGCAGCGCGACCCAGGCCGCGCCGAGCGTCGCGGCGAGTGCGGTGACGAGGGACAGGACAAGGGATCTGGCAGGCTTCATGCGGCCCTCCACGCCCGATTGGGCATCCATGGATGTCAACGTAGGCGCTAATTATTAAGACAGTTAACTGTTCCTGTCCAGAGGGGCACTGCCGACGGCCCCTGCCCGATCGCGGGCAGGGGCCGTCCCCGCTACGCGGCCTGCGGACGCCGGAGCACCACCTGCTCCAGCGCCGACCAGGCGGTAGTGGTCAGCAGATAGATCACCGCGGCGAGCGGCAGCACAAGCGCCACCAGCACGGTCGTGAACGGCAGCAGGGGCAGCAGCCGGCCGAGCGTCGCGGCACCCGGCCCCTCGGTGGGCGTACCGGCCACCGTCCCGACCGCCGCCGACGCCCGACGGGCACGCCGCGACGACCACCACGCCACCACCAGCAGCAGGACCAGCAGGACGCCGAAGAGCGGGCCGGCCGCCCCGGACAACCCGTCACTGACATGGTGGCCGAGCGGCACCCCGGCCAGCCGCTCGGTCAGCAGGCCGGTGCCGCCCTCACTGGTGCCGAAGAGCCGGTACAGGACGAGCAGGAACGGCGCCTGGATCAGCAGCGGCAGGCAGCCCGCGATCGGGTTGGCGCCGGCCGACCGATACAGCGCGAACACCTCACCCTGAAGCTTCGCGGGGTCGTTCGCGTACCGCCGCTGAAGGTCGCGGACCTGTGGAGCGAGCGCCGCGCGGCGCCGCTCCCCGCGGACCTGCGCCACGGTCAGCGGGGAGATCAGTAACCGCACGGCGATGGTGAACAGGACGATGGCGGCGGCGGTCGCCATGCCGCCGGCAAGCGGTTCGAGCAGATCGGTGAGCCAGGACAGCGCGGCGCCGGCCGCGCCGACGACGCTGTGCAGTGGTGCGAAGGCGAGCATGGGAAACCCCTCGGTCCGATTCCGGTGGGGTCCTCCCCCGGCGGCGTCCGCCGGGCGGAAGGACCGGTGACGGCGGGATCGGCCGCGCGGCGGTGTGGCGCTACGCGGCCGAGGGGTGACCGGGTGCGCGAGGTCGGGGTCGCCCGGCGGCGTCCGGGTCGATCTGACGGGGCATCCGGCGGCCGCGGGAGCGGGCCCGCAGCCCGGCCCAGCGGCGCGCGAAGCCCGGCCCTCCGGAGGGGCCGGGCACCCGCGCCGCGAGCAGCGCGGTGAACAGCACCAGGGCGGTCAGCGCGGCACCCGCCAGCATGTCGGTCGGGCGTTCCGCGAGCAGGGTGAGCTGGGTGAACGCGGACATCCACTCCACCCAGAGGAACCCCAGCGGTGCCGGCACGGGCTCAGCATAGGACCCGGTGTCACTCCGGTCGGCCAAACGGCGACGAGCGCTCGGACGCCCACGGGCAGGCGGTGTGCGCTCAGGTCCCGACGCAGGAGCCCGGGCGGGCCGACACGCGGGGCGACGCGCCGTTTGCCACGTTTCCCGGCGTCACCACGGTGGGTAACCAAGCGACTGACCGACGCGGATCGACCGCGAACGGCTGGAACGGACGGTGGTGTCGCGATGACGGGCCAGGTGACGGAGGCGCCCAGCGGGACGGCCGCGGGGACCGAGTTGCTCACCGTGGGTGTCGAGGAGGAGTTCCTGCTCGTCGACCCGCACACCGGGGCCGCGGTCCCCGCCGTCGACCTCGTGCTGGAGCAGGTGCCGGCGGAGTTGCGCGGGCAGGTGGAGCGGGAGTTCCAGACCAGCCAGATCGAGATCGGCAGCCCGCCCGGTCTGGAGCTGTCCTCGATCCGGCACTCCCTCGGCGTACTGCGCAGCGCGCTCGCGGACGCCGCCGAGCGGGCGGGCGTACGGCTGCTGGCCATCGGCACCGGGCCGGTCGACGGGCCGGTGCCGCCGGTGGTGGACAAGCCGCGCTTCGACCGGATGATCGAACGGTTCCGGCTGCTCGTTCCCGGCCCGGGAAACAACGGCATGCACGTGCACGTGGGCGTCCCCGACCCGGAGACCGGCGTACAGGTGCTCAACCACGTCCGGCCGTGGCTGCCGATGCTGCACGCGATCACCACCAACTCCCCGTTCGCTAGGGGTGAGGACACCGGCTATGCCAGTTGGCGTTCGGTGGAGTGGGAGCGCTGGCCGTCGGTGGCGCCGACGCCCTGGCTGGAGTCGCACGAGCACTACCAGCGGCTGATCCGCCAACTGATCGCCAGCGGGGTGATGCTCGACGAGGGGATGCTCTACTGGTACGCCCGGCTGTCGGCGAAGTACCCCACCGTGGAGCTGCGGATCGGCGACGTCTGCCCGTCAGTGGACGACGCCGTGCTTGTCGCCGCGCTGGTCCGTGCTCTGGTGGCCACCGCCATGGCCGACGTCGACGCCGACCGCCCGGCCCTACAGACCGATCACCACCTGCTCGTCGGCGCGCACTGGCGGGCCGCCCACGACGGCCTGGAAGGCCAGGGCGTCGACGTGACCACCGGGGAGTTGCGCCCGGCGTGGGAACTGCTGGACCGGTTCGTGGAGCGGATGCGCCCGGCCCTGGAGCAGCACGGCGACTGGGCCGAGGTGACCGACCTGCTGGGCGGGCTGCGCCGGCATGGCACGGGCGCGGCCCGGCAGCGGGCGGTGTTCGCCCGCACCGGGCGGCTCGTCGACGTGGTGCAGGACGTGGCGCGACAGACCCGTGGCTCAGGATCTTCGTGACAGGATGTTCACGTGGCGCAACGATTGATAGTCATCGGCGGGGACGCCGCCGGCATGTCGGCGGCATCCCAGGCCCGACGCCGCCGGGACCACACCGACCTGGAGATCGTTGTCTTTGAGCGGGGGCACTTCACGTCCTACTCGGCGTGCGGCATCCCCTACTGGATCAGCGGTCAGGTGGCCGGCCCGGATGAGCTGATCGCGCGGACCCCGGAGACGTTCCGCTCGAAGTTCGCCATGGACGTGCGGATGCGCCACGAGGTGACCGCCATCGACCTGGAACGCCGCGAGGTCGTCGCACGGGACCTGGACGGCGGCGGCGAGGTCCGCGAGCCCTTCGACGAGCTGATGTACGCGGCCGGCGCGGTGCCGGTGAAGCCACCGTGGGCGCAGACCGACGCGGGTGGCGTGTTCGGCATGCAGACCCTCGACGACGGAGCCGCGCTGCGCGACTGGCTGGATGCCGCGCCGCAGCCGCGGCGGGCAGTGGTGGTCGGCGGCGGATACATCGGCGTCGAGATGGCCGAGGCGCTTATCCAACGCGGCCTGGGCGTCACCCTGGTCGAAGCGTCCGACCAGGCCATGTCGACCGTGGATGGCGACATGGCCGAGCTGGTCGTCGAGGCGATGCGCGGCCTGGGCGTCACGATCCGCACCGGCCTCAAGGTGACCGGCCTGGAACAGCAGGACGGCCGGGTGTCCGCGGTCGTCACCGCCGAGGGGCCGATTCCGACCGACGTCGTGGTCCTTGGCCTCGGTGTACGCCCCAACGCCGCGCTCGCCGAGGCTGCCGGGCTGCCGATCGGCCCGACCGGCGGGATCCGGGTGGACCGCCGCATGCGGGTGCCGGGGCTGCGCGGGGTCTGGGCGGCCGGCGACTGCGTGGAGACGCTGCACCGGGTCAGCGGGATGCCCGTGCACGTGCCGCTGGGCACGCACGCCAACAAGCAGGGCCGGGTGGCCGGAATCAACATCGGCGGCGGGTACGCCACCTTCACCGGCGTGATCGGCACAGCCGTGACGAAGGTCTGCGACCTGGAGGTGGGCCGGACCGGCCTCCGTGAACGGGACGCCACCGAAGCCGGTTTCGACTTCATCTCGGTGATCGCCGAGTCGACCAGCCGCGCGGGCTACTACCCCGGCGCCCGGCCGATGACCGTCAAGCTGATCGCCGAACGACCCAGCGGCCGGTTGCTCGGCGCGCAGATAGTCGGCTGGTCCGAGGCGGCCAAACGGATCGACACGCTAGCCGTTGCGCTGTGGAACGGCATGACAGTGGATGACATGACGGCACTGGACCTGGGCTACGCTCCGCCGTACGCGCCGGTCTGGGATCCGGTGTTGATCGCCGCCCGAAAGGCGGTCGACGCGCTCGCCGCCGTCGACCGCTGACCCGCGCCCGCCGTGGAGGACCACCCCGTGACCCAGACCCCCACCCGGCCGACCGCGCGCCGCCCGACGATGGTCGACGTCGCCCGGCACGCCGGGGTCAGCCTGAAGACGGTCTCCCGGGTCGTCAACGACGAGCCGGTGGGTCAGGAACTGCTCGGGCGTGTGCTGGCCGCCATCACCGAGCTGGGTTTCCGGCGCAACGACATCGCCCGCAACCTGCGCTCCCGGCAGCTCAACGCCACCGTCGGGCTGCTCATCGAGGAGATCGCCAACCCGTTCTACGCCACAATCGCCAGCGTCGCCGCCGAGATCGCCGCCGCGCACGGCACCATGTTGATCACCGCCTCGTCCGAGGAGGATCCGGAGCGGGAACGCGCCGTACTCCAGGATTTCACCCAACGCCGGGTCGACGGGCTGCTCGTGGTGCCGGCCGGCCCCGACCACTCGTTCCTGCGCCGCGAGGTCGAGCTGGGCGTGCCTGTGGTCTTCCTGGACCGGCCCCCGCAGGGGCTGCTCGCCGACGCCGTGCTGTTGGACAACCGCGGTGGCGGCCGGGCCGGGGTCGCCGCGCTGCTCGACGAGGGGCACCGGCGGGTAGGCCTCCTGCTCGGCGCGCCAAGCGTGTCCACCATGCGCGAGCGGCTGACCGGCGCACGGGCGGCGCTGGCCGACGCCGGAGTCGACCCGGACGAGTCGCTGCTCCGCGACCGGCTCATCGCGCCGGAGGATGCCGCCCGCGCGGTCGCCACGCTGCTCGACCTTCCCGACCCGCCCACCGCGTTCTTCTGCGGCAACAACCGGCTCACCGTCGGCGCGCTTCAGGAGCTGCACCGTCGGGGTAGCGACGCGGCGCTTGTCGGCTTCGACGACTTCGAGTTGGCCCACCTGATGCCCCGGCCGTTGACGGTCGTCGCGTACGACACGAGGGAGTTGGCGAGGGTCGCCACCGAGCGCCTCTTCCAACGGATAGCCGGCGACGACTCCCCACCAGCGACAACAGTGCTCCCCACCCGGCTACTCCGCCGCGGCCTACCAACCCAGCCACCCCCCTAACCACCCCCCCACCCCACCCCGCGAGCCGCCCCACCCCGCCCCCGCGATCTTGCACTTTCGGTCGCCTATTGGCGTTGAATGCACCATTTGCCGGGGCAGAAAGTGCAAGATCGCGGGGCGAGAGTGGCGGGGCCGGGGCGCGGGGCGGGGCCGGGGCAGGAGCGAGGGCGGGGCAGGAGCGAGGGCGGGGGCGGGGTTAGGGCGTGGGGTGGAGGAGGGTTTCTACCTCGGTGCGGCGGGGTGGGTCGGCGCCACGGCGGGCGCAGGTCAGTGCGGCCACCGTCGCGGCCTGGCGGAGCACCGCATTCCACTGCGGCTCGGTTACGGCGGCGAGTCGGTCGGCCGTGCGGTCACCGAGCGCGTCGAGGTCGGCAAGCGCGGCCAGCAGGCCGCCGGTGAACGAGTCGCCGGCGCCGACGGTGTCGACCACTGTGGTGCGTACCGCTGGTTGCTCGTGCAGTGAGCCGTCCGGGGCGAGCAGCCAGGCGCCGTCCCCTCCCCGGGTCACCACCGCGCAGGACACCCCGGCCTCGCGCCATTCGGCCATCACGTCGGCCACCGAGCGGTCCGGGTGGAGCCAGGCCAGGTCCTCGTCGCTGGCCTTGACCAGGTGGGCGAGGCTCACCTGCCGGCGTACTCGCGCCTGCTCCGCCGCCCGGTCCGTGACGATGCTCGGGCGGAGGTTGAGGTCGATCGAGATGGTGATCGCGTCCCGCTTGCGTTCGCGGGCGAGCAGATCTTCCAGGACCTGCGCGCCGGGTGCCAGCGCGAGCGCGAGCGACCCGGTGTGTAGGGCGGTCGCCGGTGTCCCGGTCAGGTCGGGCAACTCCTGCGGCGTCCACTGCCAGTCGGCGGCACCGGCCAGCCGGAACTCGTAGCTGGCCTGCCCGGCGGCGTTCAGGGTGGCGACCGCGACCGAGGTGGGCTGCTCAGCGCGGACCGCCCAGGCCAGGTCCACCCGGTTGGCGCTGAGGTGCTCGGTGAGCTGACGGCCGTACTCGTCGGTGCCGATCCGGGCCAGCAGGCGTGTCGGCTGGTCGAGCCGGGCCAGGGTGACCGCGACGTTCGCGGGCGACCCGCCCGGCACCGCCCGTTGCCCGTCGGCGGTGACCACCAGGTCGATGAGGGCTTCGCCCGCCACCACGATCATGCGGTCACCTCGCCCGGGTTGAGCGGGCCGGGGCCGCCGAGCCCGTCGGCGGAACGGGACAGCAGCACCGCCTGGTACGCGTGGTAGACGTCCGGTCGGCCGTGCCACACCGTGTCCGAGGGCAGGTTCTGCGCGTCCAGTTCGTGCCGCCACCCGGTGGCGTCGATGAGGTTGCGGCGGGCGTACGCCCAGAAGACCTGGAACCAGTCGGCGTAGACGGCGTCCCCGGTGCGTCGGTGCAGGGTGACCGCCGCGCCGATGGCCTCGGCCAGCACCCAGTGCATTCGGGAGCGGACCACCGGCCGGTCGTCCCAGTCGATCGTGTAGACGAAGCCGTCGGCGCCGTCGACCGCCCAGCCGCGTCGCACGGCGGCGGCGAACAGGGCGCGGGCGTCGGCGAGCAGCCAGCGGGGCGGTTGCGGCAGGACGGCCTCCAACTCCAGCAGCAGCCGGGCCCATTCCAGCCAGTGCCCGATCGTGGAGCCGTACGGCCGGAACTGGTCGGCGGGCTGGTCCCGGTTGTAGTCGGGCAGCGGCGTCCAGTCGGCGGTGAAGTGCTCGGGCAACCGCCAGTCGTGTCGGGCGGCTTCGCCGTGCACCAGGTGGGTGGCGATCCGCAGGGCGCGGTCCGCCCAGCTCGCGTCGCCGGTGGCGGCGTTCGCGGCGAGGAACGCCTCGACCATGTGCATGCTGCTGTTGGCGCCCCGGTAGTCCTCGGTGGCGGTCCAGTCGCGGTTCCACGATTCGCGGACCGCGCCGGCGTCGTCGTCCCAGAATCGGTCGAGCACCACGGCCAGTGCGTCGGCGAGCAGCTTGTCGGCGCCGGGTCGCCCGGCTCGGGCCGCGCCTGACGCGGCGAGCAGCACGAAGGCGTGGTCGTACCCGGCCTTGCGCTCGTTGATCGGCTCGCCCTGCTGGTCCACGGCAGCGAACCAACCGCCGTAGGTGTCGTCGCGCAGCAGCGTGCGCAGTGCCGTCACCCCGTGGTCGACAAGGGCGGCGGCGTCCGGGTCGCCGTTGCGGTAGGCGAGGGCGGCCACGTGGGTCATCCGGCAGGTGATCCACGTGAACAACGGTTCGTCGGGGTCGGGGGTGCGGTCGTCGGTAAGCCACCAGAAAGCGCCCTCGGGCCGGAGCGCGCTGCGGGCCGTGTCGAGCAGCGCGCGGGTCTGGTCGGCGAGGAACTCGTCGAGGTCGGGCAGGTCGGGTGACCCTGCCGGGGCGGGGGCAGTTTCGGCTGTGGATCGGGGCACGTCGGTCATCTCAGCTGCTCACCGCCGGGTAGGGAAGGGACATACGGCCAGGATGGGCGGACGAACCGGGTCCGCGCCGGAAAACGGCCACGGGCCGCCGCGATCCGGCTGGCCGGCCGGGTGCGTCGACGAGAAATGCGCGGGTACGGTTCATCACCTTTTGTCCGTTGACATCGTTGTCAGCTCTCAAGCCTGCTCCGCAGTCGGCTCGACTGTCAAATGCCCGTGCCCGAACGCGCCAACGCGTGGTTCACATGCTGCCGACGGAGCCCTTGCCCTCTGCCTGCAACAGGCGCAACGTGCGGTGGCCCTCGGCTTCGAACGCCTCGTCGCCCACCCGGTAGGCCCAGGTGACGGTGCCGATCGCCTGGCGGATCCGGCTGCGATACCAGGCGCCCGGCTCGCGAGGATCGGTCCCGTACCCGTCGAGGAAGGCCGCCTCCAGAGCCGGGTTACGCCGGAAGTCGCGGTCGGCCAGCCGGCCGAAGTCCGAGGCCGCGGGGTGCAGCGCGGCACGCCCGAAGTCGATGATGCTCACGGCGCTGTCATGAACGATCCAGTTCCGGGGCTGCCAGTCGCCGTGGGTGGGTACGAGGGTCGCGGGCGGCGTCGGCCAGCCGGCGATCTCGGCTCGCAATCGCTGCACGGTGCTCGGGGCGATTCGGTGTGGCCCACTGAGGGCCGTCAGCGACTTCTCGTTCTCGCTCTTCTCATAGTTGTCACCCCGGACGGCGGTCTGCGCGTGCAACAGGGCCAGCAGCTCGCCTGCCTGCCGATAGATGCCGGGGTCGTCGGCGTACGCGCTGCCGAGCACCAGTTCGCCCGGCAGGTATCGGGTGAGTAGCAGCTTCGCCTCTGCGCTGCCCCGCACGAGGGCCGGCGCACGACCCCTGTCGGTCCAGGGGCGCAGCCAGTGGCGGTGGGCGTGGAGTTCCCGCTGGATGTGATGGTCATCGTCGCCGCCCGCCTTGACGACGAATCGCGACCCGGCGTGGGTCATTTCGAGGACTGTGGTCGCCACAAGGCCCCAGCTGTGATCCTTCTCGACGGTCGCGCCCGGTAGCCACGTGTCGACAAGCGCCCGCTGCTGCGGCGAGAGGTTGTCGAGCGCGGAAGCCACGCCCGGCATGATACGAAGCGACCGACCGTGGCGGGGGGATCCGAGCTTCGGCCGCTGCGCGTCGATGGGTGATCTGCGACGATCGGGCCGTGCGCGTGACGATGGCGACCGATGCGGGGCACCCGGGGCGTTCCAATGAGGACTTTGCCGGTGCCGTTGCGTCGGGCCTGGTGCTTGTCGACGGCGCGGGCGGCATCGCCGGCGCCGACGAGGTCTGCAAACACGGCGTGGCCTGGTACGCCAGCCGCCTGGGCGGCGCCCTCCTGGGCGCGTTGTCGCTGGACCGGAGCCTGCGTGACGTGCTGGCCCAGAGCATCGAGCGGATCACCGACGAACACCGCGACACGTGCGACGTGGCCCATTCGATAAGCCCGCACGCGGCCGTCGCGATCCTCCGATGCGCCGACGGGCTCGTCGAGCACCTCGTCCTCGGTGACGCCGTGGTGCTCGTCGGCCGGGCCGGGAACGTGCCGCTCGTCGCCCACGACCCGCGTGAGGTGGTGATCGCCAGGTCCTTCGAGGCCCGGCTGAAGGGGCTCCGCGGGGGCAGCGACGAGTACCGGCGACTGCTGATGGAGTTGCGTGCCCGACGCAACAACCCGGGCGGCTTCTGGGTGGCCAAGGACGACCCGCGAGTGGTGGACGAGGCGATCTGCGGCAGTTGTCCGGCGGACGAGGTGACCACGGCAGCCCTGCTGAGCAACGGTGCGAGTCGACTCGTGGACACCTTCGGGCGTACCGACTGGGCCGGGCTGCTGCGATTGCTGGAATCCGACGGCCCCGCCGAGGTCATCCGCCTGGTCCGGGAGGTCGAGGCCCGCGACGGCGTCGCCGCCGACGACGCGACGATCATCGTCCGGAGCTGAACGTGCGACACGGAGCCGGGGCTGTTGTCGTAGTGCGGCGATAGCCTGCCGACCATGACGAGCGCCGAGCTGGATGAGCTGATCGTCGCGGACGGCGACGGGCTGCGCGCCTGGTTGTCGATCAACCACGCCACGTCGCCCGGCGTCTGGCTCGCCCTGACCAAAAAGGGCGGCACCGTTACCGCGCTGACCTGGCAGGATGCGGTCGACGAAGGCCTGTGTTTCGGCTGGATCGACGGGCAGGCACGCAAACGGGACGCGGAAACCTCCTGGATCCGGTTCACCCCGCGCCGCCCCCGCAGTTCCTGGTCCCAGATCAACGTCGCCCACGTGGCCCGGCTGGAGGCGCAGGGGCGAATGCAGCCCTCGGGCCGCGCCGCGGTGGAGGCCGCCAAGGCCGACGGACGGTGGGCCGCCGCCTACGCCCCACCGTCGACGGCCGAGGTCCCGGCCGACCTGCTCGCCGCCATCGCCGTCAACCCCGCCGCCCAGGCCATGTTCGACGTGCTCACCAAGACCAACCGCTTCGCCCTCATCCACCGGCTCAACGCCGTCAAACGGGCGGAGACCCGCGAGCGCAAGATCGGCGAGTACGTCGCCATGCTGGCCCGCCACGAGACGATCTACCCCCAGAAGGCAAAGCCTCCGACGACCCAGTGACCGTCGCCGCACCTGTCGATGCCCCAGGATGGCCGGATGGATCTGCCCGAAGGACTTGACTGGGTACGCGCGTCACCCGCCGGCCGGGCCTGGCTGGCCACGCTCCCGACCTGGCTGGCCGAGTGCGCCGAGCGGTGGTCACTGCGGCTCGGAAAACCCTTCGAGTACGCCCACGCCTCCCTCGCTGTGCCCGCCGACCTGGCGGACGGCACGGCGGCCGTGTTGAAACTCCAGTACCCGGACGACGACAGCCGGCACGAAGCCGACGCACTTGCCCACTGGGACGGCGACGGCGCAGTCCGGCTGCTCGCCCACGACCCGCACCGACGCGCCCTCCTTGTGGAACGCTGCCGACCCGGCACTGCCCTGCACCAGCTACCGATGGACAGGGCACTGGACGTGACGGTCGGCCTGCTGCCTCGACTCTGGCGATCGGCTGGCGAACCGTTCACCCCGCTGGCCGCCGAGGCCGCCGGCTGGATCGACCGGATGCCCGGCAACTGGGAGCGGGCCGGCCGGCCTTACCAGCGGCGACTCCTCGACGCCGCCCTCGACCTGCTCGGCGGTCTGTCGTCGAGCCAGGGCGAGCAGGTGCTGGTCAACCAGGACCTGCACGCCGGCAACGTCCTCGCCGCCGACCGGGAACCCTGGCTGGTGATCGACCCGAAGCCGCTAACCGGCGAACGGGAGTTCTCGGTGGTGCCGATGGTGCGCGGCCGGGAACTCGGCCACTCGCGGGCCGCTGTCCGGCACCGACTGGACCGACTCAGCGCCGAGCTGGAGCTCAACAGGGAGCGGGTCCGGGGCTGGACGATCGGGCAGACGCTGGCCTGGAGCATCGACGGCGAGGTCGTCCTTCCGCACCAGATCGAGGTGGTCCGCTGGCTGCTCGACGGCAGGTGACCGAGCGCCGGCGCGGGTCCAGCGCGATCAACCGCGCGGACGCGGTGCGATCATGCGGGGGCGGCGTGCGGCGCGGCGGGTTCAGCCGGCCTGGCAGGTGCGGCACCAGTAGAGGTTGCGGCCGGCCAGCTCGCCCCGGCTGACCTCGGTGCCGCAGATGTGGCAGGGCGCGCCGGGGCGGCGGTAGACGTACACCTCGCCGCCGTGCCGGTCCACCCGCGCCGGCCGGCCCATCGCCTCCGGCAGGTGCGCGTCGCGGACGGTGTCGATCCGACCGTGCGTGACCGCGAGTCGCATCAGCCCGACCAGGTCGGCCCAGAGCGCGTCCCAGCCGGAGCGGGTCAGCCCTCGACCGGGCATCGTCGGCGGCAACCCGGCCCGGAACAGCGCCTCGGTCACGAAGATCAACCCGGTGCCGGCCACCACCGACTGGTCCAGCAGCAACGCGGCGAGCGGCGTCGGACTGCGGCAGATCCTGGCGTACGCCCGCTCGGGGTCGGCGTCGCCGCGCAGCGGATCCGGCCCGAGCCGGCCTCGCAGCGCGGCGACCTCGGGCGGGGTGAGCAGCTCGCAGGCGGTGGGGCCGCGCAGGTCCAGCCAGTGCCTGTCGCTGGCCAACCGCAGCCGTAGCTGGCCGACGGGCTCCGGGGGCTCCCCCGGCCCGTCGGTGAACTTGCCATACAACCCAAGGTGTACGTGCAGGGTCAGCTCGCCGGCGTAGTGGTGCAGCAGGTGCTTGCCGTACGCCTCGGTGCTCTCCAGCATGGTGCCGGAGAGCCGCGCGGCGCCCTCGGCGAAGCGGCCCTGCGGGCTGCTGGCGTGCAGCTTGTCCCCGGCGAACAGCTCGGCGTGCCGGGCTGCCAGGCGATGAATCGTGTGTCCCTCTGGCACGGGGGCCAAGGATAGCCAGCCCGTTCGGAGCGGACGCCTGAGCTGCCTCAGCCCCGGCGCTGGCGCTGCCGCACGCCGGTCAGGGACGCGCTGTCGTCAGCCTCGGGTGCTGGCCCTGCACGCCGGTCACGAAGGCGGCCCAGGCGGCCGGGGCGAAGGCAAGCGTCGGGCCGGTCGGGGCCTTGCTGTCCCGGACGCCGACGACACCGGGAACGTTGTCGGCCACCTCGACGCAGTTGCCACCGCTCCCGCCGCTGCGGGTGCTCTTGCGCCAGACGGCACCGGCAAGGTCAATCATGATGCTCCTCGATGATCGAAGTGATCATTTTCTCTGATTCTGCCTCACTCGATGCGAGCGCTTCCAGATCAGACCAGACATGTTCGAACGCTGCCACCTCGGCCGGCTTGTCCAGGTAGAGCGCTCCGGTGATGTTCTCCAGATAGACGGTGGTCGGCTCGCTCGACGCCCGCCCGAGCGCCTGCGCAAAGCCCAGCAGGACGAACGTGCCCGTCTCGCTTGCCAGCGGCGGACCGGCGGCGAGCGGCAGCACGCGCAGGCTCACGGTCGGCAGGGTCGCCACGTCGAGCAGGTGCCGCAACTGCCCCACCATGGCCCGGCGGTCGGGGATCACGCGGCGGAGCACGGCCTCACTCAGGACGACCCGCAGCGTGGGTGCGGCGGGCAGCCGGCGAACGAGGATGCCCTGCCGTTGCAGCCGGACCTCCACAAGCTTTTCCCGGTCCTCCGCGCTCATGGTGGGGTTCTTCCTGCGGAACAGTTCGGTGGCGTACTCGCGGGTTTGCAGAAGCCCGGGGATTAGTTCCGCGTCATATTGGCGCAGCGCGACGGCGGACGATTCCAGACCGACATACAGCGAGAACCACGACGGGACGACATCACCGTAGGAATGCCACCACCCTGTGGCGCGAGTTTCCTTCGCGAGCCCGGCGACGATCTCTTTCATATCATCGGGGACGCGATAGAGAGCGCACATGGCACGCGCATCCACCACGCGCACCGGGACCAGCCCCTTCTCGATGCGCCACACCTTCTGCCGGGAGCAGTCCAGCGCTTCGGCTGCGGCTTCCAGCGTCACCGAGGCGGCCTCGCGAAGCTGTGTGAGCAGCCGCCCGAGCTGCCTCCGAGGCACCGTGGACCCGTTTGTTTCATCCGTCATGCAACACCGCCGCGCCCTTCCTGCAACACCGGGTGTTTCACCCCGCACATATTTTTAGTGCATTCATCGTGCGTCAATTCGGGTTGAGATTAGAACGGCTTGGCGTGTTGCACAAGGTGGCCAGCATGGAACACGCTGTCACGCGCCGGAGCCTCCCGTGCAGCGTCACCGGAAATAGCGTCGGCAATAGTCCACTGTCGCAGCCATCCGCGTTAGCGGGTCGGCTGTGGTGACGCCATTCCTGCGGAGGGACGACGCGGTGCGTGTGTCGTACAACGAATATCTCTTGGTCACCGCGCTGACCCTGGCACGCAGGCATCGACCGGTCTGGAGTTGGGCGCACTGGCGCATGATGTGCCGTTGCGGCGCCGAGTTGCCCTGCCGAGCCCGCCACCGCATCCCGATCAGCCGTGGGCACTGGCCGACGTGACCGAGCTGAAACCCGGCAGCCTGCTGCTTCTCGGCGAGGAGTGCTCGGTCCAGTTCGCCGGCGGGCGGGCGCTACGTCTGCGGCTGGTGAGTGTGGACGCTCGCCCGACGTACCCCGGTTGGGTCTGGTTGACCGGCTATGTCCTCGACGGCAAGGGTCTGGCCGTCGAGCGCCGAGAGGTGTACGTGCAACTGGCCGGAGTGCGCGTGCTCCCCACCGACCCGTGATCGACACGGGAGGGCATCGGCCGGCGTACCCGGCATTGGTGTCAGAAAACGCCCAGCGGGGTATTCCGGGGCGGTACCGCGTGGGTGCCACCCGATGCCGTCGGCCACCACGCATTCAACAGGAGGTGTGTAGTGGTCAAGATTCCTTCGCTGTCCGGCCGATCCGAGCCGGCGCCGACGCCGACGCAGGACGAAAACCTCGACGGCCGCGTTGACGGCCGCGACACCCCGGTCAACGACCGGGGGAACACGGTGATGACCGGTGGCCGGTCGAATGACGGCGGCACCGCCCGCCCGGTGGTCACGGACCGGGACGCCGACGATACGACGTACCGCAGCGCCGCAGTGCCAACCGACGAGGCCGGCGAGGCCGAGCGGCAGGCCGCCAAGCGGGCCGCGGTGGCCCGAGCCGCCACCACCCGGCCCACGGAGAGCGAGACCCGCCCCGTCACCACCACGCCTGTGGAGAGCGACAGCCGCTCCGCCACCACCACGGCGGTGGACAGCGAGACCCGCCCCACCCGAACGGCGGACAGCGTGACGGACCGTCCCGGACGACCGGCGGACAGCGTGACGGACCGTCCCGTCGACCCGACCGCCGACCGTCAGGTGGCCGAGCCGGCGGTGACGCGCGGCCCGAAGCCTCGGGCCAGCCTGCTCGCCACCCTCGGCCTGATCGTGGCCGTCGCCGGTGCGCTGTTCGTGCTGACCGGCACGTTGGCCGGCTACGGCATCGGGCTCGGCGCGTTCGGCGCGGTGCTCTCGGTGCTCGGCCTGATGGCCACCCGCCGCCGGCACGTCGCCGGCAAGACCGACGCGCTCTTCGGCGTGCTGATCGGGCTCGCGGCAGTGGTGATCGGCGTGCTGGCGATGACCGGTCAGTTCGACTGGCCGACCACCGACGGCGACTGGGTGCAGCGCTTCCGCGAGTGGCTTGACTCACAGTTTGTGGATCGTTTCTAGCGGGCACTGTTCGGCTCGCCGGCGGTGCGCCGGTGAAAGACCCGGCGGTTCGCCGGCAGCCCGACCCCCCGGTGGTTCACCGGCCGGGCACACTCTTTCAGGGGCGGCGGTTCGCCGCCCCTGAAGTGTGTCCGGGGTCCGACGGGAATCGGGGTCGGGTTCGCCAACCCTCGTCACGCAACGAATCACAGCCGCAGACCGCTCAGACGCAACGAATGTTCGGTCCGCGCAACTCTCGGTGGTGGATCCTGCCGCTGACGCCGCATAGCGTTGAGCAACGGCGCCAGCCCGTGGGCCACGGTGGCCAGGGCGCGCCCGACCCCTGGGAGCAGGACAATGACGATGGACGCCACCAGCCAGCACCTGTTGATGTGCCGGCCGACGTACTTCGCCGTCGACTACGCGATCAACCCCTGGATGGACCCGAGCGCTCCGGTCGACGCCACGCTGGCCGTCCGGCAGTGGGAGCGGCTGCGCCAGGTCTACCGCGACCTGGGCCACACCGTCGAGGAGATCACTCCGGTGCCCGGCCTGCCCGACATGGTCTTCGCCGCCAACGGTGGCACCGTGATCGACGGCAAGGCGATGGCCGTGCAGTTCCGCGACCCGCAGCGCGCCGACGAGGCGCCCGCCTACCGGGCCTGGTTCGAGGCCGCAGGCTTCGAGATGTACGACCCGAAGCACGTCAACGAGGGCGAGGGCGACATCCTGCTGGCCGGCGAGCACCTGCTGGCCGGCACCGGCTTCCGCACCTCCCACGCCGCGCACGCCCAGTTGCAGGAGGTCTTCGGCTATCCGGTGATCACCTTGCAGCTCGTCGACCCGCGCTTCTACCACCTGGACACCGCGCTTACCGTGCTCGACGAGCGGACCGTGGCGTACCTGCCCGAGGCGTTCTCCCCCGGCAGCCAGGCCGTGCTGCGGCGGCTCTTCCCGGACGCGGTGCACGCCACAATGGCCGACGCCGAGGTGCTGGGCCTCAACGCGGTGAGCGACGGCCGGCACGTGGTGCTGCCGGCGCAGGCCACCGACCTGGCCACCAAGCTGCGCGACCGGGGCTACGAAACCATCGGTGTCGACCTGTCCGAGCTGCGTAAGGCTGGCGGCGGACCGAAGTGCTGCACGCTGCGACTCCGTCAGGGAAAGGCAAGCAAGTGATCGTGGATGACATCCTGCGTACGCCGGGAGCGGTCCGGGACGCCGAGCGCTGGACAGCGCACAACTACCACCCGCTGCCGGTGGTGATCTCGTCCGCGGAGGGCGCCTGGCTCACCGATGTGGACGGCCGCCGCTACCTGGACTGCCTGGCCGGCTACTCGGCGCTCAACTTCGGTCACCGGCACCCGCAGTTGATCGCCGCCGCGCACGAGCAACTGGACAGGCTGACGCTCACCAGCCGCGCGTTCATCCACGACCAGTTCGCCGACTTCTGCCGTGAGCTGGCCGAACTGTGCGGCAAGGACCTCGTGCTGCCCATGAACACCGGCGCCGAGGCGGTGGAGACCGGGATCAAGGTCGCCCGCAAGTGGGGTTACCAGGTCAAGGGCGTGCCCGCCGGTCAGGCCAACATCGTGGTCGCCGAGGGCAACTTCCACGGCCGGACCACCACAATCGTCAGCTTCTCCACCGACGAGGACGCTCGCGCCGACTTCGGGCCGTACACCCCGGGGTTCACTGTCGTGCCCTACGGCGACCTGGCCGCGTTGACCGCCTCGATCGACGAGAACACAGTTGCCGTGCTGCTGGAGCCGATCCAGGGCGAGCAGGGCGTGGTGATCCCGCCCGAGGGCTACCTGTCGGGCGTACGCCAGGTCTGCACCGACCGCAACGTGCTCTTCATCGCCGACGAGATCCAGTCCGGTCTGGGGCGGGCCGGCGCGACCTTCGCCTGTGACCACGAGGGCGTCGTGCCGGACATGTACCTGCTGGGCAAGGCGCTCGGCGGCGGCATCGTGCCGGTCTCCGCGGTGGCCGCGAACTCCGACGTGCTCGGCGTCCTCAAGCCCGGCCAGCACGGCTCCACCTTCGGCGGCAACCCCCTCGCCTGCGCGGTGGCCATCGAGGTGGTCCGGCTGCTCGCCACCGGCGAGTTCCAGCGCCGCTCGGTCGAGCTTGGGCAGCGGCTGCGCAACGGCCTGGAAGCCCTGGTCGGCAAGGGTCTGGTCGCGGTCCGCGTGCGCGGCCTGTGGGCCGGTCTGGACATCGACCCGGCGCTGATGAGCGGCCGGGAGGCGTGCGAGCGGCTCGCCGCGCGGGGTGTGCTCGCCAAGGACACCCACGGCTCCACCATCCGGCTCGCCCCGCCGCTGGTGATCACCGAGGAGGAGATCGACCTGGCGGTGGCCCGGCTGGCCGAGGTGCTGGCCGGCTGACGGACCGCCACTGAACCGCAACTACAGGGAAAGTGCTGCCTCGGACGTCATCGAGGCAGCACTTTCCCTGATCTTGTGCGGAGCTTGGCCCGACCGCCGCCTCGTCAGGGGCGCGGCAGGCGCATCGCCATTGTGGGCGCCTCGGCCATCACCGACGTGGGGGTGAACGGGGCGCCGGTGGGCAACTCCTCGGCGCGACCGATCTGCACCCCCGGGTAGAGCTCCACCATGTCGTTCTCGCCCAGCACCCTCGACTGCTTGGGTGCCAGCGGAATCCGGTCCGACTCGGCCATCGAGCCGGAGGGCCGGATGCCGGAGCCGTTGGTGCTGATGTCGGTCACGATGACCTCGCCGACCCGCAGCTCGAAATGGACGTGACCGCGGCTGATCCACCGCCGCGCCTCGTCGTTGAGCCACTGCCCGAGCATGATTCCGCCGTCCTGCTCCGGGGCACGACCGGCCACCACCGGCTGGTCCTCGGTGAGCACGAACCGCCGCCGGACCAGGCCGCCGACGCGCACGGCGAGCACCTCGCTGCGTGGCCGTGGGCCACCGTCACCGAGGCGTACGCCGTGCCGGGGGCAGGTGGGCACGCCGTTGCGCAGCGCGGGCGGCGGCTGCGCTGCGGGGCTGCGGTCGGCACCCCCGGCCAGGTCGGCGAACGCGCCACCCCCACCACCGCCGCCGAACAACGCGCAACCCGACTCCGGGCAACGCCACTGGCGGGCCAGCAGCTTCACGCCAGTCGGCGAACGCTTGCCGGCGACCGGCGCGTGCCCGCCACCGACGTGCGCGACGAACACCGGCCCGCCGGCACCCGGCACCGGGGCCACCACTCGACCGGGCTGCTCGACAAGCCACGGGAACCGGCCGCGCAGGCCGTCGAAGCGAACCCGGCTGAGCACGGGCAGCCCGAGCAGGTCGGCGACCTCAAGCATCCGGTCGCCCGGGTTGTCGAGCACCTCGACGAGGCCGTCATCGGCCCAGCGGCGGACAACCATCCGCTCGTTGGAGGTGAGGTCCGCGTCGGAGAGCAGGGCCCGGTGCACCACCGCGTACACCTGGACGCTGTCCTCCTCCAACTCGCGGGAGAGCGCGTCGATGACCATGCCGAGTCGCAGCAGGCTGGCCGGTCGGCCGCCGTCGATGTCCTGGTAGCGGATCACCTCGGCCAGGTCGAGCACGGCCCGGGCCAGTGACGGGTCCGTGCAGACCCGACCCTCGATGGCGTCCAGAACCTTGCTGATCTCGAATCTCATGCCGCGCTCCGGACGATGTCGTCGATCCGCCGAGCCAGCTCGATGTCCCGGTGGGTGACCCCACCGGCCGAGTGGGTGACACAGCGGAAGGTCAGGGTCCGCCATCGGATGTCGATGTCGGGATGGTGGTCGGATTCCTCGGCCACCGCCGCCACCCGGTCCACCACGGCGATGGCGTCCGGGAAACTGCCGAGCTGGACCGTGCGACCGATGCCGGTCGGGTCACCCGACCAGTCGGTCAGCCCGCCCAGCTCTTCTCGCACCGCGTCCGCGGTGAGCAGGTCTGCCATGACCAGACCCTACCGGTGGCGACTGCGGGGCGGCATCATCAGATGCCGCCCCGCCAGTCAACCCTCATGCCGGCCGCACAGCGGCCGTCTCCGCTCAGCCGCGCAGCGGCCGGCCCACCTCGTGCAGGTGACCGAGCGCCTGCCGGTACGACTCGACAAGCCCGGTCTCGGCGTACGAGACGCCCTGCTCGGCGCAGTAGGCCCGAACGATCGGCTGCGCCCGGCGCAGGTTGGACCGGGGCATGTTCGGGAACAGGTGGTGCTCGATCTGGTAGTTGAGCCCGCCCAGCGCGGTGTCCACGAACCGGCTGCCCCGCACGTTGCGGGACGTCAGCACCTGCTTGCGCAGGAAGTCCAACTCCTCGTCGGCGGTCGGCATCGGCATGCCCTTGTGGTTCGGCGCGAACGCGCAGCCCATGTAGAGACCCCACAGGCCCTGGTGCACGACGGCGAAGAGCAACGCCTTGCCCGGCGACATGACCGCCAGCAGCAGCGCCACGTAGCCGACGGTATGCGCGACGAACAGCACCGCCTCGACGGCGCGGTGCCGCATCGGCGTGTTGTACCGGCCGTCCGAACGGCCGACGATCGCCCGGATGCTCGCCACGTGCAGGCTCAGGCCCTCCAGGAAGAGCATCGGGAAGAAGAAGTACGCCTGCCGCTGAGCCATCCAACGGCCGAACCCACGGGTCTCCAGCGCCTGCTCGGGCGTCCACACCAGGGCGCCCGCGCCGACGTCCGGGTCCTCGTCCTCGTGGTTCGGGTTGGCGTGGTGCCGGTTGTGCTTGTCGACCCACCAGCCGTAGCTGAGCCCGACCGCCAGGTTGCCGGCGACCAGCCCCACCAGCTCGCTGGGGCCGCGCCGACGGAACATCTGGCGGTGCCCGGCATCGTGACCGAGGAACGCGACCTGGGTCGTGGCCACCGCCATCAACGCCGCGAGCGGCACCTGCCACCAGGAGTCGCCGACCAGGAACACAGCGACCCAACCGGCCACGAATGCACCGAGAGTGAGCACGATCCGGGCGACGTACGAGGCGGGCCGGCGCTCCAGCAGGCCGGCCTGGCTGATCCGTCGGGACAACTGTGCGTAATCACTGCCTCGCCGTTGTACCGGCGGTTCTGCCACCGCTCCGAGCGCCATCGCTGCTCCCCGTCCCCGCTCACACCCGTGCCGGAGTGGCCGGGTTCACCATTTGAGTATCCGGCAAGCAGTTGCGCTGAGTAACCCTGGCAACCCCCGAGTGGGGGGTAGGGCGAGCCCTACCCCCCACTCGCTCTCAGCCCAGCCGGCCCACCGCGTTGCGCAGCCGGGTCAGGTCGCGACGCCGCCGCTCGTAGGTGGCGGCGAGCGCGATAAGCGCCAACCCGCCAGCGCCCAGGTAGATCCATCGGGGCAGCCGGTCCCAGCCAAGGGCCACTTCGTGCAGCGCCAGGACCGCCAGCACCGCGCCGCCGAGCAGGACCGGAGCCTGCCAGCTGCGGTTGGCTCCGGCCAGCACCACACCGAGCGCCGCCGCACCGAGCAGCAGCCGCCGCCACGGCTGTGGGTCCGACCCGACAAGCACCGACGCCAGGCTCGGCAGCAGGCCCGCAGCCAGCCCCGGGCCGAGCGCCAGCCAACTCGTCAGGTCGGGCCGGGTGCGCAACGCCAGCAGGCCCGCGCCGAGGGTGAGCGCCGCAGCCGGCACGGTGTACGCCTCCAGCACGGTCACCCCGCCGGCGGCCAGCAGCACCCACGCCCCCAGCAACTCGCTGCCGCCCGCCGCGACGGCGAACGCCCACCGCCGGCCGGCCGACTCGCTCCGGCGCAGCAGCCGCAGCGCGACGGCTACACCCCAGAGCACACAGATCGTCGCGAGGTGCCGCGCCACCTCGATGGCAAGCAGCGCCGCCACCGCCGCCACCGCCTGCGCGGCGGCGTCCAACACCGGACCGACCTGGGCGCGCGGTGTCGACGGTGGGACAGTTGATGCCGCAGCCGCCCCTGCGGGCCGCGGCCGTGCGGTGAACGCACCGAGGGCGAGGGCCAGCGCGGCCACCGCCAGCAACGGGTACGCCGCCGCGCGCAGCGGCTGCCCTCCGGCCAGCGGAGCGGTCACCGCCAGCGCACACGCTGCCCCGATCGCCGCGAGGCAACCTGTGACACGCACCCCGGCAGCCCGCGCCGCGACGGCGATGACGACCGCCGCCACGAACAGCACCCCCTCCGCGGCGAGCGTGCCCGCCCGGTTGGCCACGAGCCCCGCCACCCCTACCGCGACAAGCACCACCCCCACCGGTACGGCGATGAGCGCGAGCGCCGGCCGAGGTGCCGCCAGGGCGGCGTACACGAGTGCGGCAACCCCGGAGAGCAGCATCGCGGCCGGCAGCACGGGCCAGGGTGCGCCCGCTGCCACGAGCAGCACCGGCAGCGCGACAGCGGCGAACGGCAGCGCGGGCAGCCACGGCGGGCGCGCCCCTCGACCGACAAGTACGGCGACAAGCGCCACCGCCACAAGCGCCAGCCCGGCGGGGAACCGCTCCGGGTCGGCGACGACGGCCGGCACACCGGCCCAGACCTTTCCCCACCCGTCGTACGGCGCCACGAGCGCGCTGAGCACCGTCGGCAGCGCCGCCAGCACGGCGACCCCCGCCAGCACCACACCCACCGCGCTCAACGCCGTCGACGGCCCCCCGACCGCCGACGGCCCCCCGACTCCCGGCTGCGTGCCCGACGTCTCGTCGGCTGCCGGCTGCTCCCCCGCCCCGGCCGGCTCGGCACCGGTCGTCGACAGGCCCCACCGGGCGACGAACGCGACACCAAGCGCCGCCAGCGCGGCGTACAACGTCACGGGCTCGTCGCGCGCCACGACAAGCGGCGCGAGCCCGGATGCGGACGCCACGATGATCGCGCCGCCAACCGCGTACCCGGTCAGGTTCGCCCGGTGGCGACGCACCGCGAGCACCCCGGCCAGCGCCAGCCCGGCGGTGGCCAGCGCGGCGCGGGCCTGCCACCAGGGCGGTGCGCCCGCCGCGAACAACGCCACCACGGCGATGCCGGGCAGCGCGACCTGCGCGACAAGCAGACCGACACCCGCGACCCACCGGTACGCCCCGACGGCCCGGCGCACCGCCAGCGCCACACCGAGCACCGCGACGGTGCCGAGCACCACAAGGAACCCGACGGGGGCGGCAAGTGCCACAAGCAGCGCGTGGGCGAGCAGGACAGCACCACCGAAAGCCCAGCTGAGCAGGATGGCCGGTCGGGTCGACGGGCGGACCAGCGCGGCGAGCAGCAGCACGACCCCGCCCGCCAGGTCCAGGGCCACCACGGCCGGCCACGACGCCGTCCAGGCCATGGGCACGGCGAGCAGCACCGCCACCGCGCCTGCCGACGCGAGCACCCCCCACGCGCGGCGGGGCAGCAGCAGCGCCGACGCGCCGAACGTCAACGCCACGGCGGGAGCGACCTGCCATCCCCAGGACAGGTCCGGCCCCAGGGGGGCCCCACCCCACGGCGGCAGCGACCGGCCGACGGTGATGAACGCCAATGCGGCGGTGATCAGCAGCGCGGTCAGCGCCGCACCCACCGCGACCAGGAGCGCCCCTGCGCGCGGGCCGGTCCGCCAGTCGGCCGGCAGTTGTCGCACCGCACCGGCCAGGCCGAGTGCCACCGTCGCCGCCGCGAGCAGCAGCAGCGACGGCCGCAGTTCGCCCACCGGGCGCACAAGCGCGGCCGCGAGCACCGGCACCAGCAGCCCCGCGGCCGTGGCCCGCAGCGCCGGGCCGCCGACCAGCAAGGACGCTCCGAGCCCGGTCAGCGCGACAAGCAGCAGCGGCGCACCAGCCAGCAGCGGCGAGTCGAACGCCTCCCCGTACGACAGCGGCACCAGGGCGCAGTTGACGGCTGCGACAAGCGCGAGGATCTGGCCGGCGCCGGCGACGATCTGGCCGGCGAACCGCGCCGAGCCGGCCCCGTTCCGCAGCACGTACAGCACCGCCAGGTTCAGCAGCGCCACCCCGAGCAGGACAAGCGTCCAGCCGGCCGCACCGAGATCGGTCTCCGCGGCGAGCAACGGCAGCACCGGTTGTGCGGCCACCAGGGCGGCGAACCACGGCCCGGTCAACCCGCTCAACCGGGCGTACCCCATGGCGACCGCCGCGCTGGCCCCCCCGACCAGCGCGGCGTACCTGGTGCCCGGCCAACCGGCCACCCCGCCCAGGTTCACCGACCAGGCCGCGTACCCGTCGAGCAGCACGAGCAGCAACCCCACCGCGGCGAACGTCTCCGCCGTGCCCGGCAACCCTCGACGGACCGCCACCAGCGGGGCGGCCAGAGTGAGCGCGGTGACGGCCATGAGGATCAGCGCCCGGCCACCGACCCCCACCGACGCCCAGGCCACGGCCGTGAAGACCACCGCCGCGGTGCCGAGCAGGAGTCCACCCAGGACGAACAGCAGACCCTGCACCGTGCGGGTCGAGGCTTCCGCCGCACGCGGCCCCGAACCCGTCGTGACCATCGGTGCCGGCGCGAAGGGTTGCCTCGGCGCGACCTGCTGCCCCGGCGCGACCTGCGGCATGTGAGCGAACTGCGGTGCTTGAGCGAACTGCGGTGCTTGAGCGAACTGCGGTGCTTGAGCGACCTGCGGTGCCGGCACGACCTGCCGCGCCGCGCGGACGACCGCCGCCAGCTCGGCCCGCCGCCGCGAGGCCGCCGTCAGCTGTCCGGCCAACTCGGTGTACGTCCGGCGAGCCCGCTCCACCTCCGGCCCCAGCCGGGCGACCTCCCGCCCCAGTCGAACCACCTCGGCCGCCACCGGGTCGGGTGGGCGGCGGCAACCGGTGCAGCCGGCCTCCAGATCAGCGGAGGCACCGCAGGCGGGGCAGGGGTAGCGTGAGTCGTCCACCCGGCCATCATCCAGGCAAGATCGATAACTGCCCAGAGTGCGCGTACCTAGGTACGGCTTTCCGAACTGATAAGTGGGCGACCCTGGACGTTCATGCACCGCTGGGCGGCCTGGCGGCTGAAACGTCCGATGTCAGGGCCGCGTGTGCTCGTGCACCCACGTGGCGTAACCGGGGTCACCACTTTCCACTCTGGACACCAGGATCTCCGGCACCTCGTACGGGTGGCTGGCCCGGATCTGGTCCACGAGCGCGGCGAGCCGATCCGGTGCGGTCTTGAACTGCACGGACCACTCCGTGCTGGTGTCCACACCGGAGCGCCACCAGTAGGTGCTGTCCACCTGACCACCGACCTGGGCGCAGGCGGCGAGCCGCCCGGTGACTGCCGCGGCCGCCAGCACGTCGGCGACCGAACGCGCATCCACCACAGTCGTCACCACGCAGATCTGGTCCACGACCGAACCCTACGCGGGAACGTCCCGGTTGGCCGCGATCCAGCTGTCGATCTGCGCCCACCAGTCATAGAGCCAGTCGATGCGCTGCTGACGGCCGGTCGGCACCTCCTCGGGGGGCACCGACCAGAACCGCATCACGATCCGCTTGTCCATGGGCAGTTCCCGCCACACGTCGGCGACGGTGAGCATCCGGTCCAGGCCGGTGTGGGCGACGAAGATGACACCGGCGTCCGGAGCAGCGTCCAGCGCGGCGAGCATCCCGCCGGGCTGCGGGGCGAGCACGTGGCGCATCCGTTCGGCACGCTGCGCCATGCGCTCCAGGCCGAGGGAGCGCAGTCGGGCGATGGCGCGCAGCCGCCGCTTCGGGGTGAAGTTGCCACCCTCTGGGAAGATCACGAAGGCGTCGTCGTCGTCGAGCCCGGCGGCCAGGTGTCCAACCTGGCGTACGGTCTCCTCGCCGCGCTCCGGCGTCGGCGCGATGAAGCGGTTGGGCAGACGGTTGAGCAGCACGTCGATCGCCGGGTCCCACTGGAGGCTGTCCTTCAGCACGATCCGCGGTTCCCGAGAGAACCAGTTGACCAGCCCGTGGATCAGGATGAACGAGTCGCCCGGCCCGGCGTGCCGGCACAGCACCAGCTCGGGCCGGCCGGGCAGAGCGGTGTCCGGATCGGTGCCGACCACGTCGATGCTGAGCCTCAGCGTCCAGCGGGCCTGCCAGAACAACACCCGCAGGAACCAGCCGGCCAGCACGTAGTGTGCGCGCTGGAAGGCGGGCGAGCGGGTGCGCCAGCCGAACCCGGAGGCGACCCACAGGAGAAAGAGCGCGAGCAGCGCGGCTGCGTCCCAGACCAGGTAGACACAGCCGATCCAGAGCAGTCGCAGCGGGCGCAGCCGACCGGGGACCAGCGGGGACGCGGCGATGGCGAGCAGCGCCCACACCGGCAGCGTGGTCACCACGGCTATCGCCAGCAGCACCACGGCAGGGGCGATCAACAACCGGCGCAGCCACCTTGGGGGCAGCGGCATTTACCGCTCCACGTTGGCGGCGAGGTACCGGCGGGACGCGGTGTACGCACGGCTGATCCGCCGTCCCACCGCCGCCATGTCCCGATATGCCCACGGTGTGTCGTCGCGGGGATTCAGCCCCCCGGTCGGCAGGACGTGCACCTCGACCCCCTCGGGCAGCGCGGCCATCTCGCGGAAGAAGCGGTGCCGGCGGGAGATCTCGAACGCCACCTGCGCGATCTCCCACGGCCGCCGGGGCGGCGTCAACTCCCGCTCGATCCGACCCACCTGGAGGACGAAGATCTGCGTCGCGCCGACGGCCACCGCCTCGCCGATGGGTATGGAGTTGACGATGCCACCATCCACATAGTGCGCACCGTCGATCTCGGTGGGTGGGAGCAGGCCCGGCACCGAGGCCGACGCCAGCACGGCCGGCACCACCGGGCCGCTTGTGAACCAGTGCTCGGCCGCGCGCTCGATGTGCGCGGCACAGCAGCGGAACGGCACCCGCAGGTCGGCGAATGTGGTGTCCACCCCCAACTCGGACTCCAGCAGCCGGCGCAGTGGCCGGGGCGAGTGCAGGTGGGTACGCGCGGCGAAGCGGCGCAGTTGCCGGGCGACCGAGTCGCCGTACACCTCGCTGGCCTCCGGTGACGCCCAGAGCCGGACCAGCCGGTCGGTCACCGCCTCGGTCGGGTCGGCCGCGACAAGCGCGCCGTTGACCGCACCGATCGAGGTGCCGAGCACCATGTCGGGTTGGATCCCGGCACGGAACAGTGCCCGCAACATGCCCACCTCGACCGCGCCGAGCACTCCGCCGCCGCCGAGGACGAACGCAACTGGTCCCCCCGCCATGCCTCTCATCCTGGCACGGGTGCGCTGCCGCCCGGTGGGCCACCGGCGCAGGACCGTCGACGCACAGCGGGCACCGCCCGCCGACGACTCGGGTCATCGCCGTTGACAGGCAGGACACATTCGCGCAACCTGATACCGCTCCCACCCCAGAGGGCAGGTGCGATCCGTGAACACAGCACTGCAATCGGGCCGATTGCTGGCCCGTAGGTACCGGCTGGTCGACCAGATCGGGGCCGGCGGCATGTCGGTCATCTGGCGCGCCCGGGACGAGGTGCTCGATCGGGTCGTGGCGCTCAAGGTGCTCGCGCCCTCACTGGCCGCCGACGCGCGTTTCCGGGGCATGGTGCGGGAGGAAGCCCGAGCCGCCGCCCAACTGGTGCACCCGCACGTGACGTCTGTCCACGACTACGGCGAGACGGTCGACCCGGACGGGTCCATTACCTCGTTCGTCGTGATGGAGCTGCTCAGCGGCGAGGAGTTGGAGCTGCGGCTGACCGAGGGGCCGCTGCCGTGGCCCGAGGCGATCGCGCTCGGTGCCCAGATCGCTGACGCGCTGGCCGCCGCGCACCGGCTCGGCATCGTGCACAGGGACATCACCCCGGCCAACGTCATGATGACCGCTACGGGTGTCAAGGTGCTCGACTTCGGCATCGCCACCCGCATCGGCGCGCCGGACGAGGACGAGGACGGGGAGACCTTCGGCACCCCGGCGTACGTCGCCCCGGAACGGCTCGACGGCGCACCCGCCCAGCCGGCCACCGACGTCTACTCGCTAGGTGTCCTGCTGCACGAGGCGCTCACCGGCCGGGTGCCGTACCCGGCGGACACCTGGGAACAGCTCAGCGAAGCGCTGGCCAAAGGGCTACCGCCGACGCTTGCCGAGCTGCCCGAGCTGCCGCCACCGGTGGCCCGGATCTGCCTGCGCAGTCTCTCCCGGGACCCGGCCGACCGGCCCACGGCCCGCCAGGTGGCCACCGTGCTACGCGGCAATCTGTCACCGGCCGATCCGCCGACCGCCGCCATCCGGGTACCCACCCAGACCATGCCACCGGCACCGGCACCGGCCCTGCCGGCCACCGACCCGACAGCCCTGCCGGCCACCGACCCGACGGCGGTGACCGCGACTCACCCCACGGCGGGGCAGGCGGCTGGGCCGACGGCGGTGACCGCGACCGGCGCGACGGTCGTGGGGGCTCCGGGTGGCGACGAGCCCGGCCGGTCGCGCCGACGCCTGGCGCTGCTGCTGATCCCGGCGGCCCTGTTTGTCGCTCTGGCACTTGTCGGTGTGGCCCTGCTGCCCGATCGGCAGCCGGATCATCAGACGCAGCCCTCGACTGCCCCGGTGGCGCCCGCGCCCACCGACGCCCCGTCCGATCCGCCGGCCATCGAGCCGTCCCGGCCGAGCGGGCCGCCGTCGGCGCTGCCGTCCACCGGCGCCCCCACACCGGCGCCGGGCACTCTCCTGGAGGCCGCCAACCGGGTCGATGGCCTGATCGGGGCCGGTCTGAGCGCTGGCGAGATCCGCTCCGACATCGCCCTCGACCTGCGCAACGAGCTGCGCAACCTGACCGCCGCGGTCAGCTCCGGCCGGGACGAGCTGGCCCCGCCGGTGGCCCGGCTGCGCGAGAAGGTCGCGGTCCGGCTCGGCGAGGGCGGAATCAGTCCGGAGTACGCGCAGCGGCTCGACGCCGCCATCGCCGAGCTGGGCGCGGCCCGGGTCTGATCCCGGCCCACCGCCACCCGGGTGGGTCAGCGGGCCGCGACCTGGGCCGCCTCGCGGACCGCCTCGGGCCGACCGAGGGCGGCACGCCGGAAGATGTCCTCGTAGCCGTACGCCATCCGTTCCACCGAGAAGTTCTCCGCGACGTGCGCCACGCAGTCGGCGGGGTTCAGCTCGATCGACGCCCGTAGCGCTGCGGGCAGCTCGTCGGGCCGCTGGCAGACCAGCCCGGTCAGACCCGGCCGCACCAGTTCGGGCACCGCGCCGCGGTCGAGCGCCACCACAGGCGTGCCGGTCGCCATCGCTTCGAGCATCACCATGCCGAACGGCTCGTCCCACTGGATCGGCATGATCAGGCAGCGGGCGTCGACAAGCATCCGCAGCGTCTCGGCACGGTCGGCGTTGAGCACGACCGTCACGTCCTCGTCGACGAGTGGGGCGACGACCTGATCGTAGTAACGGCGCTCGGCCGGCTCGTTGCACTTGCCGGCCAGCAGCAGCGGCAGCCCCGCCTCCCGGCAGGCGCGGATGGCGATGTCCGGACCCTTGTCCGGGCTGAACCGGGCCAGCCACAGCACCGGCCCGGGGCCGGGTGCGGTCTTGCGCGGAAAACCGCGCAGGTCCAGTGCGTTGTGCACGGTGCCGGCCCAGGGCAGGGCCTGGTTGAGCCGACGCTGGGCGTGCGAGATGGCCACAAGTGCCACGCCCTCGTCGACGTCGCTGAGCACGTCGCCGTACTCCCCCACCGGGTTGCCGTGCACGGTCGCGACGGTCGGTACGGCCCGGCGGCGGGCCACGAGCGGGCCGATCGTCGTGTGGTCGTGGATCACGTCGAAGTCGGACGCGTGGATCATGCGGTTGACCCGGGCCAGGTGGGCCAGCTCCGGCAGCGACTCGCCGAGCCGCTCGTACTGGACCTCGGCAACTGTCGAGACGAAGCCGTCGGCGTCGGTGCCGTGCTGGTCACCGGCACCGAAAAGAGTCACCGCGTGCCCGTGCGCGGTCAACGCGTCCACGAGGGCGGCGACCACCTGCTCCAGGCCGCCGTAGCCGGGTGGCGGCACGGACAGCCACGGCGGGACCACCATCGCGATGCGCAACGACCGCTGCGGCGGGCGGTCGGCAGGCGGGTGGTTCACTGCCACGAGTCCTCCCCGTTGATCCCCGGTCAGGTGTCGCCACCGTTCGGCGCGTCCGCGGCGGTTTCCCCATGGCGTCGTCGGTAAACCGGACAAGACGGACGCTCACCCGCCCACCAGGAGCTGATCGTGGACAACCCGGACCCCCGGGGCGGACCAGGCCACCCGCTCGACCTGGTCCCGCTCCCACCAGGAGCGGACCACCCCGGCGAGGACCAGCGTGTCGCCGTCCACGTCCACAGTCACCCGATCGCCGCCGAGCGTCCGCGCCAGCGCCCGCTGGACGTCCTGCCGCAACTCCTCGCCGGCCGGTGACGCCGGTGGTCGTACCTCGACGAGGTTCGTGATGCCGCGTACGCCGTCGAGGCGGCGCAACTCTCCCTCGGCGGCGCGGCGCTGCCACCCGAACTCGACCTCGCCGCGCAGCATCAGCCAGCCGTTGGCGACCGTCACGTCAAGCGCCTCGTCGGGCACGAAGCTGTCCCACTCCAGGGCCCGGGAGGCGGCGAGGGCGAGTTCGGCGTCGGTACGCCCCGGTGTCCCCGGCAGGCGTACCTCGATGGTGTCGGCGACCGCGCGGACGCCACGGACCCGCTGTGCGCAGCGGGTCGCGGCCCAGCCGCGTGCGGCGCCGTCCACGAATCCGGTGAGGGTCACGACGCCCCGGTCGACGCTCACGCCGATCTCGTTCGGTCGCAACCGCGGGTCCCAGGCCAACTCGGCCTGGACATCGCGCTGGATCCGCTCGTCGTCGTGACCATCCACCACCACCACCAACGTGCTCATGCCCCCACCCCCGTACGGTCGCCGGCTCGCCTGCCGAACGTGCCGGGCCAACGGGTGACGGCGGTTCACCCGATCCGGGTGAACCGCCGTCCAGGGCAAAAAGCGGCGGGTGACGGAGCCAACCCCCTTGGCTCCGCCACCCGCCGCCGGAGGGGGGCAGGTGTCAGCTGTCGGTTAGGACGTCTCGGCGAGCGTCACGGTTGCCGTCTTCTCGGCGCCGTTGCGCTTGAACTGCACCTCGACCCGGTCGCCGACCTTGCCGGCCTGCACGGCACCGACCAGGTCGTCGGAGTCGTTTACCGGCTTGTCGCCGAAGCGGGTGACGACGTCGCCACGCTGGAGGCCTGCCTTCTCGGCCGGGCTGCCCGGGGTGACCGACGCGACGAGCGCGCCGCCGCCCTCGGCCTGGTTGACGCCGACCCCGAGCGACGGGTGGCTGACCTTCTCGCCGCGCTGGAGCTTGCCGGCGACGTCCTTGGCCTTGTTGCTCGGGATGGCGAAGCCGACGCCGATGTTGCCGGTGCTCTGACCGGACGTGGCGATGGCGGTGTTGACGCCGATCACCTCGCCCCGCGTGTTGACGAGCGCGCCACCGGAGTTGCCCGGGTTGATCGGGGCGTCGGTTTGCAGCAGGCCGGAGATGGAGCTGACCGCCTGGCCCTGCTGGCTCGGGTCCTGGGGCTGGTTGTCGCCGGCCCGGATGGTGCGGTCCCGGGCGCTGACGATGCCCGCGGTCACCGAGCCCTGCAGGCCGAGCGGGCTGCCCAGGGCGAGCACCTGGTCGCCGACCTGCATGGCGTCGCTGTCGCCGAAGGTGGCCGGCTTGAGGTCGCTCACGCCGTTGGCCTTCACCACGGCCAGGTCGGTCTTCGGGTCGGTGCCGATGATCTTCGCCTCGGCCTTCGTGCCGTTGGCGAAGACAACCTGGACCATGTCCCCGGAGGCGGAGGCCACCACGTGGTTGTTGGTGAGCACGTATCCGTCGGCGCTGAGCACCACGCCGGAGCCCTCACCGCTGTTGGTGCTGATGGAGACGACGCTGTCCTGAACGGCGGCGGCGATCTTCGGCAGGTCGGCGCTGTTGAGCACCGGGGCCGCCGTGTAGGTGCGGGTGACACCGCCGTTGTCGCCGTCGAGGGCGAGCGCGAGCGCGCCACCGGCCACGCCGGAGCCGAGCATGAGGGCGAACACCGCGACACCGGCGCCGGCGAACTTGGCGATCCGACTCGGCCGCGGCCCGGTGCCGGGCGGCGTGGCCTGCGGGCCCCATGGCGGCACCGGCTGCCCCGAGTGCTGCTGGGCGTGCTGCTGGTGCTGGGCGTGCTGCTGGTAAGCCATGCCCGGCTGGCCCCCGCCGGCCCAGCCGGACTGCTGACCCGCGTACCAGGCTGCGGCAGGGTACTGGCCGGCAGGCTGCTGCGGATAGCCGAACTGGCCGTACGTCGGGTTGCCGGAGACCGGGTACGGCGCGGCGGAGGGGGTGGCAGTCGGGGGTTCGTAACCGGTCGGCTGGCCGGCGTACCCGGAGGTGGGGGCCGGGGCGTCGGCGGCGGCCGGGGTCGCCGTGGTGTTCTCCGCGTCGCCGCTGGTCGGGACGGAGGTGGTCGGGGAGTCGGACTGCGCGCGCACGTCGCGTGGCAGCTCGGCGGTGGGGTGCGACGGCTCGGCGTCGGTAGGTGCCGGCCGGCGCTGCGGGTCGGACTCGAACTCGGTCATGGCACTACCTTCTCCCCGGGCACTGCAACCAACCTGGAATCGTCCTGGAAGTTGCCTGAAAGTCACTCCGTCACGTCGTCGACGTGTGGCACCTGCGGCAGCCGAACCCGGAAGGTGGCCCCGCCGCCCGGCGTCTCGACAACCTCCACCGAGCCATGGTGCGCGGCGACCAGCGCCGCGACGATGGCCAGGCCGAGGCCGGTGCTGGTGATCCCGTCGGCTCGCCGGGTCCGTGCCGCGTCGGCACGGTAGAACCGCTCGAAGACCCGCTCCGCCTGTTCGGCGGAGAGACCGGGGCCGGTGTCGGCCACCTCCACCACGGCGAGGTTCCCCGGTTCGGCGCGCAGCCGCAGGCTCACCTGGGCGTCGGGCGGGGTGTGGGTCAACGCGTTGGTCACCAGATTGCCGATTACCTGACGCAACCGCGCGTCGTCGGCGAAGACGACGAGCGGCCCCGAACCGGGCTCGATCTCCAGATCGATCCGCCGGTCCGGAGCCATCACCCGGGCCGCCTGCACCGCGTCGGAGGCGAGCACCGGCAGCTCAACCGGGGCCAGCGACAGCGGCCGCTCCTGGTCCAGCCGGGCGAGCAGCAGCAGGTCCTCCACCAGCAGACCCATCCGGGCCGCCTCGTCCTCGATCCGGCGCAGCAGGCCGGCGGTCTGCTCCGGGGCCCGCGCCGCGCCCTGCCGGTACAGCTCGGCGAAGCCCCGGATGGTGGTGAGTGGGGTACGCAGCTCGTGTGAGGCGTCCGCGACGAACCGCCGCATCCGCTCCTCGGAGCGGCGTGCCCGCGCCTCGGACGCCTGAGCGGCGGCAGCCGCGTCCCGGGCGCTGCTCTCCGCCGAGCGGGCGGCGCTCTCCGACGCGGCCCGGGCGGTGAACGCTGCCTCGATCTGGGTGAGCATCGCGTTCAGGGCGCGGGACAACCGTCCCAGCTCGGAGGTGGGATGTTCATGCCCCTGTTCAGGGTCGGGCACCCGGCGGGTCAGATCACCGCCGGCGATGGCCGCGGCGGTCCGTTCGATCTCCACGAGCGGTTTGAGGCTGGTCCGGATGATCGCCGCGCCCACCGAGGCGAGCAGGATCAGCACCGCGCCGCCCACCAGCAGGTCTATCCAGACGAGCTGCTTCACCGCCCGGTCCACCTCGGTCAACGGCAGACCCACGGCCAGCACCGAACCGTCCGGCTGGGCCGCGTAGTAGACCCGCCACCGGGTGTAGCCGTCGTGGGACACGACCGTCCGCGGCTCCCCCTCCAATTCCACGAAGCCATCACGGCTGGTGGGGAAGGTGGGCAGCTGAACGGGATCGAGACTGATGTCGTCGTAGATCGCCGGGTAGACCCGCTGCTCGTCAGCCACCGACACGACGTAGTCGCTGGGCAACATGGCGTTGACCTGTCCGCTGCGCAGCTTCGGAAGCAGCTGACCGACCCCCTGAGCGGTCGACCTGATCTGCCCGTCCACTTGGCCCTGCAGGTAGTTGCGCAAGAAGTACGCGGTCAGCGAGCTGATCACCAGCAGCGCGACGGCGACAAGCGTGAGCACCGAAGTGACAAGCTTCACCCGCAGCGGCACGCTGCGGACCCGCCCTTTCGCCTGCTGGACCGCGTTCACGCCGCCGGCTTGCGCAGCACGTACCCCACGCCGCGAAGGGTGTGGATCAGCCGAGGCTGAGTGGTGTCGATCTTGCGTCGCAGGTAGGAGATGTAGGACTCGACGATGTTGTCGTCACCACGGAAGTCGTAGTTCCAGACGTGGTCGAGGATCTGCGCCTTGGACAGCACCCGGTTGGCGTTGAGCATCAGGTAGCGCAGCAGCTTGAACTCCGTCGGCGAGAGCTGCACCCGCTGCCCGGCCCGGTGCACCTCGTGCGTCTCCTCGTCCAACTCCAGGTCGGCGAAGGTGAGCCGGGACGGGGCCTGCTCGCCGGAGGTGGTGCGGCGCAGCACGGCGCGGATACGGGCGGTCAACTCCTCCAGGCTGAACGGCTTGGTGACGTAGTCGTCGCCGCCCAGGGTGAGCCCACGGATCTTGTCGTCGGTGGCGTCCCGCGCGGTCAGGAAGACCACAGGGGTACGCGTACCGCCCTCGCGGAGCATCCGGATGACCTCGAAACCGTCCAGATCCGGCAACATCACGTCGAGGACCACCAGGTCGGGCCGGTGGTCCTTGGCGGCGTTCAGGGCCGCGCTGCCACTTGTCGCGGTGGCCACGTCGAAGCCCGCGAAGCGCAGGCTCGCGGAGAGCAGTTCGAGGATGTTGGGATCGTCCTCGACAACGAGAAGTCGCGCCTCGGTTTGGGTAGCCGGCATGGGCCCATCATCGGCGACCTCACTGCGCCGGCGCTGGACGCTTCCTGAAAAGACCCTGTGAGTCGTCCGACGATCCTCGCACCGGGGGCGTCGCCACCGTCAGCGCAGCAGCCGGCGAAGCCCGTCGAGGGCGCCGTCGAGCAGCCTGATCGCCGTGCTCAGCTGGGTGTCGCTGAACTGCCGGGCGCGCACCACCCGGCCCACCTCGGCGGTGAACGCGGCCAGCCGCTTGTCGAACTCGTCGAGCAGCTCGGCCTGCGGCCCGGTGGCCGACGTCGGCCGGGGCGGCGGTGCGGGGGGCTCCCACCGGGTCTGCCGGGTCTGCCGGGTGGCCTCGCTCAGCTCCCGTTTGAGGTCGCGTACCGACCCGCGTACCTCACTGCGGATCTCACCGGCCAGGCTGGAGAGGTCCGCCACGGAGGCGGCGATGTCCGCCTCCAGCGCGGTCAACTCGCCGGCCCGCTGGCGCAGCTCGGCACGGCCGGCGTCGGTGATCTCGTACGTCTTGCGGCCACCGGCCGCGATATGGCTGACCAGACCCTCGGCCTCCAGCCGTTGCAGGCGGGGGTAGATGGTGCCGGCGCTGGGCGCGTACAGCCCGAGGAACCGGTCCTCCAGCAGGCGGATCAGCTCGTAGCCGTGCTTCGGGCCGTCGTCGAGGAGCTTGAGCAGATAGAGCCGGAGCCGCCCGTGGCTGAACACGGCGGTCACGGCAGCTCCTCGGCCATGGGATCCTCCCCTCGACAACGCGCCGGCGCGCGTCGACGAGACGACAGTAACGCGATACATCGCGATACCACAAGACTGTCGCTGGCGACCTCCGATTGGTGGCCGAAATCCAACCTCGATCCGGTCAGGCCGCCAGGTCCAGTTCCCGTTCGGGATCGGGCAGCCCCTGGGCTACCGGGGGCCCGACCGCCGGAGGAACTGTGGGCACCGGCCGCAGCCGGGCCCGCGCCGCGGCGTTCCCCGTGGGCAACAGGTGTACGGCCGACTCGGCGGCCCGGGCCAGCAACCGCCGGTCGGCGTCAGGGGCCGGGTGCAGCGCGCCGGCGATCGTCACCGAGACCACCAGTTCCCGCGCCGCGACCACCCGGGCCACCGAGCGCAGCAGGATGTCCGCACCGAGGAAGGCCGCTGCCGTGGTGGTGGACCCGGTGGCCGCACAGCGATAGCTGAGCCGCAGCGGCACCACAGGGCTGCCCGTGTCGATGGCCGCCTGGAACATCGCCGGCCGGAACCCGCCCCCGGGGCGGCACTGTGCCGCTCGGTCGCCGGCGCACCAGGTCGTACCCTCCGGGAAGACCGCGACCGACCGGCCGGCGCGCAGCGTGTCCGCGAGCCGCCGCACGGTGGTCGGCAGCGCCCGCGGCCGGGAACGGTCCACGAAGACCGTGCCCCCCGCCGCCGCGAGCAGGCCGAGCAGCGGCCAGGAGCGGATCTCCCGCTTCGCCACCAGGCGGGTGGGCGCGACAGCCAGCACGGCCAGGACGTCCAGCCACGAGACGTGGTTGGCGACAAGCAGCGCACGCCGCCGGGGCAGCCGGCCCTTGATCACCAACCGGACCCCGAACGCCCGCACGGTGGCCCGCGCCCAGCCGCCCAGCAACGCCTGCCGTTCGCGCGCCGGCAGCACCGGCAGCACCACCGCCACACCCACCCCGGCCAGCAGCATTCCTGTCGCGGCGACCAGCCGGAGCACCCGGCGGGCGACAGGCACCGTCGGCACCTCGCCGGCCGCCGGCAGGCACTGCTCGCCGCAGCCGGACGACGGCCGCCACAGGTCGCGCGGCACGGCGGTCACCGCTGCTCTCCGCCCAGGAAGTGGCGCAGGTAGCGCGGGTTCATCCGGTCCAGGGAGAAGAGGACGTAGAAGTCCACGCACCCGAAGTCGGGGTCGTACGCCGGCTCGCCGCAGATCCACGCGCCGAGCCGGAGGTAACCACGCAGCAGCGGCGGAACCGCGGCCCGCCCGGCCGACGGGTCGAGCGCGGCGGCCGGCTCGGCGGGAGCAGCGGCCGGCTCGGCGAACCAGGGCCGCAGCGGCCGGACCCGCAGCGGCGGTGGCGACAGGTGCCGGGCCTGTGCCTGTGCCCACACCTCGGCGACCGTCCGACCGCCGTCGGCGACCGGGACGGAGGCGCAGCCGCCGAGCCAGCGGGGGCCACGCAGGTGCAGGTACCTGGTGATGCCCGCCCACATGAGGTTGATCACCGCACCCGAGCGGTGGTCCGGGTGCACGCAGGACCGGCCCGCCTCGACGAGGTCGTCGCGCAGCGGGTCGAGGGCGGTGAGGTCGAACTCGCCCTCCGCGTACCGCTTGTTGGTGCGCCCGGGCGGTAGCAGCCGGTACGTGCCGACCACCTCGCCGGTGCTCTCGTGGCGGACGATCAGGTGGTCGCAGTGTGCGTCGAAGGGGTCCACGTCCAACCCCGCCCCACCGGGGCGGAGGGTGGCGCCGAGTTCGGTGGCGAACACCTTGTGGCGCAGGCGTTGCGCGGCCGCGACCTGGGTGTGGTCGTCGGCGATCAGCAGGGTGTATCCGCTGGTCGTCAGAGGTGCGCCAGCGACATGCAGAACGGCCATGGGATCTGTGTAGGTGCCCCGGGTTGCCAACCTCGGTGACCACCGGTGTCGATCGGGTGAACGCCTGCCGGCAGATGAGCCCGACCCAAGTCGTGCGAGGCTGCGGGACGTACCGGCGACGCCGCCGGCCACACCCCACGGAGGTCGACGATGCGCATCGAGTCCCGCTACAACGGGCCCGCCGGCTCCGGCAACGGCGGCTGGAGCGCCGGTGTCTTCGCCGCCGCAGTGGGTGCAGCCGGCCCGGTGGAGGTGACGCTCCGTCGGCCGCCACCGCTGGAGACCACGCTGAGCCTGGTCGACGGCGAGGTCCGTGACCCGGCCGGCGACCTGGTGGCCGAGGTCCGCCCGGCCGGGAACGTGGAGGCCGTCGTACCCCCGGTTGACCGGGAGACCGCGCTGGCCGCGGCGACCCGCTACCCGGGCCTGGTCGAGCATCCGTTTCCCGGCTGCTATGTCTGCGGTCCGGAACGGGCGGACGGTCTGCGGATCTTTCCCGGCCGGCTGCCGGACGGCCGGACGGCCGCGCCGTTTCGGGCACCCGAGCAGGTGAGCGAGGCCACCGTCTGGGCGGCGCTGGACTGCCCCGGCGGCTGGACCGTGCTCGCGGCGGGCCGCCCCTATCTGCTGGGCCGGATCGCGGCGAAGATCACCGCCCGGCCGGCACCGGGCGACGACTGCGTGGTGACCGGCGCGTTGATCGGCCTCGACGGCCGCAAGGCGCTCGTGCACACCAGTCTGTACGGCCCGGACGGCGCTCTGCTCGGCGCTGCGCGAGCCACCTGGATCGGCCGCTGACCTGCGCCGTCGTCCAAAGGTAGGACACGCCTCCACCGCGAGACGGACCACGCCGTACGGACCTAGCCTGATTGACCTTGTTGCGACGGGCGGTCACGCTGTGCCACGGCGTACCTCGACGCCACACACGGGAGGAGAACGATGACTGACGGGCAGCGAAGCCCCACCAGCGACGGTCAGATCGTGGTGTCCGGTCTGACCAAGCAGTACAAGAGCGTCCGGGCGGTGAACAACCTGTCCTTCACCGTGGCACCGGGGCGGGTGACCGGCTTCCTCGGCCCGAACGGCGCCGGCAAGACCACCACGCTGCGCATGCTGCTGAACCTTGTCACGCCCACCGCTGGCACAGCCACCATCAGCGGCCAGCGGTACGCCGACCTCACCGACCCGCTGCGGCACGTCGGCGCGGTGCTTGAGGCATCCAGCGCGCACAAGGGCCGTACCGGCATCAACCACCTGCGGGTCATCTGCGCGGCGGCCGGGCTGCCCAAGGAGCGGGCCGACGAGGCGCTGGCCCTTGTCGGGTTGACGCCTGCGGCGAAGCGCAAGTTCAAGGGCTACTCGCTGGGCATGAAGCAGCGTCTTGGCATCGCCGCGGCGATGCTCGGCAACCCGCAGGTGCTGGTCCTCGACGAGCCGGCCAACGGGCTCGACCCGGAGGGCATCCGCTGGATGCGTGGGTTCCTCAAGAACCTCGCCCACGAGGGCCGCACCGTGCTGGTCTCCAGCCACCTGCTGTCGGAGATGCAGTTGCTCGCCGACGACGTGGTGATCATCGCGGCCGGGCAGCTCGTCCGGCAGGGGCCCGTCGACCAGGTCCTCGGGTCGATGGCGCAGAGCGCCCGGGTGCGGGTCCGCACCCCGCAGGCCGAGACGCTTGTCGCCGCGCTGAAGGCGCAGTCGGCCACCGTCGACACCGACGAGCACGGAACCCTGCTGGTTGCCGGGGTGGACGCCCCGACGATCGGCCGGGCCGCCCTGGCCGCCGGCGTGGAGTTGCACGAACTGACAACCGAACGGCCCGACCTGGAACGGGTCTTCCTGGAGCTGACGGCCGGAAAGGCGGGCATCCGATGAACCTCGTCCGATCCGAGTTGCTCAAGATCCGTACTACCAACACCTGGTGGGTCTTCGCGCTCATCAGCCTGCCGCTCTGGGCGCTCACCCTGCTCATCAACTGGTTGCAGACCGACGTCCTGGCCAGCGAGGAGTTCGGCGAGGTGCCGGCCGACCAGGTCGACACCCTGACGGCGGCGGCCAGCGCGGACGCGCTCTCGTCGAACCTGTTCACAAACGGGCAGTTCTTCGGTCTGCTGATCGTGATGCTGCTCGGCATCATCGTGGTGACGAGCGAGTTCTTCCACCAGACGGTGACCACGACGTTCCTCACCAACCCGCACCGCACCGCGGTGATGGCCGCCAAGTTGGCTGCGGCGAGCGTGCTGGCGCTGCTGTTCTGGCTGGTCACGACCGCGTTCAACCTGGTCGCCGGCGCAGCCGTGTTGAACTCGGTCGGGCTGGGCTCGCAACTCGGCAACGACGCGGCCTGGCGGGCGGTCGGGTTGAACCTGCTCGCGTACCTGCTCTGGGCGGTGTTCGGCGTCGGCATCGGCGTGCTGATCCGCAGCCAGATCGGCGCCACGGTGACAGGCATCCTGCTGTACCTGGGTGGCTCGATCGGGGCCATCGTGGTGATCGGCATTCTGGCCGCCCGCTGGGGCGACTGGATCAACAACCTGCAACTGCTGGTGCCGTCGCTGGCCTCGTCGCTGATGGTCACCGGGGCGGACATCCCCGGCAACCCGCCGCGCTGGGCGGGCGCCGCCGTGCTCATCGGGTACGCGGTGGTCACCGGCGTGGTCGGCACGTTGCTGATGCGTCGGCGCGACATCTCCTGACCGCGGCTCCCGGGGTGGCGGCGGCACGGCCACCGCCCCGGGGCCCTCAAACTGGTGGTTGTTACCAGTTGCCGACGGCGCACGCAGCGTTACCAGAACTTCTGGCATCTTCTGTGAATTCGACCACGGGACCGAGGCGGAAATGCCTGACGGATCCATACGGCGTAGCCTGGGAGCCGTCCTGTCCGTGCTCCTAACTGGGCGCGACGGACACCGCGTGACACACAAACCCGCGTGAAAGAGGCGATTACCGGCCGTGTCGACCCAGCAGACTTCGCAGGAGAACCCACTGGCGGGTTTCGGCCCGAACGAGTGGATCGTCGAGGACATGTACCAGCGGTATCTCGCCGACCCCACCAGTGTTGATTCGGCCTGGCACGACTTCTTCGCCGACTATCGACCGGCGCCGGGCGCCGGCACACCACGCGGGGCCGAGGCGACGGGCAAGCCCGCCGCCTCTCCCGAGCCGGACGGGCAGCCGGAGGCGACCGCCACGGTCAGCCAGCCGAGCACCAGTAAGCCGGCCGCCGCCAAGCCGGCGCCGGCCAAGGCCGCCGCGCCCGCCGCCACGACCAAGGCAGCCCCCACCAAGGCAGCCGCACCGGCGAAGCCGGCCGCCAAGGCAGCCACGCCGAGCGCAGACGGCCCGCAGACCACGCCGCTGCGGGGTGTCGCCGCGAAGATCGTCCAGAACATGGACGCCTCGCTGAGCGTGCCCACCGCGACAAGCGTGCGCGCGGTCCCGGCCAAGCTGCTCGTCGACAACCGCATCGTGATCAACAACCACCTCGCCCGTGGGCGCGGTGGCAAGGTCAGCTTCACGCACCTGGTCGGTTACGCGATGGTCCGGGCGCTGGTCCAGCACCCCGAGATGAACAACTCGTTCGCCGAGGCCAATGGCAAGCCGGCTGTGGTCCGCCCGGCGCACGTCAACCTGGGCATCGCGATCGACCTGGCAAAGCCGGACGGCAGCCGCAACCTGGTGGTCCCCTCCATCAAGGGCTGCGAGCAGATGGACTTCCGGCAGTTCTGGCAGGCGTACGAGGACGTGGTCCGGCGGGCGCGGCGCAACGAACTGACCATGGAGGACTACTCCGGCACCACGATCTCGCTCACCAACCCGGGCGGCATCGGCACCGTGCACTCGATGCCGCGGCTGATGCAGGGGCAGAGCGCGATCATCGGCGTCGGCGCGATGGAATACCCGGCGCCCTACCAGGGCATGTCCGAGACCACTCTCGCCGAACTGGCGGTCAGCAAGATCATCACGCTGACCAGCACGTACGACCACCGGGTCATCCAGGGCGCGCAGTCCGGCGAGTTCCTCAAGGTGATGCACGAGCTGATCCTCGGTGAGCACGGCTTCTACGACGAGATCTTCACCTCGCTGCGTATCCCGTACGAGCCCGTGCGGTGGATGCGCGACGTCGCGGTCAACTCCGAGGGGCAGATCAACAAGACCGCCCGGGTGCACGAGCTGATCCACGCGTACCGGGTGCGCGGTCACCTGATGGCCGACACCGACCCGCTTGAGTTCACCATCCGCAAGCACCCCGACCTGGACGTCCTCCAGCACGGGCTGACCCTGTGGGACCTCGACCGCGAGTTCCCGGTCAACGGCTTCGCCGGCCGCAAGCGGATGAAGCTGCGCGAGATCCTTGGTGTGCTGCGCGACTCGTACTGCCGCCGGGTCGGCATCGAGTACATGCACATCCAGGACCCGGAGGAGCGGCGCTGGGTGCAGGAGCGGATCGAGCTCAAGTACGAGAAGCCGTCCGCCGACGAGCAGAAGCACGTCCTCAACCGGCTCAACGCCGCCGAGGCGTTCGAGACTTTCCTCCAGACCAAGTACGTCGGCCAGAAGCGCTTCTCGCTGGAGGGCGGCGAGTCGCTGATCCCGCTGCTCGGTGAGGTGCTGGAGTGCTCCGCCGAGGGCGGGCTGGACGAGGTCGTCATCGGCATGGCCCACCGGGGTCGGCTCAACGTGCTGGCCAACATCGTCGGCAAGCCGTACGAGAAGATCTTCTCGGAGTTCGAGGGCCACCTGGACCCGCGCTCGACGCAGGGCTCCGGCGACGTGAAGTACCACCTGGGCCAGAACGGCAAGTTCACCACGCCCGACGGTGACCACTCGGTCAAGGTGTCGGTGGTGGCCAACCCGTCGCACCTGGAAGCCGTCGACCCGGTGCTGGAGGGCATCGTCCGGGCCAAGCAGGACCGGATAGACCTCAAGCTGGAGGGCTACACAGTCCTGCCGCTGGCGGTGCACGGTGACGCCGCGTTCGCCGGGCAGGGTGTGGTCGCCGAGACGCTCAACCTGTCGCAGTTGCGCGGTTACCGCACCGGCGGCACCGTGCACGTGGTGGTAAACAACCAGGTCGGCTTCACCACCGCCCCGGAATACAGCCGGTCCAGCCTCTACAGCACCGACGTGGCCCGGATGATCCAGGCGCCGATCTTCCACGTCAACGGCGACGACCCGGAGGCCGTGGTCCGGGTGGCCCGGCTGGCCTTCGAATACCGGCAGACGTTCAACAAGGACGTCGTGATCGACATGGTCTGCTACCGGCGGCGCGGGCACAACGAGGGCGACGACCCGTCGATGTCCAACCCTCAGATGTACAAGATCATTGATTCGAAGCGCTCGGTGCGCAAGCTCTACACCGAGGAGCTGATCGGTCGCGGCGACATCACCGTGGAGGACGCGGAGGAGCTGCTGCGGGACTACCAGGCGCAGCTGGAGAAGGTCTTCAAGGCCACCCGGGACGCCGCCTCGGCACCACGGCAGCTCAACCGGCCGCGCCGCGAGGAGGAGCCGGAGCCGCAGGTCGACACCGCCACCGACGCGTCAGTGGTGAAGGCGATCGGCGAGGCGCACGTCAACCTGCCGGAGGGCTTCACCCCGCACAAGCGGATCCAGCAACTGCTCGACCGGCGGGCCAAGATGTCCGTCGAGGGCCACATCGACTGGGGCTACGGCGAGATCATCGCGTTCGGGTCACTGCTGCACGACGGGGTCACCGTCCGGCTCGCCGGGCAGGATTCGCGGCGCGGCACGTTCGTCCAGCGGCACGCCTCGGTGGTCGACGCCCGCACCGGCGACGACTACCTGCCGCTAGGGTCGCTCACCGGCGACGGCGAGCGCTCCCGGTTCTTCGTGCACGACTCGCTGCTCAGCGAGTACGCGGCGATGGGCTTCGAGTACGGCTACTCGGTGGAGAACATCAACGCGCTTGTCGCCTGGGAGGCGCAGTTCGGTGACTTCGTCAACGGCGCCCAGTCGGTGATCGACGAGTTCATCTCCTCCGGTGAGGTCAAGTGGGGCCAGCGGTCCGCGTTGACCCTGCTGCTGCCGCACGGCCACGAGGGTCAGGGCCCGGACCACACCTCCGGTCGCCCGGAGCGCTTCCTGCAGATGTGCGCCGAGGACAACATGCGGGTGTCGATCCCGACGACCCCGGCGAACTACTTCCACCTGCTGCGCCGCCAGGCCCTGTCGCCGAAGCGCAAGCCGCTCGTGGTGTTCACGCCGAAGTCGCTGCTGCGGCACAAGCTCTGCGTCTCGTCGGTGGAGGACTTCACCACCGGCACCTTCCAGCCGGTGCTGCGCGACACGGCCGCCCCGGCACCGGAGGCCGTGAAGCGGGTGCTGCTCTGCTCGGGCAAGGTCTACTACGACCTGTTCCAGGCCCGGCAGGAGCGCGGCGTCACCGACACCGCGATCATCCGGATCGAGCAGCTGTACCCGCTGCCGGTGGAGGAGATCCGGGCCGCCCTGGCGCAGTTCCCGAACGCGGAGGACTTCGCCTGGGTGCAGGAGGAGCCGGCCAACCAGGGCGCCTGGTCGTTCGTCGCGCTCAACCTGCTGGAGCACCTCAGCGACGTCCGGCTGCGGCGGATCTCCCGCCCGGCCGCGGCCGCCCCGGCGGTCGGCTCGGCCAAGACCCACGAGGTCGAGCAGACCGCGCTCATCGAGGCGGCACTCCCCCGCCCGTGACCTGACCGCACCGCGAGAGCCGGGGCAGGGCCGTCACCACGGCCCTGCCCCGGCTCCGTCGGTGCACACCGACCAACTCCCGGCCCGCGCCGGGCCGAGCATGAGGACGTACGCGATGTACTTCACCGACCGTGGCATCGAGGAGCTTGTCGAGCGCCGGGGCGACGAGCAGGTGACCCTGGAGTGGCTGGGCGAGCGCCTGCGCGACTTCGTCGACCTCAATCCCGAGTTCGAGACGCCGATCGAGCGTTTCGCCACCTGGCTCGCTCGCCTGGACGACATCGACGAGGACTGAACGACGGGCGGTCCGGGAGTTGACGGGCGGCTGACCGGCGCTGGTTGGTCAGCCGGTGCGGGAGGCGATCGGGTCCAGGCCGGTGCGTCGCAGTTTCTGCCACCCCAGCCGGCCGCCGCTCAGAGCGGTGACCACCGACTGGATTATCACCAGGTACATCAACTGCCGGTAGACGAACTGCTGGAGCGGTAGCACCCACAGCACGCCGAGCTTCTCCCGGTCCAGCCGGAACGCCACCACGGCGGTGAGCATCTGCACGCCGAGCATGGCCAGCCAGGCCCCGACCGTGGCCTTCCGGTCGAGGAAGAACAGGCCGTACACGGCCAGGAGGTCGATCACCGGCGCGAGCAGCGGCAGCAGCACCCCGAAGAGGCTGAGGAAGAACAGGCAACGCCTGGTGAAACGGCCCGAGGCGCCCCTGTCGAACACCGAGCGGCGGTGCTTCCACATCGCCTGCATGGTGCCGTAGCTCCACCGGTAGCGCTGTTTCCAGAGCTGGCCGATGCTCGTCGGCGCCTCGGTCCAGGCGCGGGCCGTCTCCTCGTAGACGATCTTCCAGCCGGCCCGGCCGAGGGCGATGGTGATGTCGGTGTCCTCGGCCAGGGTGTCATCGGTCATCCCGCCCGCGTAGCGCAGCGCCTCTCGTCGGAAGGCGCCGATCGCCCCGGGCACGGTAGGCATGCAGCGCAGCGTCTCGTAGAGCCGCCGGTCCAGGTTGAAGCCGATGACGTACTCGATGTGCTGCCACTTGGCGATCAGGCTGCGCCGGTTGCCGACCTTGACGTTGCCGGCCACCGCGCCCACCCGCGGGTCGGCGAAGGGCTGCACCAGCCGGCGCAAGGAGTCGGGCTCGAACACGGTGTCCCCGTCGACCATCACGATCAGGTCGTGCCGGGCCAGCGCCACGCCTGTGTTCAACGCGCTGGGCTTGCCGCCGTTGGGCTTGCGGACCACCCGGACGTTTGGCAGGCGGAGCGCCTCGACGATGTCCGCGGTCCCGTCGGTGGAGCCGTCGTCGACGACGACCACCTCGATCCCGCCGGGGTGGTCGCCGTTGGCGAGCGAGCGGACCGCCGCGGCGATCCCCTCCTTCTCGTTGTACGCCGGGACGATCACCGACACCGGTGCGGTGACCGGTGGCCCCCACGTCCAGCCCTTGGATCGGCGGCGGCGGGCGTGCCGCCCGGCGAGCACGAACAACGCGGCGGTACGTCCCACCGTGAGCACACCGACGAGCACGAAGAGGATCCCGAACAGGCCGAGCACGTTGTCGGCGCCCCGCACCGCCCAGACCAGCGTCCGGCCCCGCCAGCGGTCCCCGGCGGTCGCGGGCGTGGCACCGTCGACGCGGTGGTCGACTCCGGCCGCGGCGAAGGCGAGGTTCAGACCCTCGGTCGCGGTGACGAAGCGGTACCCCCGTTCCTTCATCATCGGGATGAACCGGTCGAGGGCGGCGACGGTCTGTGCCCGGTCGCCACCGGCGTCGTGCCAGAGGGTGATCGCGCCCGAGGTGCCGTCCGGGGTCGCGTTCTCGACGATCTTGTCGACGCCGGGTTGCTCCCAGTCCCGACTGTCGGTGTCGTTGAGCACGGTCAGGTAGCCCAGGTCGCCGGCGGCGGTCACCACCGGCCAGTCCTGGTTGTCGATGGCGTAGGCATGCGACGAGTACGGAAAACGGACCAGCGAGGTCCCCATGCCGGTGACGGCGGCCAGGGCGAGCTGTGTCTGGGCGTACTCCATCTGCCGCCGCCACGCTGGCAGCTCGGTGAGGTCGGGGTGGGTGAAGGTGTGTACGCCGATTTCGTGGCCGCCCTCGACAAGCTTCCGGGTGGTGTCGGGGTGCCGGGCCACCTGCGAGCCCAGCACGAAGAACGTGCCCTTGACCTGGTGGGTTTCGAGGACGCGCAGCACCTCGGGGGTCCACACCGGGTCGGGGCCGTCGTCGAAGGTGAGCGCGATCGTCCGGGCCGGCAGCCGGTAGGAGCGGACCTGCTCGCCGTTGGCGCTGATGATCGGTCCACCGTTCACCACCGAGGTGGGGACCTCGCGCTGCCCGTTGTTGCTCTGCTGATGGTCAGGGGTGAAGGAGGCGTTTGTGTACGCGTTTACCAGAAGCACGCTGCCCAGGAGCGCCACAAGCAGGCCGAGCAGGATCCAGCGGGGCTGCGGTATGGCCCGGCGGCGGTCGGACGGGATCGGCTCAGTCATCGACGCTTTGGCCATCTGCGGGGGCGGGCTCGACGTTGGGCGGCGACGGCGGTTCCTCGACCGGGGCCGAGATCGTGGGCGTCGGTGCCGGCGAGGTGGTCGGCTTGGGCGAGGCCGGCGGGACGGCGGGGTTGCGCGGCGACGGCCGGGTGGCGGCCGGTGACCGGGTGGGGGCCACCGAGCGGGGAGTCGCCGGAACGGTGGTGGGGGCCACCGTGGACGTCGGCGCACGGGGTTCGACCGTCGACGGCTCAGGTTCGACGACGGGCGCCACGGGCTCCGGCGCACGCCGTTCAGGCTGCTTCACCTCGTCGACGAAGGGCAGCACCGTGTGCGGCTCCACCAAGCCCGCGAAGCTGATACCCACCAGCCCGGTGTAGACCACGCTCAGCAGACCCAGGGCGTACGCGAGCCAGCGCAGGCGGGAGCGGCGTCGGCCGCTGGGGTCGACGAAGACCGGCGGAGGCTGGCGTACAGCGGCGATAAGCGCGGTGGGGGTGTCGGACCGGCCGATGACCATTGTCGGCCCGTCGATCGGAGCCGCCGTGGCGGCGGGGGTGCGCTGGGCGCGGCCGTGCACGACGAGGGCGGTCGGTCGCGGCCTGATCTCCGTCGGCGCGTCCATGTCCCCAGCGCGGGCGTGGTTCCCGGCGCGGGCAGGTAGCGGCCGCAGTGCCGGTCGCACCTCGGTCGGGGCATCGAGCAGGGGACGCGCGGCGGGGCCTGCGGCGTCCTCGTTACGGGGCGAGCTGGCGGCGGAACCGCAGCTAGCCGTGCCTGCGGGCATCGACCTCCCGATCGACGTATCGTCGCTGCTCAGGCGGTGGGCAGTCATGGGCAGGAGTGTAGGGGTGAGGTTCGCTCACCTTGGGCGGCGTCTCGCCGATGAGATGCCGAACGCTTCGATGGCAGGTTCTGTAATCAGACGATGACGCAGAGTGGTCGCCAACTCATCCTGTCGAGTGCCCGGCGGGGAACGACCGTCGCCGTCGAGCGACCAAACCGAGGCCGTGCCACGGCGACCCAGTCGGCACGCCCCCTCGTTCGGGCCGCCCCGACCACCTGCCCGGCAGCCGGGGCGAGTCGATCGCATCAGCTTTTCGTCGTCCGAGCGGGCGGACCCGATTTCCGGCCGGTGACATCGGCTTCAGGGGCATTGGACCCGCGCGGGTCCGGCAATGATCTTCTAGGGTAGGTGCGTGGCCCGCAGCGTCTATCTGACCAGCGTGGGGTCCGGCGGGGGCAAGTCGACCATCGCCCTCGGCCTCGCGGAACTCCTCTCCCGGCAGGTCGAACGGATCGGCGCGTTCCGACCGCTGGTCTCCAACACCGGCTCCGACCCGATCCTCGCCCTGCTGCACGACCGCTACCGGGTCGACCTGCCCGAAGCCGAACTGACAGGCATGACGTACGCCGAGGCGGCGGCCCTGGTCGCCGACGGCCGTCGGGAGGAGCTGATCTTCCGGATCGTCGAGCGGTACCGGGCGATCGAACGGCGCTGCCCGGCGGTGGTCGTGGTGGGCAGCGACTTCGCCGACGGCGGCGATGGTGCCGGCCCTCGCGAGTTGGCCTTCAACGCCCGGCTCGCCACCGAGTTCGGCAGCGTCGTGGTGCCCGTGATCGACGGCTTCGGGCAGGACCCGGAGACGATCGCGGCGGCGGCGCGTGGGGCGTACCACGATCTGGTGGACCTGGGCGCGACGGTTCTGGCGGTGATCGCCAACCGGGTGTCCGGGCCGATGACCCTGCCGGAGCTGCCGGTCCCCGCGTACGCCATTCCGGAGGTGCCGACGGTGTCGGCGCCGACCGTCGCCGAGGTGGCGGAGGCGCTCGACGCCACCCTGCTCGCCGGCGATGACACCACCCTCGGCCGGGACGTTCTCGATTACGTGGTCGGAGCCGCGCACGTGCCGACCCTGCTCGACCACCTGACCGAGGGGGCGCTTGTCATCACGCCCGGCGACCGCGCCGACCTGATCGTCGCGGCGAGCGCCGCGCACGTCGCCGGGCAGGTCTCGCTGGCCGGCGTGGTACTCACCCTCGGCGAACAGCCCGACCCCCGGGCGATGCGCCTGGTCGAGCGGCTCAACACCGGCTTCGCCGTGCTGTCGGTGGCCAGCGACAGCTACGACACAGTCGAGGCGTCCAGCCGGATCGAGGGCCGGCCCAGCCCGGGCAACCCCCGCAAGGTGGAGGCCGCGCTCGGCGCGTTCGAGGGCAACGTGGACACCGTCGACCTGGCCCGTCGGCTGCGGGTCAGCCGCTCCGAACGGGTCACCCCGATGATGTTCGAGTACGACCTGATCGACCGCGCCCGCACCAACCGCCGCCGGCTGGTGCTGCCGGAGGGCACCGACGAGCGGATCCTGCGGGCCACCGAGATCCTGCTCCGCCGGGGCGTCGCCGACCTCACCCTGCTCGGCCGCTCGGACGACATCGCCCGCCGCACCCGAGAACTGGGAATCGACCTGACCGGCGCGGACGTGGTCGACCCGGCCGGCAGCCCCTGGCGCGACGAGTTCGCCGCCGAGTACGCGAAACTGCGCGCCCACCGGGGCGTCACTGTCGAGCTGGCGTACGACATCGTGGCGCAGGCCAACTACTTCGGCACCATGATGGTGGCCACCGGGCACGCCGACGGGATGGTCTCCGGAGCCACCCACACCACAGCCGCCACCATCCGACCGGCGTTCGAGATCATCCGTACCGTGCCGGACGTCTCGGTGGCCTCCAGCGTCTTCTTCATGCTGCTCGCCGACCGGGTGCTCGTCTACGGCGACTGCGCCGTCAACCGCGACCCGGACGCCGCGCAGCTCGCCGACATCGCGATCTCGTCGGCCGACACCGCCGCCCGATTCGGCATCGAACCCCGGGTGGCCATGCTGTCCTACTCCACGGGCAGCTCCGGCGCGGGCGCGGACGTGGAGAAGGTCGCCACTGCCACCGCGCTCGTCCGGGAACGCCGACCTGACCTGCTGGTCGAGGGGCCGATCCAGTACGACGCGGCGATCGACCCGGCGGTGGCGGCGACCAAGCTGCCCGGGAGCCCGGTGGCCGGCCAGGCCACGGTCTTCATTTTCCCGGACCTGAACACGGGCAACAACACGTACAAGGCGGTGCAGCGGTCCGCCGGGGCGGTCGCCGTCGGCCCGGTGATGCAGGGCCTGCGCCGGCCGGTGAACGACCTGTCCCGTGGTGCCACAGTGCCGGACATCGTCAACACAGTGGCGATCACCGCCATCCAGGCGGCAACCGAGGAGGCCTCGTGAGTCGGGTACTGGTGCTCAACTGCGGGTCGTCGTCGGTGAAGTGGCGGCACTACGACGGTGACCGGACCCTCGACCAGGGCACCGTGGAGCGGGTCGGCGAGCCCGGCGGCGGCCCGGCGGACCACGCAAGCGCCGTCCGGCAGATCCTGGCCGACCTGGACCTGACCGGGCTGACCGCTGTCGGGCACCGGGTGGTGCACGGTGGCAAGAAGTTCAGCACGCCGGTCCGCATCGACGACGCCGTACTGGCCGCGATCAAGGATCTGGTGCCGCTCGCCCCGCTGCACAACCCGGCCAACCTGGCCGGCATCGAGGTGGCCCGGGCTGCCCTGCCGGACGTCCCGCAGGTCGCCGTCTTCGACACCGCGTTCCACCACACGCTGCCGGAGGCCGCCGCGACGTACGCGATCGACCGGGAGACCGCGCAGCGCTACGGAATCCGCCGGTACGGCTTCCACGGCACCTCACACGCGTACGTCTCACGACGCACCGCCGACCTGCTGGGCCGCCCGTACGAGCAGCTCAACACGATCACCCTGCACCTGGGCAACGGGGCGAGCGCCTGCGCGGTGGCCGGTGGCCGCAGCGTCGCCACCTCGATGGGGATGTCGCCGCTGGAAGGGCTGGTGATGGGCACCCGCAGCGGTGACCTGGACCCGACCGTGATCTTCCACCTGCGCCGCGAGGGCGGGATGTCGGTCGACGACATCGACGACCTACTCAACCACCGCAGCGGCCTGCTCGGCCTGACCGGCGTCAACGACATGCGCGAGGTGCTCCAGCGCCGCGCGGCCGGGGACCGGGCCGCCGCACTGGCCTTCGACGTGTACTGCCGGCGGATCACCGGATATGTCGGCGCGTACTACGCGCTGCTCGGCCGGGTCGACGCGATCACGTTCACCGCCGGGGTCGGCGAACACGCCGCACCCGTGCGGGCCGCCGCGCTGGCCGGGCTGGCCCGGCTGGGCATCGCCGTGGACGAGACCCGCAACAACGGCGACGGCGACCGGGTGATCTCACCGGACGACGCCGAGGTGAGGGTCTGCGTCATCGGCACCGACGAGGAACTGGAGATCGCCCAGCAGACCCGGGACGTGGTCGACGGCGGCGGCTCGCAGCGCTAGGCGAGGCTCGCAGCGCTAGGCGAGGCTCGCAGCGCTAGGCGAGGCTCGCAGCGCTAGGCGAGGCTCGCAGCGCTAGGCGAGG
>NZ_JBIAZG010000006.1:123459-355608 GCF_042898885.1 Micromonospora sp. NPDC000316
GAGGCTCGCAGCGCTAGGCGAGGCTCGCAGCGCTAGGCGAGGCTCGCAGCGCTAGGCGAGGCTCGCAGCGCTAGGCGAGGCTCGCAGCGCTAGGCGACGAGCCAGGCGACGAGGGCCACCAGGAGCACGACGACAGCCACCGCGCCGAGGATCAGTGGGAGACGGGACGGCGCTTCCGCCACACCGGCGGTCTCCGGTGTCTGGGTGAACGCGCGGAACGCCTCGGTGTTGCCGCTGGGGTCTGTGTAGTTCTCAGCCATGCCGGTGACCCTAGCGAAGACAGCGTCGGCGTATCGTCCCCCGCCGCACCGCCCGCCGGTGTCGACCCGGCCGGCGTAGTCGACCCCACCCGGGTGGCGGGCGCAGCCGGGCCGGAAGGCGGGGTCGCGGCGCACCCCGGGCACCTACGGTAAAGCGATGGGGGCGGGGCGGCTGATCGCCGTGTTGGTGACAGCGCTGCTGGCTGGCTGCGCGCCGGCCACCGCCGCGCCGGGCGGGTCAAGCGGCGCGCAGGCGGCGCGTCGGGCGCCCGAGGGGTCGTACGCCGTCGGCGTGCGTACGCTCACCCTCGATCCGCGCTCGGCGCGCCCCCTGCCGGTGACCATCTGGTACCCGGCGTCGACAGGCGGGGTGGCCGCCGGCCGGTTCCCGGTGGTGATCTACAGCCACGGGCTGCACAGCCGGCCCGACCTGCACGCCGGGCTGACCACCCGCTGGGCGGCGGCCGGTTTCGTGGTGGCGGCCCCCGCGTTTCCGCACACCCGGCAGGGCGCCGCCCAATTCACCCGCGCCGACGTCCGCAACCAGCCCGCCGACGGTTGGCGGCTCATCCGGCACCTGGGCCGCCTCGACAGCGACCCCACCGATCCGCTCGCCGGCCACCTGGACCTCACGTCCATCGCCGCCGCCGGGCACTCGGCGGGCGGCTTCACCACAAGCGGCATGTTCACCGAGGGCCATCCGGCACGGCTGCGCTCCGGCATCGTGATCGCCGGCGGCGGGCTGCCCGGCAGCTTCGCCGGCCCTGTCGCGCCGCTGCTCTTCGTGCACGGCACGGCCGACGCCGTGGTGCCGCTCGCCGTCGCCCGGGCGGCGTACGCACGCGTGCCGGGGCCTGCCGCGTTCCTCAGCCTGCTCGGCCAGGGCCACGGCGAATACCTGACGCCGGGCAACCAGGGGTTCGCGCCGGTCCTCGCCACCACCACCGACTTCCTCCGGTGGACCCTCTACGGCGATCCTGCGGCGGGAGCACGCCTGGCGACCAACGCCCGCGCGCCCCTGACCCGCTACGAGACCCACGCGCCAGCCCTGGGCTGACACCCGCCAGCGCCGGACAGTCGGTGGGCGGGTGATGGTGTCGGCACAGCGCGCCCAACCCGGCGACCCCGGCAGGGCACAATGAGCCCCATGTCTCGTCGCGTCACCCCCACGCTGCTGGCCACCACTCTGCTCATGGCCGGTCTGGTCGGCTGCTCCACAGACGCCCCGAAGAACGAGAGCCTGCCGGCGCCGGTCACGCCACCACCCGCCGCGACCGCCACACCGACACCGCAGGCCTCCGCCGCGACAGCACCGGAGCAGGCCTTCGCCGTCGGCGTACGCCAGCTGGAGCTGAACCGGGACGGCCGTGCGCTGCCGGTCACGCTCTGGTACCCGGCTGCCGGGAAGGCCGGCGGCGTGACAAAGCGGTCCGCGGCGGCCGCCGAGGGCCGTTTCCCGGTGGTGATGTTCAGCCACGGCTTCACGGCTCACCCGGACGACTACGCCCCCCTGCTGATCCGGTGGGCCGCAGCGGGGTTCGTCGTGGCGGCGCCGACCTTTCCGCACACCTCGCGAGGCAGCGACGGCAAACTCGTCGACGTGCTCAACCAGCCGGCCGACGTGTCGTACGCGCTGACCCAGGTGCTGGAGCTGGACGGCAAGGCCGACGACGGGCTACGCGGCCGCCTCGCCACCGACCGGGTGGCCGCGGCCGGGCACTCGGCCGGGGCGGTGACCACAATCGGCCTCTTCACGGGCGGTCGGGACGAGCGGCTGGACGCCGGGGTGGTGTTCGCCGGTACGGCAGTCGGCGTGGGCACCGCGTTCGCGGGGGCGTCCGCGCCGCAGTTGTTCGTGCACGGCGAGTTGGACGAGGTGGTCGAATACGCGGCGGGCAAGGCCGCGTACGACAAGGTGCCGTGGCCGAAGGCGCTGCTGAGCCTGCCCAAGGGCGACCACGGGCGGGGGCTGCTCAGCGACGGCAAGACGCTGCGGATCGTCTCGGACACGTCAGTGGAGTTCCTGCGGTGGTCGCTGTACGGCGACGCGGCGGCCAAGGAGCGCATCTCCACCGGCGCCACGCGCGGCAACCTGGCAACGTTCGACGACCACCTCTGAGCGCGCCGCGCCGCGCTCGCCGCGTCAGGCCGTGTGGTCGATGACGACCTTGCCGAAGGCGTCGCCGGAGTGCAGGCGGGCGAAGGCGTCCTCGACCCGGCTGAACGGGACCACGCTGTCCACCACCGGGCGCACCTCGTTGTCGGCGCAGAACGCCAGCAGCTCGTACAGCTCGCCGGGGGTGCCCATCGAGGTGCCCAGGATCTCCAACTGCATCGCGAAGATCCGGCGAAGGTTGACCGACGGCTGGTGCCCGGCGGTCGCGCCGGAGACCACGATCCGGGCCATCGGCGCGGCTGACTTCAGCGAGTGGTCGAAGGTGGCCGCGCCGACCGTCTCGATCACCACGTCGACCCGCTCCGGCAGCCGGGCACCCGGTTCCACAGCTGTCGCGCCGAGCGCGGTGATCCGCTCCCGCTTGGTGGCGTCGCGGCTTGTCGCGTACACCCGCTTGCCCATCGCGACGGCGAGCGCGACGGCCGCGGTGGCGACGCCGCCGCCCGCGCCCTGCACGAGCACGGAGTCCGCGTCCGCGACGCGGCCCTTGGTGGTCAGCATCCGCCACGCGGTCAACCACGCCGTGGGCAGGCACGCCGCGTCGGTCGCCGCCAGGCCGTCGGGCAACGGGATCAGGTTCGATCGGGGTACGGCGACCCGCTCGGCGAGCGTCCCGGCGAAGTGCTCGGAGAGGATGGACACCCCGCGCGGGTCACTCGGCGTGACGACAACCGGGTACACGACCACCTCGTTGCCCTCGGGGTCCACGGCGACCGCGTCGCAGCCGAGGATCATCGGCAGCTGTGCCTCGGTGAGCCCCACACCGCGCAGCGACCAGAGGTCGTGGTGGTTGAGCGAGCTGGCCCGGACCTGCACGGTCACCCAGCCGTCTTCCGGGTGGGTCGGCTCGGGCCGTTCGCCGACCGTGAGCGCGGCGAGTGGGTCGGAGTCGTCGAGGCGGGAGGCGAAGGCAGCACGCATGATCGGCACGGTAACAAGCTGAGCGCCCGTTAAGAAGGGCCCCGCCCACGCCCTGGGCGTGAGAAAGACCCTTCTCAACGGGCAGAGATCAGCAAACTACCGACGGGCGACGCCGTCACGGCGGGCCGCTTCGGCGACGGCTTCGGCGACGGCCGGCGCGACGCGCGGGTCAAGCGGCGACGGGACGATCGCGTCGGCGGTCAGCGACTCGGCTACCACGCCGGCGATGGCGTCGGCGGCGGCGACCTTCATCCCCTCGGTGATCCGGGTGGCCCGCGCGTCCAACGCGCCCCGGAACACACCGGGGAAGGCCAACACGTTGTTGATCTGATTGGGGTAGTCGCTGCGCCCGGTCGCCACCACCGCGACATGCCGGGCGGCCATGTCGGGGTGCACCTCCGGGGTCGGGTTGGCCAGCGCGAACACGATCCCGCCGGGTGCCATCCCGGCGACCGCGGCCTCCGGGATCTGGCCGCCGGAGACGCCGATCAACACGTCCGCGTCGCGCAGCGCCTCGGTGATGTCGCCCTGGCGGCCGGCCGCGTTGGTGCTCGCCGCGAGCTCGGCCTTGGTGCCGGTCAACTCGGTGCGGTGCCGACCGATGATCCCCTTGGAGTCGCAGACGACCACCTGGTCGGGGTTGACGCCCCCGGCGATGAGCATCTTCGTGACGGCGACACCTGCGGCACCCGCGCCGCTCACCGCCACCCGCAGGTCGCCGAGCTTGCGGTTGAGCAGGCTGGCCGCGTTACGCAGCGCGGCGAGCACCACGATCGCCGTGCCGTGCTGGTCGTCGTGGAAGACCGGGATGTCCAGCGCCTCGTCGAGGCGACGCTCGACCTCGAAGCAGCGCGGCGCGCTGATGTCCTCCAGGTTGATCCCACCGAACGAGGGGGCCAGCGCCTTGACCACCGCGACGATCTCGTCCACGTCCTGGGTGTCCAGACAGATCGGCACCGCGTCCACCCCGGCGAACTGCTTGAACAGCACCGCCTTGCCCTCCATCACCGGCAGCGCGGCGCGCGGGCCGATGTTGCCGAGCCCGAGCACCGCCGAGCCGTCGGTGACCACGGCCACAGCGTGCGACGCCCAGGTGTAGTCGTCGGCCAGGTCGGGGTTCGCGGCGATCGCCTCACAAACCCGGGCAACCCCTGGGGTGTACGCGAGGGAGAGGTCTTCCCGGCTGGTGAGGGGCACCGTCGAGGCGACGGCCATCTTTCCGCCGACGTGCAGCTGGAACACGGGATCAGCGGGGTCCACGGTGGACGAAGACATGGTGGTGACTCCAGGATCTGTCGAGCAGATGGGGCGGCCGGGCCCCGCCGCGAGGTGGGCGGCGGGCGTGGCGCGCGGTGCGGGGGGTCACCCGGGCACTTTCCGAGCATAGTGTGGACGCCGTTGCTCGGATGTGAGCAGGGTCATAACGGACGAGGCGGCACCCGTCCGGGGCGCGGCCAGTAGCGGGCCACCACCCTCCCCCGCACGTCGGCGACCCCGTACGCCCGGGAGTCGTCGGTGACCAGGGCGTTGTCCCCGTGCAGCCACCAGCCGCCGTCCTGTGGCCGGACCGCCCGCTTCACGACCAGCAGCTCGGGGCGCGTACGGAACACCGCGACCACCACGTCACCGGGGCGAATCGGTCGTCCTCCCGGGCGGACCAGCACCGCGTCGCCGTGCCGTAGGGCCGGTGCCATGGACGGGCCGGTGACCAGGACAGCGGTCAGCGGCCCCCGCAGCCGGGGTGCCTCTGCCGGTTGATCGACGCGCACCGGTTTCGCCTCCAGCCGGTTCGGGGAGCACTCCCAGGAGTAATGTCGCCTTTGATCATCGCAAACCTGCCATGGAGGATCCCGATGCGACTTTCCCGCATCCTTGCGCCCCGCGTCACCGCGAGCGCTCACTGCGACCTGCCGTGCGGCGTCTACGACCCGGCTCAGGCTCGGATCGAGGCCGAGTCGGTCAAAATGATCTGCGAGAAGTACCAGGCGAACACCGACCCGGAGTTCCGCACCCGGGCGGTCATCATCAAGGAGCAGCGCGCCGAGCTGGTCAAGCACCACCTGTGGGTGCTGTGGACCGACTACTTCAAGGCGCCCCACTTCGAAAAGTACCCGAACCTGCACACCCTGTTCAACGAGGCCACCAAGCTCGCTGGCGCCGGTGGGGTCAAGGGCAGCCTGGACCCGGCTACCGCCGACCAGCTGCTCGCGAAGATCGACGAGATCGCGAAGATCTTCTGGGAGACCAAGAAGGCGTGACCTCTCCGGTCATCCCGACGATCCGGCCGGCACGTCCCGAGGACGTGCCGGCCGTCGTCGCCATGGTGCACGAGCTGGCGGAGTACGAACGTGCTCCCGACCAGTGCCACCTCACCACCGAGCAGCTGACCTCGGCTCTGTTCACGACCACTCCGGCGCTCTTCGGGCACGTCGCGGTCGACGAGCGTGACGAGCCGGTCGGCTTCGCCCTGTGGTTTCTCAACTTCTCCACCTGGGCCGGAGTGCACGGCATCTACCTGGAGGACCTCTACGTCCGACCGTCCGCCAGGGGCACCGGCGCGGGCCGTCTGCTGCTCGCCACCCTCGCCGACATCTGCGTCCAGCGGGGCTACCAGCGGCTGGAATGGTGGATGATCGACTGGAATCCGGCAGCCGGCTTCTATGCCTCGATCGGTGCCGAACAGCTGAACGAGTGGGTCCCCTACCGGCTCAGCGGCGAAGCGCTGCACGGCCTCGCCGCCCGGGCGCAGGCCGCCACAACGCACCCGAACCATCGACCGGGTAGAGTCCCCGACCGGAGGGATGAGGCGTGACTCAACTGACCGGCCAGCCAGCGACCGACGACGACGTGGTGCACCTCACGGTGCCCGCCGACGGCGGTTACCTTGGCGTGCTCCGCACCGCCACCGCCGGTCTCGCAGCCCGGTTGCAGTTCGCGCTCGACGAGATCGAGGATCTGCGGATCGCCGTCGACGAGGCCTGCGCCATGCTGCTCGCCATCGCCACCCGGGACGCCGAGTTGGAGTGCCGGTTCTCGGTAACCGACGACGCGCTGACCGTCGAGGTGACCGTGCCCACCGTGCGGGGTGCCACGCTGCCCGCCGAGTCATCGTTCGCCTGGAAGGTGCTCACCGCCCTGACCACCTCGGCGTCCGCCACGGCGGCCGAGGGGCGGGCGACGATCTCGCTGCTCACCCGTCGCTCGAACGGCTAGCGACAGGCCACCGTCCGCAACGGACCGCCAGGGCAACCCGCGGCGTCGGGTCACTCGAAGCCGGTCGGGTCACTCGAAGCCGGTCGGGTCACTCGAAGCCGGTCGCGTCACTCGAAGCCGAGGGCCCGCGTCGTCGGTGGGCTGACAAGCAGCCAGCCGACGCCCAGGCCGAGCGCCATCAGCGGCACCCCCAGCCAACCCAGACCTGCCTGGATCATGAACCACCCGATCGGCAGCAGCATCAACTGGAGCACGATCGCGGGGGCGCGTGCGCCGGCCCGTCGGCGCACGAGCGCGCGACCCAACGCCCAGAGCGCGACCGCCGCGCCGACGGCGAACGCGGTCACCAGCAACGCCGACGCGAGGTCGGTGGTGGTCGCGGTGAGGTCGGCCCAGACCAGCCAGACGGCGATCAGCCCGACGGCGACCGCCTCCGCCCACAGCAGCCGAACCGCCCAGCGGAGCGTGACAGGAATCGGAGCCGAGTCGATGGTCACGCGCGCCACGATACCCGGGCTACTGGAAGGTACAGTGCCGCCCATGCGGGCCGTCCTGGTGGTCAATCCGAAGGCCACCACTACCAGCGAACGCAGCCGGGACCTGCTTGTCCGGGCGCTGCGCAGTGAAGTCGACCTCAGCGTGCGCTACACCCGCCGTCGGGGGCACGCCATGGCGCTGGCCCGGGAGGCCGCCGTCGAGGGCGTCGGTCTTGTCGTCACCCTGGGTGGTGACGGCACTGTGAACGAGGTGGTGAACGGCCTGATGGCGGCCGAACCGCCGGTGGGCGCCGAGGGCGCCTCGATGGCCGAACGACTGCCCGCGCTGGCCACCGTTCCGGGTGGTTCGACAAATGTGTTCGCCCGCGCGCTGGGCCTGCCCCGGGAGTGGCCGGAGGCGACCAGCATGATCCTCGAAGGGCTGCGGTTGGGCCGGCAGCGGACGGTCGGGCTGGGCCGCGCCGACGACCGCTACTTCACCTTCTGCGCCGGGTTCGGGCTGGACGCCGCAGTGATCCACCGGGTGGAGCAGGCCCGGCGGCGGGGCCGCGTCTCCACTCCGGGGCTCTACCTGCGCTCGATCATGAACCAGTACTTTCTCGCCTCGGACCGGCGGCACCCGGCGATCAGCCTGGAACGCCCCGGCGAGCAGGTGGAGGACGAGCTGGCCACCGTCATCATCCAGAACACCGCCCCGTGGACGTACCTGGGAGAGCGCGAAGTCAACCCGAACCCGGACGCGTCGTTCGACCTCGGGCTGGACGTGCTGGCACTGCGGCAGCTCCGGGTGGCTAGCACAACACGGACAGTGACTCAGTTCCTGTCCCGGAAGCCGGATCGCACCGGCCGGCAGGTGTTACGGCTGCATGACACAGCGGAGTTCACCCTGCTCTCCAGCCGTCCGCAGGCGTTCCAACTGGACGGCGACTATCTTGGCGAGCGGGAGAAAGTCAGATTCGCATCCATTCCCGCCGCACTCAGAGTAATCTGCTAAGTCTCGGGTACTGCCCTAGGTCGACGCGGCTGCCGCAACCGCGAAGACGGCCGCCGCCACACCGAGGGGCAGGTGCCGGAAATGTCAGCAATGTCACGCGGACTGTACTACATTGATCCTCGACTGTGGCACGGCGGGTAACCAGGAAGGTGCTGGAACCCGGACAAATGGGTTGTGGGCTTGCTCACCGCACGGAGTTTTTCCGAGCGTCACCCTTGACATCACGAAGGTTCGTGAAAGTATTCACAAGCGAACTTGAGTTACCGGGACGTTGCCTGGATACGCTCGTCAGGTTGAGCCGTTCCAGCAGCACGCCCCAGGGCTAACTGCCTGCTCACGCACTGCCGAATGGTCGGACGCGAACTGTCACCATCGGCAATGCGGATGCATATAGGAAAAGCACCACAAGCAATAAAGCCACCCATCCAGAATGAGGAGTGTTGCCGCCATGGACTGGCGTCACCATAGTGTCTGCCGCGATGAGGACCCGGAGCTGTTCTTTCCGATCGGGACGTCCGGACCGGCTCTCCTGCAGGTCGAGCAGGCCAAGGCCGTCTGCAGGCGCTGCTCCGTGACCGACCAGTGCCTGCAGTGGGCACTCGAGTCGGGCCAGGACGCCGGCGTCTGGGGCGGAATGAGCGAAGAGGAACGGCGTGCCGTCAAGCGGCGCGGCGGCCTCCGCGTGCTGCGCGCTCACTCCGCCTGATCTCCCACGACACAGCAGTGCGCCCCGGCGGGTCCGCCCGCCGGGGCGTTCAGCTTTTCCCGGCCGTGTCACACCGCCGCCGTTTCCGTTGGCCCCGGCTCTCGTCAGGCCGCTGACGGCACGGCGCTCAGGTCGTCGACCCGCCGCAGCACCAACCTGGCCAACTCCGGTGCGTCGGTCAACGGGGCGGCCACCGCCACCGCGCCGGCCGTCCGGGCCGCCTCGGCCACCGTGTCGTGGAACAGGCCCGGTGCCAGGAAGTACGCGGCCACCGCCACCCGCCGCGCACCGGCCGCCCGCAACCGGGACACCGCCACACCTGTCGCCGGTGGGGCCGCCGACGCGTACGACACCCGGCAGGGCACTCCGAAATCCTCGCTGAGCGCGGCCGCCACCTGCCCCACCGAGCCGCGTGCCCGCGCGTCCCGGGTGCCCGCCGCGGCAAGCACCAGCGCGTCGAAGCGGCCCGGACCCGCCTCGCCGAGCCGACGGCGCAATGCGGCGAGCAGCAACGGGTCCGCAGTCCCGTCTGCCGGGCCGAGCACGTCGGTCACCCGTGCCGCAAGCGTCGGCTCGGCCCGCGTCGCGGCGGCGACGGCCGCGGGGATGTCGACCCGGCGGTGGTACGCGGCGGTCAGCAGCAGCGGCACCACCACCGCGCGACGGTGGCCGGCCACGGCCAACGCGCGCAGCACCTCGGTCGGCCCCGGCTCGGTGTGGTCCAGCCAACTCGACCACACCTGAAGGCCCGGCCTGGCCGTCGACACCGCCCGGGCCAGCGCCCGGGTGGCCTCGGCGGCTCGTGGATCACGGCTGCCGTGGGCGACAAGCACCACCGGAGCCGCCCCGCCGGCCGAGACTGCGCCGGTCGGGGCCGCCGAAGGGGAGGTCAGACGTGCAGCCCGCACTCGGTCTTCTCGAACATGGCCCACCGGCCGGCCCGCGCGTCCTCACCGGCCTTGGTACGACGGGTGCACGGCCAGCAGCCGATCGAGCCGTACCCCTGCTTGAACAGCTCGTTGACAGGCACGTTGAAGCGGGCGATGTAGGAGTCCACATCCCCCTGTGACCAGGCCGCGATCGGGTTGATCTTGACCTTGGCGCGACGGGCGTCGAAGGTCACGACAGGCGTGTTGGCGCGGGTCGGAGACTCGTCCCGGCGCAGGCCGGCGGCCCAGGCGTCGTACCCGGACAGCGCCCGCTCCAACGGCTCCACCTTGCGCAGTTGGCAGCAGTCGTCCGGCGACTTGTTGAACAGGCGGGGGCCGTACTGACCGTCCTGCTGCCCGACGGTGAGCCGGGGCCGGATCGACCGGACGTTCACCGGGAGTGTCCGGGCCACCTCGTCGCGCACCCGGAGCGTCTCGGGGAAGTGCAGGCCCGTGTCGAGGAAGACCACGTCCACGCCCGGGGCGACCCGGGACACCAGGTGGGCGAGCACGGCATCGGCCATCGAACTGGTGACGCAGAACCGGTCGCCGAAGGTCTGCGCCGCCCAGCGGGCGATCTTCAGTGCCGGCGCGCCCTCCAGCTCCTGAGCTGCCTGTTCGGCGAGCTCCCGCAGCTCGTCGGGGCTGCGCCGGGTCGGGTCGGCCGGTGTCGACCCGCCCGGGCCGACCAGACCCAGACCGGCGGCGGAGACGAGACCCACCCGAGCTGGCTCCGCGCTCCCCGCGCTCACCTGTTCACCGACCGCGACAGCAGTCCGGTGAACTTCACCGAGAAGACCCGCGTGCAGGCGCGGCACTCCCAGGCGCCGTGCCCCGCCTCGTTCGGCCGCAGGTCCTCCTCTCCGCAGTACGGGCAGTACAGAGGTGCCGCTCGGTTCTCGCTGCTCACCGCAGTTCCTCCTCGTCGACTCTGATCACCCAGTTGGCGAACGTCTCGCCCGCGCTCCGACCCGCCAGGTAGCGGCGGGCCAGCCTTTCCACGTACTCCGGAAGCTCGTCGGCGGTGGTCTTCAGGCCCCGCAGCTTGCGGCCGAAACCGGCGGTCTGCCCCTGCGCCATGCCCAGGCCGCCGCCCAGGTGCACCTGGAAGCCCTCCACCTGCTGGCCGTCGGGGCCGACCACCAGCTGCCCCTTGAGCCCGATGTCGGCCACCTGGGTACGCGCGCAGGCGTTCGGGCAGCCGTTGATGTGGATCGAGATGTCCGCGTCGAAGTCGCGCAGCCGCTGCTCCAGCCGCGCCACCAACTCCTCGCCGCGGGCCTTGGTCTCGACGATCGCCAACTTGCAGTACTCGATGCCCGTGCACGCCATCGTGCCGCGCCGCCAAGCCGACGGCCGGGCCTCCAAACCGATCCCGCGCAGCGCGTCGACGAGCGACTCCGTCCGCTCCGACGGCACGTCGAGCACCAGCAGCTTCTGGTACGGGGTGAGCCGCACCCGGTCGCTGCCGTGCGCCTCGACCACGTCGGCCAGTTGGGCGAGCTGCCCGCCGGACACCCGCCCGACCACCGGGGCCGCGCCGACGTAGTGCCGCCCGTCGGCCTGCTCGTGCACGCCCACGTGGTCGACGGGCTTCGCCGGCAGCTCCGGCGCGGGACCGTCGAGCAGCGTCCGACCCAGGTACTCCTTCTCCAGCACCTCGCGGAAGCGCTCCACGCCCCAGTCGGCCACCAGGAACTTCAGCCGGGCCCGGTGCCGCAGTCGGCGGTAACCGTAGTCACGGAAGATCCCCACCACGCCGGCCCACACGTCCGGCACCTCCGCCAGCGGCACCCAGACGCCGAGCCGCTGGGCGAGCATCGGGTTGGTGGAGAGACCGCCGCCGACCCAGACGTCGAAGCCGGGGCCGTGCTCGGGGTGGTCGACACCGAGGAAGGCGATGTCGTTCGACTCGTACGGGGTGTCCACGAGCCAGGAGATGGACGTCTTGAACTTGCGGGGCAGGTTGGAGAACTGCTTGTCACCGACGTACCTGGCGACGATCTCGTCGATCGCGGGGGTCGGGTCGAGCACCTCCTCGCGGGCCACGCCGGCGACCGGGCTACCCAGCACGATCCGTGGGCAGTCGCCGCACGCCTCGGTGGTCTGGAGGCCTACCGACTCCAGTCGACGCCAGATCTCCGGCATGTCCTCGACCCGGATCCAGTGGTACTGGATGTTCTGCCGGTCGGTGATGTCGGCGGTGTCGCGGGCGAACTCCCGGGAGATGTCCGCGATCACCCGCAGCTGCGCCAGGCTGAGCTGGCCGCCGTCGATGCGGACCCGGAGCATGAAGAACTCGTCCTCCAGCTCGTGCGGCTCCAGCACGGCGGTGCGCCCGCCGTCGATGCCGGCCTTGCGCTGGGTGTAGAGACCCCACCAGCGGAACCGGCCACGCAGGTCCTGCGGGTCGATGGAGGCGAAGCCGCGGTGCGCGTAGATGGTCTCGATGCGGGCCCGGACGTTGAGCGGGTCGTCGTCCTTCTTGATGCGCTCGTTGGGGTTGAGCGGCTCGCGGTGGCCGAGCGCCCACTGACCCTCACCCCGGGGCTTGCGCGGCGCCCGGGCCGGGGGTGCCGTCGAATCTCCGGAACGGGCCGGGATGCTGCTGACCGCCATCGCGGCGTCCTCCGTTGTCTGCTGTGCCTCGGGGCAAGCGCGGGGCGCGGCGGCCGGCCCGGCAGAGCGGGCGGGACAACGGTGTCTGAGACAGCCGGCGCGGAGCGCGCCCGAGACAGATTGGGTCGGGCGTCGTCAGTAGGCCGGACAGATCGCGCTGCGCACGCGGCCGTAATCGACGTGGCGACGAGCCACGAAGCGGCGGACGACAGCGGCGGTCATGGTGCCATGCTGCCACACCAGACAAGGGCCAGCCAACGTCCACACGGAGGATCCCACATCACGGGCCTACCCCCGCGATCTTGCACTTTCTGCCCCGACATACGGGGCACTTCACTCATAACGGCGACCGAAAGTGCAAGATCGACAGGAGGTGGTGGGTGACAGCGGCGTGGCGCTGGGCGGGGTGTGGGTTCTCGGGTGCTTGTGCGTGGGAGGCTCGGGAGGTGGGCGGATTGTCCGAGAAGTCGACCAAGGGCCTGCCGGTCTGGCTTCTTCCGGCGCTGCTGACCCTGGCGGTGACCGTGACAGGGCTCGGATCGGCGCAGCTCTGGCGCGACGAGTTGGCGACCTGGAGCGCCGCCACCCGGTCCCCCGGCGACCTGGCCCGGTTGGCGGACACGATCGACGCCGCAACCGGCCCGTACTACCTGCTGATGCACGGCTGGGTCAGTGTCGTCGGCGACTCAACTGTCGCCCTGCGCCTGCCGGCGGTGCTGGCGATGACCGTCGCCGCCGGGCTGCTCGCCGTACTCGGGGAGCAGCTTGTCGACAGACGTACCGGCCTCTTCGCGGGGCTGTTGTTCGCGGTGCTCCCCAGCACCTCCCGCTACGGGCAGGAAGCCCGCCCGTACGCCCTCGCCACCGCGCTCGCCGTCCTCGCGACCCTGCTGCTGGTGACCGCGCTGCGACGGCCGGGGTGGGCCCGGTGGGCCGCGTACGCCGCAGCCGTGGCAGCGCTCGGGCTCACCCACCTGATCGCGCTCACCCTGCTCGCCGCGCACGCGCTTGTCGTGCTGCTCACCTGGTGGCGCGGGACCGTCGCGGCCGGCATCAGCCCGCCGGGGCGCGAGACCGGGCCGGGGCGCGAGACCGGGCCGGTCCGCGAGACCACGCCGGTCCGCGAGACCACGCCGGTCCGCGAGACCACGCCGGTGCGCGAGGCCGCGCCGACGGACGACACCCCGGCCGGCGGTGTCGCGCGCCGGGACCTGCGGGTGTGGCGGTGGGTGGTGACGGTGGTGCCGGCCGCGCTTGTGGTGACCCCCCTGCTGCTGCGCGCCCGGACGCAGCGCTCCCGACAGTTGAGCTGGGTGGCCCCGGCCCGGTTGGACGATCTGAGCGCGCTGCCCGGTGGAGTGGCGCAGAGCAGTGTGGTGGGCGGCCTGGTGGTCGGGGTCGCCGCGCTCGGCGCGGCCCGGCTCGGGCGGCGCGCCCTGCTACCGGTGAGCGCCGTGCTCCTGCCTGTCGCGCTGCTCTTCGCCGCCGGTGCGGTCGTACCGCTGTGGGTGCCTCGGTACCTCGTCTTCGTGGTCCCCTTCGCCTGCCTGCTGGCCGGCGCGGCGCTGGCCGGGGTGGCCGTCCCGGCGGCGCTGGTCGTGGTGGTCCTGGCCGGGCTGCTCGGCCTGCCCGATCAGGCCGCGCTGCGGCGCACCCACGAGTGGCCGCGCAACGCCCCGATCGACTACGCGGGTGCCGCACGGGTGATCGCCGACGGCCAGCAGCCGGGCGACGCGGTGGTCTACTCGCCCCGGGACAGCTGGCTGTTCCTCGACCTGGGCGTCGACTACCACCTCGACGACCCGCCACGGGACGTGCTCGTCACCGAGGACGAGGTGCGCCGAGGTGACCTCTGGGCCGCCGAGTGCTCGCAGCCGGCGCAGTGCCTCGCCGGCACCTCACGGGTGTGGCTTGTCGTCGCCGGGCGGCACGCCGAGCCGCTTGCCGTCGTGCAGGGGCCCAAGGGCGACGCGTTGCGCGCGGACTTCACTGCCGCGCGGGTCTGGCACCGCCCCGGCCTGACCGTCGCCCTGCTGACCAGCCGCTGACCCGACCGCAGCGTCGGCGCGGGTCGCGTCAGATCTGTGAGCGGCCGTCGGGAGCGTTGCGGGCCAGTGGGACGACCAGCAACGCCTCGGTGCCGCCGTTGGCGCCGGCCCGCAGCTCGATGGTGCCGCGCAGCTCCCCGGTGACCAGGGCACGAACGATCTGGAGGCCCAGTTTGCTGCCCCGTTCGGCGTCGAACTCCGGCGGCAGCCCACGCCCGTTGTCGGTCACCGAGACGTGCAGCATCTTGCGGAACCGGTGCGCCGTGACCACCACCTCCGGCCGCCCGGCCGGGTCGGCCTCCGCCACGACGGCCGGCACCAACTCCGGCCCACCGGCCGGCACCCCGTGGTGACCGCCGCCGGACCCGGGTGCGCCCTCCGGCTCGTCAGCGGGCGGGAAGCCGTGCTCGACGGCGTTGAGCAGCAACTCGTTGAGGACCATCACCAGCGACGTGGCGATCTCTGCCGGCAGCACGCCGAAGCTGCCCTGACGGCGCATGCCGACGCTCACCTCGGTGGCCGCGACCTCGGTGGCCGCGCTTGCCACCCGGTCGACGATGCCGTCGAACTCGACCGCCTCGTCGCTGGACATGGAGAGCGTCTCGTGGACCAACGCGATCGAGGCGACCCGGCGGACCGACTCCTCCAGGGCGACCCGCGCCTCCGGCATGGCCACCCGGCGGGCCTGGAGCCGCAGCAGCGCGGCCACGGTCTGGAGGTTGTTCTTCACCCGGTGGTGGATCTCCCGGATGGTGGCGTCCTTGGTGATCAGCGCCCGGTCCCGGCGGCGTACCTCGGTGATGTCGCGGACCAGCACCAGCGCGCCGATCGGCACCCCGGCGGGCATCAGCGGCAGCGCGCGGGTCAGCATCGTGGCGCCGCGCGCGTCGATCTCCCGGCGGGGCGGCGCCTCACCGCGCAGCGCGGCCAGGATCCCGTTCGAGGCTTCGGTGCCGTCAAGCGGGTCACCGGCCAGCCGGCGATGCAGCCCGGCCAGGTCCTCCCCCACCAGGTGGGACGCATAGCCCAACCGCCGGTACGCCGACTGCGCGTTCGGGCTCGCGTAGGTGACCTTGCCGCCGGCGTCCAACCGGACGAGGCCGTCACCGACGCGCGGCGCGGAGGTGGTCTCCCCCGGGTGCCGGGGCGGCGGGAAGGTGCCGTCCGCGATCATCTGGGCCAGGTCGTCGGCGGTGGTCAGGTAGTTGAGCTCCAACTGGCTTGGCGTCCGCGCGGTGGAGAGGTTGGTGTCCCGACCGACCACGGCGATCACCTCGCCGGCCTCGCCCTCGGCGGTCCGCAGCCGGACCGGGATCGCCTCGTGCCGGGCCGGCACGTCGCCGTACCAGACCGGGTCGCCCTCCCGCCAGATCCGACCCTGGGAGTACGCGACCCCCAGATGCGCCACCTCAGGCCCGCCGATGATCCGCCCCACCTGGTCGTCCTGGTACGCGGTAGGGGCGGTCGTCGGGCGGACCTGGGCGACACAGAGGAACGTGCCGTCGGCGTCGACCGGCACCCAGAGCAGCAGATCAGCGAAGGACAGATCGGAGAGCAACTGCCAGTCACCGGCGATCCGGTGCAGGTGGTCGATGTCGGCCGGTCGGAGATGGGTGTGCTCCTCGGCGAGGTCGCGCAGCGTGGACACGGTGACCAGCCTGCCACGCCGCGCCTCACATCGTCGCGGTGACCTTCTTCAACCCGCGCGGCGAGTCCGGATCCTCGCCCCGGCTCAGCGCCAACGCCAGCGCCAGTCGCTGCAACGGCAGGATGTCCAGCAACGGCGCGTACCGCTCGTCGACCTCGGGGACGGCGAGTCGGGTGGCACCCGGCACGTCGGCGGAGCCGACCACCACCACGTCCGCGCGGCGCTCACCGAGGCGGGGCAGCACCTCACCCATCGAGCGGCCACCCGGGCCGGACCCGACCACGGCGAGCACCGGGACCTCCGGGTCGGTCATCGCGAGCGGGCCGTGCAGCAGGTCGGCGCCGGAGAAGGCGAGCGCCGGCAGGTACGACGTCTCCATCAGCTTGAGCGCGGCCTCCCGGGCGGTCGGGTAGGCGTACCCCCGCCCGGTGGTGACCAGTTGCTGCGCGAACCGGTAGCGCGGTGCGAGCTGGGCCGGCGTCTCGTCGGCGAGGGTCCGGGCGGCCAGTTCGGGCAGCGCGGCGAGCGCCTCCCGCTCGGCCGCCGGGAGCACACCGTCGCCGGCCCGGATGCCCTCCACGAGCATCAGCAGGGCGAGCAACTCGGCGGTGTACGTCTTGGTGGCGGCCACCGCCCGCTCGTGCCCGGCGGCGATGTCGATACTCAGCTCGGCCGCCTCGGCCAACGGGGACCCGGGGGCGTTGGTCACCGCGAGGGTGAGCGCGCCGGAGGCACGCGCGGCGCGCAACACCTCGCCCAGATCAGGTGAGCCGCCGCTCTGGCTGACGCCGACGACGAGCGCGTCGGACAGGTCGGGGCGGGCGCCGAACAGGGTGACAGCGCTCGGCGACGCGAGCCCGGCGGGCAGGCCGAGCCGGATCTCGGTCAGGTACGCCCCGTAGAGGGCCGCGTGGTCGGAGGTGCCCCGGGCGGTGAAGACCACGTGGCGCGGCCGGCGCTCGGCGACGGCCGCCGCAACCCGGGCGATCGACCCGGCGTTGGCGGTGGAGAGCAGGCGGGCGTAGCCGTCCGGCTGCTCGTCGATGTCGGCGGCCATCCCGGCCCCTGCACGTGTCACGAACACTCCCCTCATGCGCGGTTGCCGCGCGTTTCCTGCTCAGCCTTGCACGTTTGCTTCGATCGCAGCAACCGATCGAGCAGCAATGCGCAGTTGATCACCTAAAGATTGCAACATCAACTACGCTGGGGCAGCTGTGCCGCTGCGACGAGAGGACGACGTGCCAGAGGGAAGGGATGACCCCGCGCTCTCCGCGACGGAGGAGCTGGCCCTCGCCCGGCTGGCACTCGACGAGGGCGACCTGCGCCATGCCGCCGACCACCTCGCCAGCGCCCTGGCACGGGCACCCACGCTGCCAGAGGTGCACGAGACACTGGCCCGCCTCGCCGCGGCCGGCGGCGGCGGGCTCGACCTCTTCCCGATCACCCACCACACCTTCGTCGGTGCGGTCGTGGCCCGCGCCCACCTGCTGGCCGCCTCCGGTCGCCCCGCCGAAGGGTTGGAGCTGCTCGCCGCGGCGACCGGCCACGCACCGGGCACAGAGTGGGCCGGTGTGCCCTGGGTGACCGCGTCCGAGCTGGTCGAGCGGCTGGAGCCGGAGCACATCGCCCGGGTCCTCATGCAGGTCTGCGCCGCACTGCCCGACCCGGTGCCCCGGGCCGGCCGGGGCGCGCTCACGCCGTACCTCACGCTTGCCCGCAACGCGGCCACCGTCCACCCCGAACACGGCCTGCTGCTGGGCGCGGCGTCCGCGCTGGCCCGGCGACTCGGCGAGGTCCCGCTGGCGATCCGCTGGGCCAGCCGAGGGGTACGGTTCCAGCCGTCGAAAATGGGCGAGGTCTGGCTCGGGTACGCGTACCGCAGCGCGGGCCGAACCCGCGACGCCCTCTCGGCCCTCTACCGGGCCGTCGAACTGGACCCCGCCGACCTGGCCATCTACGCCGACATAGCGGGCACCCTGGCCGACACCGGCCGGCTCGACGACGCGCTGGAGTGGACCGAGCGGGCACTGGCCCGCGACCCGTCGTTCGACTGCGCGGTGCACACGGCCCACCGCCTGCGGCACCTGCGCGACGGCGACCTGGCCCACCTGGTCGCGCTCGCCGACTTCATCCGTGACCACCCGGACGACAGCCACGAGCACGGCGACCTGGCCCAGTGCTGCCGGGGCCGCCCCTGGCTCGGGCAGTTGACGCCGGCCGGCGGCCCGCTCGTCGACGCGCTGCGCCAAGCCGTCGCCGACGACGACAACGGCCTCGGCAGCGCCGTACGCCTCACGGCGGCGGCCCCACCGAGCGCCCTGCGGACCGCCACGTCGGTGGCACCCGGACTGCGGATCGAGGTGGCCGGCACGCCCGAGCCCGACCCGCGCGAACCCCGGCGGGCGTCCGCCCAGCGGCTGTGGCACTTCGCCGAGAACGTACCGACGCCAGCCCTGCCCGCACCCTCGGCGGCGGCAGTCGAACGCATCGGGCAGTTGGCCCATCCGGCGTGGCCGCACCCGCCGGCCGCCTACGACGCGGCGGTAGGCCTGGCCGGGCTTGACCTGGGTGACCTGCTCGGGCTGCTGGTGCACCCGCCGGCGGCACCAGCCAACGCGCTCGGCCGGCTGCTTGCCGCCCAGGATCCGTCGATCTGGGTACGCGGCGTGCAGGTTTGGGCCTGCCTCGGGCTGCTGCACCACCGCACCGACGAGCCGTGGGACGAGTCGACCCGGCGCCGGGTGCTGCTCGACCTGGTCTGGGGCGTGGAGGACTGGGTCACCGAGGCCGCGATGTTCGCCCTGGTCACCGCAGCCTGGGTGGACCCCTCAGTACGCCCGGACGTGGCGCGGGCGGTGGCGGAACGACTCGCCGACGCGGCCGCCGTGGCACAGGCCCGGCCGGTCCCGATCGCCGTCTCGCTGGCCCACCTGGCGCTGGCCGCCCCGGAGCTGGACGCCGCGACGGCGTCGCTGGCCACCAGCCTGATCGGCAACCAGTCCCCCCAACTCCCCCGCCCCCGCAACCCGCTACGCCGCCTCTGGCAACGCCTGATCTCCCCCCGCCGCCACCGCTAACTCCCACCCCTCGCGACCCTCCCCGCTCCCCGCTCCCCGCTCCCCGCTCCCCGCTCCCGCTCCCGCTCCCGGCTCCCGCGATCTTGCACTTTCGGTCGCCGTTTAGTCCGGGTTGTGAACTTATGTCGGGGCAGAAAGTGCAAGATCGCGGGGAGGGTGGGGCGAAGTGCGGACGGGTACGGCGGGGGCGGGGGCGGGGGCGGGGTAGGGGAAGGGGCGCGCCGCGCCGGCCTGGGAGGGCGGCGCGGCGCTTCTGGGGCCGGGGTGGGTTGGGTTAGGCGACTGGGGCCTTGCCCAGGGCGACCTCGGCCTCTTCCTCGGGAGTGGCCTGCGGCGGCGCCTCGTTGGCGGTACGCAGCGGGATCTCCTTGATGAACCAGGCGAGCACCGGGATCACGATGGTGAACAGCACCGCCCAGAGGAACACGTGCGAGATCGCGCCGGCGAGGCCATCGAGGACCATCTCACGCGCCTGGGCGGGCAGCTCCTTGAGCTTGGCGAGGTCCATGCCGCCGCCGCCCTCGCCACCGAAGGCCGCGCCTCCGGCGGAGTCGGCGAGCCGATTGGCGAAGATCGCGCCGAACAGCGAGATGCCGAACGAGCCGCCGATCGACCGGAAGAAGGTCGCCGCGCCGCTGGCCGCGCCGAGGTCCTTCTGCTCCACGCTGTTCTGCGCGATGAGCATCGAGGTCTGCATGAGGAAGCCCATGCCGGCACCCAGCACGATCATGTACAGCGAGGACTGCAACTTGCTGGTGTTGGTGTCGAGCATGGCGAGCAGCCCCATGCCCGCGGTCATCACGACACCACCGATGATCGGGTACGCCCTGTACTTGCCGGTCTTGGTGATCGCCCGCCCGATGACCAGTGAGACGACGAGCATGCCGAACATCAGCGGCAGCAACAGCAGGCCACTGTTGGTCGCCGAGGCGCCCTGCACCGTCTGCTGGTAGAGCGGCAGGAAGTTCATCGCGCCGAACATCGCGAACCCCAGCAGGAAGCCGATCAGCGAGATCAGCGCGAAGTTGCGGTTGGCGAAGAGCGCCAACGGGAGGATCGGCTCGGACACCTTGCGCTCGACCAGGCCGAACGCCACGAGCGCCACCAGACCCAGCACTGCCAGGGCGAGGATCTGCGGTGAGGTCCAGTCGTACTCGTTGCCACCCCAGGTGGTGATCAGCACGATCGCGGTGATGCCTACTGAGAGCAGCCCGGCGCCGAGCCAGTCGATCCGGTGCTCGGTGCGGTACTTCGGCAGGTGCATCGTGGTGATCAGCAGGAGCAGCGCGACGCCGCCCAGCGGCAGGTTCACGTAGAACGCCCAGCGCCAGGAGAGGTGATCGGTGATGAAGCCACCGACCAGCGGGCCGGCGACCATGGCGATGGCCATGATGCCGGCGATCATGCCCTGGTAGCGCCCGCGCTCGCGGGGCGGGACCAGGTCGCCGATGATCGCCATCACGCCGACCATGAGACCGCCGGCGCCGAGGCCCTGCACGGCCCGGAACGCGATGAGCTGCACCATGCCGTCCTGCGGGCCGCCCAGCATCGCGGAGCCGGCCATGCCGCAGAGGGCGGAGCCGAGCAGGAAGATGCCGACCGAGGTCAGGAAGACCGACTTACGGCCGTACAGGTCACCGAGCTTGCCCCAGATCGGGGTGGAGACGGTGGTGCCCAGGACGTACGCGGTGACAACCCAGGTGAAGTGGTTGAGGCCGCCGAACTCGCCGACGATCCTCGGGAGCGCGGTGCTGACGATCATATTGTCGAGCATCGCGAGCATCATCGCGATCATCAGTCCAAAGAGGACGACCCGCACGTTGGGTCGCGCGCTGGCCTGCGTCACCTGAGTCATGGGTAAGCTCCCCCGAAGAACTTTCACTACTTACTTGCCGACCGGCTAGTTACCTTACTAGCCGGACGGTAAGTTGGGCAGCAACTGCCGGTCAAGCGAATTGGAGACGTGGTGAGGGAGAGCACAGGCGGCACCCGGGAGCGGATCAAGGCCGTCGCGCTGGAGCTCTTCACCGAGCAGGGGTACGAGAAGACGTCGCTGCGCGAGATCGCCGAGCGGCTCGGCGTCACCAAGGCAGCGCTCTATTACCACTTCAAGAGCAAGGACGACATCGTCGCCAGCTTCGTCGAGGAGCGGCTGGAGCGGATGGACGCGCTGATCGCGTGGGCCGACGATCAGCCGGCGAACCTCGACACCCGGCGCACGCTGATCTCCCGGTACGCGGACTCGATGTTCGGTGGCGAGCAGCCGTCGGTGATGCGGTTCTTCGAGCAGAACCAGACAGTGCTCAAGAGCCTCGTCGCCGGCCAGCAGATGCGCAGCCGGATGATGCAGTTGGCCTATGCGCTCTGCCGGGGCGACGACTCCCCCACCGCCCAACTGCGCGCCACGTTGTCACTGTTCGCGGTGCACAGCAGCTGGTTCGCGGTACGGACGCCGGGCATCACCGACGACGAACGCCGTCGGATCGCGCTGGAGGTGGCCGACGAACTGCTCGCCAGAATCGGCGATCAGGACACGGGCGCGGCCCCGACGGGCGACACGCAACACTGACCGGGCGACCAACCCAGGCCGCGATCCTCGCCGACGCCCCCCGGCCTGACAGGCGTCGCCGCCCGCCGGCCACGCACGTCAGCGAACGCGACGGCACCAGATCAGAATCAGGCGGTCAGCCGCGACGGCATTGGTTTAGGCGTTGCGCAGGTCGAGGCGCAGGCCGAGCAGGTCGACCCCGGGCGCTGGCGACCAGTCCTTCTCGGGCATCCGGACGAACCCCAGCCGCTCGTAGAGCCGGTGCGCCGAGACGGCAAGCCCGGCGCGCACGCAGATCACGACCGCCCTGCAGCCCAACTCGGCCGCGCGGTCGACGCACGCCTGAGCCAGTGCCGCGCCGACGCCCCGGCCCTGGGCACCCGGGTCGACGGCGAGCATGCGGAATTCCGCCTCGCCCGGCCCGGACAACTCGGCAAAGCGGGTCCCCGGCAGCACGAACGTCACCGAGCCGAGCACCACACCGGTCACCTCGTCGACGGCGACCAGCACCTCGCCGCTGCCCGCCCGGGTCGACACGTCGGCCAGCGTCGCCTCGTACCCGTGCTCGCCCTTGAGCTGCCCGTCCGCCTCGTACGCGGCCACGGTCAGCCGGGCCACCGCCGGGAAGTCGGACGCCTCGGCGGGCCGGACCCGCAGGCCGGTCAACTGATCACCGCGATGAGGTCGCCGTCCTGCACGACGTCGCCCTCGTTGACGGCGAGCTGCTGGACCACACCGTCGGACTCGGCGATGACGGGGATCTCCATCTTCATCGACTCGAGGATCACCAGGGTGTCGCCCTCGGACACCGTGTCACCCGTCGACGCGACGACCTTCCAGACGTTCGCCACCATCTCGGCGCGGATCTCCTCGGCCATGTCCACGGCCCTCCTTTTCGCGATGTGCCTGCCGACGTATCCAATCACGCGAGGGTCGGGCGTGGGTGTCGAGCGGCGCGGCAGGCATGACGGGACGGCCCCGGGGGAAGGCCCCGGAGGTCGACCGCACTACCATCAGCGGGTCGGACCCGCCGCCGGGCGGCCGGTGGATGCACCGGCGCGAGGCCGCACGCAGCACGGATCCGACCCATCACGAGGAGGTCAGCATGGCGAAGAAGTCCCGGAAGAAGAAGGCCCGGAAGAAGAGCGCGGCGAACCACGGCAAGCGTCCCAACTCCTGAACGTGCCGACGGGTCGACGACCCGTCAACGGTCAGCCCGCACCGGCGCAAGCCGGATGCACCGGTGGCCCGGGTCGACATCGACCCGGGCCACCGGTTTGTGTCCGTTAGTTGCTCAGTCGGCCAGTTCGCGCGAGTCGCTGGTCTCGAAGACCACAAGCTCGGTGAGCTTCACGCGCAGCCGCTCACGCAGTTGATCCGGTGCGGTCTCGTTGCCGCAGCACCGAGCGACAAGCGCCCGTACCTCCTGCTCGAGCCCGTACTCGCGCAGGCACGGCCCGCACTCGTCGAGGTGGTGCCGGATCAGCAGGCGCCGCTCGTCGGCGCACTCCAGATCCAGGTAGAGGTAGACCTCCGCGAGCACCTCGCGGCAGTCCGTCTCGTGGGGTTTTCCACAGCTCACGTCACACCTCCCGGCCGGCAGCGGCGGCGGTCGAGCCCTTCGCGGACCGGGCCGGGCTGAAGCCCCGCTCCGCGGCGTACTGCTCGAGCAGCTTGCGCAGATTACGACGGCCCCGGTGCAGTCGCGACATCACGGTGCCGATCGGCGTGCCCATGATGTCGGCGACCTCCTTGTACGAGAAGCCCTCGACGTCGGTCAGGTAGACGGCCAGGCGGAACTCCTCCGGCAGTTGCTGGAGGGCCTCCTTGACGTCGCTGTCCGGCAGCCGGTCCAGTGCCTCGGTCTCGGCTGAACGCAGACCGCTGGAGGTGTGCGACTCGGCTTCGGCGAGCTGCCAGTCGGTGATCTCCTCGGTGGGCGCCTGGATCGGTTGGCGCTGCCGCTTGCGGTAGGAGTTGATGTAGGTGTTGGTCAGGATCCGGTAGAGCCAGGCCTTCAGGTTCGTGCCCTGCTCGAACTGGTGGAAGGCCGCGTACGCCTTCAGGTAGGTCTCCTGGACCAGGTCTTCGGCATCCGCCGGGTTGCGCGTCATGCGCAGCCCAGCAGCGTAGAGCTGATCGACGAATGGCATCGCGTCCCGTTCGAACCGGGCCCTGCGCTCGTCCGTCTTCTCGGTGGTCAACCGCACATCCCCTCGCGTCGGATGCTTTCCCGCCGAGGATACGCGCACAGACCTGCCCGCAGATTCACTTCCGGCTGGTGTGCCCGTGCTCACCGCACCCACACCGCCCGGTCCCGCTGCCGCGGGCCAGTCCGGAGCATCCAGCAGCCGCTTCAGCTGCTTGGCGTCCCGCTCGTCCCGTTCCAGGCTTCGTGTCTCGGTTGGCACCGGTCACCCCCTCGCAAAGTCGTCCCGGGGGTTGTAACGCGAGATGACGGGTGAGGCATTCCATCCCGCTCTCCCGTTCCTGGTCCCGGCCCCGGCGACGGCCGGCGCTGGGACCAGGAAGGGCCTGGGAGGACTGGTGTCACCCGCCCGAACCGGGCCGGCGGCACCATCGGATGCAACGAATCGCGCCCGGCACCGGACACGGCCGATGCAGCCGGCTGGCACAGCCGGCCCGCACAGCCGGCCGGCTCAGTCGGCCGTCCAGCCGTGTGCGCGCAGCCAGTCCCGCACCACGACAGCGGTGCCGCCCGGGTCCCGCCGCAGGTCGTGTGTCTCACCCGGCCGGGTCACCACCTGCACGGCGGGCCCCGGCTCCGGCACCCCGAACGGGTCCCGGTCGCCGTTGACCACAAGCGTCGGCAGCCCGGTGGCCAGTTCGGCGGCCCGAGAGCGTTCCGGTCGGCCGGGCGGGTGCAGCGGGAAGGCCAGCGCGAGTACGCCGGCCGCGCCCACCGCACGAGCCGTTCGACAGGCCACCCGAGCGCCACTGGACCGACCGCCGACAAGCAGCGTCGGCACGTCGGCGTGCCGATCGCGCAGCGCGGCGAGCACCGCCGTCCACCCCTCGTCGAGGTGCCCGGCGGGGGCCGGCGCACGCCGACCGCCGACCCGGTAGGGCTGGGTCACCCGAACCACCGCCAGACCGGCCGCGACCGCCGCGTCCCGAACCGCGAGCAGATCGGGCGCGTCCACGCTGCCGCCCGCGCCGTGCCCGAGCACCAGCAGGGCAGCAGCCAGCCCGGCCGGCAGGTCGGTGTCGATTCGCGCCGGACCGCGCGGGGTGTTGATCTCTTCGTTGGGCAGCACCGACCCATTCTGCGCCGCCCCGGCCAGTCACCGGGATCGGTTCGTTCCGGTGGGTCAGCTCAGCGGCACCAGGGTTAGCAGACGGTCCCGCACTGGCGGACCGGCGTCGTCGAAGGCGGCCGGATCCGGCTCGACCTCGCCCCGCCAGGCGACAAGCATCGCCCGCCGTTCGCGGGGCGTGGTGGCACCCCAGACTCCGTGGCAGTCACCCACCTCCAGTGCCCACGCCAGGCAGGACCCCTGCACATCGCAGCTACGACAGAGTGCGACGGCGGCGTCCGCCGGCTCGTTTGGCGCCGGAAAGAACGTCTCCGGATCCACACTCTGGCATGTCCCTCTGGTGCGCCACGCTTCGTCTTGTCGTCGTTCCCGCAAGGCCCGCAGCAGTCGCGGATCCTGTCGCGCCGCGGCCACCTCATGCGGGCGTGGCATACGCGCCCGTGTCATTCCACCCACCTCCCCCGTGGGACCGGCAAGATCGGTGGATGTCGTCCGCCCCGTGCGAATCGACAGCCACTACCGGCGCTGTGTTGTATCGCACTTTTGGACACCGGGACAAGTAGATGCCGGGAACCTGACTGAACAAACAGGTAACGAACTGCTCGGTAACCTGCGAAATCGTCACCCGACGATATGGGCCGGCCTCAGAACAGCGTCAGCTCCTGCGGCGTGATCGTCGAGGCGACAGGCACCCGGGCCGTCAACCCGGGCCCGTCGTTGCGGACGTCACCCACCGCCGGCCCGACCGGACGGATCTCCAGCCCGGCCAGCAGGTCGGCCGACGGCGGAGCGAGCAGCCGCTCCGGCTCGTCGCTCGACGCCAGCCACGACGACCATTGCCCGGGCGGCAGCAGCACCGGCATCCGGTCGTGCACCTCGGCCAACTCGCCGAGCGCCGCGGTGGTCAGCACGCTGAAGGTGAGCCGGGAATCGGCCCCGGACTCCCACACCGACCAGATGCCGGCCAGGGCGAGCACCGAGCCGTCGGCGGGGGTCATGTAATACGCCTGGCGCCCGCCCTCGGGCAGCCGGACCCACTCGTACCAGCCATCGGCCGGGACCAGGCAGCGGCGGCGGGCGAACGCCCGAGCGTAAGCCCGGCTGCTCGCCACCGTCTCGGCCCGCGCGTTGATCATGCGGGCCGCGCCGGCCGCGGACCGGGACCAGTGCGGCAGAAAACCCCAGCGGCCCACGCAGAGGCTGCGGTGCCCTTCGGCGGTCATCCGGACCAGCGGGACCGGATCGGTGGGCGCGACATTGTGATCCGGCCGGACCCGGCCGTCGGTGTCGTCGGACGACTCGAACAACGCGCTCAGCTCACCGGAGCCACGGGTCGTCGCGTACCTGCCGCACATGCGCCAAACGCTAGCCTGTCGATGGCCCGCCGGCTGTCCCGCCAACCGGGAGTTCGACAACCGGTCGGTGCCGTCGACCGGCAGACACGGCAGAATGTGACCGTGGGGAACCTGAGAGCGACCCGGCCACCGCAGCCGTGGAGCGCACCGACCGCGTCCGACCCGGTGGCGGCCACGCTGCGCCTACCTGGCTCCAAGTCGCTCACCGCGCGTGCCCTGGTGCTCAGCGCGCTGGCCGCCGGCCCATCGACGTTGGCCGGGCCGCTGCGCGCCCGGGACACCGAGTTGATGGCGGCCGGCCTGCGCGCCATGGGCACGTACGTGTCGATGAGCGACGACGAGCGCTGGCTGGTCCGGCCGCACCCGCTGACCGGGCCGGCGCACGTGGATGTGGGGCTGGCCGGCACGGTGATGCGCTTCGTGCCGCCGGTGGCGGGGCTGGCCGACGGGCAGGTCACCTTCGACGGTGACCCGCATGCCCGCACCCGGCCGCTCGGTCCGCTGATCGAGGCGCTGCGCTCGCTTGGTGTCCGGATCGACGTCACCGGCACGGGCAGCCTGCCGCTCACCGTGCAGGGCACCGGTGGTGTCACCGGCGGCGAGGTGGTGATCGACGCGTCCGCGTCCAGCCAGTTGGTCTCCGGTCTGCTGCTGGCCGCCCCCCGCTTCGACAGGGGCCTCGTGGTGCGCCACGTCGGCCCGCCCGTGCCCTCCGCGCCGCACCTGCGGATGACTGTGCAGATGCTGCGAGCCGCCGGCGCGGCCGTCGACGACACCACACCCGACGTGTGGACCGTCGAGCCCGGCCCGCTCGCCGGGCGCGGCTGGGAGATCGAGCCAGACCTCTCCGGCGCGGTGCCGTTCTTCGCCGCCGCCCTGGTCACCGGCGGCGAGGTCACCCTCCAGGGTTGGCCGCACAACAGCGCTCAGCCGCTCGAGCAGCTCCGCTCGCTGCTGCACCGGATGGGCGGCGAGGTCATCCTCAGCACCAACGGGCTTACCGTCCGGGGCACAGGGGTGGTGCACGGCCTGAACGCCGACCTGTCCGACGTCAGCGAGCTGACCCCGGTGCTTACCGCGCTGGCCATGCTCGCCGACTCGCCGTCGGTCTTCACGGGCGTCGGGCACATCCGCGGCCACGAAACCGACCGCCTCGCCGCGCTGGCGCAGGAGTTCGCCGCGCTCGGCGCGGACGTCACCGAGGCACCGGACGGGCTGGCGATCCGGCCCCGGCCGCTGCGCGGCGGCGTCTTCCACACCTACCAGGACCACCGGATGGCGCACGCCGCCGCGGTGGCCGGTCTCGCCGTGCCGGGCATCGAGGTCGACGACGTCGGGTGTACCTCCAAGACCATGCCGGAGTTCCCGGCACTATGGTCAGCGATGGTGACCGGCAAGAACTGAGGCGAGAAGAGGACACGTCCTGGCGACCAAACGGCGGGAGTACGACGAGGACGACGTACGGGTGCGGCCCGGGAAGTCGTCGCGTCCGCGTACGCGCACCCGACCTCAGCACGCCGACGCCGTGGACGGCTTCGTGATCGCCGTCGACAGGGGTCGCTACACCTGTGTGCTGGCCGGCGCCGAGCACGGCGTGGCCGGTGCCGAGCTGCCCACGATCACCGCGATGCGGGCCCGTGAGCTGGGCCGCAAGTCGGTGGTGGTGGGCGACCGGGTCAGCCTGGTCGGCGACACCTCCGGCGCAGAGGGCGCTCTCGCCCGGATCGTCCGGATCGCCGAGCGTCGCTCGGTGCTGCGTCGCACCGCCGACGACGACGAGACCACCGCCGAGGGCCGGCTGGAACGGGTAGTGGTCGCCAACGCCGACCAACTGGTGATCGTCAGCGCGTTGGCCGACCCGCCGCCGCGTACCGGGTTCATCGACCGTTGCCTGGTAGCCGCGTACGACGCGGACGTCGAGCCGCTGCTCTGCCTCACCAAGGCCGACCTGGCCGGGCCGGAGGAGGTGCTGGGCTACTACGCCGAGCTGGAGCTGCCGTACGTGCTGAACCGCCCCGACGCCGACCTGGCCGCGCTGCGCGCCCTGCTCAGCGGCCGGGTGTCGGTGCTGGTCGGGCACTCCGGGGTGGGCAAATCGACACTCGTCAACCGCCTCGTCCCGGACGCCGCCCGCGCGGTCGGGGTGGTCAGCGCGATCGGTCGCGGCCGGCACACCTCCACGAGCGCTGTGGCGCTGCGGCTGCCACCGGTGCCGGGCGTCGACTCCGACCCGGGCTGGATCATCGACACCCCCGGCATCCGCAGCTTCGGGTTGGCGCACGTCTCCGCCGACAGCCTGCTGCACGGCTTCCCCGACCTGGTCGAGGGCACGGTCGACTGCCCACCGAACTGCCCCCACACGGCCGACGAGGCCGAGTGTGGGCTGGACGCCTGGGTGTCCGCCGGCAAGGCCGACGCGCGCCGGCTGGCCTCGTACCGCCGGTTGCTCGCCTCCCGGGCCGGCGATGGCGACTCGCGCGGCGACGCCGACCAGCGCGGGCCCGGCGAGGGCGACCGACGCGGGCCGGACGAGTGAGCCGCCGGGCATCGGCTAGGTTGCCGGAATGACCGGGTACGCCGACGACCTCGACCTCGCCCACCTGCTCGCCGACCGGGCCGATGCCGTCGCCACGGCCCGGTTCCGCGCGCTCGACCTCCGGGTGGAGGCCAAGCCGGACCTCACGCCGGTCTCCGACGCGGACACCGCCGTGGAGCGGGAGATCCGCGCGCTGCTGGCCGAGCACCGGCCGGGCGACGGACTGCTCGGCGAGGAGTACGGCGCGACGCCGGCCGCCGATGCGGACGGTCGCCGGTGGATCGTCGACCCGATCGACGGCACCAAGAACTTCGTCCGCGGCGTGCCGGTGTGGGCCACCCTGATCGCGCTCTACGACGGCGACCGGCCGGCGGTCGGTGTGGTGTCCGCCCCGGCGCTGGGCCGGCGCTGGTGGGCGAGCGCGGGCGGGGGCGCGTACGCCGGGCCGGGCCCCGCCGCCGGCGAGCGGATCAGCGTCTCGGCGGTCCAGCGGATCGCCGACGCCAGCTTCTGCTACTCGTCCCTTACCGGGTGGGAGCGCGCCGGGCGGCTCGACGCGATGCTCGACGTGATGCGGGCCAGTTGGCGCAGCCGGGCGTACGGCGACTTCTACGGCTACATGCTGCTGGCCGAGGGTGCGCTGGACGTGATGGTGGAGCCGGAACTGTCCTTGTGGGACGTGGCGGCGCTGGTGCCGATCGTCACCGAGGCGGGTGGCACGATCACGGATCTGGCAGGTCGACAGGCCCCGGCCGGCGCGCCCGGCACCGAGAGCAGCGTGGTAGCCACAAACGGTGTGCTGCACGCCGACATCCTCGCCCGGCTGGATCGACCAGCCGAGCGCTGACACTCGGCAACCTCTATCCTCGCCAAGTGGTCTCCTCCGGCTGGTGTTTTCTCGCGGCGATGATCGTCGCGTACGGCTTCGCCAACCTTCTCCAGTCGGTGGCTGCGGCCCGCACAACGGTCCATCACACATTCGATCCGGGCCTGCTGTTGCGCCTGGCCGGGCACCGGACGTACCTGGTCGGCCTGGTCTTCCAGATCGGCGGTTTCGTGCTCGCGTTCCTGGCCCGGCGGGACCTGCCGCTGTTCCTGGTGCAGGCGAGCGTGGCCGCCGGGCTCGGGGTGACAGCCATCCTCGGGGTGCTGGTGCTGAAGTGGCGACTGCCCGCGGCGGAGGTGGTGCTGCTGGCGCTGCTCTTCGCGGGGATCACCGCGCTTGTGCTGTCGGCAAGGCCGGCGCCGTCGCGGCAACTCGGCACCGCTGGCTCGATCGCCCTGCTCGTGGCGCTCGGCGTCATCGCGGTGCTCGGCTTCTTCGCCGTCCGGCTGCACGGTGCGCCTGGTTCGGTGGCCCTCGGCTCACTGGCCGGGCTGGCGTTCAGCTCGGCTGCTGTCGCCGCTCGGCCACTGGCGTCCGCGCCGTCCGCCGAGGCGTTCCTCGCCGACCCGCTGCTCTATCTGTTGATCGCACACTCGATCGTCGGCCAACTGCTGCTCGGCCTGGCCATGCAGCGCGGCTCGACGACGGCCGCGGTCGCCGCCATGGACGCCGCCGGTGCGGTGCCCGCGGCGATCGTCGGCCTGCTGCTGCTCAACGACAAGATCTGGCCGGGGCGGGAGTGGCTTGCCGCCGTCGGATTCCTTGTCACCCTGGCCTCCGTGATCGGCCTGACCCGGTACGCCGAGCCCCAGCAGCACCGCCCGGTAAACGCACCGCGGCGACTCGGCGGGCGTCAGCCGGCCCGGCTGACGCCCGGGGTAGCGGCACCGACCGCTCAGGCCTCGACGGGCTTGCGGCGGCTGACCACCCGCTCGTAGAGGCGCTCCAACGCACCGGCGGTGCGCTCCCACGTGTAGCTGCTGCGGACCCGGTCCACGGCGGCGTGGCCGTACGCGAACCTGCCGGCGTTGTCGGTGAGCAGCCGACGCAGGGAGACGCCGAGCGTGCGCACGTCACCGGGGGGCACCAGGCGACCGGTGACCTCGTCGACGACGGCGTCCGCCAGACCGCCCATCGCGTAACCGACCACAGGCACGCCGCAGGCCATCGCCTCCAGCGAGACCCGCCCGGCGGAGGAGTAGTGCGGCGTGCAGGCCACCACGTCCGCCGACCGGTACCAGGTGGCCATCTGGTCGTGCGGCACCGCCCCGACCAGGCGCACCTGGTCCGCAAGCCCGGCCATCTCGGCCAGCTCGCGCAGCCGACGCGCCTCCGCGTGGTTGGCCAGTTGACTGGCCGGCGGCCCACCGGCGATCACCAGCTCCGCGTCGCCGACGAGGCGCATCGCCCGGATCAGGTCGTCCTGACCGTGGCCCGGGGAGAGCCCACCGACGGAGAGGATCCGCGCCCGCTGCTCGCGCGGCGCCGCCTCACCGTCCGGGTGGAACTGCTCGGTGTCCATTCCGGCCGGCACCATCGCCACCGAGCTGCGTTGCAGACCCATCCGGGTCAGCTCGTCCACCTCGTCGTTGCTCTGGGCGACAGCGATGTCCACCGCGCGGGTCAGCGCACGCTCCAGCGGAATCCGCTGCCCCGGCCCGTCGTACAGGCCGCCCAGGTGACGCAGTTGCTCGACGCCGAGTGAGTGGAACGTCTGCACCACCGGAATGTCGGTCTCCCGGACGGCGTGCGCGGCGGCCAGGCCGCCGATCCAGTAGTGCCCGTGCACCACCTCGGGCCGCCAGGCGCCGCCCCACTCGTCGGCCAGCCAGCGCCCGAACTCCGTCACGTGCGGAATCAACTCGGCGGTGGCCAGCGGGGTGGGCGGGCCGGAAGGCACCCGGTGCACCCGGTAGCCGTCGACGTCCGCCGTCACCGGCAGCCCTGGGTCGTCCCGGCGTTCGTAGATCCGGACATCGTGGCCGCGGCCGGCCAACTCGGCAGCGACCCGCGCGATGTGCTGTTGGGTGCCGACCGGCGGGCCGTCGGCGTGCCGGTACGAACTGCTGTGCGCGCAGACGAGGCCGACGCGCATGGGTCACCTCCCTGCGATCTTCTCCTCGGCGGTCCGGTCAGAGCGTCCCATTAACCTGGGGGCCGGGAGCCGAAACCTGGCAGATCGGGAAGCACCGCACCCACGCGTGCCGAAACTCGTGCCACGGCAACCACAACAGCCCGCCGCGGCCCCACCAGATCCCGCTCCCCCGATGATCGTCCGCAGGCCGGTGGTATGCCTGGCCCGGCCTGGGGTACCGATCAGGAATGCCGCTGACCCGCAGCCTCGACGACTCGACCGTGGTGATCACGGGTGCCTCCAGCGGGATCGGCGCCGCCACCGCGTACGCGCTGGCCCGTCGGAAGGCCGCCGTCGTGCTCGCCGCACGCAGTGAGCCGGCCCTGCGACAGGTGGCGCAGCGCTGTCGGGAGCTGGGCGGTCGGGCGTTGGCGGTGCCGACCGACGTCACCGATCTGGAGTCGGTGCAACTGCTTGCCGACCGGGCGGTGGCCGAGTTCGGGCGCATCGACGCCTGGGTGAATAACGCCGCGGTGAGCGCGGTGGGCCTGTTCGACGAGATCCCGGTCGCCGAGTTCCGTCGGGTGCTGGAGGTCAACCTGCTCGGTACGGTGCACGGCATCAAGGCCGCGCTGCCGTACCTCGGCGCGGCCGGCGGTGGGGTGGTTGTCAACAACGCCTCCGTGCTGGCCGAGGTGGCCATGCCGTACCAGTCGGCGTACAACGCCTCCAAGCACGGCATCCGAGGGCTCTCCGACACCGTCCGGCAGGAACTGCGGGTCACCGGCCGGGGTCAGATCTCCGTCTGCACTGTTCTGCCGGCCACCATCGACACCCCGTTCTTCCGGCACGCGGCCAACCACAGCGGCCGGGAGTTGCTACCGCCCCCGCCGGTCTACCCGCCGGAAGTCGTCGCCGAGACCATCGTGCGGCTGCTGCGCCGCCCGCGCCGCGAGGCGTACGCCGGCGGTGCCGCCCGGTTGTTCGGCCTTCAGTGGCGGCTGGCGCCGGCGCTCGTGGAGCGCACCCTCGGCTGGTACGCCCAGCGCACCCAGTTCGGCCCGGGCGCCCGGCTGGACAGCAGCGGCAACGTGTTCCACGCCGACGCGCAGGCCAGCCGCGACGGTGGCTGGCACGGCCGGCGGCGGCACCTGGTGCGGATGACTGCGGCGTTCGGCCTCGCCGCGGCCGGCACGGCTGTCGGCACGATAGCGGCGAAGAACCGCCGCTCCCGGTTGGATCGCTGATGGCGTCCATCGACCGGCCGGACGCACCGCGCCTCGACGTTCCGCGCGCCGACGCCGCGCCGCCCACCGTCGGGCGCTGCCGGGTGGAGGTCGACGAGTCGTCGGCGGTGGTCCGGTTGACAGGCGTACTCGACCCCGACGCCGCCGCGACGATCCGCGACGCGTTGCTCGCGCGGCTCTGCGACCGACCCGGCCCGGTGGTCGTCGACGTGACAGGGCTGCGGGTCGACCAACCTCCCGGTCGGGGTGTCTTCGCCCAGGTCCGCCGGGAGGCCGCCGACTGGCCCGCCGCGGACCTGTTGCTCTGCGACCCCACCGTCTCCGGGCCCGGTCGTGCCGACGCCGCGTTGGCAGGCGTCCCGGCCTGGCCCACCCTGGACGGCGCGCTGGCCGCCCTCGCCGCGATGCCGCTGGCGGCGGTGCTTACCGTCGAACTGACCCCCACCGTGGAAGCCGCCCGGCTGGCCCGCGAGTTGGTCGCCACCGGCTGCCGCCGTTGGGGCATGCCGACGCTCACCGAACCGGCGCAGATCGCGGTCACCGAGATGGTCAACAACGTGGTGGCGCACGCCCGGACGGTGATGACCGTCCGGCTGGCACCGCAGGGCAGCACCCTGCAACTGTCGGTCCGTGACCACTCCCCGCGGCGGCCATCGTTCGCCGGCCTGTCCCCGCCCACGCGTGCCGGAGGTCGGGGCCTCCTGTTGATCGACACGATGGCCCGTCGCTGGGGCACCAGCGTGGTGCCGGACGGCAAGGTCATCTGGTGCGTGCTGCACCCGGACGACGAAGCTGCGGCGCTCGGCTGACGGCGATTCCGCCCCCACTGGCCGGTTCACTCCCGCATGACCTCCGGTGCTCCGGTTACGGCGGGAGGGCAGCGGGTAGTGATCAGGCATGCGCGACAACGAGTACCCGACCCCCGTGTCCGACACCGAGGCGGAGGGGCTGCCCGACACCGCCGACGACGACTCGACCGCCAACGACGACGTGCTGACCGGGCGCGAGGCGGACGGCCCGGAGCCGGCCCAGATTCCCGGCGACCGAACCCCGGTGGCGGTGGACCGCTTCGGAACCACCGCCGAGGAGCAGCTCGACGGCGAGTCGCTGGACTACAAGCTCCAGCGGGAGAGCTTCGAGCGCCCGGTGGACGACCCGCTGGCCGGCCCGGTCGACCCGAAGATCGCCTTCGAGGCGGACAACGAGGCGGCCGCCGCGGAGGCCCAACTGGACGCCGACGTGATGGACCCGGGGCCTACCTCGGACCCAAACTCGCCGGTCTCCCTCTACGACCACGGCCAACTCGGCACTGTCGCCGACGCCACCGTGGGTCGTCTGGTGCAACCGGACGAGGGGGCGCACACCAACCAGGAGACCGACTCCGTGGCGTACGACGCCGGATCGGCCGGCGGCGGTGCGACGGCCGAGGAGCTGGCCATCCACGAGACGGAGCCGCCGCGTTCGGTCTGAGAGGGCTCAGCCGTCCAGGCCCCGCTCGATGGCATAGCGGGTCAGCTCCACCCGGTTGTGCAGTTGCAGCTTGCCCAGCGTGTTCTGCACGTGGTTCTGCACCGTGCGGTGGGACAGGCCGAGCCGCTGCGCGATCTGCTTGTACGACATCCCCTTTGCCACCAGGCGCAGCACCTCCGTCTCCCGGTCGGTGAGCCGGGGCGCGCCGGGCTCCGCGCCACCGGCCGGCCCGGCCCCCGGCCCCGGCACGGCGGCCAGCCGGCGGTACTCCCCCAGGACCAGCCCGGCCAGGCCAGGTGTGAAGACCGGGTCTCCGGCGGCGGTTCGGCGCACCGCTTCGAGGAAATCGGCGGGCGCCGTCGACTTCACCAGGTAGCCGGTGGCCCCCGCCTTGACGGCGTCGAGCACGCTCTGCTCCTCGCCGCTGGCGCTGAGCATCAGCACCCGCACCTCGGGGAGCGCGGCGCGCAGCCCGAGGACCACATCGACACCGGAGATGTCAGGTAGTTGCAGGTCGAGGACGACCACGTCGGGCCGGGCAGCGGCGGCGACCCGGATCGCCTGCCGCCCCTCGCCGCTGGTGGCCACCACCAGGAAACCAGCCTCGGTGAGATCCCGGGCCACCCCTTCGCGCCACATCGGATGGTCGTCGACGACCATCACCCGCAAGGCCGTCACCGTCGGGCCCTCGGCACGGTCAGCTCGATCTCGGTGCCCGCCTCGGGTGCCGACATGATCCGCACCGTCCCGCCCAGGTCGGCCACCCGACCCTGGATCGACTGGGTCACCCCGAGCCGTCCCTGGTCGGCGGCCTCGGCCAGTCGGCCGTCCGGAATGCCCGGCCCCTCGTCACGGATCGACACGGTCACGGTGTCCCCCTCGTCCTCGATCAGCACCCAGGCCCGCCCGCCCGCGTGACGTCCCACGTTGTCCAGGGCCGCGCTTGTCGCGGCGGCCAACTCCCCGGCCACCTGCCGGGGCAGCGGCACCGCGCTGGCGGGCGCGGACAGCGACACCGCCGTCGAGGCGTACCGGCTGAGCAGGGCACGCAGGTCCACCGCGTCGGCGTCGTCCAGCCGGCCGGCACCCACAGGGGTGGTGCCGGAGATCAGGGCGCGCAGCGCGGCCTCCTGCTCGCCGGCCAGCCGGGCCAGGTCGCCGGCCTCGCCGGGCAGGTCCGCGCCGCGCCGCTGCACAAGCGCCAGCACCTGGAGCACCGAGTCGTGGATGCCCCGGGCCAGCCGTTCCCGCTCCCGCGTGGCCGCCTCCAACTCCACCGCGCGTTGCAGCCGCTCCTCGGCGGCCACGGCGAGGCGAGCCACGTGCCCGACCACCACACCGGCGAGCAGCATCAGGATCACCCCGGTGAACGAGGACTGGCTGATCCGCTCGCGGGTGGCAAGGTCCGCGCCGGCGACGAGCAGCGCGGCCACCGTGCCCCACCGCCGGCCACCGGAGACAGCCCAGGCCAGCACCGGGCCGGCCATCCAGGCCACCCCCAGAGTGGGTACGCCGTTGCCGAGCGCCTCCCGCCCGACGACCCAGGGGGTGGACAGCACGATCGCGATGACCACACCGAGATCGGCCAGCAGCAGCGGCCAACGACGCCAGGCCGGTCGGGCGTACGCGACGATTGTCGCCCCGGTCCACGCGATCATCAGCAGGAGCAGGGCACCGACCGCGAACGGGTGGGCGTACCTGTCGACGTCACGAACCGCGAGCACGCAGACGTACGCCAGGGACGCCAGCCGGAACACCGTGAGCGCCCGCCAGAACGGCACCTCGAACTCACTCGGCGGCGACGGCATGGCGGTCAGGATGCCACAGCCGCGCGAGCGGCGTGAGAGGCACAGAGTGCGATCCGAGAAACCCTGACGTACGGTTGAAAAGCCGCGAAACACTCCGGGATCCGCCGTCGGGACGGGGCCATGATGAACGCAGATCCGCACGCACCGCGTACGGTTGTGCCCATCGACCCTGCCCTCCTGATCACCGAGGCCTTCGACCAGGCCCAGGTGACCGAGATTCGACACTCGGTCACCTCCTGTGCGCACGCCGCCGGCCTCGCCGGTCAGCGGCTTGACGACTTCGTGCTCGCGATCAACGAGTTGATTACCAACGCGGTGCGACACGGCGGCGGGCGCGGCTGGCTGCGACTCTGGAGCGAGTCGGGCTCACTGGTCTGCGAGGTCACCGACCGAGGGCGCGGGATCAGCCCGCAGAGACTCGGCGACCGCAGCCGACCGGCCCCCGACACCGCCGGCGGCTGGGGCCTCTGGCTGGCCCGCGAACTGACCGACGCCATGGAGGTCGTGACAAGCGCCGCCGGCACCACGGTCCGCGTAACAACCGCCGTCACCACCAACAACCACACCCCCCGCTAACAGCCCCACCAGTCCCCGCGCCCCGGCCCGGCCTTTCCGGCCCCCGCGCCCCGGCCCGGCCCTCCCCGCGCCCCGCCCCGGCCCAGCCCGGCCCCCGCGATCTTGCACTTTCTGTCCCGGCGAAGCGCCCAAATCACCTCATTACGGCGACCGAAAGTGCAAGATCGCGGGGCAGGGAGGGCGGGGGGGCGAGGGCAGGGAGGGCGGGGGCGGGGGCAGGGCAGGGCGAGGGTGGGTTAGGCGAAGAGGGCCGAGACGGATTCGCCGTTGTGGATTCGGCGCATCGCCTCGGCCAGGGCGGGGGCCACCGAGAGGACCTGGAGTTTGGGGACCCGCTTGGCGGCCGGGATGGGGACGGTGTTGGTGCAGACGATCTCCAGTACGCCGTCCTGGTCGCTGAGCCGCCGCAACGCGTCACCGGAGAAGAGTCCGTGCGTGCAGGCGAGCCGGATCGAGCGCACCTTGAGGCCCCGCAGGTGCTCCATCAACTCGACGACAGTGCTGCCCTTGGCGATCTCGTCGTCCAGCACGATGACGTCCTTGTCGGCGACGTCACCGATCACCGCGCTGATCTTCACGAGGTCGTCGCTGAACCGCTGCTTCGCTCCGGCCGCGACTGGCGTGCCGAGCAGCCGGGCGAAGGCCGCCGCCTCCTTGGCGTTGCCCAGGTCGGGCGAGACCACAACTGTGTTGCTGAGGTCGTACCGCCGGAAGTGCTTGGCCAACTCGCGCAGCGCGTGCAGGTGGTCCACGGGGACGCTGAAGAAGCCGTGCACCTGCGGCGAGTGCAGGGTCATGGCGAGCACCCGGTCCGCGCCGGCCGAGGTGAGCAGGTCGGCGACGAGCCGGGCGCCGATGGAGATCCGCGGCGCGTCCTTCTTGTCCGAGCGGGCGTACGCGTAGTGCGGCAGCACCACCGTGATCCGACCGGCGGAGGCACCTCGCGCCGCGTCGATCATCAGCAGCAGCTCGACCAGGTTCTCCTGCACGGGCGGCACCAACGGCTGGATCAGGAAGACGTCCCGATCCCGGCAGTTGGCCTGCAACTGCACTTCCAGGCAGTCGTTGGCGAACCGGGAGACCCGCACCGGATGCAGCGGCACCCCCAGGTGGGAGCAGATCTCGGCGGCGAGTTCGGGATGGGCGGTTCCACTGAAAACTGCGATGTCACGCACGTTCGCACATCGTAGGCGACGTACAGGCCGACGTGACGCCTGTCGCACCGCGCCACCGCTTTGGGTACGGTGCTGCCGTGACCCCCCAGTACGTCGCCGCCATCGACCAGGGCACCACCTCCTCGCGGTGCATCGTCTTCGACGCCGCCGGTGAGATCGTCGCGGTGGCCCAGCGCGAGCACCGGCAGATCTTCCCCCGGCCCGGCTGGGTGGAGCACGACGCCGAGGAGATCTGGGACAACGTCGAGCGGGTGGTCTCGGAGGCACTGCGGGCCGCCGGCACCGACGCGGCCGGGCTGGCCGCCGTCGGCATCACCAACCAGCGGGAGACCACAGTCGTCTGGGACCGGGCCACCGGCCGCCCGGTGGCCAACGCCATCGTCTGGCAGGACACCCGCACCGGGCCGCTGCTGCGCGAGCTAGCTTCGGCGTACGGCGAGGAGCGGTTCCGATCTCGCACGGGTCTGCCGCTGGCCACCTACTTCGCCGGCCCGAAGCTGCGCTGGCTGCTCGACGAGGTCGAGGGCCTGCGCGAGCGCGCTGAGCGCGGCGAGGTGCTCTTCGGCACCATCGACAGCTGGTTGATCTGGAAGCTGACCGGCGAGCACGTCACCGACGTGACAAACGCCAGCCGGACGATGCTGATGGACCTCACGACGCTCGACTGGGACCCGGAGCTGCTGGACGCGATCGGTGTGCCGGCGGCGATGCTGCCGGAGATCCGCTGCTCCGCCGAGGTGTACGGCACGGCCACCGGCGTCCTGGCCGGGGTGCCGGTGGCCAGCGCCCTCGGCGACCAGCAGGCCGCGTTGTTCGGTCAGACGTGCTTCCAGCCGGGCGAGGCGAAGTGCACCTACGGCACCGGCAGCTTCCTGCTGCTCAACACCGGCGCCACAGCTGTCCCGTCGACGCACGGCCTGCTCACCACCGTCGCCTACCAGATCAAGGGCCAACCGCCGGCGTACGCCCTCGAAGGCGCCATCGCCGTCACCGGGTCGCTTGTGCAGTGGCTGCGGGACAACCTCGGTTTGATCTCCACAGCGGCAGAGGTGGAGGAGTTGGCCCGCACCGTCGACGACAACGGCGGCTGTTACGTGGTGCCGGCGTTCTCCGGACTGTTCGCTCCGCACTGGCGCAGCGACGCACGGGGCGTGATCGCCGGCCTGACCGGTTACATCACCAAGGGGCACCTGGCGCGGGCGGTGCTGGAGGCGTCGGCGTGGCAGACCCGCGAGGTGGTCGACGCGATGAACGCCGACTCAGACGTGGCGCTGCGCCGGCTCCGGGTCGACGGCGGGATGACCGCCAACGCCCTGCTCATGCAGTTCCTCGCCGACGTGCTCGACGTGCCGGTGGTCCGCTCCCGGATCACCGAGACGACATGCCTGGGCGCGGCGTACGCGGCGGGCCTGGCGGTCGGCTTCTGGCCCGACCTGGCCACGTTGCGCGCGCAGTGGCGCTCCGACGCGCAGTGGGAGTCGACGATGGCGGCGGAGCTACGCGACAGGGAGCTGCACAACTGGCGCAAGGCGGTGCAGCGCACCCTCGACTGGGTGGAGTGACGCAGGCCCGCTGCCGGACGCCCGACCGTCCCGGCCCAGCACCTACGTGCGCCTCCTTTGCTCTGCTTCAACGGACGCAACGGAAAGGTGCCGTGAGTGTTGCGCCGGTTGAAGCAGAGCAAAGGGCGCGCGCAGCACGGTGGTGACCCGGCGGATCGCTGGCGCCAGCTCAGCTCCAGCGGTTGCCGGTGAGCTTCTCGTACACCTCGATGTAGCGGGCGCGGGTCGCCTCGACGACCTCGGCGGGCACGTCCGGTGCCGGCGGCTGCTTGTTCCAGCCGCTGCCGGTGGCCCAGTCCCGCACGTACTGCTTGTCGTAGGAGAACTGCACACGACCCGGCTGGTACGACTCGGCCGGCCAGAACCGCGACGAGTCGGAGGTGAGCAGCTCGTCGGCGAGGACCAGCGTGCCGTCCGGTGCCCAACCCAGCTCGATCTTGGTGTCGGCGATCAGGATGCCCCGGTCGGCGGCCAGCTCGGCACCGCGCCGGTAGATGTCGATGGTGATCTGCCGCAGCCGCTCGGCGGTGTCCTCGCCGACCTTGTCCACGACGTCGGCGAACGTGATCGGCTCGTCGTGCTCGCCCGCCGGTGCCTTGCTCGACGGCGTGAAGATCGGTTCGGGCAGGATCGACGCCTCGCCGAGCCCTCGGGGCAGAGCCACGCCGGAGACCGCGCCGGTGGCCTCGTACTCCCGCAGGCCGCCGCCGGTCAGGTAGCCGCGGGCGACGCACTCCACCGGGACCATGTCCAACCGCTGGCAGCGGAGCGCCCGGCCGGCGAACTCCGCAGGCACGTCGGTGGCCGAGATGACGTGGTTCGGCACCAGGTCGGCGAGTTGCTCGAACCACCAGAGCGACAGCGCGGTGAGCAGGCGACCCTTGTCGGGGATCGGCGTCGGCAGCGCCACGTCGTAGATCGAGATGCGGTCCGAGGCGACCAGAATCAGGTCGTCGCCGTCGGCGTAGACGTCCCGGACCTTGCCTGAGTGCAGAAGTTCCACGCGCCCTAGTACACCACGCGCCACCGGCGGGCCCGTTTTGGCCACCCGCACCGGAGCCGCCGGGAGGGGTGACCGGACGGACGTTGACACCCAACTGCGCCGCCTGCGTGAATGGTCCGACCCCGCCCGCAGTGCCAGGAGACACCGTGCCCGTTGTACGCCCTCCGCTCGACCGCCTCGGCGCCGACCCGGGCCGGCGCCGACTGCTGACCGCCCTGCTCGGCGCGCCTCTGCTGGCCACTGGCGGGCTGGCCGGGTGCAGCGACGAATCCGCCACGTCGACCGAGGACGGGCCGGTCGAGCTGTCGGTCTTCTGGTGGGGTGGGCCGAGGCGAGCCGAGTTGACCGAGAAGGTTCTGCGGCTCTACTCGGAGCGCAACCCCCGGGTCACCTTCCGCGTCACCTGGCAGGGTGCCGACGGCTACTACGACCGGCTGGCCACCCAGGCTGCCGGCGGCAACGTGCCCGATCTGATCCAGCTCGACGACGCCGTGCTGGCCGAGTACACCCAACGTGAGATCATCCTCGATCTCACCGAACGGGTGGCCGATCACCGGTTGGATCTGCGTGGCCTGCCGGACGGCCTGATCCGCTCCGGGACCGTGGCGGGCCGGACGATGGCGGTGGCCGCCGGGCAGACCCACGCGGCAGTGGTCTTCAACCGCGACCTGCTGCGCGAGCTGCGGGTGCCCGAGCCGCGCGCCGGGATGTCCTGGGCGGACTACATCTCCTGGGCCGAGCAGGTCACCGACGCCAGCGACGGGCAGGTGGCGGGCACTGTCGACGCGTCCGGCGACTACCGCGCACTCTGGCTGTGGCTGCGTTCGCAGGGCGGCGAGTTCTATCGGGGGCGGCAGGTCGGCTTCGGCGCCGACGAGCTGATCGCCTGGTTCGAGCTGTGGCAGCGGGCCCGCAGCGGGCGGGCCACCCCGGGCGCGGCTCTCGTCGAGCAGGTCGACGATGCAGAGCCAGCCCGGCAGCCGGTCGTCACCGGGTTGACCGCCGCGTCCTTCGCCTGGTCGCACCAGCTACCGGAGCTACAGCCGCTAACCGAGTCGGAGCTGGGCGTGGTGGGCTTTCCCGGCCCGCCGGGCGCACAGTGGGCGAGAGCGTCGATGTACTGGTCCGCGTTCCGCGGCACCCGTCACCCGGACACCGTCGTCGACGTGATCAACTTTCTGACCACGAACGGCGAGGCCGGCACCGTCCTCGGCCACGAACGCGGCCTCAACGCCAGCATCGCCGTGCGCCGGTACACCGAGGGCAGCATCACCGACCCCGCTCAGCAGCGCGCCGCCGCGTTCGGCGCCAGCATCGCCGACCAGCTCGGCCCGGCGCCCGCGCCGCCGCCGAAGGGTCACGCGAAGGTGCGTACCCTGCTGGTCGCTGCCGCAGAGAGCATCCGCGTCGGACGGGCCGGCACGCGCGCGGCCACCTCGCGCTTCCTCGCCCAGGCCAACGCAGCCCTGGCGGCGTGACCACCGGCGAGCGGTAGCCGCCCGAGGCAGGCCGCGCGTGTGAACGGGCTCAGCGCGGCGGGCCGCCCCGACGGCCACGCATCAGGCGCAGCAGCAGGAACACGATGATCGCCACAACCACGAGGCAGCAGAGCAGGCCGATGAAGCCGAAGCCGCCCCCTCGGGACCGCCGTCGAGCGGCCTCCACCACGATCTCGCCCGTGCCTGTGGACGCCCAGGCCGCGACGGGCACGAACACCGCCAGTACGACCGTACCGAGGACCGCGCTGAGCCGGCCCCACCACCTACCGAAGGAAGACATGCGCCCATCCTCGCCCAACGGCGCAACCTGGGCACGTTGGTTCGCGCCAACCTGGCCGTGTTCACCTGAGCCTTGACACAGAGTGGCCACCGTGGACCCGACTCGCGGCCACACCGCATCGACCAGCTCCGCTGTCCTGGTCGGAAGCCGTCAGCGTGGAAATATTCCTGCAACGCTCCGGCAAAGATGAAGGATCTTTACAGAAAACTCCGGAGGTGATCGGATTCGGCCCATCCCAGAACATTGGAGGCAGTGTGAGGCCCTCGTTCCTCCGAAGATCCGCCGCGTCGATCGGCGTCGCCCTCGTGGCCGCCCTGGTGACCCCCGCGGCGGCGCACGGCGCCACTCCCCCGCAACCGCCGCCCACGAGGCCGGCCGCGAGCGGCGGCGCACCCGGTGCACCTGTCACGGTCACCCTGATCACCGGAGACAAGGTCACGGTGACTCCGGTGGCCGGGGGCAAGAGCCCGGTGGTGGACGTCAAACGCGCGCCGGGCGCCACGGGCGCCGTACGCGTCGCCACCGAAGGCAGGGACACCTATGTGTACCCCGACGAGGCGATTCCCTACCTCGCCACGGGTCGACTCGACAAGCAACTCTTCGACGTCACCCAACTGATCGCGCAGGGCTACGACGACGCGCGGACCAGCCAACTCCCCCTGATCGTCACCCGCACCACGGGCTCGGCGAAACGTGGGACCGCCGCTGCGCTACCGGGCGCGCAGACCACGCTGGAGCTTCCGTCCGTCGATGGTGAGGCGATCCGCACCCGCCGGTCGCAGGCCGCCGACTTCTGGTCTGCCCTCACCGGCGGCGGCCAGTCGCCGACCGCCCGCAGTGCCGCCCCGACCGCACCCTCCTTCACCGCCGGGGTGGACAAGGTGTGGCTCGACGGCAAGGCGAAGGCAACCCTCGCCGACACCACCGCCCAGATCGGCGCGCCCGCAGCGTGGGCCGCGGGTGGCACCGGCAGCGGTGTCCGGGTCGCCGTCCTGGACGGCGGTGTGGACACCGCCCACCCCGATCTCGTGAACCAGATCGTTGCCTCCCGCAGCTTCATCCCCGGCGACGACGTCATCGACCGGAACGGGCACGGCACCCACACTGCCTCCACCGTCGCCGGAACGGGCGCCGCCTCCGGCGGCAAGGAGCGCGGCGTCGCTCCCGACGCCGATCTGGTGATCGGCAAGGTTCTCGACAAGAACGGCAGCGGGACGATCTCGGGAATCATCGCGGGCATGGAGTGGGCGGCGCAGACCGAACGCGCCAAGGTGATCAACATGAGCCTGGGCGTGAGCGCGTGGCACACCCAGGACGACCCGCTGAGCCAGGCCGTCAACCACCTGACCGCCGAGACAGGCGCGCTCTTCGTCGTCGCCGCCGGCAACAGCGGACCCGACCCGTACACCCTTGGTGCGCCGGGCACCGCGGACGCCGCGCTCACCGTCGGCGCCGTGGACGGCGCCGACCACCTGGCCAGCTTTTCCAGCGTTGGGCCACGCAGCAACGACGAGGCACTCAAGCCCGACATGACCGCCCCCGGCGTGAACGTGCTGGCGGCCCGCTCCCAGTACGACGTCTACAGCGAGGGCTTCTACGTCGAGAACAGCGGCACCTCGATGGCAGCGCCCCACGTCGCCGGCGCGGCCGCCCTGCTGGTGCAGAAGCACCCGACCTGGAGTGCGCGCCAGCTCAAGGACGCGCTGATGAGCACCAGCGTCCGCACGCCCGGCTACGACGCCTACCAGGCCGGCAGTGGTCGGCTGAACGTGGCCGCCGCCTACCACCAGGACCAGATCATCGCGACCGGCTCGGTGGACGCGGGCCTCGTCAAGTGGGGCAGCACACCACAGCCGATCAAACGGAAGATCACCTACACCAACACCACGACCAGGCCGGTCACGTTGGACCTCTCCGTCGACCGGGGCACCTCCCCCGCGCAGACGTTCACGGCGACCGCCAGCCGCGTCACGGTGCCCGCGCGCGGAACCTCGACGGTCGACGTGGTGGCGGACCCCGAGGGTCTCCCGCCGGGCCGGTACTCCGCCCAGGTCACGGCCCGCTCCGCGGCCGGTGAGGTGCACACCGCTGCGGGAATCGCCGTCGAATCCAAGAAGTACGACCTCACCATCAGACTGAAGGACCGCGCCGGTCGACCCATGAGCGGCGAGGTCGAGATCGTCAGCGCCGACACGGGCTCCACCTTCATGTGGGTGCTGAACGGTGAGCTCACCAGCCGGATGGCTCCCGGCACGTACACCGTCGTCACCATGGCGGACGTGGAAGGGATGAACGGTCCCCGCTCCCTCGGGCTCGTGATGATGAGCGCCCCCGAGGTGGACCTGACGGCCAACCGGGTCGTGAACCTCGACGCGTCACAGGCACGACAGGTGAAGGTGGCGACACCTCAACCGACGGCGGTCACCAACAGCAGGATCGACGTCTACCGCTCCTTCACCTCGGCCGAACCGACGCCCGACGACTCGACGGCCCTGCGTACGGCCACCTTCCCCAGCGCCGCCTACGACAGCCTCTGGGCACTCCCGACCACCAAGGTGAAGAAGGGCAGCTTCGTCTTCACCACCAGGATTCGGGCCGAGCAGACGCCACTGGAGATCAGCTACAACGACCGTCGCCTCGGCGCGCCTCTCGTGCAGCCTGGCTCACGGCCGCTGCCGGACGGCACCTCGCGCCTGGACACCGTCTTCGCCGGCAACGGCGCGAAGGCCGACTACGCCGGTCTGACCGCCCGCGGCAAGGCCGTGGTCGTCCGCAGCAACGACTCGGTGGCCCCGACGGACCAGGCCGCGGCGGCGCACGCCGCCGGCGCGGCGCTACTGCTCGTGGTCAACGACCACGACGGCCGCAAGAGCGACTGGTACGGCAACCCCGACGGCGTGACGACCGGCCAGATCCCGGTCGCCTCCGTCGTCACGGACCAGGGCGAGGCGCTGATTCAGAAGATCATCGCTGCCGGCCGCAAGGCGGTACGGCTGACCGTGGTGGCCCACCCCGCCCCGAGATACCTGTACGACCTGGTCGACTACCACCGTCAAGGGGTGCCCAGCGACCCCTCCGCCAGGACGGACCCCCGCAACCTCGCCCGGATCGACCTCACGCTCTCACCGCCTGCGGGGCAGCGGTCCTCCGAGACGCGGGTGGACTTCCCGCCGTACGCACCGACGGCGGCACCCGGGTTCCCGCCCGAGCAGGTCGCCCCGGGGCCACGGACCGACTGGGTTTCCGCCGCAAGCGACATCAGGTGGCAGCAACGGGCCGACATCGAAGACTGGGCGCAGTCGCACACGGAGGAGATGACCTACCAGCCGGGCAGCGTACAGACGGACCGGTGGTTCGGGCCCATCACGAGGCCGCGAATGCTCCCGCTGGACACCCTGGTCCGCAGTGACACCTGGTTCAGCGCCACCATCGAGGGATTCAGCGATGCGGGAGCCGCGCACAGCGGCGGGAGCCGGCTGCCGCAGAAGGCCACCCTCTACCAGGGCGACAAGCAGTTGGCCCACATCGAGGGTTTCCCCTGGTTCGGCGCATATGACCTGGCACCGGAGAAACTGCCGTACCGGCTGGTCGTCGACACGACGGGCGATCCGGACTTCAGCCCGTACTCGACCGCCACGCGCACCGAGTGGACCTTCCACTCGGGTGCTACCGATGAGATCGAGACCGTCCCGCTGGTCCAGCTGGACTACGAGGCGGACGTGGACGCCGCAGGTCAGGCGAAGCGCCGCAACGAGCTCTCCATCATGCCGGTGGTGGCGGGCAGCACCGCCGCTCGGGACGCGGTGTCCTCGGTCATGCTCGAGGTCTCGTATGACGACGGGGCAACCTGGCAGCGGCAGGACCTGCAGGAGAAGAAGGGCGCCTGGCAGGCGATCCTGAACGCGCCGCACCGGGCCGACTTCGTGTCGATCCGGGTGACCGCCAAGAAGCGCGATGGTGACGGCGTCACCCAGACCGTCACGCGGGCCTTCGGCCTGAGGTAGACCCGCGAGGGGCCGGTGCCCGCGAGGCGCCGGCCCCTCCTCAGGTAGGGCAGCAAAAAGCCCGGCCCCCCACAATGTGGGGGGCCGGGCCAGTCGTAGCGGGGACAGGATTTGAACCTGCGACCTCTGGGTTATGAGCCCAGCGAGCTACCGAGCTGCTCCACCCCGCGTCGCCTGGTAAAGACTAACCCATCCGGTTCGGACATGATCAGTGGGGTCACCAACCTCGCCGACGCCCGTGCCCGACAATGGCGAAAGCCCGTTTCCGGCGAACCGGAAACGGGCTTTCGCTTTCGTAGCGGGGACAGGATTTGAACCTGCGACCTCTGGGTTATGAGCCCAGCGAGCTACCGAGCTGCTCCACCCCGCGTCGGTTCACTAACCGTAGCGCACCGACCCGGGGCACCGCAAAGCGACCCCGATACCACTGCCATGAACCCCTCTGACCTGGGCCTTTGTCAGTCGAGCCATTTCTCGATCGCCGCCACGGCCCGCCGACTGTCGGCGTCGACCTGCGCCCGCTCGGCCGTGGTGGACTCCCAACCCTGCTCCCAGAGCACAGTCACCACATCGCCGATCCGGACCGCCCGGACCAGCCGCACCTCGTCTGCTCCCGGCTCGCCCATCCCGTCCGGATACGGGGATCGCATCTCGAACAACACCGACTCGTCGCCGTACTCCCCGGAGGCCAGCAGCCGCTGCTGCCACGTCCTGGTGCCGTTCGACAGTTTCTGGGTGGGACAGTCACGGACGGCCTGCCGCAACTCCCGCAACGCGTCGTCGGCACGCCCCGTGCGGTAAATGGTGATGGTGTGCCGGTAACTGCCGTCCGGCACGTACTCCGGTGGCGACTGGGGCAGTTTGTACGCCAGAGCCCGGCCGCGGCGCTGCACCACTGCCGAGTCGCTGGGATAGCTCGCCCCGCAGAGCGCCGGCAGCATCGCCGACTTCGTCCACGATTCCAGACCTCTGTCATTGGCCGCCGCCAGCTTGAAGAACGCCCGATCCGGGATCGACGTGGGCGGCCGGGGCGTCGCAGCTCCCGTTGCGGATGGCGTACCACTCGGCGTGCTGCTCGGCGGCGTCGACGACGCCGACAGCGTTTGCGAGACAGACGGCGACGGTCGGGGAGTCGACCCGGTCGGCAGCGGCCCGGGCGTGCCAGCGGGCGGGGGCAACGGCGCGGGTCCGTCCGCCGACAGCGCCAGCCGTCCACCGACGGCCACCCCGCCGAGCAGCACCGCCACAGCGACCGCCGTGCTGGCGAGCCGGACCCGGGCCCGCCGGTCGGCACGCCGTCGGACCAACTCGGGGCGGGTCACCTCCACGCCGTCGGCGACGGCGGTGAGCGACCGGTACAGGTCGGAGATCTCAGCTGACATCGTTCGCCTCCAACTCCTCGGTGTAGAGGTCGGGCAGCAGCGCGGCCAGCCGGGACCGACCCCGGGACAGCCAGGACTTGACGGTGCCGACCGGTACGTCGGTCTCCCGGGCGATCTCCTCGACCGACATGTCGAAGAGGTAGTGCAGGGCCAGCGCCTGCCGCTGCGTGGCCGGCAACTGACGAAGCGCCCCGACCAGCAGCACCCCGTTCTCGCTCGGCGGCGGCGCGGTCGGTGGCGGCCCGCTACGACTGAGCACCGCACGCCAACGGTGCAGACGCCGCCAGCGGTCGTTCGCCAGCCGGGACACCACGAGCCGCAGCCACGCCTCGGGCGCCGGATGCTCCGACAGCCGCCCCCACTGCCGCCAGGCCCGGGTGAAGGCTTCCTGCACCAGGTCCTGCGCCTCGGTGTGGTCACCAGCCACCGCGTAGCCGTACCGCATCATCCGCCGGGCGGTGCTGCGATAGAACTCGTCGAAGCTGTGCGCATCCCTCACGACTGTTCCCCCTCGTCCGCGCCCCGTTGCAGTGAGGACGGCGGCCGGGTGTCGTGGGTTGCGGGTCGGCCGGACCAAAGCTGTCCGAGAGGCGACAGGCGGGCACAGCGCACGAACACGGCGGAGCCCTCGCCGTCAGGACCGGGTGGTCCGACGACGAGGGCTCCGCGAGGTGCTACCGGGGGGCTGTCAGCCGCCCGTGCCGGCGCTCGGGCTGCCGCTGGGCGACGGCGGCGCTGCGCTGCCGCTCGGCGTACCGGCCGGGGTGGCCGCCTGCTGCGCCTGCTGGAAGGCGGTGAGCGCCTCGTCCAGAGCCTTGAGCGCGCGACCGTACCGCTCGAAGTCGCCGGACGTCTGCGCGGCCCGGACCTCGGTGATGGCGGTCTGCACCCGCTCCGCAGCGGTGGCCAGCTCGCCGGTCAGCGGCGGCGCTTCGCCGCCCGGCGCGGGCGGGGTCGGCGTCGTCGTCGGTGACGGCGTCGTCGGGTTGCCCCCGGTGGTCGGGGGTGGCGTCGCAGCCCCGGCCCGCTTGCCCTGCTCGACCAACTGCTTGATGCCGTCGTTGATGTTGTCGGCGAGCGCCACGAAGGAGCCGCCGTCACCGTAGGAGAGCAACACCTTCTGCAACAGCGGGTACGCGTCCTGCTGGTTGCTCTTCACGTAGACCGGCTCGACGTAGAGCATGCCGTCGGCGAAGGGCAGCGAGAGCAGGTTGCCGTACTGCACCTGCGCCTGGTTGCTGGAGAGCAGGTTGAGCTGCTGACGGATGTTCGCGTTGTTGGTCATCTGCTGGTGCACCTGGACCGGGCCGGAGATCCGGGTCTGGTCCGGCAGCTCCAGCACCTCCAGCCGTGGCTTGCCCTCGACGTACGACCCGGAGATCAGCGCGGCCAGGTTCTGCCTGCCGTTCGGGGTGACCGCCGAGGTGAGCTGGAACCGAGGGCTCTCCTGACCCGGGAACTGGGTGAACAGGTAGTACGGGGGCTGCTTCTGGCCGCTGTCCGGAGCGTCCGGCACGTTCGGCACCTGCCAGAAGTCCTGTGCGGAGTAGAAGTCACCCGGGTTGGTCACGTGGAACTTGGTGAGCAGGTTGCGCTGCACCTTGAACATGTCCGCCGGGTAGCGCAGGTGCTCGGTCAGCTCGACCGGGATGTCCGCCTTCGGCAGCACCAGGTCACCGCCGAACGCCTTGTTCCACGCCTTGAGCACCGGGTCGGTGTCGTCGTACTCGTAGAGCTTCACCGTGCCGTCGTACGCGTCGACGGTGGCCTTCACCGAGTTGCGCATGTAGTTGACGTTCTCGCGGGCCAGCTGGAAGGTGCCCCGGTTGGTCAGCTCGTCGGTCGTCTCGGTCTGCAGGTTGACCCGCTCGGCGTACGGGTAGGTGGCCGCCGTGGTGTAGCCGTCGACGATCCACTGCACCCGACCGTCCACCACCGCCGGGTACGGGTCGCCGTCCAGGGTGAGGAACGGCGCGACCTTCTCCACCCGGTCGCGCGGGTTGCGCACGTAGAGCAGCTTGGAGTCCTTGTTCACCGCCTCGGAGAGCAGGAAGTTCGTCTCCTGCTCCTTGATGGCGTACAGCAGCCGCCGGGCGAAGGAGCCGATCTTGACGCCGCCCTCACCGGTGTAGGTGTAGGACTCGCCGCCGCCCTCACCGACCGGCCTGTCGAACTCGGCCTTCTTGTTCGGGTCGGACTGGCCGACGATCGCGTAGTCGCCAGGCGCCATCCGCTCGCCGTAGTAGATGCGCGGCTGCTTGGCCGGGATCTGCTCGGTCTGCGAGGAGCACGCCTCCTGGGTGCGCTCGCCGAGGAAGCCCGAGACGAAGAACGGCTGCCCGCCGCAGACCACCTGGTTGGCCGGGGCGGCCACCAGCCCGAAGCCGTGGGTGTAGACGGTGTGCCTGTTGATCCAGGTGTTCTGCTGGTCGGTCAGCTCGCCGTAGTTGATCTCCCGGACGCCGACCACGTAGTCGGAGACCTTCCCGTTCACCCCGTAGCGGTCGATGTCCAGCTTGGGGCCGAAGTCGTAGAAGCCACGCACCTGCTGGAGCTGGGTGTACGTCTCGCTGACCAACTGCGGGTCGAGCAGCCGCACGTTCGACACGACCGAGGTGTCGGTGGCCAGGTTCGCCGGTGGGGTGAGGTTGTTCGCCGCGTACGCGGTGGTCTCGGTCGCCGCCAACCCGAACGCCGCACGTGTCGCGTCGATGCTGCGCTGGATGTACGGCGCTTCCTTGTCCTTGGCGCTCGGCTTGACCTCGAAGGTCTGCACCGCCCAGGGGTAGATGCCGCCGATGGCCACTGCGGACACGCCCAGCAGGGCGAGCGAGATGCCCGGCCAGACCAGGTTCCGCATCCAGGCGTTGGAGAACACGATGATCGCGATCGCCACCACGATCGAGATGTACGCCAGGATCTCCTTCGCCGGCAGCAACGCGTTGACGTCGGCGTAGCCGGCGCCGTACAACTTGGCGCCCTCGTTGTACTCCAGCAGCATCGCCCGACGGTCCAGCACGTACGCGACGGCCTTGAGCAGCACGAAGGCCGCTACCAGGCTGCTCAGGTGAGCGCGGGCCGCGTTCGTCATCCGGTCCCCGACGCCCTGGAGACGGACCCCGCCGAAGAGGTAGTGCACCGCCAGCGCGCCGATCAGAGCCAACACCACAGCGGTGAAGCCGATGCCGAGCAGGTAACGCCAGAACGGCAGCTGGAAGACGTAGAAGCCGATGTCCACCCCGAACTCCGGGTCCTTGACCCCGAAGTCACCACCGTTGCGGAAGAGCAGCCACTGGTTCCACCGGCTCTGCGCCGACAGGCCGGCGAAGAGGCCGATCACGACTGCGGTCAGCGCGATCCAGGTGCCCAGGCGCGGGCTGAGCACCATCCGGTAGCGTTCCAGAGTGGCCTGCTCGACCGAGTGCGGGCGCAACCGCGGGCGCAGCCGGTATGCCAGCCACAGGTTGCCGGCAACGATCACAGCCATGCCGAGGCCGATGGCGAGGAAGAGCAGCAGCCGGGTGAGCAGCACACCTGTGAAGACCTCTGTGTAACGGACCTCGTCGAACCACAGCCAGTCCGTCCAGGCCTGAACACCCCAGCCCAGCAGGGTGAAGAGCACGAACACCCCCACCAGGACGGCGATGGTGACGCGTCCGCGCCTACTCATCTTCGGTAGGGGGCTGCTGCTACGCATTACCACTGTTGGCTCCGCACGCTCGATGTGATCGGCTCCGACCAGGGCACCCAGAGTACGGGGTGTTCCTGAACGTGTCGGGACACGGTCACGAGCGTCAGCAGCGCGTCGGCTGGCCTCCCGAGCGCAACGTATCCAGCGCGGTCATCGCCTCGGTGAGTGAACCCACACGCAGCAGCGGCAGATCGGGCTGCGGATTGCGGACCGCCTCGGCGCAGTTGTCCGCCGGCACCAGGAACACCTTGGCCCCGGCGCGCTTCGCGCCAACCAACTTCTGGGCGATCCCGCCGATCGGGCCGACCGTGCCCTCGTCGTCGATGGTTCCGGTGCCGGCGATGATCTTGCCGCCGGTGAGGTCGGCCGGAGTCAGCTTGTCCACGATGCCCAGGGCGAACATCAGGCCGGCGCTCGGGCCGCCGATGTCACCCAGGTCGATGCTGAGCGTGAACGGGTGCGGCTGCTGCTGGTCGATCTCGACACCGATCCGCGGCCGGCCGTCCTGCTCACGGCTCGTCACCGTCGCGGTGGCCGGCGCGCCGTCGCGGGTGTAGCCGATGGCCAGGGCCGTACCGGCCGGCTTGGCCCGGATCAGCTCGGTGAGCTTCGCGGCCACCGGCACCGGCTGGCCGTCGACAGAGGTGACCACGTCGCCGACCTTCAACAACCCGGCGGACGGGCCGTCGGCCGCCACCGTCTTGACCACCACCTGCACCGGGAAGCCCAACTCGCGCAGCGCGGCCGTCTCGGCGCTGGTCTGCGACACCTTGAAGTCCTCGGCGTTGCGCTGCTCGACCTGCTCTGTCGACTCCCCCGGCGGGTATACCAACTCGCGCGGCACCACCGCCTCGTCGTCGGAGAACCAGCCGGCGATCGCCGAGCGCAGCCGCACGGTGGGCTGCACTCCCACCGTCGTCAGCCGGAGCTGACCGGCGGACGTGGAGGTCTGCCGTCCGGAGACCTGGATGACCTCCTTACCGTCGGCTGTGCCGAGTGTGTTGACCGTCGGGCCCGGGCCGAGCACCACGTACGGGATCGGCACCCGGAGCACCCCGACGCTCAGCAGAGCGGTGAACAGGGCACCGAGCAGGACCGTCAGGCCACGACGTCTCATGCGGCAGAGCGTACCGATCGCTCGGGGCTGGTCTGCCGGATGCGCCACGCGACTTCGCCCTCAGCGCAACGCCAGGGGCGGCTACCTGGGGCTCGGCCCGCGTACCGTAGACGTCGTGCCTGATATTCCGTTCGGTTTCGCGCTCCCGGGTGGGCAACCACCAGACCCCAACGATCCCGCGCAGATGCAGCAGTTCATGTCGCAGTTGCAGCACCTGCTCTCCGCGCCGGGCAGTGGACCGGTCAACTGGGACCTGGCTCGGCAGGTAGCAGCCAGCCAGCTCGCCGCCGCCGGTGACCCGGCGGTGTCGCCGTACGAGCGCAACGCCGTCGAGGAGGCATTGCGCCTGGCCGACCTGTGGCTGGAGCCGGCCTCGTCGTGGCCGTCGGGCATCCAGTCCCCGGTGGCCTGGAACCGCAATGAGTGGATCTTCAAGACGCTTGACGTGTGGCGCAAGCTCTGCGACCCGGTGGCCAGCCGGATGGTCGGCGCGATGGGCGACCTGGTGCCGCCAGAGGCCCGCGCCCAGCTCGGCCCCATGCAGTCGATGGTCGCCACCCTCGGTGGCGCGCTCTTCGGCGGCCAGTTGGGGCAGGCCCTCGGCTCGCTCGCCGCCGAGGTGCTCTCCGCCGGCGACATCGGGCTGCCGCTCGGCCCGGCCGGCACGGCCGCGCTGATCCCGGCCAACATCCGCGCGTACGGCGAGGGCCTGGAGCTGCCCGAAGACGAGGTACGCCTCTACGTGGCGCTGCGCGAAGCCGCACACCAGCGGCTGTTCCAGCACGTGCCGTGGCTGCGCGGGCACGTGCTCAGCGCCGTCGAGATGTACGCCTCGGGCATCCGGGTCAACCGGGAGGCGATCGAGGAGGCGATGGGACGGGTCGACCCGACCGACCCGGAGTCGATGCAGGCGATCGCCCTGGAGGGCATCTTCACCCCCGAGGACAGCCCGGCGCAGAAGGCCTCGCTGGCCCGGTTGGAGACCGCGCTGGCCCTGGTCGAGGGCTGGGTGTGCCACGTGGTGGACAACGCCGCCACCGACCGCCTGCCAAACGTCGTCCGGCTGGGCGAGGCGTTCCGTCGCCGTCGCGCCGCCGGCGGTCCCGCCGAGCAGACCTTCGCCGCGCTCGTCGGCCTGGAGCTGCGCCCCCGCCGGCTGCGGGAGGCGGCGGCCCTGTGGGCCGCGCTCACCGAACACCGCGGCATCGAAGGCCGGGACGCCGTCTGGGGCCACCCGGACCTGCTCCCGTCCGACGACGACTTCGCCGACCCGGTGGCCTTCGCCATGAACGACATGGACCTCAGCGAGCTGGACAGCTTCGACTTCTCCGCACCCGGCGGTGCGGAGGAGAAGGCCCCGGGCCAGCCCAACGATGCTGACGACACCGACGACGGCGACGCCAAGCGCTGACAACTCGGAGCCCGCACGTCCGGGTGCCCGTCGCCATCCGGCGACGGGTGCCCGGTGATTGTGGGCAGGTAACGCGCTGCCGGCGGATATCGGTGAGCCAGTAGTCACTGGTCAATCTCGACGGGCTCGCCAGGCGGCCTGCCAGCGCCCGGACAGGGGCCGCGAGCCGGTCAGGTGGGACGGCCGGTGCCGGAGAGCAGGGCTCGGGTGGCTTCCCAGCCCTCGAAGGCCGGGTCCAGGGTGGCCAGGTCAGCCGGTCCGCGCAGTCGTCGCCAGCCGGCAGTCACGACGACGTCTCCCGGTCGGGGCGCGCCGGCTCGGGCGTCGGTCGGTGTCGCCGTGTCCAGGTCCAGCGGGCGCAGCCAACTCGGCACCGGCAGTCGCGCGGCCACCCCGAGCAGACCCGGGCCGACGCCCTCAACCGGGGCTACCGCGACCGGTCGGGTGGTGAGCGGACGCAGCAGCTTGCCGACCGTCAACGCCGGCAGGTCGGGCACGTCGCCGGCGAGCACTGCCGCCTGGTCGTAGCCGTCCAACACGGCGAACACCGCGTTCGACGTCGGCTCGGCCACCTCGTACACGGTGGTGCCGGGCCAAACCAGCGCGTCCGCCAGGGCCCGGTCGGCCGGGGTGACCGCGACGGCGACGTCTACCTCGTTGAGGGTGGCGATCAGGTCGATGACGTCCTCGGCGAGCGCCGACCGCCAGTCTTCTCGGTCGATGCCGGGCGGCGACCAGTGGACCGGCCCGAGTAATGCCACCACAACCCGCCGCGCCATGCCCAGACCATATCCCTCCGCTCCAGATCCGCCACCTGACCCCGTCCCCCGACCCGGGGCGTGGCCTGCCTCGTTCGGCGGGATGATCGACTCGGCTTCAAGGAAGGCGGGGTATACACCACGCCCGGATACCCCGTTTTCCTTGAAATCGAGTCGATCTAGGCGACGACTCCCGAGCTGCTCAACAGAGCGGGCCGACGCTCCCCGACAGATGCGCGTGGGCATACCAACCGATGCGCGCGGGCTCGTTCGGCCCGATGCGCGTCGCCTGGCCGGTCAGGTGGGGACCGGGGCGCAGGAGGCGGCGGCGACGCCTTCGAGGTAGCCGCGGGCTCGTTCGGTCTTGGGGTAGCGGCCGACGAGCGCCCAGAAGCGGGCGTTGTGACTGGGCACGATGAGGTGGGCCAGCTCGTGCAGCAGTACGTAGTCGATCACCCACTCGGGCATGTCCTGCACGCGGTGGGAGATCCGGATGCTGCGATCGGCGGGCGTGCAGGAGCCCCAGCGGCCGTTCTGGTTGGTGACCCACCGGACGCTGGCGGGCACCGCCTTCTCGCCGTACGCGCTGAGGTAGAGGTCGATCAGTCGGGTGGCCCGGGCCACCAGCTCGTCGTCGGAGCGGGCCAGTCGGCCTTCGCGGGCGGCGAGCCGCGCCAACATCCGGTCGACCCACTCGCTCTCCTCGGCCCGGGAGAACTGGTCCGGGATGAGGACGACCACCCGCTCACCATCACGGTACGCAGACACCGTGCGTCGCCGACGCTGGCTGCGCCGCACCTCGACGACCGGCTTACGCGTCCCCGCCATCACTGGCTCGCGCAGCCTCGGCTACGTGTCACGAAGGAAAGCTAATGCGTACTGACCAGGGGTCCGCAAGAGTCAACCACATGACACGCGCCCAGAAAATGGTGATTGGTCGCTTGGCGTCCCGAAAATTTCTTGGCCAGGTTGTCGTCAGGCCATCTCGTCACCCTTGGTGAACACCGATGGCGGCGCCGTGCGCCTCCCTCCACCGTAGGTGATCATCGTGCTCCGCAGTGCTGCGGGGGCACTCGCACGGGTGTCTGTGAGGGTTTGGTCGGCGTGTCCCCGCCAAACTGACTTATCCGACCTAATTCGCCATGCACACTCTCGACGTCGACTTGCTCACAGGCCGATGCACAGCTGACATGGAACTGCCCAGACCTGGGTAGGGTCCGCGGACCAGCGGTCACGAAGGTGGCTGCGGAATGTGGCCCAGCGCCGGCGCCCCGCGTGGCCCGCCGCCGGGCACCCCGCCGGGACGGCATTGACCGGCGGACGAGACGAGGAGGGGCACCGTGGCCGACCAGGCCCAGAGCTACAACGGTTACTGCGTGAAGTGCAAGGAGAAGCGGGACTTCGAGGGGCACGTCGAGGTCTCGAAGACCGGGATGAACATGGCCAAGGGCAAATGTCCGGTATGCGGCACAACAGTGAACCGCATCCTCGGCAAGGCGAAGGTCTGACCGTACGGGTCAACGGGGGGCGGGGTGGCCTGATGGTCACCCCGCCCCCCGTTGCCGTTCCGGTAGGACCCTGTCGGGTGACCGACACCCCTACTGGTGAGTTGTGGATAACCCGGCAAATCCTGTGGACAGTGCTGGACACGGGGCCGGCCATCTGTGGACAACGATCGACTGAGCGCAGGGGCTCGGTCACGATTCGTCATCATGAGTCGTACCGCACTGCCCCGCCCCATGCTGCTTCCCGGCCTCAGCCGGCTCTGGCGGGACCGGCACACCCTCCAGCTCGGCATCGGCCCCGGGCCCGCCGTGCTGCTGGAGCTGGCCAACCCGCGCGCCGCCCACCTGCTCGACCTCCTGGACGGCACCCGCAGCGAACGCACCGTGCTCACCCACGCGAGCACGGTCCGGGTCGCCGCCGACGACGCTCGTACCCTGCTCGACGCCCTCCGCGCGGCGGGCCTCCTGGTGCCCGCGCACAGCCTGCTCCCCCGCGGCCTCGCCGGGCCGGTCCGTGCCCGACTCGCCGCCGAGGCCGGGGCGTTGGCCCTGGTCGCGGCCCGGCTGCCCGGAACTCCCGCGCAGGTCCTGCGTCGACGGCGGGCCGCCCGGGTGCTGCTCACCGGGGCCGGGGCGCTCGGCGGGCCGCTGGCGGTCGCACTGGCCCAGTCCGGCGTCGGGCAGGTGATCCCGCAGCTCACCGGCCCGGTACGCCCGATCGACCTGGTCGGCACGGGCATCCCGACTACCGAGTTGGGCCGTCCGCTCGCTGGGGCGGTCCGTGCCACGATCGACCGCGTCGCGCCGGGCACCGGCACCTACCCGGTCCGGGCTACACGGGTGGACCTGGTGATCCAGCTCGGCGCGGACCGCCCGCCCGCGCTGCTCGCCGCCGGCCTGTCCCAGCGCCGTCAGCCGCACCTGCTGGTCACCCTCCGCGAGGGCGTACCTGTCATCGGGCCCCTGGTCCGCCCACCTGCCGGGCCGTGCCTGCACTGCATCGAGTTGCACCGGACCGACCGTGACCCGGCGTGGCCTGGGCTCGCCGCCCAACTCGCCGCGGCCGACCCGGTTGCCGCTGGCGCGACCGGCACCCTGCTCGCGGCCACCGGGTACGCGCTGTCCGAGGCGCTCGCGCACCTCGATGGCGGCAGCCCGGAGACGCTTGGCGGCGCTGTGGAGATCACCGGCGCGGGCCGCTTCCGCCGCCGGGGCTGGCCGCCGCACCCGGCGTGTGGATGCTCGCGGGGCCGGTTGTCGGCACCAGCCCGGCCGCAGAGCAGCAGCGGGGCCCTCCGGTCGGTAACAATGGCCGAGTGACCGACATCCCGCGCCGGGCCGTGTCCCGGACCGCCAAGCTCGCCGCTCTGCCGCTCGGCTTCGCCGGTCGGACCGTCCTCGGCATGGGCAAGCGCGTCACAGGGCTCGCCTCCGACGTGATCTCCGCGGAGATCCAGCAGCGCACCGCCGAGCAGCTGTTCAGCGTGTTGGGGCAGCTCAAGGGCGGGGCGATGAAGTTCGGCCAGGCGCTGTCGGTCTTCGAGGCGGCGCTGCCGGAGGAGATCGCCGCACCCTACCGGCAGGCGCTGACCAAGCTTCAGGAGGCGGCGCCGCCGCTGCCGGCCGCCAGCGTGCACAAGGTGCTGGCCGAGCAGCTCGGGCCGGACTGGCGCGACAGGTTCGTCGAGTTCAACGACATCCCGGCCGCGGCGGCCAGCATCGGCCAGGTGCACCGGGCGCGGTGGCGGGAGCCGGGGGACGACCCGTCGGGCATGCCGAACAGCCGCGACGTGGCCGTCAAGATCCAGTATCCGGGAGCGGGCGACGCGCTGCTCTCCGACCTCAAACAGCTCTCCCGGTTGGGCGGGATGTTCCGGGCAATCCAGCCCGGCCTGGACGTCAAGCCGCTCCTCGTCGAGTTGCGCGAGCGCATCACCGAGGAGTTGGACTACGAGTTGGAAGCCGAGTCGCAGCGTGCCTTCGCCGCTGCGTACGCCGACGACCCGGAGATCTTCATCCCGGAGGTGGTGTCGGCGTCGCCCCGGGTGCTGGTCACCGACTGGCTGACCGGCACACCGCTTGCCGACATCATCCGCGAGGGCACCGAGGAGCAGCGGGACGAGGCCGGCCGACTGATGGCCACGCTGCACCTTTCCGCGCCGCAGCGGGCCGGTCTGCTGCACGCCGACCCGCACCCGGGCAACTTCCGGCTGCTGCCCGACGGTCGTCTCGGGGTGATCGACTTCGGTGCGGTGGCGCGGATGCCGGAGGGTACGCCGGAGCCGATCGGCCTCATCGCCGGGCGTGCGCTGCGCGGCGACGCCGCCGGGGTGGTGGAGGGGCTGCGGTCCGAGGGGTTCATCGGCGCCACCGACCAGATCGACGCCGAGGGGGTGCTCGACTTCCTCCGCCCGATGTTGGAGCCCATCGCGGCCGACGGGTTCCGGTTCACACGGGCCTGGATGCGGGGCGAGGCGGCCCGACTGGCCAGCCCCCGCTCCCCCACCTACCAGTTGAGCCGGCAGCTCAACCTGCCGCCGTCGTACCTGCTCATCCACCGGGTGACGCTCGGGTCGATCGCGTTGCTCTGCCAGTTGGAGGCGAAGGCCCCGTACCGGAGCATCCTGGAGCGCTGGTTGCCCGGCTTCGCGCCGGTCGCCTGAGACGTCACGAAGGGCGGGTGCCGGCTGGCACCCGCCCTTCGTCGTGGGGTGGTACTAGAGAGCGCCCAGGTCGCGGGCCGCCTGGTTGCGGCTGTTCATGGCGACGGTACGGGCGGATCGGGTTGCCTCAGTGCTCGTGGTGGTACGACCGGCCTGAGGCCGCCGCATTCGAACCCGGGACAACGCTTCGTGGAGTAGTTGCATCTCGAAGGCTCCAGTCGGAACGTTCAACATCGTTGTCTCTCTAACTGCCGATGTGGCACCGGCGTAGTTGGTACGGGTCGGGAACATGTCAGGCTGCCAGCCGGACCGCGCCACGCGCCTCGGACAGCCCACTGGCCTCCAAGCGCGCCTCGGCCTCAACCCGGAGCGCGGCGTCACGAGCGACGTCCTCCTTACGCGGACGGCCACGGGGCCGCTTGCGCGGAACGACCGCGCCACGCTCGAAGATCTCGCCGCCCCAGACACCCCACGGCTCCGCACGCTCCACCGCTCCGGCCAGGCACTCGACGCGCAGCGGGCAGTCCCCGCAGAGCGACTTGGCCAGCTCGAGCTCGGCAGGCGAGTCGGAGAACCACAGGTCGGGGTCGAACTTCCGGCAGGGCAGGTTCGCCTCCATCTCGACACTTATGTCGACGGGGGCCAACGCCAGACTCATCGCCCGGTCACCTCTCTCTCACTTCGATCTCGTGGATCGCATTCCGACGTACTTCGGCGGGGCAAAAAACTAAGGCCGCGGATCCCGGTATGCGGGTTCCGCGGCCTCAAGGTGAGCCGGTGTCTGATGGTCAGACCGGTCTACCTCGAGGTGGAACGCCGCGGATATCCATGCGCTTGTTGGCGACCTGGATGCCCTTGCCCGTGAAGCCACTGGTCCCCTCGACTCCGGTGGCTGGCGCAACGGTCAGGTTCAGCTCGGCCTGAACCTGGTGCACCTGCGGAACCGACGGTCGCGTGGCCGCGAGGGCCACCCGGACAGCCGACAGCGGAACGTGGACAGACGGCATCGCCGCCAGACGCTCATAGGTGAAGATCTTCACGGGGCCACCTCCCTCACGTTCCTCGAATCGACTGGACCAACCCCCGTGAGCAGCCGGAATGGCGCCGCTCGCGTGGTGTGTTCTGAGGCTATTCCTCGCCCGGGGGCGAGGGCAAACGAATTTACGACGAGATTTCGAAAGTTTTCTCCGGGCAGACATCGTCCACCCCCGCGCCCCCCACGAGGGCCAGCACAGACTCGCCGTAGAGGCCCAATTTGCGGGGGCCGATGCCGGCGATCGCGATCAACTCCTCCGGTCGGCCGGGGCGTCGCTCGGCCAATGCGATGAGCGTGGCGTCGGTGAAGACCACGTACGCCGGGACCTTCTGTGCGCCGGCCACCCGCTGCCGCCACTCGCGTAGCCGTTCGTGCAGCTCATCGTCGATATCGGAGGGGCAGGTGGGGCAGCGACCGAGCTTGCGGTCCGGGCCGGCGAGCAGTGTGGCGCCGCAGATCCGACAGGACATGATCTGCGTCCGACGTCGCTCGGTGCGGCGGGCCGGGCCAGAGCTGGGAGCGGCCCGCTCGGTCCCACCGGAGCCGTCCAGTTGGGGCAAAAACCGCGACGGCCGCCGGGCCCGACCGCCCGGCGAGCGGGCAGCGGCGTACGACAGCCAGAGCCACTCCCGAGCCCGGGTGATCCCCACGTAGAGCAGCCGGCGCTCCTCCTCGACCTGCTCGACGGTCTTGGCGTACGTGGTGGGCAGGGTCCCCTCGGCGAGCCCGACGAGGAAGACGGCGTCCCACTCCAGCCCCTTGGCCGAGTGCAGCGACGCGAGGGTGACCCCGTCCACAGTGGGGACGTGCTGCTGGGCGGCGCGGCGGGCCAACTCCTCGGTGAAGTCGGTGAGGGTAACCGGGCGCTCCACCGACGCCGCCTCGCCGATCGGCACCACCTCCGGGCTTGCCGCGTACTCCTCGGCGAGTTGGACCAGCGCGGCGAGCGCCTCCCAACGTTCCCGGGCGGCGCCGCCGGTCGGGGGCGCGTCGGGGGCCCAGCCGACCGCGGTGAGCGCCTCGACGACGGCGGCCGGCAGCGGGGTCTCGCCCGGAATCGAGCGGGTGGCGGCGCGCAGCGCGACCATCGCCTGGCGCACCTCGGTCCGCTCGAAGAAGCGCTCGGCACCCTGCACCACGTACGGCACCGCGGCCTCGGTGAGCGCCTTCTCGTACGCCTCGGACTGCGCGTTGATCCGGAACAGCACGGCGATCTCCTTCGCCGGCGTACCCGCGTCGATAAGCGCGCGGCAGCGAGCGGCCACCGCGTTGGCCTCGGCGGGCTCGTCGGTGAAGATCCGCAGGTCCGGCTCGGGGCCGGGTGGGCGCTGCCCGCTCAGCTCCAGCCGCAGTCGCGCCTCGGTGCCCCGGGCCTGCGAGATCACCGCGTTTGCCAGCCCGACCACCTGCGGGGTGGAGCGGTAGTCGCGGACCAGCCGGACCACAGTGGCGTTGCGGTGCTTGCGGGGGAAGTCGACAAGGTACGCCGAGGTCGCACCGGTGAACGAGTAGATCGTCTGGCTGGCGTCGCCGACCACTGTCAGGTCGTTGCGGCCGGCCAGCCAGGCTTCGAGCAACCGCTGCTGGAGTGGGTTGACGTCCTGGTACTCGTCGACCACGAAGTGCCGGTACTGGTTGCGGATCTGCTCGCCGACGTCCGGGTGCTCCTCGATGCCCCACACCGCGGCGCGCAGCATGTCCTCGAAGTCGATCACCCCGTTGGAGCGCTTGAGCTGCTCGTACGCGGTGAACACCTCGGCCACCTTCGCCGGCTCGTGCGGCGTATCGCGCAGCGCGCGGGCCGCGGACACCACATATTCCGCCGGCTCGACAAGCGACGACTTGGCCCACTCGATCTCGCCGGCCAGGTCCCGTGCGGCGGCCCGGTCGGTGCGCAGGCCGACCCGGGCGGCGGCGAGGGTGACCAGCCGCACCTTGCTGTCCAGCAGCTCGGGCATGGCCCGGCCGGCCAGCAGCCGGGGGGCGAAGTAGCGCACCTGGCGCAGCGCCGCAGCATGGAATGTGCGCGCCTGCACACCTTGAGCCCCGAGCTGGGTGAGACGGTGTCGCATCTCGGCGGCGGCCCGGGCGGTGAACGTGACGGCGAGCACATGCCGGGGGGAAATCTCACCGGAGAGTGCCCGGTGGGCGATTCGGGAGGTGATCGCGCGGGTCTTGCCGGTGCCGGCGCCGGCGAGGATGCAGACCGGGCCGGCGGGTGCGGTCACCGCGGAGCGCTGCTCAGGGTCCAGCCCGGCAAGTACGCGTTCCGACGCTGAGTGAACCCCCACAATCAGGAATCATCTCAGCTCCTCCGGATGTTGTAGCGGACAGCCTCGGCTTGATCCGCAAGCCGGTGGCTGGAGGAGTTGGAGGGTCCGACCATGCTGACGATGTATTCCACCCCCTGGTGCGGCTACTGCCACCGGCTGAAGTCGCAGCTCGACCGGGAGGGCATCGGGTACGAGGTGGTCGACATCGAGCAGGACCCGAAGGCCGCGGAGTTCGTGATGAGCGTCAACGGCGGCAACCAGACGGTGCCGACGTTGCGCTTCGCCGACGGCAGTGCCCTGACCAACCCCTCGATCGTCCAGGTCAAGCAGCACCTGGCGACCCTGACCGCCTGACCGGCCGCGTCGCCTCCCCACGAACGGCCGCCCACCAGGGCGGCCGTTTCGTCGTGTCCGGAACCGGTCACCGGCGGGGCGTGCGGGGGGTTCCCGTCGCCACCGGCTGGTCGATCTCCACCTCGGCCGGGCGGCGGGGCGCCGGAATCGACGGGGTGGTCGGCACTGTCGACGGGGTGGTGGGCGAGGCGGGCGGCAGGGGCGGGCGGGCCCCGGACGGCGCGCTCAGGTGCCGTCCCCGCCAGAGGTAGGCGCCCGCCGCGAGGGTGGCCACCCCGACGAGCACGAACAGCGTCCGGTAGTCCAGGACTCCGACCAGCAGCGCGCCGGCGCCGATGGAGAACGCCTGCGGGCCGCTGATCACCGCTTGGGTCGCCGCGGCGACCCGACCGACAAGCGCCGCCGGGGTACGCCGCTGGATCAGCGTATGCAACCCCACCATCGTCAGCGGAAGCGAGACGCCGGCCAGCAACACCGCCACGAAGGCGAGCCGCAGGTCGGGGTACGCGAGCGCGAGCGCGGCCGGCCCGAAGAAGGCCACGCCGGCGGCCAGCGTGCCGACCTCTCCGAGCCGGCGGACGAGCGCCGGTGAGCAGAGCCCGCCGAGCAGCCCACCCACGCCCTGCACAGTGACGAGCACGCCCACGAACGCGGCGTTTCGGTTCAGCCCCTGATCGACGTAGGCGAAGATCAACGACTCGCTGAAGCCCATCACCAACGATCCCAGCCCATAGCCGAGCAGTGCCCGGCGCAGGGCCGGCACACCGGCCAGGTGTCGCAGGCCGGCGCCCATCTCGGCGGGCCAGCGCAGCCGCGCGCTAGGCGGCGCCGGCTGCGGACTGGGCACCGCGGTCACCACCGCGGCCGCCGTCATGAAGCCGATCATGCCGATCCCGGCCAGCGCCCACCCGCCGAGCGCCGCGTAGAGCGCCGCGCCGACCAGCGGGCCGACCAACCGAAGCCCCTGGCGTACGGTCTGCAGCGCGCCGTTCGCCTCGGCCAACAACTCCACGGGCACCAGTTGCCGGATCAGCCCGCTGAGCGCCGCGCCGAGCGTGATCGACGACAGGCCGTACAGGGCGGCGACCAGGTAGACGATCCAGATGTCGCCCGCGTCCCGGACCGTGAACAGCGGGGTGAGCAGCGCCGCGGTGGCCAGGTTCGCGCCCACGAAGAAGGGGCGGCGCGGGTACCTGTCGACGAACCATCCGACAAGTGGCGCCAGCGTCATCGGGGCGACGACGGCGAAGATGGTGCCGCCGGCGAGCCCGTTGGACCCGGTCAGATCCTTTACCCAGATCGCGAGCGCGAGCAGCAGGATCGACTCGGCGGTCATGCTTGCCAGTAGGCCGCCGAAGAGCAGGCGGAAGTCGGGTCGGCGCAGGACGGTGCGCATGGGTCCCTCCGGCGGGGGATGGCGCGCCCGGGGTGGGCGTGGTCGACGGGGCCGCGACCGCGGGTTCGTCGACGTTCGGCGTACCCGTGGTCCATTTTTCGCGAGACACGCCCTCGCCGGAACCTCCGACGCCGGTCGCGCCGTCCATACTGACTGTGGGGGGCGAATTTCATACAGTTACCGTCGCGTCTGCGGCGGTCGACGGGAAAGAGGACACTGTGCCTCCTGCCGCACCCAGCCCTATCATGCGTCGTCGCAGGTTGGGCCTAGAGCTGCGCCGCCTGCGTGAGGCGGCGGGCCTCACCGGTGACCAGGTCATCGAACGGATCGGTTGGGCGTCCGCGTCCAAGCTGTCCCGGTTGGAGAACGGTCGCAGCCGGCCGGACCCGCAGGACGTCGCCGTTCTGCTCGACCTCTACGGTGCCGACGCGGCCCTGCGTGCGGAGCTGCTCGGGATCGCCGGTGAGGCGGGCGACATGCGGGGCTGGCTGAAGAACTTTCCGGTGATGACGCAGCAGCAGCGCAGTTGGGCCGAGTTGGAGGCGGGCTGCGCGGAGATCTCCGAGTACAACCCGGTGCTGGTGCCCGGCCTGTTGCAGACCGCCGGCTATGCGCAGGTCCGCATCGTCTCGGCCCGTCAGGTGGCCGAGAGCGCCGGCGAACCCAAGCCCGGCGACGAGCCGGAGACCGAGGTGAAGGCGCGGCTGGCCCGCCAGTCGTTGCTGACCCGGGAGCCGCACGCGCCGCGTTACACGGCGGTGCTGGAGGAGGCGGCCCTCGGCCGCCGGGCCGGGCCGCCCGAGGTGCTGCAGGAGCAACTGCGTCAGCTGTGTGAGCTGGCCCTGCTGCCCAACGTGACGCTGCACGTGTTGCTCCGGGACACCCAGATCGGCAATTGGTACCTTCCGCCGACCGCGTTCTCCGTCTACCGGTTCGCCGATCCGCTCGATCCGGAGACATTGGCCATCGAAGGGGGGTTCACCGACGTCATGTCGACCGAGGCAATCACGCTAAATCGCTATAAAGTGGTGTTCGAGTGGCTATGCACGGCGGCACTTAACGCCTCGGACACCCTCTCCTGGCTGATCGAGGCGATAGGGCCGGTGAACGAGGCGACGCCCCCATCCACAGTGGCGTTCGGCTCGGCAACGGCGCCGGTCCAACGCCGCCGCGCCTCGGGGCGGCTGACGGAACTGTGATCCACAGGGGACCTCCGTCGGGGCGTGCGGCACCACTCGTCCCATCGGATCGGTTCACATCAGGAGCAGAACCATGAACGACATCCACAACACGCCGTCCGTCTCCGCCAACTCGTTGGCGGACGCGCCCTGGCGTACGAGCACGCGCAGCCAGACCTCCAACTGCGTGGAGGTCGCCCCGCTGAGCACCGGCCCGTCGGCCGTCGCGCTACGCGACAGCAAGGACCGGGGTGGCCCGGTGCTGCTGTTCAACCGGGAGGGCTGGCTCGACTTCATCGCCGGAGCAAAGACAGGTCAGTTCGACCTGCACTGAGCCGTCGACCGTGGACGGGGCCGTCGGCAGCCTGCCGGCGGCCCCGTCGCGTTGTCCACCGCGCGTCTGTCCACCGGCGACCCGCTGACCAGGCATCCACCGATCGGATGACTCGCAATCAATAGGTGCGTTTCACTTGCTGAGACGAACACGCGGCGTAACATGACCCTCGAAGACGGTAGAACTTCCACACGGCTCATTCGTCGCGGTTCATCCGGAGACCCCCATGCGTTTCCTGATCGTTCGCACCGACATCCGCACCGTCGCCGACGGGGACATCGCCGCGGCCTGGGCAGACGGCCACCGACTCCGCGACGAGACGACCACGCCCGAATCGCGCAGGCAGACCGTGCACGCGGAGGACCGCGATGCCGCGCTACTGCTGGCCCGGGCCCTCTCCACGGTCGGCGCGGTCCGCGCGGGCAAGCAACGGGTCAAGGTCCTCCCGCTCGGCGAGCCCCGACCCGCCTTCCTGCGCCGCCCCCGCCGCACCGGCACCTGACCCACCAGACGTCCGTCGTGGTCGAATCGGCTCCCCCGCCGCGTTACACGCCCTAACCGACCACGGCGGCCCGTGTTCCCGGCCCGTGACCGCCGCGGCAACGGCGGCCACGGGCCGGGACCGTACTCACTGACCGGTGTCCACCCAGCCGTCCAACCAGCGGTGGATGAGGAAAAGCGCGATCGACGACGGCGGCGGCAGGATCAGCCGGGCCCCGTCGCCCACGTCCACGGCCCGCCCGGCCAGCGCCGCACCGACCTCGTTCCGGGAGAACCACCGGGCGTACGCGATCTCCGAAGGGTCGACCCGCACCGGCTCCGCCGGGTCCGCGGTGGCCAGGAAGCCCAGCATCAGCGACCCCGGGAACGGCCACGCCTGGCTACCGACGTACCCGATCCGGTCGATCCCGATGCCCACCTCCTCGCGGACCTCACGCAGCACGGCGGCCTCCGCCGACTCCCCCGGCTCGATGTAACCGGCCAGGCAGGAGTAACGCCGACCGCCCGGGGTGCCCGACCAACCGGCGTTGTTGCCGAGCAGGCAGCGGCCGTCCGGCCCGTCGACGTCGTCGTGCACCAGCACGATCATCGCCGGATCGGTACGCGGCCAGATCCGCCCGCCGTTGCGGTCCACCCGGGACCAACCGGCCTCGTCCATCGCGGTCGGCGCCCCGCTCGTCGCCGAGTAGCCGTGCCGGGTGTGCCAGTTGACAAGCGCGAGCGCCGTGGTGAAGATGCCCGCCTCCCGGTCGGCCAGCAGGTGGCCCACCTCCCGCAGGTTCACCGCGCGGGTGCCCGGCAGCGCCGGCAGCCGCGCGTCGACCGCGAAGACCGGCACCCCGTCCGGCTCGACACCGAGGAACATCGCTGTCGACTCGGCGCCGGCCGGCACGTCCTCAGCGCCGAGCAGCACCAGGGCCGGTGGCGACGCGTCGGTACGGGCCAGGGTCCGCCCGCCGTCGGTCGAGTCGATCAGCAGCACCCGGGCGCGCAGCCACGCCTCGGTCAGCCACTGCGAGTCGCCGCGCCGGTGCGCGACCCGATCCAGGGTGGACCGGGCCAGCGGCGGCGTCGTCTCCCCGCTCACGCCGCGCCCGCCACAGTCGGTGTGACCGCTCGGCTCACGACTGCACCGGCTCGATCCGGACCTCGGTCAGCGCGGTCAGCCCGGGGGCCACCCGCTCCGCGTCGCCGAGCACCACGACCGCCGCCCGGGCCGGTGCGAGGTACTGGGCAGCGACCCGCGCGACGTCGTCGACTGTCGCCTTCGCCAGCCGGGCCGCGTACTCGGCGAGGAAATCCAGACGTAGGCCGCTGCCGGCGTACGCGCTTGTCAACGCCGCCAACCCGGCCTGCGTGGACATGCCCAACTGGAGGGTGCCGAGGGCGTACTGCCGGGCCTGCTCCAACTCCTCAGGCTTCGGCGGGAGCGACGCCAGCCGACCCAACTCGTACGTCGTCTCCAGCAGTGCCGGACCGGTGACCTCGGTCGCCACCTCGGCGGCGGCGACAAGCACCGACCCGGCCACCGAATGTTCGATCATCGAGTGCGGACCGTACGTGTAGCCCTTGTCCTCGCGGATGTTCTCCACCCAGCGGGAGGAGAAGTAGCCGCCGAAGATCAGGTTGGCCAGTTGCAGCGCGGCGTGGTCGGGATCGCTGCGCGGCACCGCCGGCAGCGCCACCCGCAGCGAAGACTGCACCGAGCCGGGCCGGTCGACAAGCAACAGCGGCCCCGGCTCCAGCGGCCCAGCGGCAGGCAGGGTGGCCGTGCGCCCAGCGCCGGCCCAACCGCCGAGCGCCCGCTCGACCGCGTCCAGGGCCTTCTCCGGCTGCACGTCACCGACCACCACCAACTGCGCGCCGGCCGGATGCACCCGCTCGCCGTGCAGGGTGCGCAGCGCCGCCGGCCGCACGGCGCGAATCTGACTCGGCTCCGGGGTCTGCGTCGCGTACGGGTGCCGCCCGTAGATCCGCTTCAGCAACGCCTCCCGGGCCAGGTGCGCCGGCTGGCTCTGCGCGATCTGGATCCGGTCGATCAGCCGGTCCCGTTCGGTGGCCACCTCGTCGCTGGGGTAGCTGGCACCTGTCAGCACCTCGGCCATCAGCTCGAGCATCCGGTCCAGACCCGTCACAAGGCCGGTGCCCGAGAGCATCAGGCGGTCCGGATCGACACCTGCGGACAGCCCGCCGCCCACCTTCTGCAACTCGGCAGCGATCTGCACGCTGCTCATCGACTCGGTGCCGGACAGCATGGTCTGCGAGAGCATCGCACCGCGCGCCACGTGTGCCCGGCCGAACGGCACCCAGAGCCGCAGCTCGACCAGGGGCACCGCCGGCCGGCGTACGGCGATCACTGTGAGCCCGTTACGCAGGGTGCGCTCGGACTGCTTCGGCACCTTGAGCTTGCGGGTGGGCCCAAGCGCAGGCAGCGTCCGCGGCCCAGCAGCGACGGTCGCCGTCATCGCGCCTCCTTCGTTCGCGACTGCGGGGCTCGCAAAACCGGCTCACTCCTCGCGCTCACCGGGCCATCCTTCGTTCGCGACTGCGGGGCTCGCAAAACCGGCTCACTCCTCGCGCTCACCACATCACCTTCGTTCGCGACTGCGGGGCTCGCAAAACCGGCTCACTCCTCGCGCTCACCGGGCACCTCCGGGAATGACCTCGATCGTGGCGCGCCGCTCCGGGCGCAGGGTGGCCGCGGCGGCCCGGACCTGCTCCTCGGTCACCTCACCGACCAGCCGGGGCAGGTCGTTGAGCAGACCAGGTTCGCCGCGCTGTTGTTCCAGGACGGCCATCTGCAACGCCCGACCAAGCACCGCGTCGGTGTCGCGCAACAGGTGGGTCGCCATCCGGGCCTGCGTGCGGGCCAGCTCGCCGTCGGTCAGCCCGTCGGTGGCCAGCCGGTCCAACTCCTCGTCAACGGTGCGCAGCACCTTGTCCACGTCGCCGCCGGGCGGCAGGTGCGCCTGGAGCAGCAGTGCGGTGGGGTCGCGCACGTCGAACGGGTCGCCCATGAAGCCGAGGTAGCCGCTGAGGCCGGTCACCGACCGGTCCCGCTGGACCAGCCGCTCGACAAGCCGCGACGCGTCGCCGTCGGTGAGCACCTCGGCCAGCACCACGTACGGCAGGTAGCCGGCGAAGTCGGTGATCGGGTCGGGCACCCGCCAGGCACCGGCCACCGCCGGCAGCGGCGCCAGCGCGTCGGTGTACGACGTGCGCCGCTCGGCGGTGAGGTCGGGCTCGGTGAAGTCGGGCCGCTTCGGCGCGAGACGGGCCGGCACGTCGCCGAAGTGCCGGGTGACCAGCTCGGTCGCCTCGGCCACGTCGATGTCGCCGCTGACCGCCAGCACCGCGTTGCCGCTGGCGTAGTAGCGGCGGAAGAAGTCCGCGGCGTCGGCGACGGTGGCCGACTCCAGGTCGTCGAAGGAGCCGTAGCCGTCGTGCGCGTTGGGGAACGTGTCGAACATGACCGGCGGGAGGGTCAGCCAGGGGAAGCCACCGTACGGCCGGTTGAGCACGTTGACCCGGATCTCCTCCTTGACCACGTCGACCTGGTTGCGCAGGTTCTCCTCGGTCAGCCTAGGGCCGCGCATCCGGTCCGCCTCCAGGAACAGCGCGCGCTCCAGCGCGTTGCTCGGCAGCGTCTCGAAGTAGTCGGTGTAGTCCAGGTGGGTGGAGCCGTTGAAGGTGCCGCCGGCGCCCTGCACGTGCCGGAAGTGGGCAAGCTTCTCCAGGTTCTCCGAGCCCTGGAACATCAGGTGCTCGAAGAGGTGGGCGAAGCCGGTGCGCCCCTCCGGCTCGGATCGGATGCCGACGTCGTAGACCACCGCCACCCCGATCACCGGGGCACTGCGATCAGGGGTGAGCACCACCCGCAGGCCGTTGTCGAGGGTGAACCGCTCGACCGGATACTTCGTCGCTGGAATTCTGGATCTCCGCGCCGCCACGTGATCGACCCTAGCGCGTTGACACCCCGGTCATCCGCGACCTCCCCGGAGCAGCCGCTACCGGGGCGGTGACCCGGGGCAGCACCTCGGCGCCGACCCGCTCGGCCTCCTCCCGGTGCGGCCAGCCGGAGAGGATGAACTCGTCGACGCCGAGCGCGGCGTACTCGTCGATCCGGGCCGCCACCTCGGCGTAGCTGCCGACCAGCGCGGTGCCGGCGCCCTCGCGGACCAGGCCGACGCCGGCCCAGAGGTTCGGTGCGACGGTGAGCCCGTCGGTGCGGCCAGCGTTCAGCGCGGCCATCCGGGCCTGCCCGACGGAGTCCATCCGGCGGAACCGGGCCTGGGCGGCGGCGATCCGCTCCGGGCTCATCCCGGCCAGCAGCCGGTCCGCCTCGGCCCACGCTTCGGCGCTTGTGGGTCGGGCGATGACGTGCAGCCGCAGGCCGGTGCGCGGAGCGCGGCCGTGCTCGGCGGCGAGCGCGCGGATCCGGGTGACCCGGGCCGCGATCGCCGCCGGCGGCTCGCCCCACATCAGGTACGTGTCGGCGTGCCGGGCGGCCACCGTCTCGGCGGCCGGGGACGCGCCACCGAAGTAGACAGGTGGCGGGTCGGCCAACGGTCTGGCCAGGCCACCGCCGTCGACCCGGTAGTGCGTCCCGGCGTGGTCGAAGGGCCGGCCGGCCCAGGCGCGGCGCAGCACCTCGATGAACTCCCCGGTGCGCGCGTAGCGGTCGTCGTGCTCCAGGAAGTCGCCGTACGCGCGCTGCTCGGCCGGGTCGCCGCCGGTCACGATGTTGAGCGACAGCCGACCGCCGGAGATGGCCTGGAACGCCTCGGCCTGCTGGGCGATCAGGGTGGGCAGCGCGAAGCCGGCTCGGACCGCGACAAGCATGCCGAGCCGCTCGGTGTGCTGGGAGATCGCCGCGCAGACGATCCACGGGTCGGGGCAGCCGGCGCCGACGGGGGTGAGGACGGCGGCGAAGCCGTTGGCCTCGGCGGCGCGGCCCACCTCGGCCAGGTACGCCACTGTCGCGGCCCGGTCGTGCCGCGCGGCCCCGGCGGTGACGGTGGCGGCGCCGACCTGGTCGCCGTCGCCGGAGGTGGGCAGGAACCAATGGAAGGTCATCGCTCCGGTCACCCGCCTACCCTAGCTACCTGATAGGAAATCACGACATATCTGAGACGCCACTTCCCGACATATGGATGGGCCTTGACGCTGGCGGCACCCTGGCCCACTCTTCCTACCAACTAAGTAGGAATACTGCGGATTGGATGCGGACGATGAGACGCCTTCCCCTGCGCCGGCTGGTCACTCTGGCCACCCTCGCCGCCGTCGGCACGGCCACCCTGGGCACCGCCGCCGCGTGCGGCGACGACAGCGAGGGCGCGGGCGGCAGCTCCGGCCCGGTGACGCTCCGACTCGGTTACTTCCCCAACATCACGCACGCGCCGGCGGTGGTCGGCGTGGAGAAGGGCATCTTCGCCGAGAAGCTCGGCGCCGACGTGAAGCTGGAGCCGAAGACGTTCAACGCGGGTCCGGCCGCCATCGAGGCCATCTTCTCCGGCGCGCTCGACGCGACCTACATCGGCCCGAACCCGACCGTGAACGCGTTCTCCAAGTCCAAGGGCGAGGCGGTCCGGGTCGTCTCCGGCGCGGCCTCCGGGGGCGTGGCGCTCGTGGTCAAGCCGGGCATCAACGGCCCGCAGGACCTCAAGGGCAAGAAGATCTCCACCCCACAGCTGGGCAACACCCAGGACGTGGCGGTGCGCTACTGGCTCAAGCAGCAGGGGCTGACCACCACAAAGGAGGGCGGCGGCGATGTCAAGATCGTCCCGCAGGAGAACGCCCAGACGGTGGAGACGTTCAACAGCGGCGCCATCGACGGCGCCTGGGTGCCCGAGCCGTTCGTCTCCCGCCTGGTCAACGCCGGCGGCAAGGTGCTTGTCGACGAGCGCGACCTGTGGCCGGACAAGAAGTTCGTCATCACCAACCTGCTGGTCAGCACGAAGTTCCTCAAGGCACACCCGGACGTGGTGCAAAAGCTGGTCGAGGGCCAGGTCGCCGCGAACGAGTTCGTCAACACCAAGCCGGACGAGGCCCAGCAGGCTATCTCCGAGGCGATCGGCAAGATCACCGGTAAGCCGCTGGACCCGAAGCTGATCAAGCAAGCGTGGCCGACGTTGGAGTTCACCAACGACCCGATCCCCTCCTCCCTCAAGGCCGGGCTCGACCACGCCGTCGAGGTCAAGCTGACCGAACCGGTGAACCTCGACGGTCTGTACGACCTGTCGTACCTCAACAAGGCGCTCAAGGCGCAGGGGAAGCCCGAGGTCGTCCAGCCATGACGTCGACCACGACGACGCCGGGGAGCGCGACCACAGCGGTCGCGCTCTCCGGCGTGACAAAGGTGTACGGACGCGGGGAGAGCGCCGTACTGGCGCTCGACGGCGTGTCCCTGGACGTGGCGCCCGGTGAGTTCGTCTGCCTGGTCGGTGCCTCCGGCTGCGGCAAGAGCACACTGCTCAACCTGGTCGCCGGCCTGGACCAGCCAACCGCCGGGCAGATCGACCTGGCCGGCGACATCAACCCTGGGCTGATGTTCCAGGAGCCGGCGCTCTTCCCCTGGCTGACCGTCGACGCAAACGTCGAGGTGCCGCTGAAACTGCGCGGCCTGCCCCGGGCCAAGCGACGCGAACGGGTGGCCGAGCTGCTGCGCACCGTGCACCTGGGCGAGTTCGGCCGCAAGCGGCCACACGAGCTGTCCGGCGGCATGCGGCAGCGGGTCGCGCTGGCCCGCACCCTGGCGCTGGACACGCCTGTGCTGCTGATGGACGAGCCGTTCGGCGCGCTCGACGCGATGACCCGGGACATCCTGCACGACGAGCTGGAGCGCATCTGGTCCGAGCGCAACCTCTCGGTGCTCTTCGTCACGCACAACGTCCGCGAGGCGGCCCGGCTGGCCGACCGCATCATCCTGCTCTCCAGCCGCCCCGGCCGGATCATCTACTCCACCGAGGTGAACATCCCGCGTCCACGGCGGATCGACTCCCCCGAGGTCGCCGCCATCGCCGCCGACGTCACCGAACGGCTCCGCACGGAGGTGGGCCGCCATGGCCAATGACACCCTGACCAGCACAGCGCGGACCGACGCGCAGATCTCCGGCCTCGACGCGCTGGAGATCGCCGGTCGGGACGCGGAGGTCTCCCGTGGCAAACGGCTCTGGGCGGCCACCTGGCCCAAGCTGGCCGCGCTGGCCATCGTCATCGCGGCCTGGCAGCTGGTGGTCTGGTCGGGGTGGAAGCCGCCGTACTCGCTGCCCGGCCCACTTGTCGTCGGCCGCGAGCTTGTCAACCAGGCCCAGGGCCCACAGCTCTGGGAGGGTCTGGTCACCACGCTGCGACGGGCCGCCCTCGGGTACGTCTTCTCCGTGGCCGTCGGTCTGCTGGTGGGCCTGGCGGTGGCCCAGTTCAAGATCCTCCGGGCCGCCATCGGCTCGATGATCACCGCGTTGCAGACCATGCCGTCGATCGCCTGGTTCCCGCTGGCCATCCTGCTGTTCGAGCTGAGCGAGAAGGCGATCTTCTTCGTGGTGGTGCTCGGCGCGGCGCCGTCCATCGCCAACGGGGTCATCTCCGGTGTGGACTACGTGCCACCGCTGCTACAGCGCGCCGGCCGCAACCTCGGCGCCCGAGGGCTCAACCTCTACCGGTACGTGATCGCGCCGGCCGCGCTGCCGGCGATCGTCGCTGGGCTCAAGCAGGGTTGGGCGTTCTCCTGGCGGAGTCTGATGGCCGGTGAACTGCTCGTGGTCGGCATCTCGCAGACCTCGCTCGGCGCCCAGCTCACCTACTCACGCGAGTTGTCCGACGCGCCCTGGCTGCTCTCCACGATGATCGTCATCCTGACGCTCGGCCTTGTGGTGGACGCGGCGTTCGGCGCTGTGGACAAGTCGATCCGTCGGCGCTGGGGCGTACTGGACCAGGCCGGTCAGTGACGTGTACGTCTCCGCGCGCAGCGACTATGCGCTCCGGGCCATGCTCGCCGTCGCCGCCGCCGTTCGCGGCGGCGGCGGTGACGCCGGCAGTGGTGGTGAGGGTGCCGAGTTGGTGAAGGCGGCCAGCCTGGCCGAGGTGCAGGAGATCCCGCTCAGCTTCCTCCAGGGCATCCTGCTCGACCTGCGCCGGGCCGGCCTGCTGCACAGCCATCGCGGCGCCGAGGGCGGGTACGCGTTGACCCGGCCACCCGAGGAGATCACCGTCGGGGACGTGCTGCGCGCGGTCGGCGGCTCGCTGACCACGGTACGAGGGCTGCCCGCCGAGCGAGCCGGCTACCACGGTGTGGCCGCCGGGCTCACGGACGTCTGGCTGGCCGTGCACGGGGCGATCGCCACAGTGGTCGACAGCACCACCCTCGCCGACCTGCTCGACCGCGAGCCGACCGACCGAGCATCCACGGCGTCATGATCATCTGATCCGGACGGCGTTGGCGGTGTGGTCGGGCCGGTGCCCCGCCGGCCCGACCACACCTCGTACCGAGCTGACCGGGCCTGCCCCTCCGCCGGCGCCGGTCGGCCGGTCACTGCTCAGCCCACGTGGCCGACCGCCGGGCCTGAGCCCGGGTCGCCGGGGCTGCGCAGCTCCACCAGACCGGCGGGAGCGTTGCCCGTCGCGGTGGCCTGCCAGGGCATGAAGACCGCAACCATGGCGAGCAGCAACCCGGCGAGCGCGACCGCGACCACAAGGGTCAGCTCCCGCAGCGCTCCCGAGCCAGCTTCGCCCGCCATGGCCACCCCTTCCGCGCCGAGCCCCCCGCCCGGCGTCCCCCCGGTGGTCAGCTTTGCCCACATCGCGTCGGAAAACAGTCGGCCAGCCGACCCAACCGAGGCTGATTGCTGACTCAGCCGAACAGCCAGATGCGCTGGCGGTCGGCGATGTCGGCCGCGCTGGCGGCGCCAACCCCAGGGCCAGTCGGGCACCCGCTCCGCGGCCTTTGCTCTGCTTCAATCCACGCAACAGATGGTGTCCGCTATCCGGACAGCGCCCGTTGCGTCGGTTGAAGCAGAGCAAAGGCTGTCACCAGGGACCAGCCGTCTCCCCCCGGGCGCCCTCCCCCCGGGCGCCGCAAGCCGACTGCCGGTCCCGGGCACGGACAAGACCGACCCCGGCCGCGTGAGGGCCGCAGACGAAACCGACCCGCGCCGCCGAAGCGGTGCGGGTCGGTCAGGGTCGAGAAGCTCAGACGGTACGGGGGCGACGCGGCCGGCGGGATCGACCCGACGCGCGGTGCGCCGGGCGGGCGGCACCATCGGCGACCGGACCACCTGCGGTACGGCTCCGACCAGCGGCAACCGCCGGGACCACAATGGTCACCGGAACGCCGGAGGGCTCGCGAGCACCCGTCACCCGGGCCAGCGACCCGTCACCCGGGCGGACCTGGACCGACTCGGGCCGGATCCCGGCGATGGACATCAGCCGGGACACGTCCCGACGCTGCTCGGGCAGGACCAGGGTGACCACCGAGCCGGACTCGCCGGCCCGGGCGGTCCGACCGCCCCGGTGCAGGTAGTCCTTCGCCTCGGTCGGCGGGTCCACATTGACCACCATGTCGAGGCCGTCGACGTGGATGCCCCGGGCCGCCACGTCCGTGGCGACCAGAGCAGTCACCTGGCCGTTGCGGAACTGCTCCAGGATCCGGGTGCGCTGCGGCTGGGACTTGCCGCCGTGCAGCGCGGCCGCGCGTACTCCCTTGGAGAGCAACTGGCGCGCGAGCCGGTCGGCGCGGTGCTTGGTCCCCATGAACAGGATGGTGCGGCCCTCGCGGGCGGCGATCCGGGTCAACGCGTCGGGCTTGTCGATCGCGTCGACGTGCAGCACGTGGTGGGTCATCGCGGTGACCGTGGCGGTGCCCGGGTCGACCGAGTGGGTCACCGGGTTGCTCAGGAAGCGGCGGACCAGGCGGTCCACGCCGCCGTCCAGAGTGGCGGAGAAGAGCATTCGCTGCCCCTGCGGCGCGACCTGCTCCAGCAGCTTGGTCACCTGCGGCAGGAAGCCCATGTCGGCCATCTGGTCGGCCTCGTCCAGCACGGTGATCTCGACCTGGTCGAGCCGGGCGTCACCGCGGTTGATCAGGTCGTGCAGCCGGCCGGGGGTCGCCACGACCACCTCGGCGCCGGCGCGCAGCGCGTCCGCCTGGCGCTGCAACGACAGCCCACCGACGATTGTGGCGCAGCGGAGGCCGACGGCGCGGGCGTACGGGGCCAGCGCGGTGGTCACCTGCTGGGCCAACTCGCGGGTCGGCACCAGCACCAGGGCCAGCGGGCGACCCGGCCGGGCCTTCTGGCCGGCGGTACGCGAGAGCAGCGGAAGCCCGAAGGCGAGAGTCTTGCCGGAGCCGGTGCGGCCCCGTCCGAGCACGTCCCGGCCGGCGAGCGAGTCGGGCAGCGTGGCCGACTGGATCGGGAACGGCTCGTTGATGCCCTGCGCGATCAAGGCGCTCAGCAGCGCCGGCGCCAGACCGGTGTGGGCAAAGGACGGAATAACTGTGGTCACGCAGGAACCTTCCTCGACGCGGCACGTGTCGAGGGAGGGCGCCGAAGTCGGCGCTGTCACAAGCGGCAAAGGCCGCCAGGACTCACAAGCACGAACCGATTAGGGTACGGGCCGGCCCGCCGCCGGGCCGCCGCCTGCGTAGGCAGGTCGACAGCGGGGCGGGCCGGTCCCGTCGCCGTCACACCCGGAGGGCGCGACGGGTAATACCGACGATCCGAAGATCAGAGCGGGCGGATGTTCTCCGCCTGCGGGCCCTTCTGGCCCTGGGTCACCTCGAACTCGACCCGCTGGTTCTCGTCCAGGCTCCGGTAGCCGGAGGACTGGATCGCCGAGAAGTGGGCGAAGACGTCAGCGCCGCCGCCGTCCGGGGTGATGAAGCCGAAGCCCTTGTCAGCGTTGAACCACTTCACGGTGCCAATAGCCATGTGTTTCGTCTCCTTGACGGAACGTCGGACCCGCACTTGTTGCCGGTCCGAAGAGGAGCGCTCCGCGCGGGAATGCGCGAATCGCCTGTCGCTTCTGGTCGCCCCGCCCGGAGAACTCCGGACACAACAAAGAGCGCCTGGGGCCACAATTCCCGCCAGGCGCACACAGAGTCTCTGGTAACCAAAACTGCAACGTGTTCAACCTACCATGGATCTCCGGTCAGGAGTCAATCTTGGGCGGAATTCTCTGGCAACTGCGCGATCAGGGCGGTGAGCCCGGTCACGTCAAGCAGGTCGGCCGGCCGGACCGTCACCCCGTCCCGCACGTAGTGGAACGCCGCACCCACCCGATCGACAGGCACACCCGCCAGCTCCGCCCACGCCAGCCGATACACGGCCAACTGCACCGCCGCCACCTCCGCAGCCGGCCCGGCGGGCTGCGCGCCGGTCTTCCAGTCGACCACGTCGAACCGACCACCTGGTCGGGCGAAGACCGCGTCCATCCGCCCCCGCACCACCACACCGGCGATCACCGTGGCGAACGGCACCTCCACCTCCACCGGCGCCCGGTCGGCCCACTCGCTGGCCAGGAACCGCTCCTGAAGCTCGACCAACGCCTCGTCCGGCGCCGCGTCCGCGTCCGCCGCGCCGGGAAGCTCATCCAGGTCGAGCAGCCGGTCGGCGCCGAAGCGCTGCTCCAGCCACGCGTGGAAGGCGGTGCCCCGGCGGGCGTACGGGTTGGGCTCGGTCGGCACCGGGCGACGCAGCGTACGCGCAAGCGCCGCCGGGTCACGGCGCAACGCGACCAACTGCGTGACGCTCAACTGCCCCGGCAGGGCCACCTCCACCGCGCCCGACAGCCGGGTCAGCTCGGCCCGCTCGGCCAGCAGCAGATCCGCCTCACGCCGCCAGCGCGCCACCTCCGGGTCCACCTCCGGCTCGGCCGGCCCACCGGCCACCACCACCTGCGCCGGGCCGTCGGCCATCAGACGGCGGACCAGCCCCGCCGCCTCGGACAACTCCGGCCGACGGCCACCCAACGGATCCGCAGGCCACTCCGCCCGCAGCACCACCTCCGCCGTCGGGTTCGTGGCATCCGGCGTGGGCTCCGGCGCCCACGCGTCGACAAGATGCCCCGGGCCGCCGTCCAGGCAGGTGTCGTACACCTCGCGCAGGAAGACCGACGGACCTCGCGGCCGCTTGGTCCCCTCCCCCCACCAGTACCCGGAGCACAGCAGCAGCCGGCGCGGCCGGGTCACCGCCACGTACGTCAGCCGGCGCTCCTCCCGCTCGTCGTGGGCCCGCCACGCATCGGTGAAGTCGGTAAGCGCCCGGGCCACCGCCCGCTGGTCGGCCGCCTCGTCGAGCGCCAATTCGGGCAACCCGTCGGAATCGCCGCGTAGCGGGAACGGCAACACACCCAGCCCACCCAGCCAGTGATCGGAATTACGCACCGGCCCGGGCCACAGCCCACGACAGAGCCCGGCCACCGCCACGACGTCCCACTCCAGGCCCTTCGCGGCGTGCGCGGTCACCACCTGCACCGCGCCCTCCACCACCTCGACCTCGCCCGGCGCCAGACCACGCTCCTCGTCCTCGGCGGCGGCCAGGTAGGACAGGAAACCGGCAAGGGTCGCGCCCGGCGTCTCCCCGCTGAAGCGGGCCGCCACGTCACCGAGAGCATCCAGGTGACCCCGGGCCAGGCCGGCGTCGCCGGCGCCGTCCCGGCCGGCCCGCACCGCGACCTCCACGTCCAGGCCGATGGTCCGCTCGATGTCCGCGATCAGATCCGGCAGCGCCTGATCCAGGCGGTAGCGCAACAACGCCAACTCCCGGCCGTACGCGCGCAGCCGCGCGAAGCCCTCCGCCGAGTACGCCTGCGCCGGGCCGAGGTCGGCCAGCGCCTCCACAAGTGTCGCCTCGTCCAGCAGGTCAGGGCTGATGTCCGAGGCGTCGTCGGCGGCCACCTGGCGTCGCGCGTTGGCGAGCGCCCGAGCCCGCCGGTGCAACGCCACCAGGTCACGCGGCCCGATCCGCCAACGGGCGCCGGTGAGCAGCCGCAGCAGCGCCGCCCCGTCGGTCGGATCGGCAAGCACCCGCAACGTGCACACCACGTCCCGCACCTCGGGGGTGTCCAGCAGGCCACCCAGGCCCACCACCTCCACCGGCAGGCCACGCTCGCGCAACGCCGACTCGATCGCCGGGATCTGACTGCGGACCCGGACCAGCACGGCAGTCGTCGGCCGCTGCGCCACCGGAATGTGCTCGGGTGCCGCACCGGGCATCCGCGCCGCCCCCCGCCACGCGGCGAGCACGCTGTCGGCGATCCACGCCGCCTCGTCGGCGTACGTGGGCAGCAGCGCGCAGTGCACAGTGCCGCCGGCCGCACCGCCAGGGCTGCGATGCGGGATCGGGTCGCGGACGCTCAGCGCGGAGCGCAACTCCGGCACCCGCGCCCCGGCCGCGCGCAGCGGCGTGGAGAGCGCGTTCGCCACTCGCAGGATCTCCGGGCGGTTACGCCAACTGGTGGTTAGCCCGAGCGCCTCGGCCGGCTCGCCGTCGACGCGGGCGAACTCGGTGGGAAACCGGTCCAGGGTGCCGGCGCTGGCACCCCGCCAGCCGTAGATGGACTGGCACGGGTCACCCACAGCCGTCACCGGGTGTCCCCCGCCGAACAGCGCGTTGAGCAGCACCACCTGCGCGTGACTGGTGTCCTGGTATTCGTCGAGCAGCACCACCCGGAACCGGTCCCGCTCGATCTCGCCGACCCCCGGATGATCCCGGGCCACCCGGGCCGCCCTGGCGAGCTGGTCGGCGAAGTCCATCGCCTCGAAGTCCTCCTTGCGCCGCGCGTACGCCCGCACCAGCGGCAGCAGACGCAGCCGGGTCTGCTGGAGGGTGAGCGCCTTGCGCACGTCCGCGTAGACCCGGCCCGGACGGGACTGCACCTCCGCGAAGAACCGGCCCGTCCAGGCGGCCAACTGATCCGGGGCGATCAGGTGCTCGTCCAGTTCCCCGGCGAGCGCCAGCACCGCGTCGGTGATGGTGCTCGGCATCCGGTCCACCTCGGACATGTCGCCGTCGTAGTTGCGCACCAGCAGATCGACCAACTGCCAGCGGGACGCCTCGGTGAGCAGCCGCGTGGACGGTTCGTACCCGGCCCGCAGCCCGTGCTCCGTGACGATCCGCCCGGCGTACGAGTGGTAGGTCGAGACCGTCGGCTCACCCGCGAGTGGATCGTCCAGCGGGTCACGCCCCTGCCGGCCAACCCGGCGGATCAACTGGTCCAGCCGGGTACGGACCCGGTGCGCCAGCTCACCGGCCGCCTTACGGGTGAACGTCAACCCGAGGATCTGCTCCGGGCGCACGTACGAGTTGGCCACCAGCCAGACCACCCGGGCGGCCATCGTCTCGGTCTTGCCCGACCCGGCCCCCGCGACCACCAGCAGCGGCTCCACCGGGGCGGAGATGATCGCGGCCTGCTCCCGGGTGGGCGCCGGCTGCCGCAGCAGCTTGGCCAGCTCCACAGGGGTGTACCGAGGGCCGGAGTCCGCGCGGCGCGGCGTCGGAGCCGGACCGGCCCCGAACAGGGTCGGCTGGCTCACGGTGTCGTCTCAGGTCGCAACACCGGCTCACTCCTCGCCCTCACTGGTACGCCGGACAGTGGGCGGCTCGACGACCTGACGCCCCTGCCCGGAGACCGGGCAGCTGGTGCGCACCGGGCAGACCCGGCACTTCGAGTTGGCCACCGCGGCGAACGTGGCGGCTGCCATCGTATCGGCGGTCCGCCGCACCAGCGCCGTCGCCCAGCCGGCCGCCGGGCCCTCGCCCGCCGCAGGCTGGTTCTGCTCCCGGGCGTCCTTCGCGGAGGTGCCGAGCTGCACGAGCGCCGCGCCACCGGACTCGTCACCGAACTCGGCGAACGCCCCCGCCTCCACCGCCGCCTGGTAGGCGCCGAGCTGCGGATGCTCGGCCAACTCGGTGCCGGTGACAGCTGTCGACTTGCCGGTCTTCAGGTCGATCACCACGAGCCGCCCGTCCTCGTCGACCTCCAGCCGGTCGACCCGGCCAGTCAGCTCGACGGGCCGGTGCGGATCGTCCAGGCGCACCGCGAACTCGTGCTCGATGGCGAGCAGCCGACGCGGGTTGGTGGCCAGCCAGCGCAGCAGCTTGTCGACCATCGCCTCGGCACGCTCGCGCTCCGGGCCAGCCATCCAGCGCGCCGCCAACTCGATCGCGTCGAACCGGGCCGCCACGTAGTCGAGCAGCGCCCCCCGGTCGGCGCTTGCGTCCTCGGCAAGCATCGCGGCGGCGTGCACCAGGTTGCCCACCCCCTGCGCCGTACTTGTCGGGCCACTGCCGCCGTGCCGTTCCAGCAGCCACCGCAGGCTGCACCGCAGCGCGCTCTCCATCGCCGACGGGGTGACCCGCACCGGCTTCCCCTCGTCGACAAGCGGCCTGTCGTCGGAGAGCACGCGCAGCCCCCACCAGTCGTCGGGGTGCGCGCCGGGCACACCGGCGGCGGCGAGCCGCGCCAGTTCGGCCGCCGCCGCGCGCCGCCGGCCCGCTGGCGCGGTCGGGTCGGTGATTGCGGTACGCAGTTCCGCGACAAGCGCCGGCAGGGTGAGCGCCCGGGGTGGCCGGGTCACCGGCAAAGCACCGGGCTGGGCCGGCCCGTCGTCACCGTCACCAGCCGCGCCGCCGTCGCCGGCCGCGCCGCCATCGCCCGGCACACCGCCATCGCTTGTCGCACCGTTCTTGCCGGGCACACCGATCTTGCCTGGCGCACCCTCCTCGCCAGCACCGTGGGGCGTGGTGTGTGGGTCGTCGCCGTCGGCGGGACCAGCGGTCGGGCCGGTGCGCGGGCCGGGCGTCGAGGGCGGATCGACCGGCCCGGAGCCGTCCGGCGGGGCCGGTGGGGTGATCGGGCGTAGCTCGTGGAGGAACCGACTCGGCTGCTCCTCGTGGTCGTCCCCGCCGACCGCCGCCGACGCCACAGCGCTGACCAGCAGTCGGTGCCGGGCGCGGCTGATGGCGACGTGGAACAGCCGGCGTTCCTCGTCCAACAGTGCCGAGGTCTGTCCCACCACGTTCGCCGCGCGGGCACCTCCCACGGACCGTCCGGCGAGCACGTCGACAAGCCGTTCCGAGCCGAGCAGGCTCCCGCGCAGTCGCAGGTCCGGCCAGATGCCCTCCTGCACGCCGGCCACCGCGACCAGGTCCCATTCCAGGCCCTTCGCGGCGTGCGCGGTGAGCAATCGGACCGCCGCGCCCCGGTCGGCGGTCGGCGCGATGGTGTCCGCCGGGAGGTCCTGGGCGAGCACGTGGTCGAGGAAGACCTCGGTACGCGCGCCCGGCAGCCGGTCGGTGAAGCGGGCCGCCGCGTCGAAGAGCACGAGTACGGCGTCCAGGTCCCGGTCGGCGGCCTCGGCCCGCCGTCGCCGAGCCAGGTCCCCCTCGCCGGCCTCCGGCCGCCCCTGGCTGATGGCGCCCGCCCAGCGTTCGGCCAGCCCGCTGCCGTGCCAGACGGCCCAGAGCACGGTCTCGGCGGTCGCGCCAGGGCGGGCCGCCGCCTCCCGGGCCGTGGCGAGCAGCCCGGCCACCGCCTGGGCCGGCTCCGCCCACCGCCGCTCGATGCCGGCCAGCTCCGCCGGATCACCAAGCGCCTCGACGATCAGCTCCCCGGAGGGGCGCCGGTCACCACCGGCGAGCGCCATCGCGCGCAGGCCCTGCCGCAGCCGTCGCTCGGCCAGCGGGTCCGCTCCGCCCAGCGGCGAGTGCAGCAGCGCGACCGCCGCCTCCTCGTCCAGTCGGGCCGGCTCCAGCGCGCAGCGCAGCAGGAGCAGCAGCGGCGCCACCGCCGGCTGGAGGTGCAGCGGCAGGTCCTCGCCGTGCACCACTGTCGGGACGCCTGCCGCGTGCAGCGCCCGTTGCAGGCTGGGCAGCTGCAACGCGGTGGAGCGCACCAGCACCGCCATCCGCGACCACGGCACGCCCTCGAGCAGGTGGGCGGAGCGCAGCGCATGCGCCAGCCAGGCGGCCTCACTGGTCGCCGAACGGAACGTGTGCACCTCGACCACGCCGGCCGGCGCATCCGGCAGGGGGCGCAGCCGGCGGTGCGCCGCGGGACCGCGCAGCCGGCGGCCCAGCCGGGCGATCGCGGCGAGCAGGTCGGGCCCGGCCCGGTACGACGTGGTCAGCAGCACCTGCGCGGCCGGCGCACCGGAGGCGGTGCGGAAGCGGTGCCCGAAGGTGCTTACCGCGGCCGGGTCGGCGCCCCGGAAGGCGTACGTGGAGGAATCGGGGTCGGCGAACGCGACAAGCGACTTGCCGGCGCCGGCGATCACCGACAGCAGTTCGACCTGGGCGGGGTCGGTGTCGGCCAACTCGTCGACGTACACGTGGGCGAGTCGGCGGCGCTCGGCGGCCAGCAGGTCCTCGTCGTCGCGCAGCAGCCCGGTGGCCGCCCGGACCAACTCCGCCGGGTCGTAGGCGATGGAGCCCCGGTTGCTGACGTCGCGCAGCGCGAGCACGGCGACGTACTCCCGAAGGAAGCGCGCGGCGGCCGGCCAGTCGGCGCGGCCGAGCTTCTCGCCCAGCCGGGCCAGCTCGACCGGCCCGACGCCGCGCTCGGCGGCGCGCATGAGCAGGTCGCGCAGCTGACCGGCGAACGCCCTGGTCCGCAGGGCCGGGCGCAGGTCGGTGGGCCAGCCGACCGGGTCGTCCTCGGGCTCCTCGCCCACCACGTCCAACAGCTCGCGGATGATCAGATCCTGCTCGGGGCCGGTGAGCAGGCGGGGCGACGGCTCGCCGCGTTCGGCGGCGGCCCGGCGCAGCAGCCCGAAGGCGTACGCCGGAAAGGTGCGGACCAGCGGCTCGCGCAACACGCGGTGGCCGTCCTGTGCGACCCGGGCCTCGATGCGCTGGCGCAGCGCTGTGGCACTGCGGCGACCGAAGGTCAGCACGAGGATGCGCTCGGGATCGACCCCCTCGGCGACTCGGGCGGCGACCGCCTCGACGAGGGTGCTGGTCTTGCCGGTGCCGGGGCCGCCGAGCACCAGCATCGGCCCGTCGGTGTGCCCGACGACCTCCGCCTGTGCCGGGTCGACAAGCCGACTCGACCCTCCGACGGCCCGCGCGACCTCGACGGCCTCGGTGGCCTCGGTGGCCCGCGCGCCCTCGCCCTCCGGCGCCGGCCCGCCGGATCGCCGCACCAACCGGTACGCCTGCATCAGCTCATCCCATCACGCCCATCTGACACCCACCCCAACCCACCCCGCCCACGCCTGTCGATCATGAAGTTGGCGGCGCGACACGCCGACAGAAACGTCGCTAACTTCATGATCGACCGGGGCTGAGGTGCGGGACCGGCGGGCGGGGCGGTCAGGTTAGCTGGGCTTCCAGGGTGTCCAGGGCCGCCGGGATGGTGGAGGCCACCGTCAGGAGGTCGCGGCCGCCCGGCTTGAGGAACTGCTGGTCGGTGATCGTGTCGAGCCAGCCCAGCAGTGGGCGGTAGAAGCCGTCGGTGTCGACGAGAACCATCGGCTTACGGTGCAGGGCGAGGGTGGCGGTGGTCCAGACCTCGAACAGCTCGTCCAGGGTGCCCAACCCGCCGGGCAGGGTGAGGAACGCGTCCGACTTCTCGATCATCACGGTCTTGCGGCTGGCCATCGAGTCGGTCACCAGCAGCTCGTCCGAGGCCAGGTCGGCGACCTCCAGGTCGACGAGCAACTGCGGGATCACGCCCACGGTGCGCCCACCAGCGGCGCGGGCTCCGTCGACCAGGGCCCCCATCATGCCGACGCGACCACCACCGCTGACAAGCGTGTGGCCGCGCCGGGCCAGCTCCGCGCCGGTCTCGGTGGCCAGGTCCAGCCAGCGCTTGTCGAGTGTGCGCGACGAGGCGCAGAAGACACAGATCGCCGCCATCAGCTCTCCCGAGCCTGCTCGGCGGCGGCCTGCTGGTCGGCACCGGTACGGGCGACGGCCTCGTCGCGGACCGCCTCCTGCTCCACCGAGAGCGCCGCCTCGGCCTCGACGATGTGCCGGACCGCCGCGTTGACGTCGTCGGTGAGGCAGATCAGCTCCAGGTCGACCGGGCCGATCTTGCCGTCGGCTGCCATTGTGTCGCGCAGCCAGTCGATCAGGCCCTGCCAGTAGGCGACGCCCATCAGGACGACCGGGAACCGGGTGACCTTGCCGGTCTGCACCAGGGTGAGCGCCTCGAACAGCTCGTCCATGGTGCCGAAGCCGCCGGGCAGCACGACGAACGCCTGCGCGTACTTGACGAACATCGTCTTGCGGGCGAAGAAGTAGCGGAAGTCGATGGCCAGATCGACCCAGTCGTTGAGGCCCTGCTCGAACGGCAGCTCGATGCCGAGCCCGACGGAGAGGCCACCGGCCTCGCTGGCGCCCCGGTTGGCTGCCTCCATGACACCCGGCCCGCCCCCGGTGATCACCGCGTAGCCGGCGCGGGCCAGCGCGGCGCCCACCTGCTCGGCGAGCTGGCACTCGGCGCTGTCCGGGCTGCTGCGCGCGGAACCGAAGACGCTCACCGCCGACGGCAGGTCGGCGAGGGTGTCGAAGCCCTCGACGAACTCGGAGAGGATGCGCAGCGCACGCCAGGCGTCCCTGGTCTTCCAGTCGCCCCGCCCGTGCGAATCCAGCAGCCGCTGATCGGCGGTGCTGGTCGGGATCGCCCCCCGGCGCAGCGTGACCGCGCCCCGGTGCCGTTCCTGACCTGGACCGCGACCGGCCTCCCGTCCGTTGCTCTGGCTCATGCAGCAACCGTAGTGGAGCCGTACCGGCCGGGTGCGCGGGGCGGGGACGTCGAGAAATAGTTCGTGATCATGGGCAACTATTTGGCTTCCTCGTACGTCTTACTATTCACATACCGGGTATGCCCCGGCGCGCGCCTTCGGGGGAGGAGACAGCGTGATCAGCAACAGCGAGATGATCCGGATCCGTCGACAGATGCAGCGACGGATCCGAGATGTGGTGGCCGAGCGCCGCCGCACCCGCCTGATGGACCCTTCCCTGTCGCCCGCCACCTCCGGAGCTGATCAAGAGGTTTGCGTCGCCGACAACGGGCCCGGCTGACGCAAACCTCTTGATCACCGGGAGCGGGTGCGCCCGGGTCAGGCCGGGGCGAGCCAGCGGTGCAGGGTCGCGGCACCATCGCGGATCTTGCTGATCTCGACGTGCTCGTCCTTGTGGTGGGCCAGGTTGGGGTCCCCCGGGCCGAAGTTCAGCGCCGGGATGCCCATGGCCGCGAACCGGGCCACGTCCGTCCAGCCCAGCTTGCCGATAGGTGCCGCGCCGACCGCAGCCAGGAACTCCTTCGCCGGGGCCGCCTCCAACCCGGGGGCCGCGCCGGCCGCCGCGTCAGTCACTGTCAACTCGAAGCCCGCGAAGACCTCCCGCAGGTGCGCCTCCGCCGCCACCGGGTCGCGGTCCGGGGCGTACCGGTAGTTGACCTCGATCTCGCAGTGGTCCGGGATCACGTTGCCGGCCACACCGCCGGTGATCCGGACCGCGTTCAGGCCCTCCCGGTAGTCGCACCCCTCGATGGTGACCCGGCGTCCCTCGTACCCCTGGAGTCGCCGCAGCACCTCACCGGCCGCGTGGATGGCGTTGACCCCGTGCCAGGAGCGCGCCGCATGGGCCCGCTCGCCCGACGTCGTCACGATGGCCCGCATGGTGCCCTGGCAGCCCGCCTCGACGATGCCGTACGTCGGCTCCAGCAGCACCGCGAAGTCCGCCTCCAGCCACTCCGGGTGCGCCTGGCCGACCAGGGTCAGCCCGTTGTACCGCGACTCGATCTCCTCGGCCTCGTAGAAGAAGTACGTCACGTCGTAGCGCGGGTCGGGCAGCGTCACGGCCAGGTGCAGCGCGTACGCGACACCGGACTTCATGTCGGAGGTGCCGCAGCCGTACATCAGGTCGCCGCGCATTGTCGACGGGAAGTTGTTGTTGAGCGGCACCGTGTCCAGGTGCCCGGCCAGCACGACCCTCTGCGACCGGCCGAGGTCGGTACGCGCCATCACGGTGTTGCCGTGCCTGTGGGTGGACAGGTGCGGTACGCCCCGCAGCACCTCCTCGACGCAGTCGGCGATCGCCTTCTCGTTGAGGGACACGGACTCTATGTCGACAAGCGCGCGGGTCAGCTGCACCGGATCGGCGAGGACCTCGGGGGTCAGCGGGTTCTCCATGGTTCGCACGGTACCTTCAGGTCTGTCAGCGCGAAGAGCGAGCTTACGGGCCACCGGGGCGAGCGTGCGGAGCCTCGCGCTCGTGCGTACCGGCCGGCCCGGCCGCGACCGAGAGGTGAAACAGTGACGTCCGCAGATTCCGCCTGGGGCATCGGCCTGGCCACGGTGACCGCAGACGAGCAGGTGCTCGACACCTGGTACCCGACCGGCAAGCTGGGCCTGGGTGAGCTGCCGCTTGTCGCCGGTGAGGACCAGTCGGACGTGCTCGACCTGCCGCCGGCCGCGCTCGGGGACAGGCCGCTGCCGGGTCTGCGTACCGTTCAGGTGGTCACCGTGATCGGCTCGCTGGACGACCCGATCAAGGACGCCCCGGACGCGTACCTCCGGTTGCACCTGCTCTCCCACCGCCTGGTGCGACCCAACCAGCTCAACCTCGACGGCATCTTCGGCAAGCTGGCGAACGTGGCCTGGACCTCCGCCGGGCCGTGCCCGCCGGAGCGGGTGGACGAGCTGCGGGTGATCGAGCGGGCCGCGGGCCGCCACCTGGCCGTGTACGGGGTGGACAAGTTCCCCCGGATGACCGACTACGTGGTGCCGTCGGGTGTGCGGATCGCCGACGCGGACCGGGTCCGGCTCGGCGCCCACCTGGCCGCCGGCACCACTGTGATGCACGAGGGCTTCGTCAACTTCAACGCCGGCACGGTCGGCACCTCGATGGTGGAGGGCCGGATCGTGCAGGGCGTCCTGGTCGGCGACGGCTCCGACGTCGGCGGTGGTGCGTCGATCATGGGCACGCTCTCCGGTGGCGGCACCGACAAGGTGAGCATCGGCGAGCGGAGCCTGATCGGCGCGAACGCCGGCGTCGGCATCTCCCTCGGCGACGACTGCGTGGTCGAGGCGGGCTGCTACATCACCGCCGCGTCGAAGATCACCCTGCCGGACGGCCGGGTGGTCAAGGCCCGCGAGCTGTCCGGCGTCGACGGCCTGCTGTTCTGGCGCAACTCGGTGACCGGCGCGCTGGAGGCGAAGCCCCGCACCGGCCGGGGCATCGAGCTGAACGCCGCCCTGCACGCCAACGACTGACGGCCCCGCCGGGTCCGCGGCACACGACCGCGGACCCGGGGGTACGCCCCGGCGGAGTCACGGACCAAATCATCACGTACCGGCCAACTCGGGTCGGGAGGACCGGCATCATCGACCGGGTGACCTCCATGAAGGACCGCATGCTCGCCGGCGAGCCCTACCTCGCCGACGACCCCGAGATCGTCGCCGACCGGGACCGGGCCGCCCTGCTGATGCAACGCTTCAACACAAGCCCCGCAGCCGATCCGCAGGCACAGCTCGCGGCGCTGCGCGACCTGCTCGGTCAGCTCGGTGAGGACACCTGGATCCGGCCGCCGTTCTACTGCGACTACGGCTGGCAGATCCGGATCGGGCCCCGCAGCTTCGTCAACTACCAGTCGGTCTTCCTCGACGTCGCGCCGATCACCCTCGGCGCTGACGTCCAGGTCGGCCCGAACGTGCAGCTCCTCACCCCCACGCACCCGGTGGAGCCCGGCCCTCGCCGCGACAAGTGGGAGGCCGCCAAGCCGATCACCATCGGGGACAACGTCTGGCTCGGCGGCGGCGCGATAGTGCTGGCCGGGGTGACGATCGGCGCGAACACAGTCGTCGGTGCGGGCGCGGTGGTGACCCGGGACCTGCCCGCCAACGTGGTCGCCGTCGGCAACCCGGCACGACCGACGCGCGAGCTGGCCTGACGGCGCCAGCCCCGGCGGGGGTCAGGTGGCTGGCGGCTCAGGTAGGCGGACCACCAGGTCGGCCCTGTCGGCGGTGGGCGTGATCAGGGTCGCGTTGGCCTCGTCGCTGCCCAGCGCCCAGGCCCGCGCTTCCTCCGGCGAACGTCCGAACGCCTCGTGCCGGGCGGTCAACCGACGCAGGCGCAGCTCGGCGTCCAGGTCGAGGAACCACACCTCGTGCAGCAGCGACCGGACCTCCTGCCACGGAAAGTCCGGCAGCAGCAGATAGTTGCCCTCGGTCACCACCAGGCGGACCGACGGCGGCACCTCGATCGACCCCGCCACCGGCTCCTCCAGCTCTCGGCGGAACTCCGGCGCGTACACCGAGGTCGGCTCCAGGCGGTGTAGCCGACGCAGCAGCGAGACGTACCCGTTGGCGTCGAAGGTGTCGGCCGCGCCCTTGCGGTCGGCGCGGCCCAGCCGGACGAGCTGCGACTGCGCCAGGTGGAAGCCGTCCATCGGCACCAGCCGAGCGCTCGGCCCGATCTCGGCGACGATCCGCTCCGCGAGCGTGGACTTACCGGCACCGGGCGCCCCGGTGATGCCGAGCAGGTGACGCGGACCGGCCTCGGCAAGCGCCCGCGCCCGGGCGACCAGCTCGTCGAGGGCCAGCACCCGGGCCGGCGTCATCAGCCCAGCACCGGGTCGCTGATCGTGAACCGGGCCCGCACGGCAGCCTGGACGGTCTGCGGCTGAGGGTCCAGCTCCAGGTCGGGCACGCCGCCACCCGCGCCGCCTCCGACCTCGAACGCCGCGCGGGCGAACATCGGGCGGTCGGCCGGGCCGGCGTCGGCAAGCTCGATGAGGGCTGTGACACGTGCACCCAGCGCCTCGGCGTACTCCCGGGCACGCAGCAGCGCGTCGCTGATCGCGGCGTGCCGCGCCTCACGGTGCGCGGGGCTGTCCGTGCGCAGCTCCCACCAGGGCCCGGCCACCTCGACCTGATCCTGATCGGCCAGCCGGAGCATCAGCTCGCCGAGCGCGGTGAAGTCGGTGACCGTGACAGTTGTGGTGACGCTGCCGTGCCAGGCCACCACGCGCTCGCCGGAACGTCGCGTCTCCGGCCAGACCCGCAGGTCGCCGGTCTCCCGCCGGGCCACCGCGGGCTCCGAGCCGTCCAACAGCACCCGCACGGCGGCGGCCCGCTCGGCCAGCCGGGTCAGCGTCGTCTCCCGATCCCGGTCGCGGGCCTTCGCGGTGACCGCGAAGCGGGCCAGCTCGGGAGGCACCTCCCGGTATGCCTCGCCGCGCACCTCCACCACCGGGCCGTCCGTCGCCATGACTGTCAGCCTAGTCAGCCGCCGGCCGCCACGCGGTGTAGGAGACGGCGTCCGGGCCGATCCGGCACCCAGTCAGGTGCCCGCCGGCCGCACCCAGATCACACAGCCAGGCCACCTCGGCTGCGTGGTCGCCATCGGCCGGGAAGTCCTGCTCCAGCGCGGCGAACCGGCGACTCAGCAGCGCCGACCGGGCCGCGCCCGCCTCCGCGTACCCGCCGGTCAGGGCCGTCGCGTCGCCGGCCCGCAGCGCGGCTGCCAGCTCATCCAGGAGTACGCGGACCTCGGCCAACTCGTCCAGCACCCGATCGCGGTTGCCGAGCAGCATGTTCGCCGTCCGCTCGGCCGGTGTGCCGGCGACCCGTGTGCCGTCGGTGAAACTTCCCGCGGCCAGCGCCAGCACCGCGTCCCGCAGCGGCGACCGCTGGACCGCCCCGGCCAGAGCGCCGGCCAACAGGTGCGGCACGTGCGAGGCGAGCGCGGCAACGGAGTCGTGTGCCGGCGCGGCCATCGGCACCACCCGCGCGCCGAACAGGTCCACAAGCAGCCCGGTCAGCCAGCGGAAGGCGGGCGTCGCGGCGCCCGTCGCCGGGCAGAGCACCCAGGCGGCACCGGCGAGCAGCGTCGCGGAGGCGGCCGTCAGGCCGGCGGACTCCGCGCCGGCCATCGGGTGCCCGGGCACGAAGCGGTCAGTCAGCCCGAGCCGGTCGGCCGTCTCGGCCACCTCGACCTTGGTGCTGCCGACGTCGGTGAGCACACAGCCCGGCGCGGTCAACTCGGCCACCTGGGCCAGCGTCCGGGGCAGGGTGGGCAGCGGACCGCAGAGGAAGACCACGTCCCGACCGGCGACGGCCTGCTCGACCGTGGCCGGGGCCGTCAACCCACGCTCGCCTGCCTGGTCACGAGTCGCCGGGTCCGGGTCCCAGCCGGCCACGTCAAGCCCGGCGTCGGCGAGGCGCAGCAGCAGCGAACCGCCGATCAGGCCGGTGCCGAGCACCGCCGCACGCACTCCGGCGTACCGCCCGGTCATGACGTCGGTCATCGTCGACCGCCGGGGTCAGGCCTGGAGCCGGCCGGCGACCGCGGCGATGTGCTCGTCGGACTCGGTAAGCGCCGCCCGGACGTACCGCTGGGAGGTGGGGCCGTAGAAGGCGCCGGCCGCGACCAGGATGCCGCGCCGGGCCAGCCAGTCGACGGTCGCCCAGCAGTCCTCGTCGCGGGTGAGCCAGAGGTAGAGACCGGCCTCCGAGTGCTCGATCGTGAAGCCGGCGCCGGTGAACGCCTTGGCCAGCACCTCGCGGCGCGCGCGGTAGCGCTCGCGCTGCTCGGCGGCGTGCCGCTCGTCCTGCAGAGCGGCCACCATTGCTGCCTGCACCGGCGCGGGCACGATCATGCCGGCGTGCTTGCGAACCTTCAACAACTCGGCGACGAGCACCGGGTCACCGGCCACGAACCCGGCCCGGTAACCGGCGAGGTTGGACCGCTTGGAGAGCGAGTGCACGGCGAGGACGCCTGAGTAGTCACCGCCGCAGACCTGCGGGGACAGCACCGAGACCGGCTCGGCAGACCAGCCCAGCGGCAGATAGCACTCGTCGCTGGCGACCACCGCGCCGCGCTCCCGCGCCCAGTCGACCACCTTGCGCAGGTGGGCCGCCGGCAGCACGCGGCCGGTCGGGTTGCCTGGCGAGTTGACCCACACCAACCGCACGCGGGAGGTTGGCCCGACCGCGGTGAGCGAGTCGGCACGAACCACCGTCGCGCCGGCCAGCCGGGCGCCGTCCTCGTACGTCGGGTAGGCGATCGACGGCACGACCACCACGTCACCCGGGCCGATGCCGAGCAGGGTGGGCAGCCAGGCGACCAGTTCCTTGGAGCCGATTGTCGGCAGCACACCGAGACCGTCGACCCCGGCGCCACAGGCGCGGGAGACCCACGCCGTGATCGCGGCGCGCAGCGCAGGAGTGCCGGCGGTCAGCGGGTAGCCGGGAGCGTCGGACGCGTCAGCGAGCGCCCGACGGATCACCTCCGGGACCGGGTCGACCGGCGTGCCCATGGAGAGGTTGATCAGGCCCTCCGGATGCGCCGCGGCCAGAGTGGCCGCGGCGTCCAAGGTGTCCCAGGTGAACTCGGGCAGCCGCGACGAGACCGGCGCGGGCCGGTTCAGTGGCCCTCGCCGCGCGGGGGCTGCGCGGCGACGAAGGTGGCGTCCTTCTCCACCTTGCCGATCTTCGAGGCGCCGCCGGGCGAGCCCAACTCCTCGAAGAACTCGTAGTTGGCGCCGGTGTAGTCCTTCCACTGCTCCGGAACGTCGTCCTCGTAGAAGATCGCCTCCACGGGGCAGACAGGCTCACAGGCACCGCAGTCGACGCACTCGTCGGGGTGGATGTAGAGCATCCGGTTGCCCTCGTAAATGCAATCGACCGGGCATTCCTCGATGCATGCCTTGTCGAGCACATCCACGCACGGCTCGGCGATGATGTAGGTCACCGGTCTTCTCCTCCGCAAGACGCGCCGCGATCTCCCGCGACGGTTAGAGCCTAGTATCTCGCCGGGGAGGGGGTCGATCGTGCTCCGACAGCAGGATGTGGGACACCGGATCGTAGTTCGCCGGATTGTGGGGATTCGCGACGGCCGTCCGTTGTTCTCAGATGCTCTAGGTGAGCTGGTGGAGTTGAGCGAGACCTATCTCACGCTCGCCACCGAAAAGGGCAATCTGAGAGTACCGGTGGCGCAGGTGCACCGGGCGAAGCGCGTACCGCCGACCCGCCGGCCCACCGCCGCGGCCGTCGTGGCGCTGGAGCGGGCCGCCGACGAGGCCTGGCCCGCGCCGACCCGGGGGCGGCTCGGTGACTGGCTGCTGCGCTCAGCCGAGGGCTGGACCGGACGGGCCAACTCGGCGCTGCCGATCGGCGACCCGGACCGCCCACTGCCGGCGGCCGTGGACGCGGTCGAGACCTGGTACGCCGAGCGAGGCCAACCGGCGATCATCAACACCCCGCTGCCGCTCGCCGCGCCGGTCGGCGCCGAGCTGGACGAACGCGGCTGGACGACCCGCCCGCCGACACTTGTGCAGACCGCGCCACTCCCCCTCCCCGACGCGGCCCCACCCGCCGCCTCGACAGCCCACCGAGCGGCCGACGGCAACGGCGGTGGCGCGGCCGACGGCAACGGCGCCTCGGCGGTCGTCGAGTTGGCGGCTGCCCCGAGCGAGGAGTGGCTGGCCATCGCCGCCGGGCGCAAGGGCGGCCTGCCGGAGGCCGCCCGACACGTGCTCACCGCCGTGGACCAGGTCCGCTTCGCCCACGTGTACGCCAACGGCACGCTTGTGGCGATCGGTCGGGGCACGGTGACCGGTCAGGGACGCTGGTTGGGCCTCAGCCTGATCGAGGTGCTGCCCGCCGTACGCCGGCAGGGGCTCGCCCACCGTGTGATCGACTCGCTCGCTGAGTGGGGGGCGTCCGTCGGCGCGACACACGCGTTTCTCCAGGTGGAGCAGCGCAACGCGGCGGCGGTCGCGCTCTATCGACGGCTCGGGTTCACCACGCACCACACGTACCTGACCCGGGTCGCCCCGCACTGACCTCCGGCCGCGCACCCACCGCTTGATCGACTCGACATCATGGATATCGGGGTGACCGAGCGCCCGGGACAGCCCGACTTCACGGAAAGCGAGTCGATCAAGCGCGGCCGAGCGCGACCGAGACGTCGAGCGCGGGGCGCGACCGAGCCGACGAGCTCGGCCGAGCCGGCAAGCCCGGCCGAGCCGACGGCGGTCAGCGGCGGACGACGCGGCGGGGCTTGGCGGCCTTGACCTCGGCGAACCGCTTGAGCTGCTGGGAGCGGTAGTCGAGGCCGAGGGCGGTGGCGACCAGGTAACCGACAAGCGTTCCGGCGCCGGTGGCGAGCAGGTAGAACCAGATCGAGGCGAAGAACTCGCCAGCGCCATCACCGAACGGGTTCTTGCCGACAAGTAGTGGCCCGACCAGCACGGTCAACGCCATCGCCACCAGCACCACGACGACCATGTCGCCCGACCACGCGGCCACCGGCCGGCGGCAGCCCCAGCGGAAGGCCACCACGGCCAGGGTCAGACCGATCACCACGAACATCGCCAGCGACATCCAGCCGGCGGCGGTGTCGTCATTGTCGAAAACGAGCCAGGTGATCAGGCGGGCGGCCACATTGACCGCGAACAACGCTCCCGCGAGCACGCCGACGTCACGCCACCGCTTGTCCATCCGACGACCTCCTGCTGCCGTACGCCCCGTGTGCGGGGCCGCATCCCTGGCAGGAATATCTACCACCCTCACCTGGGTGGCGTCATCAGCCGTTGAGCGTGGGAGGTGGGGCGAGGACCTGCCGGAAGCCCATCACGGCGAAGGTCATCGCGCCGGCCACGATCATGGCCAGGCCGACCCAGTTGTCGCCGGCCAGCAGGAGGTCGCCCTCGTTGGTGCGGATCGCGGCCACCGCCATCAGGGCGAACCACGGCACTCCCGGCAGCGCCACCGCCCACCGCCGACCGACCGCCTCGTGCGCGAACCAACTCAGCGCGATGTTCGCGCCGACGGCGACAAGCACCGAGACACCGACGAGTTGACCGCCGACCCGGAGCGTGGCGAGCAGCAACTCCAGCACACCTGTCACGACCCCGGCCACCACGACGACGATCCCGCCGGTCACCCGCAGGCCCAGATCCAGCAGTCGCGGCGGGGGCCCCGCCTCGGGCGGGGTGTCCTGGTCTTCCACGACCGGCATCGGGGCGGCGGGCAGGGTCACCGGAGACCGGCTGCCGCGACCGGGGACCGGTCCGGGTCGGCCTCCTCGGGCAGCCCCGCGAAGAGGTCGTCCTCCCAGCCGTACGGGCCGGTGCCCGGCCCCTTCTCGCCGACCGCGAGGGTGAAGAACTCCACGCCCATGAACTCGCCGCCGAAGTTGCCGGCGATCGAGTAGAGCCAGGAGGTCGCCGGGATCTGGGTGGCGTGCGCCCGCATCGCCGCTTCCTTTGCGGTGTGCTGGTCGGTGCCGTCGATCCGCGCCGCGATCTGGTCGTCAGGGGTGCCGAAGGGCAGCTCGGCGAGATCGTTGATGTTGGCGAACGGGTTGTCGGAGGATTCGGCGAAGTGCGTCATGCCGGCTTCCAACACGCTGAGCGGCATGGCCGTCCAGTAGACCTTGAGCGGGGCGCAACCCTCGGCGGCGGCCAACTCGACGGCGCGCATCGCCACCCGGTGGGCCTGGATGTGGTCCGGGTGGCCGTAGAAGCCGTTCGGGTCGTACGTGATCAGCACCTGCGGGCGTACCTCCCGCATGATCTCCACCAGGTGCCCGGCGGCCTCGTCGAGGTCGGCCTGCCAGAACGCGCGGGGGTGCTCGTTGGTGGCGAGGCCCATCATGCCCGAGTCGCGGTAGCGGCCGGCGCCGCCGAGGAAGCGGTGGTCGGTGACGCCGAGCGCGGCGCAGGCGGCAGCCAGCTCGGCGATCCGGTACCCGCCGAGCTGGTCGGCCTCGGCGGCGGCGAGCTGCGAGAGGGCCGGTACGTGGATCTCGCCCTCCTCGCCGAGGGTGCAGGTCACAAGCGTCACGTGTGCGCCGGCTTCGGCGTAGTGGGCCATCGTCGAGCCGGTGCCGATCGACTCGTCGTCGGGGTGCGCGTGGACCAGCAGCAGGCGGCGGTCGGGCAGCGTCGTCACGACGGTCACTCTAACTGGCGGTTCCGTCGGGGACTCCTCGACGCGTCCGCCCAGGTCGGCCACATCACGCCCGGCGCGGCTCTACGATTTGGCTTGTGGACTTTCCGGAGCTGGCCGCCCGCACCCGCCGGTTCAGCCACGGTGCGCCGCGCGCTGTCTCCGTGGCTGACGACGGCTCCCGAGTGATCTTTTTGCGCTCCGCCGGGCCGGAGGACCCCGCGGAGGCGCTCTGGCTGCTGGACGTGGCGACGGGCGAGGAGCAGCTGGTAGCCGACCCGGCGACCCTGCTCGGCGACGACGGCGACGTCCGGGCACTGTCCCCCGGTGAGCGGGCGCTACGCGAGCGGCTGCGGCTCAACGCCGCCGGCATCGGCTCGTACGCGCTGGACGCCGCCGGCCGGGTGGCGGTGTTCGCGCTTGCCGGGCGGTTGTTCCGAGCCGACCTGGTGCACGGCGACGTGGTGGAGGTCGCCGCCGTCGGCCCGGTGCTGGACCCTCGACCGGATCCGACCGGCCAGCGGCTGGCGTACGTGACCGACGCGGCCGAGGGCGTACGCCGGGGTGAGCTCCGGGTGATCGAGGCCGACGGCACCGACACCCTGCTGGCCGGCGAGGACGCCGGGGTGAGCTGGGGGTTGGCCGAGCACATCGCGGCCGAGGAGTTCGGCAGGTACCGGGGCTACTGGTGGGCGCCGGACGGCCGGATGGTGCTCGCCGCCCGGGTGGACGAGTCCCGGCTGGACCGCTGGCATCTGCACGACCCGGCCGAGCCGGGCAGCCCGCCGACAGCCGTCGCGTACCCCCGTGCCGGTGGCCCCAACGCCGAGGTCAGCCTGCACCTGCTGGACCTGGACGACGGCTGGGTCGACGTGCACTGGGACCGGGAAACCTACCCGTACCTGACCGGGGTCAGCTGGGTCGAGGGCAGCCCGTTGATCACCGTGCTGCGCCGTTCGCAGCAGCACGGCCTGGTGCTCGCGGTGGACCCGCGCACCGGTGAGACGCAGGTGCACGCCGAGCTGGCCGACCCGCGCTGGGTGGAGCCGATCGCCGGCACGCCGGCGCACCTGCCGGACGGCCGGGTGCTTGTCGGCGGGGAGTTGGCCCACGACGGGTACGACGCGCGCTGCCTGTTCGCCGACGGCACCCTGCTCACGCCACCGTCGCTGTACGTGCGACGGGTGGTGGGCCGACTGCCGGCGGTAAGCGGTCCGGCCGACCTGCTTGTCGAGGCGAGCGACGGCGAGCCGAGCGAGCGGCACCTGTTCCGGGTCCGCACCACAATCGGCGGCGGGGTGGACGCCCGGCGGCTCACCACCGACTCGGGGTGGCACTCGGCGGCCGTCGGCGGGGACGTGCTTGTCGTCGGGACCGCGTCGTTGGACCACGCAGGGGTGCGGTGGACGGTGTCCCGCGCCGGCCAGGAGGTCGCCGAGCTGCGGTCGCTTGCCGCCACCCCGCCGTACTCTCCGCTGCCGCTGCTGGAGCGCGTGACCGACCGGCGGCTGCCGGCGGCGGTGCTCTACCCCGACAACCACGTGACGGGCCGCCGGCTGCCTGTGCTGCTGGACATCTACGGCGGCCCCGGCCACCAGGAGGTGGTGGCCGCCCGGGCGGCGTGGTTGGAGCGGCAGTGGTGGGCCGACGCCGGGTTCGCGGTGGTCACCATCGACAACAGGGGTACGCCTGGAGTGGCCCCGTCGTTCGAGAAGGCGATCCACCGGCGGGTGGCCGACGTGGTGCTTACCGACCAGATCGACGCGCTGACCGCGCTCGCCGGCAAGCATCCCGACCTGGACCTGGATCGGGTCGGCGTGCGGGGCTGGTCGTTCGGCGGGTGGCTGGCCGGATTGGCGGTGCTGCGCCACCCGGAGCTGTTCAAGTGCGGGATCGCGGGCGCCCCGGTGACCGACTGGGCTCTGTACGACACGGCGTACACCGAGCGTTATCTGGGGTTGCCGGAGGACGGCATGGACGTCTACGCGCACCACTCGCTGGTCGAGATGGCCGCCGAGCCGGTCACCGGCCCCGACCAGGCGCGCCCGTTGCTGCTGGTGCACGGTCTGGCCGACGACAACGTGGTGGCCGCGCACACGCTCCGGCTCTCGGCGGCGCTGCTGAGCACCGGCCGACCGCACGCCGTGTTGCCGCTGACCGGGGCCACGCACATGGCCGCGAACGGCACCGCCGAACGCCTGCTGCCCCTGGAGCTGGATTTCCTCCGTACCCATCTGCTGTAACGGCCATGATCACCAACGCTCCACGAGGTGCTCCCGGCCCGGCGGCGGATCGTACGGCTCGGGCCAGTAGTCGACGACCTTGCTGATCAGCCCATGCTCGGACATCTCAAGCCAGACGCACGCCTCTTGCTGCTCGACGCCGACGCGGACATCGAGCCACAGGGCAGCGAGGCGGCCATCGACGATCACCCGTCGCGGCCGGAGGTGCCAGTCGCCCGGATACTCGGTGTTGAACCGCAGGAACGCGTCCCTGCCGCGAATTCGCTCCCGAGTCTGCGGCATCTCGTAGACCACATTATCGGTGAGCAGGGCGGCCAAACTGGACCAGTCCCGGCGCTCCAAAAGATCAACGTAGGCGTGGGCGGCCTGTCGGGCCGTCGAGGTGTCATCCACGGCGCGGACCCTAGCCTCCGCCAGCGACAATCTGGCGAGCCCTCGGCGGGCTCAACATCCAACCATGGCGTGCACGGTCACCATGGTCGCGCCGAGCCGGCCGGCTGCGCGGACGGCACCCGCCGCAGACGTCGGGATCTCGAGCAGCTTGAGATCCACCGCGACTGGCAATCTTGGACAGTTTCCGTCATCGCTTGACGGTAAGTGTCCAAGATCTGCCCTGCCAGCTCCATGTCAGTCCTCGATGCGCCCGGTGGTGGGGTCAACCATGGCCAGGAAGTCGCGGATGTTCTCCCTGTGCTCGTCGAGCGACAGGTCCAGGGCCGGACTCATACCGAATCCGTAGCCGGGGTTCGGCCCGTTGAGCCACGTGTAGTCGGCGCCATCGCACTCGTTGGGCCGTACGGCGAACATCTCTCCATCGACTTCAAGCGTCAACGACGTGACGTCGACGGCACCTTCAGGTCTGGGGCGCAGGCCGGGTACGACGTCCGGCTGGGCCTCCCGGTCGCTGTCGTCGTTGTCCGAGTAGATCGCCTTCACGTGGACATCTTCGCGGAAACGCCCAGCGCACGTCCGGCCAATGAGTCGGCGTTTGCCCGACGGGCCGTCTGGACACTTGTGGTTCATGTTCGAGTACGCGAGCAGGGCGCGGCCCGAGAACATGGGAGCCGAGAACTATCGGGATTCCGGCGAGCCATTCACGATCCCGCCACGGTCCTGGCGATGCTTGAGGACTACCGCGCCGGCCTGGGCGTCGACCGGGAGCACGAGGGCATCGCGGCGGTGCGATCCTGGACGGCATGACAGACCTCGATGCCAAGGCGAATCTCCATCGATATCTACGGGAGGCCCGCCGGGCGCTGCTCGGGAAGCTCGACGGGCTGTCCGAATACGACGTACGGCGTCCGCTCGTGCCGACCGGTACGAACCTGCTCGGGCTGATCAAGCACGTGGCCTCGATGACCGCCGGGTACTTCGGTGAGACGTTCGACCGCCCCTTTCCCGAATTCATCGCAGCCCTGGACGAGGACGCCGAACCGAACGTGGACATGTGGGCCACAGCCGACGAGTCCCGCGACGACGTCATCGGCCTGTGGCACCGAGTCTGGGCACACGCTGACGCGACGATCGACGCGCTCCCGATCGACGCGCCCGGCTCGGTACGGTGGTGGGGCCATGAACCGGTGACCCTGCACCTCATCCTCGTGCACATGCTCGCCGAGCTGAACCGGCACGCAGGGCACGCCGACATCGTGCGCGAGTTGGCCGACGGGCACGTCGGCTGGCGGTGGTCCGGTGACAACCTGGCCGAGGGCGACGAGGCGTGGTGGGCCGCCTACCGCGAAGGACTGGAATCGACCGCCCGCAAGTTCGTCTGAGGGGAAACCATGAGCGACTGGAACGACAAGATCATCGATGAGTTTCGCGCCAACGGCGGGCAGGTCGGCGGTCAGTTCGCCGGCGCACCGCTGCTGCTGTTGCACACGGTCGGCGCCAAGAGCGGCCAGACTCGCGTGAACCCGATGATGTACCAGAAGGTGGACGGCGGGTACGCCGTGTTCGCATCCAAGGCCGGTGCGCCCACCAATCCCGACTGGTACCACAACCTGCTGGCCCATCCGCGGGCCCAGGCGGAGATCGGCACGGACACTGTCAAGGTGGTCGCCAGGGTCGCCACCGGGGACGAGCGGGAACGGATCTGGAGCGCACAGAAGGCCGCGTATCCGGGCTTCGCCGACTACGAGCGAAAGACCAGCCGCCAGATCCCCGTCGTCGTCCTCGAACCTGCGCCGTAGACACGCGGCGGCAACACGGGCGCGCAGACCGATGTGGATGAGCCGTCCGTCGAACCCCCCGTTCTGTCGAACGTGTCGGTGACCGGGCACCTCATATCGCGAGGTCGTGGCGTTCACCGGATCGAACCCGGCGGCCGCAACCGGTCAACCATGGCTGGCGGTCGACGCCGTCGCCTGGCCGATCGCGACGCGAGCGGGACGACCAGGTCTGCTCGCGCCGACCGAGCAGGGCTCGCGGCAAGGTCCACTCGGGTTCCAGGAAATCGGGGTGTCGGGGCGCCCGGGACACCCCGGTTTCCTGAAACCTGAGTCGATCAAGGGGCGGACAAGCGGGCGGAAACGGCAGAGGGCCCCTCCCGACGGCGTTGTCGGGAGGGGGCCCTGCCTGCGATATGCCCTACGGCTTGACGTGCGCGTTGACGAACGAGGGGTAGCCGAAGACGCTGGAGATGAAGACCCCGCCGGCCTTGGACCCGTGCACGTTGTAGGCCACGTCGACATAGAGCGGCACCACCGGGGCGTGCTCCTTCATGATCCGCTCGTCGAGCTTGGCCCACTCGGGACCCTGGTCGGCCGGGGCGAGCGCCAGGATGCGGTCCATCTCGGCGTTGATCGTCGGGTCGTTGAAGTAGGACTGGTTGCTGTTGCCCTCGGCCTTGATGGTGCGGCCGTCGTAGAGCACCGGCAGGATCGAGGCGCCGCTCGGCCAGTCCGCCGCCCAGTTACCGATGTACAGGTCCCAGGGGTTGTCCTTCTTCTTGATCTCGTCGAGCTTGGCGTCGTCCGAGATGTTCCGCAGCGTGATCTTGAAGCCGGCGCGTTCCAGGTTCGCCTTGAGCTGCGCGCCCTGCTGCTGCTCGGTCGAGTTGTCGGCGACACCGAGGACCAGCTCCGGCGTCTGCCCGCCGAGCAGTTCCTTGGCCTTGGCCACGTCGCCGTTGGGGCCGGCCGGGTACGCCTCGTACGCCTTGTAGCCGATTGTGGCCGGCGGCATGAGCGTGGTCAGCGGCGCGGCGACGGTCTGCCCGCCGAGCGCCTTGATCATGCCCTCGCGGTCGATGGCGTAGTTGAGCGCCTGGCGGACCTTCAGGTCCTTTACCCGCTGGTTGTTGATGACGAGTTGGTTGGCGCTCGGCGTCGGCGACAGGATGCTGCGCGGCTTCAGCGTGGCGTCCCCGACCACCCGGGCGACAAGCGAGGCGGGCACGGCGTTGAAGGCGAGCGCGCTCTGGTCGGCGCCGTTGTCGGCGATCACCCGGTTGTTGGCGGCGTCGGCGGTGGGGCCGAAGGTCCAGACGAACTGGTCCGGGTACTGGTGGCGGACCGGGTCGGTGTTCGGGTCCCAGTTGGGGTTGCGGTCCAGGGTGAGCTGCACGCCGACCTGGTTCTTGGCGACCTTGTAGGGGCCGGACGAGAACGGCTGCTTGTCCAGGTCGACGCCGGTGTCCTTGTCCGGCGGCAGCGGCGCGGTGGTCGGCAGCGAGACCGCGAACGGCAGGTCGCAGCGGGGCTTGGCGAACTCGAAGCGCAGTGTCTTGTCATCCGGCGTGGTCAGGCCCGGCGGCAGCGACGTCTTGTTCTTCTTGAAGTCCCACTTGGTGTCGAACTGCGGGCTGTCGGCGAGCCACTCCTGGACGTAGGTGGGGCCGCCGGACAGGTCCGGGTCGAAGGATCGGGCGATGCCGTACGCGATCTCCTTGGCGGTGATCGGCCGACCGTCCTCGAACTTCACCCCGTCCTTGACAGTGAATTCCCAGACCTTGCAGTCGTTGTTGACGTTCTTGCCCGGCGTCTCGGCCAGGTCACCGACGAGGACCAGGCCACCCTTGCCGTCGTCCTTCCAGGTGGTGAGGTAGCGGGCGAAGAGCGGGTTGGCCATGAGACCGGCGAACGAGTACGTCCGCTGCGGGTCCAGGTGGGAGATCGGCGACTCCCGGATGACGGTGAAGGTGCCGCCCTTCGCGGCGCCCTCGACCTCGGCCGCCGGGCCCTGCGAGTCCTTGGGGTCGGTCGCGATGACCCCCGTCTGCTGCCGTTCGGTGTCCACCGTGGTGCCCTCGCCCGTGTTCTTCGAGCACGCACCCAATGCCACAACCAGAGCGATCGCGCCGCCTGCGGCAGCCACCACGCGTGGTCTCATGAAGTACCCCCTTCACCATGTGCCGTGCGGTTTCGTCGGGGCGAGAACCGCCGACGTTCCGAGGATCGTAAGGAAGAAAACCTACGAGTTGTGTAACAGTTGTCGATAAATTTCGCCATCGCTGGGTGTGGCGACACCCTGCGGATCAGCGCAGCCGCACCCGCGGGTCGATCGCCGCGTACAGCAGGTCCACAAGCACGTTCGCCACCACCACGAAGACGGCCGCGATCAGCACGGTCGCCATGATCGTGGGCAGGTCACCGGAGCGAACGGCGTCCACAGCCGTACGCCCCAACCCCTGAATGCCGAACGTCGTCTCGGTGATCACCGTGCCGCCCAGCGCCCCACCGACGTCCATCCCGGCGATGGTCACCACAGGGGTGATCGCCGCGCGGAGCGCGTGCCGCCCGTACACCTTGGGTTTGGCAAGGCCCTTGGCCCGTGCCGTGCGGACGAAGTCCTCCGACAGCGTCTCCAGCATCTGCGCCCTGGACAGGCGGGCGTAGATGGCCGAGAACAGGAAGGCCAGCGCCACCCAGGCGAGCACAAGCCCATTGGCCCACTTCACCGGATTTTCGAAGATCGACGTGTAGCTGGGCACCGGTAGCCACCGCAGGTTGTAGACGAACACCAGCAGCAGCACCGCGCCCACGAAGTAGAGCTGCAACGAGGCGCCGGTCAGCGAGAAGCCGATGGCTGCCCGGTCAAGCCAGGTGCCCCGACGCAGCGCGGACACCATGCCCAGCCCCACACCGAGCAGCAGCCAGAGGATCGCCGCCGGGATCACGATGCTCAGCGTCACGGGCAGCACCCGGGCGATGGTGTCCGAGACAGCCTCGTTTGTGACGTACGACCAGCCCAGGCAGGGTGCGTCGCACCTGCCGCCCTGGGCGCTGCCCAGGTCCCGTCCGGTGACGATGCCCTTCATGTAGCCGGCGTACTGGCTGATCAGCGGGTCGTTGAGGCCCAGGTCGTCGCGGACCCGCTCCAACCGCTCCGGGTTGCAGTTCTTCGAGCAGATGCTGCTCACCGGGTCGCGCGGCAGGGCGAAGAACATGAGGAACGTCAGCACGCTCACCGCGAAGAGGGTCAGCACCGCCGAGAAGAGTCGCTTGATCAGAAATCGCGTCATGGGGACCCCTACCGGGACGACTTCGGGTCGAGCGCGTCCCGCAACGCGTCGCCGAAGAGGTTGAAGGCGAACACCAGCGCGAAGATCGTGATGCCCGGGAAGAACACGTACGCCGGGTCGGTCTGGAGGTAGTCCAGACTGCGGTAGATCATTCGGCCGAAGCTCGGCGTCTCGTCGCTCAGACCGACGCCGATGAAGGACAGCGCGGCCTCACTTGTGATGAACTGCGGCACAGCCAGGGAGAACGACACCAGGATCGGCGCCCAGATGTTCGGCAGGAGCTGCCGGAAGATGATGTGCCCCAGCCCTGCCCCGCTGGCCTTGGCCGCCTCCACGAACTCCCGCTCGCGCAGCGCGATGACCTGCCCGCGTACCAGTCGGGCCGTGCTGGTCCAGCCGAAGACGGCGAAGACGGCGATCAGCACACCCACGCCGAAGGCCGCCGACACCTGCCCCCGCTCGCCGTAGAAGCGCAGCGTGAGCGTGGGGGTGAGGGCCAGCGCGATGATCAGGAACGGCATGGCCAGGGTCAGGTCCGTGATCCAGTTGATCACCGCGTCGAGCCAGCCGCCGAGGTAGCCGGCGAGCGCGCCGAGCACGACGCCAATCGTCGCGGTGATCAGAGCCGCCGCGAGAGCGATGAACAGCGACGTCCGCAGCCCGTAGATCAGCCGGATGAAGATGTCCCGACCCAGCCCTGGCTCCAGGCCAAACCAGTGGTCCCCGGTGACCCCACCGGCGTAGCCCAGCGGCATGCCGAAGCGGTCCAGCAGGTTCTGGAACTGGTCGCGCGGGCCGATCCCGTACGCCATCTCGATCAGCGGGGCGGCCAACCCCAACACCATGAAGAAGATCAGGAGTACGCCGCTGACCACTGCCGTCCGGTCGCGACGCAGCCGCAGCCAGGCGAGCTGGCCGGGCGAGCGACCGACGACGCCCTTAGCTCCGGGCTCGCCCCCGCCGGACTCGATTTCGGCAAGCGCCACACCCTCCACCGGAGACAGGCTCACGACGACACCTCCTCGACTGTCGCTGCTGTCCCGCGACCCTGCGCGCCGGCCGCATCAGCCGCGCGGCCCGGGTCGACCCCGCCGGCCGCCGTCTCTGGACCGGTGCCGGCTGGCTCCGGGAAGTGGCACGCCGTGGCCTGGTGACCGCCGTCGCGCGCCACAAGCGCCGGCTCCTCGGTGGCACAGATGTCCCGCGACTTCCAGCACCGGGTGCGGAACCGGCAGCCCGACGGCGGGTCGAGCGGCGTCGGCACGTCGCCGGTCAGCCGGATCCGGCCCGCCGGGCCGAGCTGGGTGACGTCCGGGATCGCCGAGAGCAACGCCCGGGTGTACGGATGCTGTGGCCGCTCGTAGATGTCGGCGCGATCGCCGATCTCCACGATCCGGCCCAGGTACATCACGGCGACCCGCTGGCAGAAGTGCCGCACCACGGCCAGGTCGTGCGCGATGAACACGAACGCCAGGCCGAGGTCCCGTTGCAGGTCACGCAGCAGGTTGACCACCTGCGCCTGGATCGAGACGTCAAGCGCGGACACCGGCTCGTCGGCGACGATCAGCTTGGGCCGCAGGGCGAGCGCGCGGGCGATGCCGATGCGCTGGCGCTGGCCGCCGGAGAACTCGTGCGGGTACCTGTTGTAGTGCTCCGGGTTCAGCCCGACCAGCTCCAGCAGCTCCTGCACACGGGCCTTGACCCCACCCGGCGGCTTGATCCCGTTCACCTGCAACGGCATCGCCACGATCCGCCCGACTGTGTGCCGGGGGTTCAGCGACGCGTACGGGTCCTGGAAGATGATCTGGAGTTCCTGGCGCAGTGGGCGCAGCTCGCGTCGGCCGGCGTGGGTGATGTCCCGCCCGTCGAACTCGATCGTGCCGGCGGTCGGCTCCAACAGCCGCACAAGCATCCGGCCGGTGGTGGTCTTGCCGCAGCCCGACTCCCCCACCAGGCCGAGCGTCTCGCCGGGACGCACGTCGAAGTCGAGCCCGTCCACCGCACGCACCAGGCCAGTGCCGCGCAGCCCCTGGCGTACCGGGAAGTGTTTGGTCAGGCCGCGGACCCGCAGCAGCGGTTCGTCGGTCATCGGGCCACCCCCACGGATGCGACGTCCTCGGCGTAGCGCTCGGCGCGCTCCTGCGCGCTCAGGTGGCAGGCCACCAGGTGGCCGTCCGCGCCGGCCGGAAGCAACTCGGGCACCTCCGTGCGGGACCGGGCGCCGTTGCGGTCGGCGTAGCGACAGCGCGGGTGGAAGGCGCAGCCCGACGGCAGGTTGATCAGGCTGGGCGGGTTGCCCGGGATGGGCAGCAGGTCCGCGTCCGCGTCGCCGTGCAACGACGGCACGCTGGAGAGCAACCCCCAGGTATACGGGTGCTGCGGCGAGCGGAGCACCTGCTCCACGCTGCCGTGCTCGACGGCCCGCCCGCCGTACATGACAAGCACTTCGTCGGCGACCTGGCCGACCACACCGAGGTCGTGGGTGATCAGGATGATCGCGGACTGGAACTCGGCCTGGAGGTCGGCCAGCAGGTCCAGGATCTGCGCCTGCACTGTGACGTCAAGCGCGGTGGTCGGCTCGTCGGCGATCAGCAGGGCCGGGTCGTTGACAAGGGACATCGCGATCATCACCCGCTGCCGCATGCCGCCGGAGAACTCGTGCGGGTACTGGTCGAAGCGGCGCGCCGGCTGCGGGATGCCGACCCGGTCCAGCATGTCCACCGCCCGCTGGCGGGCCTCACGCCGGTTGGCCTTCGGGTGGTGCACCCGGTACGCCTCGGCGATCTGCCGGCCCACCGTGTAGTAGGGGTGCAGCGCGGAGAGCGGATCCTGGAAGATCATCGCCATGTCCCGGCCGCGCAGCCGGCGTACCTCCTCGTCGGCCAGGCCGACCACCTGGCGGCCACCGACGGAGATCTCCCCGGTGATCGTGGTGCGCTTCGGGTCGTGCAGACCGAGGATGGCAAGCGAGGTGACGCTCTTGCCCGAGCCGGACTCGCCGACGATGCCGAGGGTGCGGCCCCGCTCGACGGCGAACGACACCCCGTCGACCGCGCGCACCACGCCGTCGGAGGTGTCGAAGCGGACCCGCAGGTCACTCACCCGCAGGTAGGCGGCCTCGTTGCCGCGCTGCGCCGGCACGGTGGGATGGTCGTCCGGTCCCCCGGACGGCGCCGGATCCGAATTGTCCACGGCCGCCTCCCTCAGTGACGAAGAGAACTTACAGGCAAGTCCCGAGGGTGAAAGTAAGCTACACAGCCAGCGCCTGTCAGCGGGCCCGAGCGTAACGAGTCAGCATCGGCCCCGCAGCCCCGTCACCTCGCCATCCACGCCCATTCATCTCCTGGTCGCACGTCAGGTGCGGCCTCGATGTCGCCACTTGAGCTCCAGTGGGCAGGTGCTACCCGCGGAAATTCTCAACCACCCGCTGCCCTGGACCGAACCGGACTACCTCGCCCTCGGTGAGACGACCTGCCGGATCGAACTCCTCGACGGCGGACTGCTCATCGGACCACCCGACCGTCATCCACCAGGTGATCGTCTCTGCCCTGGCAGGGGCTTTGGAACCAGGCTGTGCCGCGGCGAATCGCACCTTGCTCCCGGTGATCAACCTGAGGCTGGGCCCCACAAGGATCCTCAATCCCGACCTCGTGGTGACCGCGGACCTGGATTTCACGGCGACCTGCGTACCGGCAGACGCGGTCCTGTTGGTCGGCGAGATCGCCGCCCCGCACACCGCCGTCATCGACCGGGTCTTGAAGCCGCACGTGTACGCCGCAGCCGGCATCGGGTGGTACCTGCTCGTCGAGCAGGAGACCCTTACCGTGCACCTCTACCAGCAGCAGGGCTCCCACTACGCGAAGCGCTCGACGACCAGGGCGGGCGACGTTCTGGAGTTGACGGAGCCGGTGAGGGCCACCATCCGGCCGGAAGATCTGCTCCCCTGACGGGTGTCGGTCGGCTGGCCTAGGGTCGGTCGCATGACCGAGTTCGACGCGGCAACCGCCGCCGTGCAGGCAGCCCTCGACGCCGGCGCCAGGTATGCCGATGCCCGGGTGATGCACCGCCGCTACGAGTCGATGACGGCACGCAACGGCGACGTGGAGGAGCTGACCCAGGACGAGAGCATCGGCCTCGGCGTCCGGGCGCTCGTCGGGTCGAGCTGGGGCTTCCACGCCGTACCCGATCTGTCTGATGCCGCCGCCCGCGACGCCGGCCGTCGTGCCGCGCGGACGGCCATGGCGAGCGCGCGGGTGCCCGGCCCGCCTGTCGACCTGGTGCCGGGTCAGCCGGTGACGGCGAGTTGGGCGTCCGACTGCCAGATCGACCCGCTCGGCGTGCCACTGTCGGGCAAGGGCGACCTGCTTGTCGGCGCGACAGGCACGATGGTCGAGCACGGCGCCGACCTGGCCGAGGGGCTCTACCAGATCTGGGACACCGCGAAATGGTTCGTCTCCAGTGAGGGCCACCGGATCGACCAGCGGATCCGCGAGTGCGGCGGCGGCATCTCGGCCACCTCGATCGGCGACGGCGAGACGCAGCGACGGTCCTGGCCCAGCTACCGGGGGCAGTACGGCACCACAGGCTGGGAGCTTGTCGAGTCACTCGACCTGGCGGCGCACGCCGCGCAGATCGCCGAGGAGTCCCGCGCGCTGCTCACCGCACCGCCCTGCCCGGCCGGCGAGACCGACCTGATCCTCGGCGGCGAACAGCTGGCCCTACAGATCCACGAGTCGGTCGGGCACGCCATCGAGCTGGACCGGATCCTCGGCTGGGAGGCCGCGTTCGCCGGCACGTCCTGGCTGGACCTCGCCCAACTCGGCTCGCTGCGCTACGGCTCCGAGCTGATGAACATCACAATCGACCCGACCATCCCCGGCGCGCTGGGCAGCTTCGGTTTCGACGACGAAGGCTCACCTGCGGTCAAGCGGGACGCGGTACGCGACGGGCGGTGGGTGGGCGTGCTCGCCGGCCGGGACTCGGCCGCCGTGGCCGGCCTCGACTACGGCGGGAGCGTACGCGCCGACGGGTGGGCGCGACTGCCGATGGTGCGGATGACGAACGTCGGCCTGGAACCCGGCCCGCACACGCTGGAGGAGATCATCGCGGCCACCGACGACGGGGTGCTGATGGACCTCAACCGGTCCTGGTCGATCGACGACAAGCGGCTCAACTTCCAGTTCGGTTGCGAGGTCGGCTGGGAGATCAAGAAGGGGCGACGGGGGCGGATGCTGCGCAATCCCACGTACACAGGGATCGGCCCGCTCTTCTGGCGTTCGATGGACATGCTCTCCGGCGAGACGGTGCCCTGGGGGACGCCCAACTGCGGCAAGGGCCAGCCCGGCCAGACCGGGCACACCGGCCACCCCGCCGCGCCGGCGCGCTTCCGCGGTGTCCGGGTGGGGGTGTCCGCGTGAGCGCGAGGAGTGAGCCGGGTTTGCGAGCCCCGCAGTCGCGAACGAAAAGCGGCCCCGCGTGAGCGCGAGGAGTGAGCCGGGTTTGCGAGCCCCGCAGTCGCGAACGAAAGGAGCACCGGCGTGAACGAGCTGGAGTTGGCGGGGCAGGTCATCGAGCTGGTCCGACGGCTCGGTGGTCCGGGCGCGGAGGCTGAGGCGGTGGTGACGCGGGCAGACCTCGCGCTGACCCGGTTCGCCAACTCGGCCATCCACCAGAACGTCGCGGAGTCGACAGTCGGGGTCCGGCTGCGGCTGCACATGGACGGCCGAACTGCCGCCGGCAGCGGCAGCGTGGTCACCGCCGACGGGCTGCGCGCCCTCGTCGAGCGCACCCTGACAGCGGCGCGGCTCTGCCCGCCCGACCCGGGCTGGCCGGGGCTGACGCCGCCCTCGCCCGTGCCGGACGCCCCGCCTGTCGACGAGGCCACAGCGCACGCCGAGCCGGATGAGCGGGCCGATCGGGTTCGCGCGTTCGTGGCCGCCGCCGGTGACCTGAGCACCGCGGGTTACTGCCGTACCGCGCACCGCTCGTCGGCGTTCGCGAACTCGGCCGGGCACACCGTGTACGGCCGCTCGGTGGAGGCGGCGATGGACGGCATCGCCCGTCTCGACGGCGCGGACGGGGTGGCCCGGCGCTGCGCCGACCGGCTGTCCGACCTCGACGGCGCGGAGTTGGGCGCGCACGCCGCCGCGAAGGCGCGGGCGGCGGCCGACCCTGTCGAGTTGCCGCCGGGGCGCTACGAGGTGGTGTTCGAGCCGGCCGCCGTCGCGGACCTGCTACAGAACCTGTCCTGGTACGGCTTCAACGGCAAGCGGTACGCCGAGCGGCAGTCGTTTGCCGAGCCCGGGGCGGCTCAGTTCGACAGGCAGGTGACAGTGGTGGACGACCCGCTGGGCACGTCGGGACTGCCGTTCGACGCGGAGGGCACCGGCCGGCGGGCGCTGACCCTGGTGGACGCGGGCACCACCCGTGCGGTCGCCCACGATCGGCGAACCGCCGCCGAGTCGGGTGCGGAGTCCACCGGACACGCGGTCGCGGGCGGTGCCACCTGGGGTCCGATGGCCCGCAATCTGCGCCTGTCCGGCGCGGCGGCCGGCCCGGCAAGCGCGGTGGGGCGGAGCACCACGGGCACGGCGGCCGGCGCGGTCGTCGACACGGACACCGCCGCGCTTGTCGCCGGGATGCGTCGCGGGCTGCTCGTCACCGATTTGTGGTACACGCGTGTCCTCGACCCCAAGAGCCTGGTCGTCACGGGGTTGACCCGGAACGGGGTCTGGCTCGTCGAAGACGGCACCGTCGTGCGGGCCGTCCGAGACCTGCGGTTCACCGAGTCGTACCCGAGGGCACTCGGGCCCGGTGCGGTGCTGGGGCTCGGTGCGCGGCCGGTGCGTCAACCGGACCGGGTGGACGGTACGTGGTGGACGGCCCCGTCGGTGCGACTGGCGTCCTGGCACTTCACCGGAGGCGCCTCGGGCTGAGCGGCCGGGCGGACAGTGATCTTCTTAACATCGAGCCATTGATCGTCGTGCCAGGGCTTTTCCGCAGGCCAGACACACGGGACACTCCCTTGCGCGGACGGCCCGCAAAGATCGGCGTAACGTGTGTCACTTAGCTGCGCCGGTCATCCGGCGTGGTCGTTGGTGTGCGCATGACGTGGCAGCGGGTGCGGTTCGCCGGGCCGCGTGCCGACCGGAGATAGATCAGCCCGCCCGTACGGGCCCGCCGAGGAGACGACTCGAATGACTTCAACGGCAACGAAGCCGCGAGGAGCGCGGGCACGCGCCGCCATCGCGGCGAAGACGTTGCGTACCGACCGATGGTGGATCGCCCCGCTGATCACCGTGATCGGGCTCAGCGCCTGGGTCGCGTACGCGACGGTCCGGGTCTTCATGCACAAGTGGTACTGGGTGGACCAGTACCACTACCTGACCCCGTTCTACTCCCCCTGTGTGACGGACCGGTGCGTCGAAAGTGCCTCACACTTCGGCCGGTTCCTGCCGGGCTGGTGGATCATCCCGGACGCGGCGCTGACCCTGCCGTTCCTGCTGCTGTTCCGGCTCACCTGCTACTACTACCGCAAGGCCTACTACCGGTCGTTCTGGCTGTCCCCGCCGGCCTGCGCCGTCCCGGACGGCCACGCCTCGTACAGCGGCGAGACCCGCTTGCCGCTGCTCGGCCAGAACCTGCACCGCTACTTCTTCTACGCCGCCGCGATCATCTCGCTGATCAACACCTGGGACGCGATCCTCGCCTTCCACTCCCCCGAGGGCTTCGGCTTCGGCCTGGGCAACATCATCCTGGTGGGCAACGTGGTGATGCTGTGGGCGTACACCATCTCCTGCCACTCCTGCCGGCACATCATCGGCGGCCGGCTCAAGCACTTCTCCAAGCACCCGGTGCGATACAAGGCCTGGACGTTCGTCTCGGCCCTGAACGTCCGGCACATGCAGCTCGCCTGGATCACCCTCGGCACCCTGGCGCTTGCCGACTTCTACATCATGGCGCTCGCGGCTGGCTGGTTCTCCGACCTGCGGTTCATCAACTAAAGGGCCCCTGACATGACCACTACCACTCGTATCGAACGACACCACTACGACGTCGTCGTCATCGGGGCCGGCGGCGCCGGTCTGCGCGCGGCGATCGAGGCCCGGCTCGCCGGCAAGAAGACCGCGATCATCTCCAAGTCGCTCTTCGGCAAGGCGCACACGGTGATGGCCGAGGGCGGCGCCGCAGCCGCGATGGGCAACGTGAACAGCCGCGACAACTGGCAGGTGCACTTCCGCGACACCATGCGCGGCGGCAAGTTCCTCAACAACTTCCGGATGGCCGAGCTGCACGCGAAGGAGTCGCCGCAGCGCATCTGGGAGCTGGAGACCTACGGTGCGCTCTTCGACCGCACCAAGGACGGCAAGATCTCGCAGCGCAACTTCGGTGGCCACGAGTACCCCCGTCTGGCGCACGTCGGCGACCGGACCGGCCTGGAGTTGATCCGCACCCTCCAGCAGAAGATCGTCTCGTTGCAGCAGGACGACAAGCGCGAGTTCGGCTCGTACGACGCCCGGATCAAGGTCTTCTCCGAGACCACGATCACCGAGCTGCTGCTCGACGGTGACCGGGTCGCGGGCGCGTTCGGCTACTACCGGGAGTCCGGGGAGTTCATCCTCTTCGAGGCGCCCGCAGTGGTGCTGGCGACCGGCGGGGTCGGGCGCTCCTACAAGGTCACCTCGAACTCGTGGGAGTACACCGGCGACGGTCACGCGTTGGCGCTGCGCGCCGGGGCGACTCTGATCAACATGGAGTTCCTCCAGTTCCACCCGACCGGCATGGTCTGGCCGCCCTCGGTGAAGGGCATCCTGGTCACCGAGTCGGTGCGTGGCGACGGCGGCGTGTTGAAGAACTCCGAAGGCAAGCGGTTCATGTTCGACTACGTCCCCGACGTCTTCCGCAAGCAGTACGCGGAGACCGAGGAGGAGGCGGACCGCTGGTATACCGACCCGGACAACAACCGCCGCCCGCCCGAGCTGCTGCCCCGCGACGAGGTGGCCCGCGCGATCAACAGTGAGGTCAAGGCCGGTCGGGGCTCCCCCGCCGGTGGTGTCTTCCTGGACATCGCGAGCCGGCGTTCGGCCGAGGAGATCCGGCGGCGGCTGCCTTCGATGTACCACCAGTTCAAGGAGTTGGCCGACGTCGACATCACGGCCGAGCCGATGGAGGTCGGGCCGACCTGTCACTACGTGATGGGCGGCGTCGAGGTGGACCCGGATTCGGGTGCCGCCTTCGGCCACGTCCGCGGCCTGTTCGCCGCCGGTGAGGTCTCCGGCGGCATGCACGGCTCCAACCGGCTGGGCGGCAACTCCCTGTCCGACCTGCTGGTCTTCGGCAAGCGGGCCGGTGGGCACGCGGCCAGCTACGCCGACGGGCTGGATGCCCGACCGAAGGTGGCGGTGAACGCGGTCGAGGCCGCCGTGGAGACCGCACTGGCTCCGCTGCAGCGGGACACCGGCGAGAGCCCGTACACCCTGCAGCAGGACCTCCAAGCGGTCATGGGTGACCTCGTGGGGATCATCCGGCGCGAGGGTGAGCTGGCCGACGCACTTGTGCGGCTGGCCGAGCTGCGCGAACGGGTGGCGAAGGTGAGCGCGTTCGGGGGCCGGCGCTACAACCCGGGCTGGCACCTCGCCCTGGACCTGCGCAACATGCTCGTGGTCTCGGAGTGCACCGCGAAGGCGGCGCTGGAGCGGCAGGAGTCGCGCGGCGGGCACACCCGGGAGGACTACCCGGCGATGGAGCCGAAGTGGCGGCAGGTCAACCTGGTCTGCTCGCTGGACGGCGACACCGTGCGGTTGACCCGTAAGCCGCTGCCGAAGATGCGGCCGGAGCTGATCGGCCTCTTCGATCGGGCCGAGCTGTCCAAGTACCTCACCGACGAGGAGCTCGCCGACTTCGACGCTCTCGTCGCCGACGCTGGAGAGGCGGACAACCGATGAGCGCGAAGCGTCAGTTCCGGATCTGGCGGGGCGACGAGTCCGGCGGTGACCTGCAGGACTACATGGTCGAGGTGAACGAGGGCGAAGTCGTTCTCGACGTCATCCACCGCCTGCAGGCCACCGACGCGCCCGACCTGGCGTGCCGGTGGAACTGCAAGGCCGGCAAGTGCGGCTCCTGCTCCATGGAGATCAACGGCAAGCCGCGGCTGGGCTGCATGACCCGGATGTCGACGTTCGGTGACGACGAGACCGTCACTGTGACGCCGCTGCGGACGTTCCCGGTGATCCGGGACCTGGTCACCGACGTCTCGTTCAACTACGAGAAGGCGCGGGAGACACCCGCCTTCGCTCCGCCTGCGGACGTCGCCCCCGGCGACTACCGGATGCAGCAGGTCGACGTCGAGCGCTCGCAGGAGTTCCGCAAGTGCATCGAGTGCTTCCTGTGCCAGACCGTCTGCCACGTGATCCGCGATCACGACGAGAACAAGCAGGCGTTCTCCGGTCCCCGGTACTTCATCCGGGCCGCCGAACTGGACATGCACCCGCTGGACGCCCGAACCGACCGCAAGGAGTACGCACAGGCCGAACAGGGCCTCGGCTTCTGCAACATCACCAAGTGCTGCACGGAGGTTTGCCCCGAGCACATCAAGATCACTGACAATGGGATCATCCCCATGAAGGAACGGGTCGTCGACCGCAGGTACGATCCCCTTGTGTGGCTTGGTAGCAAGATCTTCCGTCGGGGCGAGACGCCCCAGACCAGCGTGTCCACCGCCCGTCAGGGCTCGGCGACGCCCGCGGGCACGAGCCGGCGCGGCGTGCACTCGCACGCGGGCGGCTCACACGACCCGCAGGCCGAGGCGCAGGCGCAGAGCGGCGTCAACTGGCACCGGGAGGTGCCCCACCCGACCGCCCCAGCGGTGGACGAGCGGGGCAAACTGCCGCTGACGGAGCTCACCTTCGACCGGGCTGCCGCGCCGTCGCCGTTCGGCGACGACGTGACCTTCCCGCTGCCTCCGGAAGAGCTCAACTTCGCCCACCCAGACCAGGACAAGCACTAAGAGACCACCAGAACGGGGGGCTACCGGCTGCGCCGGTAGCCCCCCGTTCCCATACCCCCTGCCCTGCCCGGCCCCTCCCCCTGCCACCCGCTGCTCCTCCGTTGACCATGAAATTGTTGCCGTGCCGGTCGGCGTGTCGCGGCAACAACTTCATGATCAACGCCTGTCACGGGCGGGGTGGGGTGGTCAGGGGGTCGGGGTGGTTAGGAGGGGGCGGAGGGCTGCCACGATCGGGGCGTCGGCGGGGAGCCAGGTGACCGAGTCCAGCTCGTCGGCGGCGAGCCAGCGCAGCGCCTCGTGCTCCAAGGCCTGCGGCTCGTCGGCGCCGACCAGCCGCGCGGCGTACACCTTGAGCACCGAACGGCCGTGGGCCATCCGCACGTCGCGGCCGACCCGGTCGCCGATCTCCACGCGTACGGCCAACTCCTCGACGCACTCCCGGATCAGCGCGTCGACCTCGGCCTCCCCCGGCTCGACCTTCCCACCAGGGAACTCCCACATGCCGGCGACTTCCGGCGGGGCGGCACGCGCGCACGCGAGCACCCGCCCGTCCCGGATGATCGCCGCACCGACGATCACTTTCAGGTCCCGTCGTTCGGTCTGCCCGCCATCACTAGCCCGTTCGGTCTGCACGGGCGTCCAGGGTGCCAGATCAATCGGCGGTTTGGGTGCCGTCGCCGTCCGCTAGGCCAATAGAACACGGAAGTGTGGGCGTGGACACCTCCAGCGAGCGGCGACAAACTAGAGCACACCGACAAGACACGGGATGGCGACGATTTGGCCACAAGCCGACAACGGCGCTTGGGGGGTGCGGTCATGCGCGTGTTGTTCAACAGCCGAGCAAAGCACGATTATCTGACCGACGCGCTGACCTTGTTATCTGGTTGGACGCGGGAGGGCGAACAGATCCGGCGCACGCTCGTGATCGACGATACCCAACATGCGGCGCTGACAGAACGGGTGAAGGTTGTCGCCGACGCGCTGCATCTGCGCCCCGAGATCAGCCGCCGGTCCGACAGCACCCAGATCCGGGTCGGGCACGGCAACGGCGGCCCGCTGACCGAGGGTGAGGTCCTGCTGGCTGCCCGCATCGAGGACGCGTACCGCGCCGTAACCGAATCCTGACATCCCCAGCTCAGATGAAACAGGGCGAGTTCCGCCACCACAGGTTGGTCCAGGTCTACGACGCGGAATGCCAGTGGGGCCCCGACGACGACTTCTTTCTCGCGGTCGTCGACGAGACCCCGACCGCGCGGGTCCTCGACCTCGGCTGCGGCACCGGTCGTCTGACTGTCGCTCTCGCCGCCGCCGGCCACACCGTCACCGGAATCGACCCGGCCGGCGCCTCCCTCACCGCCGCCCGTGCCCGACCGGGCGCTCAGCAGGTGACCTGGATCGAGGGCACCTCGGCGCTGCTGCCGAGTCGAGCGTTCGACGTCGCAGTCCTGACCAGCCACGTCTCGCAGTTCTTCGTAGCGGACGCGGAGTGGGCGCGTACCCTCGCCGACCTACGGCGGGCGCTCGTGCCCGGCGGTCGGCTGGTCTTCGATGCCCGCGATCCGGCGGACCGCCGCTGGGAGCGGTGGAACCCGAGGGATTCGCAACGGCGGGTCACGCTGCGCGACGGCGGCGAGGTCCGCGCGTGGACCGAGGTCACAGGTGTACGCGACGGAGTGGTGGACTTCACCCACCACTACCACTTTGCCGACGGCGAGGATCTGCTCAGCTCGGCGACGCTCCGCTTCCGCACCGAGGGCGAGCTGCGCGAGTCCCTGACCAGGGCGGGCTTCACCGTGGACCACATTTACGGCGGTTGGCACCGCGAGCCGGTGGGCCACGGTGAGGGCGAGTTCGTCGTCCTCGCCCGCGCTGCCTCGTTGGCACCGGGTTTCTAGCCTGGGACGCATGGCGAACATCGCGTACGACCGCAAAGAGCAGGTCCAGCAGATCGAGAGCGGACTCCTCGACGGCGAGCAGATCATCGCCGTCTACGACGCCGTGGGCACCGGCACCGGGTTCATCGGGCTGACCGACCGGCGGGTGATCATCCAGGACCGCTCCTTCGTCGGGAAGCGGTTCGCGATCACCAGCATCCCGTACTCGAAGATCACCAGCGTGAGCGTGGTCAGCAACAAGTCCTGGGGCGGCTCGTTCTTCTCCACCGGGTCGATCGCCATCCACGTCGGCACGCACACCTACGAGGTGGAGTTCCGTGGTGCGCAGAAGAGCCACCACGTGCACAACGTGATCCTGCACCACATCTCCTGACCGCACGGTCCGCTGTGGGCCCGGCCGGCGTTATTGCCTTGCCGGGCCCTCGGCGTGTCTGGTGTCCTCGGTCGACGGCCACGCGAAGGGAGCAGTGCCATGCCCAACACGACGACGTTCCTCCGACCTGACGTCCCCCACGCTGAGGAATCGAGACTTCGTGAGCAGATCTGCTGTCCTGACCGCGGCGCCGCCGCGCGCCACTGACACCAACCCTGGAGGCCGCTGATGTCGGTCTTCGACGATCCCGGCCTCTTCGGCCGGCTGTGGGCCGCCGACTACGACAGCGGCGACACCAACCCCGACCCGATGCCCGCCGTGGACTTCCTGGCCGACCTGGCCGATGGCGGCCCGGCCCTCGAACTGGCGATCGGCACCGGCCGGGTCGCACTGCCGCTGGCCGAGCGCGGCCTCACCGTGCACGGCGTCGAGGCGTCCGAGGAGATGCTTGCACAGATGCGGGCCAAGCCCGGAGGCGACCAGATTCCGGTGGTGGTCGCCGACATGGCCGACGTACCGGTGCAGGGTGAGTTCCGGCTCGCGTACCTGGTCTTCAACACGCTGTTCAACCTGGTCGACGCCGAGCGGCAGGCGGACCTCTTCCGCAACGTCGCCCGGGTGATGTCGCCCGGCGGCGCGTTCGTCATCGAGGCGTTCGTGCCGGACCCGCGCGACTTCGACGCCGACGAGCAGGTGGAGGTCCGTGCCGTGACCGAGGACTCGGCGACGATCCGGCTGCACCAGTACGACCGGCCCGCGCAGCGATTCATCCGGCAGACCATCACGTTCGACGGGGACGGTGTGCACCTGTCGCCGTTCGCCATGCGGTACGCCTGGCCGCACCAGATCGACGAGATGGCGCAGCAGGCGGGGCTCCGGCTCACCGAGCGGTACGCCGACTGGCACCGGCGGCCGTTCACCGCCGACAGTCCGGCGCACATCTCCGTCTACCGGGCGGCGTAGCGACTGATCGACTCGGGTTCCTTGAAAGCGGGGGGTCAGGGACACCTCGACACCCCGGTTTCCTGGAACCCGAGTCGATCATCGCCGGCAGCTACCGGCTGGGCGACGTCCTCGCGTGCCGCGGCGCCGCGGCAACTGGCGGGCCGCCACAGCATCAAGATCCGCCGCAGGCGGCATCGCTTGACCAACGCGCGACCGGCAACCGCCGACGACACCGCTACGATCACTGGGTGGTTGCCCCCAGCGGTGTCACGGACGCGGAACGGTTACGCCGCATTGAGGCCGTAACCGATGCCACGCTGTCCCGACTCGACGCCGCCGACCTCTTCGACGAGCTGCTCGATCGGGTCCGCGAACTGCTGGGCGTCGACACCGCCGCCATCCTGCTGCTCGACGTGCACGCCCGGCAACTCGTGGCCACCGCCGCCAAAGGGCTGGAAGAGGAGGTCCGGCAAGCCTTCCGGGTCTCCATCGGCCGAGGCTTCGCCGGCCGGATCGCCCTGACCCGCCAACCAGTGATCATCGAGCATGTCACCGCCCAGCAGGTGGTCAACCCGGTCCTGTTACAGACCGGCGTGAAATCCCTGCTCGGTGTGCCGATCTTCGCCCGCGGTGAGCTCATCGGCGTCCTGCACGTGGGGACCCTCACCCCACGCCGATTCGTCCCGGACGACGTCCGGCTGCTCGAACTCGTCGCCGACCGCATCGGCGTGGCCAACCAGGCCCGTGTTCACAGCCTGGACCAGAACGCCGCGCTTGCCCTGCAACGAAGTTTGCTTCCCACCGAGTTGCCCAAGGTGCCGAATCTGGAGATGGCCGCCCGGTACGTCCCCGGTCACGCCTCCGGCGTCGGCGGGGACTGGTATGACGTCTTTCCCCTGCCCTCCGGATGGCTGGGAGTGGTCATCGGTGACGTGTCAGGGCACGGGTTGCAGTCAGCGGTGGTGATGGGACGGATCCGGAGTGCCCTTCGCGCGTACGCCCTGGTCTCGGACGACCCGGCGGAGGCGCTGACCCTCCTCGATCGGAAGGTCAACCACTTCGAGACCGGAAGCCTCAGCACCGCCCTCTACGCGATGATCTCCCCTGACGGCGCCACCATCAAGGTCTCCCTGGCGGGTCATCTGCGTCCCGTGATGGTCGTGCCCGCGCAGCCCGCCGTCCTGCTCTCCGCCAAGGTCGACCCACCGCTCGGCATTGGCTTCCGGGTTCCGCAGCGGCACAGTACGGCGGTGGAGTTCCCGCCGGGCGCGGTGCTTGTCTGCTACACCGACGGGCTCGTCGAACGCCGCGGCGAAACGATCGACGTCGGCATCGCCCGTCTGACGGCTGCCGTTCCGCTCGCCTCTGCCGACGCCGTCTGCGCCGCCGTCATGGCCACTCTCGACACCGAGAACCCGAACGACGACATCGCCATGCTGGCCATCCGCCGCACACCTTCCTGAGCGAAGCTCGCGGTGGCGATCCGGTGAGGGCGTCCCCCAGCACTTACGGCAGACGAAGCGCACGACGTGCGCCGGCAGCCCGGACACGGCCGCAGTCCGGTTTCCTGCGCCAACTGATCTTCGGCACCGCTGCGCGGCGTTCCCCGCACCTGATCGGATCGGACCTCTACGGTCGGGCACGGCCAGGGGTTGTTCGGTCAGGCTTGGCAGCGAAGGGAGGCCTCGTGATCGCGGCACTCAACAGGCTTGTCGACCTGGTCGAGGAGCACCTCACCGAGGAACTCGACGTCAACGGGCTGGCCAGGTCGCTCGGCACCACCGAATACCACCTGCGCCGGATGTTCTCGTCGTTGGCCGGCATGTCGCTGTCGGAGTACGTACGCCGGCGTCGCATGACCGTGGCCGCTGCCGACGTCGTCCGGGGGGAGGGCGATCTGCTGAGCATCGCCGTCCGGCACGGGTACGGCTCGACCGAGGCGTTCGGACGGGCGTTCCGGGCTGTCCACGGTGCCAGCCCCGGTGACGTACGCCGCGACGGAGGTCCCCTTCGCAGTCAACCGCAGGTGAAGTTCCGCCTGACCGTCGAAGGGAGCATCCCCATGGACACTCGCATCGTGGACCGCCCCGCGTTCCGGCTCGCCGGCCACGCGGCCCGCGTCCCGTTCATCCACCAGGGCATCAACCCACACATCCAACAGCACATCTCCGGCCTGCCGATGGAGGCGCATCTCCGGTTGAAGGCCCTCAGCGACACCGACCCGGCGGGGCTGCTCCAGGTGAGCGACAACGTCGAGCCCGACGCCGCCGAGGGCAGCGAACTGACGTACCTGCACGGGGTCGCCGTATCCCGCGACACGCCCATCCCCGACGACCTCGACGCCATCGAGGTACCGGCCGGCAGGTGGGCCGTCTTCCGCACCTCCGGGCCGCATCCGCAGGCCCTCCAGGACACCTGGGCCGCGACCGCGACCGAGTGGTTCCCGTCCAACCCGTGGCGCCTGCGGCCGGGACCGTCGATCGTCGCCATCCTCGATCGCGCGGACGACTTCAGCACCGCGACCTGCGAGCTGTGGCTACCCGTCGAACCGGCGTAACGGACCGGACCGGTCGTGTCCGCCGAGATGCACTGCCTTGGCTCATCGTCGACGACCTGGCGGCGCTACTCGGCGGGCTGCGCACCATCCGGCCGGACTACCCAAGGGCACCACTCGGAGGAAGGCACCCGCCGGGCGGTCGACGATGCCTAAGGTTGTGCCCCCGAGGCGCCCCAGAGCGACGTTCCAACTGCCTGACCTGCGCAACAGGCCGGACTCAGACGTTGAAGCGGAACTCCACCACGTCGCCGTCCTGCATGACGTACTCCTTGCCCTCGATGCGGACCTTGCCCGCCGCCTTGGCCGCCGCCATCGAACCGGCCGCGACCAGGTCGTTGTAGGAAACCACCTCGGCCTTGATGAAGCCGCGCTGGAAGTCGCTGTGGATGACACCCGCGGCCTCCGGCGCGGTGGCGCCTACCGGGACGGTCCAGGCGCGTGCTTCCTTGGGGCCGGCGGTGAGGTACGTCTGGAGGCCGAGGGTGCGGAAGCCGACCCGGACGAGCTGGTTGAGGCCGGGCTCGTTCTGACCGATCGACTCCAGCAGCTCGCGGGCCTCGTCCTCGGGCAGGTCCACCAGCTCAGATTCGATCTTGGCGTCCATGAAGACGGCTTCGGCGGGGGCGACCAGGGCGCGCAGCTCGTCGAGGAACGTCTCGTTGGCCAGCTCGGCCTCGTCGACGTTGAAGACGTACAGGAAGGGCTTGGTGGTGAGCAGGTGCAGTTCGCGCAGGTGCTCCAGCTCGATCTTGGCGGCGGCGGCCCCGGAGTAGAGGGTGGTGCCGCCGTCGAGCACCTCGATGGCCGCCTTCGCGGCGGCGACCGCGGCCAGGCGGTCCTTGCGGAGCTTGGCCTCCTTCTCCAACCGTGGCAGCGCCTTGTCGAGGGTCTGCAGGTCGGCGAGGATCAGCTCGGTGTTGATCGTCTCGATGTCGTCGGCCGGGGAGACCTTGCCGTCGACGTGCACCACGTTCGGGTCGGAGAAGGCCCGGACGACCTGGCAGATCGCCGAGGCGTCCCGGATGTTGGCCAGGAAGGCGTTGCCCCGGCCCTGCCCCTTCGACGCGCCGCGCACCAGGCCGGCGATGTCGACGAACGACACCGGCGCGGGCAGCACCTTCTGCGAGGAGAAGATCTCGGCAAGCTTGCCGAGCCGCTCGTCGGGAAGCCCGACCACGCCGACGTTGGGCTCGATGGTGGCGAACGGGTAGTTCGCCGCCAGCACGTCGTTCTTGGTCAACGCGTTGAAAAGCGTGCTCTTGCCGACGTTGGGCAGGCCGACGATGCCGATGGTGAGACTCACGACGGGCCAGCTTACGCCGGTGCCGACCGGGCGGGTCCAGCCGGCTCCGATTCGACCGTCAGGACGGTCCAACGATCATGATCGACGGGCTGTCAGCCGATCCGGCGTGGGGCGATTATCGTCTCCTGAACGCTGCCGTCCGCTGTGCGGCTCACCTCGTACGCCGAGACGCCCTCGCGGTCGGCGACCGCCTCGACGAGCCGGGTCCCCCGGTAGACGAGGCCCACCCCGTCGTCGGTGCAGTGGCTGGTCGGCAGTGTCCCGTCGCCGACCAACTGGTGCATCAGCGGTCGCCGCTGGCCTTCGCTGTCGTAGTGCACCCCGTTGCCGTACGGCAGCCAGCCCAGCCCCTCGGTGAAGCCGCGCAGCCGAAGGCCGAAGCTGTCGGTGGCCCCGCCCACGTGCCAGCAGATCGAGCCGGCGGAGACACCGCCCAGCACCACGCCGGCCTGCCAGCACTCGTGCAGGATCTCGCCGAGCCCGTGCACCCGCCAGACCGCGACCAGGTTGGCGACGCTGCCACCACCAACCCAGATCACATCCTGGGCGAGCAGGTGGGCGCGGACATCGTCGACGTTCGGCATCGGGAACAGCGCCAGGTGCGACATGCGGAACCGGGTGTCGGCGAACGCGCCGTAGACGGCGGTCAGCGAGGTGGGCTGGTCCCCGACGGCCTGCCCGAGGTAGCAGATCCGCGGCTGCGGGCCGGCCTCGGCCAGCTCGGCCGCCAGCTCGAAGACCGGGCCGGGACGCAGATCCATCGGACCCCGGTCGCCCCGGCGGAAACCCATGCTTGTGGCGAGGATGGTCGGTTCGCTGGCGGGCATCGGGCATCCCTTTCGTTTGGGCGGTGCGGCGTCCATCCTGCCGCAGCCAGCCGGTTGCCGGGCGCGCACCCGGGCGGCCGGCCCGCTGCGCGGTTGCGGTGGGCCAGCGCGGCGGCAGTCAGTCGGGCTGCCGCTGGCGGGGCACCCGGGCCTCGGGCCGGTGCCCCGGCGGCAGCTCGTCGAGGGGCCGATCGGCCGGGGGCAGTTGCGCGGCGGCGGCACCGGGCAACGTGAACCGTTCGGCCGCGCCCGGCCCGGCCCACACCGACTCACGCAGCATCCAGCGCACCTCGTCGGCCGTCCAGCCCAGCCCAGGTCGGGCGGCGATCTCGCGGACAAGCCGCCGGCCGGGCCGGGTGTCGTCGTCGTAGAACCGCATGCACCAGTGGTGCGTCCACATGCCGAGCGCCCGCAGCCCCGCGTCGTCGAGGGAGCGAACCAGCCGGCCGCAGGCGGTATCGGAGAACGCCTGCTCGGGGTCGGCCGCCCGGTCCCGCTCGATGGCGCCGACGGCGGCCGGCGCGACGGCGCGCATGCGGCGATAGAAGGACTGCACGACCGCCCGGGGCAGCGGCGGGAACGCGCCAGGTGTCGATGCCGCCGCCCGACCCGCCACGCTCACCATCGCCGCACCCTTCTTGAGTTGGTGGCCGGACGCTACCCGGCACGACCGACACTTTCGGGTGGAAAACAGTCCGTCGTTCGCCCGGTGGGACCTCCGACGCCGCCGAGACAGCCGCCGCCAGCACGCGCCCCCGCCGGCATCGGACGGGCGGGCCGTGCGCGCACACCCAGGTCCGATTCCCGCCAGCCGGCGGCCATCCGGGCGGGGCATCATCGGTGACGTGGAGATGGACTTCGAGCGGTGCTACCGGGCCGTGGACAGCCGTGACCAGCGGTTCGACGGCTGGTTCTACACGGGCGTGACGTCCACCGGGATCTACTGCCGGCCGTCCTGCCCGGCGACCACACCCAAGCGGCAGAACGTCCGGTTCTTCCCGTCCGCAGCCGCCGCGCAGGGCGCGGGGCTGCGCGCCTGCCGCCGCTGCCGGCCGGACGCCGCGCCCGGCTCCCCCGAGTGGGACGTACGCGCCGACCTAGTCGGCCGGGCGATGCGGCTGATCGCCGACGGGGTTGTCGACCGGGACGGCGTACCCGGGTTGGCTGCCCGCCTCGGCTACACCGAGCGGCACCTGCACCGGATGCTGCACACCGAGATGGGTGCCGGGCCGCTCGCGCTGGCCCGGGCCCAGCGGGCGCAGACCGCCCGGATCCTCATCGAGACGACCGACCTGGGGATGGCCGAGGTCGCGTTCGCCGCGGGCTTCGGCAGCGTGCGGCAGTTCAACGACACAGTTCGTGAGGTGTACGCGAGCGCACCGACGGAACTGCGTACGGCCCGGAGCCGACCCGAGGCGGCGGCCGGGGCGGGGACGATCACGCTCCGGCTGGCGTACCGGCCGCCGTTGCACGCCCAGGCGCTGCTGGACTTCCTCGCGGTGCGGGCTCTGCCCGGTGTCGACGAGGTCCGCGACGGGACGTACCGCAGGGGTCTGCGGTTGCCGCACGGCACCGGCCAGGTGGCCCTGACCCCGGCGGACGGGTACGTGGCGGCGACGCTGCGCCTGACCGACCTGCGTGACCTGGCGCCGGCGGTGGCCCGCTGCCGCCGCCTGCTCGACCTGGACGCGGACCCGACAGCGGTCGACGCCACACTGGCGGCGGACCCGGCGCTGGCCCCGGCGGTGGCGGCGGAGCCAGGCATCCGGCTCCCCCGAGCGGTGGACGGCTTCGAGATGGCCGTACGCGCCGTCATCGGCCAACAGATCTCGGTCACTGCGGCCCAGAAAACCCTGACTCGCCTCCTGACCGCCCAGAACCCCGTTGATCATGAAGTTATCGCCACCGACACCGGCGCGTCGGGACAACAACTTCATGATCAACGGGGCGACGGGGGGTGGTATGGGGGGCCGGGTGGGTTGCGGGGGTTTTTGAGCGCTGAGGAGGTGCTGGAGCTGCCGGACTTGGCGTTTGGGATGCCGGTTCGGCGGCGGGAGACCTTGCGGGGGTTGGCCCGGGCCGTTGCCGACGGGGCGGTGGACCTGGCACCGGGCGGTGACCGGGAGGAAGCCGTGCGGCGGCTGCTCGCCCTGCCCGGCATCGGCCCGTGGACCGCCAAGTACCTCGCCCTGCGCGCCCTCGGGGACCCGGACGTCCTGCTCGACACCGACCTCGCTGTCCGGCGCGGCGCGACAGCGCTCGGCCTACCCGACACCACCCTCCAGGCGCACGCCGAACGCTGGCGGCCCTGGCGGTCCTACGCCACGATCAGACTCTGGAGAGCGGCATGAGCATCGACAGCAGCGGCATGAGCATCGACAGCACAACCCTGACCACTCCGACCGGCCCGCTGAGCATCCTCGCCGGCCCGGACGGCGACGTCCTGGCTGCCGGCTTCACCCCGGACCCAATGGCCCTGCTGCCCCTGATCCACCCGACGCTGCGCGCACCGTTGCGGCAGCGCACCGACCTCGGGCCCGTCACCGCCGCCGTCCGGTCCTACCTGGATGGTGACCTCGCCGCCATCGACGCGGTTCCGGTGCGACAGCACACCCGGGGCGAGTTCATGGCGCACGCCTGGCGGGTGCTGCGCGAGGTTCCGGCCGGCATACCTGTCACGTACACCGGGTACGCGGCGCTGGCCGGTCGACCACCTGCGATCCGGGCCGCCGCGGCTGCCTGCGCCCGCAACGCCGCGGCGCTGTTCGTCCCCTGCCACCGGGTCCTGCGGACCGACGGCACGCTCGGTGGTTACCGCTGGGGGCTGGACGTGAAGAAATGGCTTCTCGGTCATGAGCGGCGGTTGACAACAAGCTGACAGCTACATCGACAGTCATTGACGCTACCGTCGGGTAGTGCCTGTGGAGAGCGACGGCGACCCAGCCGCCCGGGCCGCCGCGGGCCCCCACCCCGTGCACAACCTCTGGCGGCTGCGCCGCTACCTGCGCCCGTACGCCGCCGAATTCGCCTGGCTGCTTGTCGCAGGGCTCGCCGGCACGGCCGCCAGCATCGCCGTACCCCTTGTGGTGCAGCGGGTGGTGGACGGGCCGGTGGCCCGGCACGAGCCCGGCGGTCTGCTCCAACTCGGCGGCCTGGCGCTGCTGCTCGGCGTCGTCGAGGCGGTGCTCATCTTCATCCGCCGCTGGGTGCAGTCGTCCTCGGCGGTGGGCATGGAGGCGACCCTGCGCGCCGACGTCTACGCCCACCTGCAACGGCTGCCGGCCAGCTTCCACGACCGCTGGCAGTCCGGCCAACTGCTCTCGCGGATCACAAGTGACCTGTCGGTGATCCGCCGGTTCCTCTCGTTCGGCGTCTTCTTCCTGGTGCTCAACCTGGTCACCTACGTGGTCGTGGTGGTGCTGCTGATCCGGCTGCACGCGGCGCTCGGGCTGCTGGTCGCGGCAAGCGCGGTGCCGCTGCTGCTGATCACCCGACGGTTCGGTAGGCACTACCACACGGCGTCCCGCCGAATGCAGGACCAGCAGGGCGACGTGGCGACGATGGTCGAGGAGACCGCGCAGGGCCTGCGCACCATGAAGGCGTACGGCCGGGGGCCCGAAATGGCCGCCCGCTTCGCCGGTGGCGCCCGGGCACTGCACGACACCGGCGTCGGCAAGGGCCGGCTGCTTGCCAACACCGCGGCGCTGCTCGACCTGGTGCCCAACGTGACGCTTGGCGTGGTGCTGGTGGCCGGGGCGGCAGCCGCCGCGCGGGGTGCGCTCACCATCGGCGAGTTGGTCGCGTTCGCCAGCCTCCAACTGATGCTCATCTGGCCGGTGCAGTCGCTGGGCTGGATCATCGCCAACGGTCAGGAGGCGGCGACCGCCGCCGACCGGGTCCAGGAGGTGCTGGACACCCCGCCGCAGATCGTGGACAAGCCCGGGGCGCTCGCGTTGGCGCGGGACGCGGTGCACGGACGGCTCCGCTTCGAACGCGTCGCCTTCCGCTACCCGGGCACCGCCGCGCCGGTGCTGCACGAGATCGACCTGACCATCGAGCCGGGCGAGACGCTGGCCCTGGTCGGCGCCACCGGCTGCGGCAAGAGCACGTTGCTCTCCCTCGTGCCCCGACTGCACGAGGTGACCGGCGGCCGGATCACAGTGGACGGGCACGATCTGCGCGACCTTCGGCTGGGCTCGCTGCGTCGACTGGTCGGGATGGCGTTCGAGGAACCCACGCTCTTTTCCATGTCGGTGCGCGAGAACCTCACCCTGGGCCGCCCGGACGCCGACGACGACGAGGTTCGCGCAGCCCTCGCGCTCGCCCAGGCCGATTTCGCGTACGACCTGCCGTGGGGCCTGTCCACACGTGTGGGCGAGCAGGGGCTGTCGCTCTCCGGGGGTCAGCGCCAGCGGCTGGCGCTGGCGCGGGCGGTGCTCGGCCGACCGGCGCTGCTGGTGCTCGACGATCCGCTGTCCGCCCTGGACGTTCACACCGAAGCCCTGGTCGAGGCGGCGCTGCGGCAGGTCCTGCGCAACAGCACCGCGCTGCTTGTGGTGCACCGACCCTCGACGATCTCGCTGGCCGACCGGGTCGCCCTGCTCGACGGCGGGCGGATCACCGCGATCGGCAAGCATTCCGAACTGCTGGCTACAGTGCCCGCGTACCGGGCGCTGCTCGCCGCCGAACCGCCGCCGAGCGGCGGCGACGAGTCCAGCTCACCCACCTCCGACGGCTGGGGCCTGGTGCGCTCGTGACAGTGCCGCAGCAGGCAGGCCCACCGCCAGAGGAGCAGGAGCCTGAGCTGACCCGCTGGCGCGGCACGGCCACCGACCCGGAGGCCGACCGGAGCCGGGCCGAGGAGAGCAGCCCCGAGGCGGTGGCCCGCCTGCGCCGGCACAGCCGGATCCTCCTGGCCGACCTGCTCCGGCCGCATCGGCGACGGCTCGCGGGCGCGGTCGGCCTGTTGCTGGCCCAGAACGCCGCCGCGATGGCCGGGCCGTACCTGGTCATGGTCGGCATCGACAGGGGCATCGCGCCGCTGCGGGCCGGGAACGCCGGCCCGCTCGCCGCCGTGGCCGGGGCGTTCGCCGTCGCCGCGGTGACCGAGTACGTGGCTCGCCGCGGGTTCCTGGCCCTGTCCGCCCGGATCGGCCAGGCAGTCCTTCTGGACCTGCGGCAGCGGGTGTTCGGGCACTTCCTGCGCCTGTCGGTGGGCTTCCACGAGCGCTACACCTCGGGCCGGATGGTCTCCCGGCTCACAAGTGACCTGGACTCGATCGCCGAACTGGTCGACGGCGGGATCGACAGCCTCGTGCTGGCCGCGCTGTCGATCCTGTCGGTGGCCGCCATCCTGCTCTGGATGGACCTGCCGCTGGCGGCGGTGACGCTGCTCGCGTTCCCGTTCCTGTTCCTGCTGTCCCGCTGGTTCGCGCGGGCGTCGGCAGGCGCGTACCGGCGGACCCGGGAGGCCGTCGCACTGGTCATCGTGCACTTCGTCGAGTCGATGCGGGGCATCCGGGCTGTGCAGACGTTCCGCCGGGAGCCGCGCAACCAGCGGATCTTCGTGGCGCTCGGGGACGACTACCGACGTTCCAGCCTGCACGCCTTCCGCCTGATCGCCACGTACTCCCCCGCGATCAAGCTGATCGGCAACGTCACGATCGCGGTGGTGCTCTGCTACGGCGGCTGGCGGGTGCTTGGCGGGCACACCGAGGTCGGCGTGCTCGCCGCGTTCCTGCTCTATCTGCGCCGCTTCTTCGAGCCGATGCAGGAGCTGAGCCAGTTCTACAACTCCTTGCAGTCGGCCACCGCCGCACTGGAGAAGCTGGCCGGGGTGCTCGACGAACGGCCCGCCGTCGCCGAGCCGACGCGACCTGTTCCGCTGCCGACCGGCCCCGGCCGCGGAGAGCTGACCTTCCGGGCGGTCTCGTTCGGCTACCGCCCCGGCACCCCGATCCTCGCCGGGCTGGACCTGACCGTGCCAGCCGGGCAGACCGTGGCGCTGGTCGGACCGACCGGCGCGGGCAAGTCCACGATCGCCAAGCTTGTCGCCCGGTTCCACGACCCGGACACCGGCACGGTACGCCTCGACGGGATCGACCTGCGCGACGTGGTCGACGCCGACCTGCGCCGCGCGGTGGTGCTTGTGACCCAGGAGAACCATCTGTTCAGCGGCACTGTCGCCGAGAACATCCGGTTCGGCCGCCCGGGCGCCGACGACGCCGAGATCGAGGCCGCCGCGCGGGCCATCGGCGCGCACGACTTCATCGCCGCACTGCCCGACGGGTACGCCACAGAGGTGCACCGGCGCGGCGGCCGGCTCTCCGCCGGGCAGCGGCAACTCGTCGCGTTCGCCAGGGCGTTCCTTGCCGACCCGACAGTGCTGATCCTCGACGAGGCGACATCGTCGCTTGACGTGCCGACCGAACGGCTTGTGCAGCGCGCCCTCGGCACCATCCTGCGGGATCGGACCGCCCTGGTGATCGCACACCGGCTCTCCACAGTGGAGACCGCCGACCGGGTGCTCGTCCTCGACGGTGGACGGGTCGTCGAGGACGGCCCACCCACCGTGCTGGCCGAGGCCGACGGCCGGTACGCGGCACTGCACCGGCAGTGGCGCGACTCGCTGGTCTGACTCGCTGGGCGGACTCGCTGGTCTGACTCGCTGGGCGGACTCGCTGGTCTGGGCGAGCACCGACCCGCCGTCGACGGTGAGCACCGTACCGGGTCTGCGTTGCCTGGGCCGCGGACAGCCGCAGCGACATGGTCCGGCAGTTGACCGCGATCGCCCACCAACTGCATCCGGAGCCGCCGACTGGTAACCGGCCCAACACTTGCCGTCGTGTCCCGGCCGCAACTGCGTGGCCACGCACCCTGGTGGTGCCTACGATCGCAGGATGACCGATTCGGCGAGGACCGCCCGCACCGGTGTCCCCGAGCGCCCGACCCTGGACGGGCTCGAGGAGAGCTGGGCGCGCCGCTGGCAGGAGGACGGCACGTACGCGTTCGACCGATCGAAGCCTGCCGTTCCGGATCGTGGCGCGGCGTCGGACGCGCCGGGTCGGAGTGGTCGCCGGACGGACGTGTACGCCATCGACACCCCGCCGCCCACCGTGTCGGGCGAGCTGCACATGGGTCACGTCTTCTCGTACACGCACACCGACACCGTCGCTCGATACCAGCGGATGCGCGGCAAGGTGGTCTTCTACCCGATGGGCTGGGACGACAACGGTCTGCCCACCGAGCGTCGGGTGCAGAACGTGTACGGGGTGCGCTGCGATCCGGCACTGCCGTACGACCCGGTGTGGCGGCCACCGGCGACGCCTGTCGACGAGGCGGCACGCCGCGACCCCACCCCGATCTCCCGGCGCAACTTCATCGAGCTGTGCGAGCGGTTGACGGTCGCCGACGAGCAGGTCTTCGAGGCGCTCTGGCGGCGGCTGGGGCTCTCGGTGGACTGGTCGCTGACGTACACGACGATCGGCCGGGTGGCCCGCGCGACAAGCCAGCGGGCGTTCGTGCGCAACGTGCTGCGGGGTGAGGCGTACCAGGCGGAGGCGCCGACGCTGTGGGACGTCGGCTTCGCCACCGCTGTCGCCCAGGCTGAGTTGGAGGACCGGGAGCGCCCCGGCGCCTACCACCGGCTGCGGTTCACCGGCCCGGCCGGGCGTGAGGTGCTCATCGACACCACCCGGCCCGAGTTGCTGCCGGCCTGCGTGGCGTTGGTCTGCCACCCCGACGACGAGCGGTACGCCGACCTGGTGGGCGGCACGGTGCGCAGCCCGCTGTTCGACGTCGAGGTGCCGGTGCACGCGCACCCGCTCGCCGACCCCGCGAAGGGCACCGGCGTCGCCATGGTCTGCACGTTCGGGGACCTGAGCGACGTGACCTGGTGGCGTGAGCTGCGGTTGGACACCCGAGTGGTGATCGGCCGGGACGGCAGGCTGCTTCCCGAGCCGCCGGCCGGTGTGCCGGCGCAGCCGTACGCGGCACTGGCCGGGCAGACAGTCAACGGCGCCCGCCGGGAGATCGTCGGGATGCTCGCCGACGCGGGTGACCTGATCGGCGAACCCCGCCCGATCACCCACCCGGTCAAGTTCTACGAGCGCGGCGACCGGCCACTGGAGATCGTCTCGACGCGGCAGTGGTATCTGCGCAACGGCGGCCGGGATGCCGAACTGCGGGCGACGCTGCTGGCTCGGGGCGAGGAGCTGCACTGGGTGCCGGCGCACATGAAGCACCGCTACGACCACTGGGTGGGTGGCCTCACCGGAGACTGGCTGGTCAGCCGCCAGCGGTTCTTCGGCGTGCCCGTGCCTGTGTGGTACCGGCTCGACAACGCTGGCGAGCCGGACTGGTCCCACCCTCTCACGCCTGACGAGTCGGCGCTGCCGGTCGACCCGTCAAGTGATCCGGCACCCGGCTACGACGAGTCGCAGCGCGGCCAGCCCGGTGGTTTCGTCGGCGACCCGGACGTGCTGGACACCTGGGCCACGTCGTCGCTTACCCCGCAGATCGTCGGTGGTTGGGAGACCGACCCGGAGTTGTTCGCGCAGGTCTTCCCGATGGACCTCCGCCCGCAGGGGCAGGAGATCATCCGGACCTGGCTCTTCTCCAGCGTGGTCCGCTCACACTTCGAGCACGGGGTGCTGCCCTGGCGGGACACGGTGCTCTCCGGCTGGATCCTCGACCCGGACCGCAAGAAGATGGCGAAATCCAAGGGCAACGTCGTCACCCCGCTGGCGCTGCTGGAGCAGCACGGCTCCGACGCGGTGCGCTACTGGGCGGCAAGCGGCAAGCCCGGCATGGACCTGGCCTTCGACCCCGCGCAGATCAAGGTCGGCCGACGGTTGGCCACCAAACTGCTCAACGCGTCGAAGTTCGCCCTCGGGCTGGGTGCCGCCGACGCGCTGCGCACCCCTGCGACCGCCCCACTGGACCGGGCCATGCTCGCCGAACTGTCCACCGTCGTCACCGCCGCGGGCACCGCCTTCGACGCGTACGACCACACGGCCGCGTTGCAGGCGACCGAGGCGTTCTTCTGGCGGCTCTGCGACGACTACATCGAGTTGGTCAAGGAACGCGCCTACGGCACCGGAGCGGGTGCCGAATCGGCGCGGGCGGCGCTCGCCTCGGCGCTGTCGGTGCAGCTACGACTGTTCGCGCCGGTGCTGCCGTACGTCACCGAGGAGGTCTGGTCGTGGTGGCGGTACGGCTCGGTGCACCGCGCGACGTGGCCCACCACGTACGAGGTGGCCTCGACGATCGAGGGAACGGGTGAGCCGGCGCTGCTGCGGCTTGCCGGTGACGCGTTGAGCCAGGTGCGGCGGGCCAAGTCCGAGCGGAAGCTGTCGATGAAGGCGGACGTGCCGCTTGCCGAGGCGCTCGGCCCGGCCGAGCTGCTGGAACAGCTCACGCTTGTCGCCGACGACCTGCGCGCGGCCGGCCGGATCGGCAAGCTCGACCTGCTCCCCGACCGCACTCCAAATCTCGTCATCGCCTGCGCCTTCTGATCCTTTCACCTCACCAGCCGCGTAGGAAACGCAGCCCGAGCAGGAACGCGATCACGGCGGGGCCCACCAGCAGGGTGATCGCCTGGAGGCGGTACGGCATCCGGTGCCGGGCCAACTCGACGGCGTTGCCCAGCACGATGGCCCCGGCCAGCATCAGGAACGCACCCCACCAACCGGTCTCCAGCCGGATCAGGTCCAGTCGGATCAGTTGCAGGGTCACGCCGAGCAGGGCTGCGGTAAGCGCGAGCAGGGCCACCGCCCGGTGCAGGCCACGGGCCAGCCTGTCGTCCGCCCGCCAACCGTAGGTGCCGGCGACCGCCAGGCAGGGCAGCACCACCATCAGCGGCCACCCCCGCCCCATCACGCCGAACATCAGCAGCGCGCCCGCCGTGAACACCAGGCCACCGACGCAGGCCAGCACGTACCCGGCGAAGGCCCGGCCGCCGCCCCGAACCAGCAACGGCCCGCCGCTCGCCGCGATCAACGCGGCCGGGATCACGATGAACACGGCCCACCAGTGGAACTGGCCGGTGCCCTGAGCGGCAGTGGCGACAGTGGCGCAGGCCACCCCGGCGACCGCCAGGCTGGTAAGCCAGGGCCGGCTCCTCCGGGAGTATTCAGCCAACGACGTCTGCTCCGCTTCGACGCTCACGCCCACCAGCCTGGCCGGCAGTGGCCCGACCGGTCCATCCGGCCAGCCCTACCGCCCTGCGGGGGCTGGCCGGAACACCGTCTCGCACCGACCTCAGCTCGTCTCGCCGGCCACGCTGAAGGAGCGCAGGCGGTCGATGGCCAGCACGGTGAACCCGATGCTCACAAGCGCGGTCATCACCGATGCCACGGGCACCGACACCGTCGTCTCCAGCAGCCCGGTGGGGGCGATCCGGTCGGCAAGCGCGATCACGTACTGCTGGATGGAGAGCACCTTCGTGCCGCTGACGAAGTTACCCAGCAGCCCCTCCCAGATCAGCACGTAGACCAGGCCGAGCAGCACCGGCCGCCGGGTGACCAGGCTGAGCGCGAGGAAGAACGCCGAGTACGCCAGCGCGCCGAGCGCGCCCGCGAAGGCGAGCGCCAGGCCGAGGCGTACCGAATCGGCGAGCACGCCCGCGACGTAGAGCGGCACCGCGACGGTGGCCGCGGTGACCCCGGCGGACACCGCGAGCTTCGGCAGCACGATCTGCCAGCGCGGCAGCGGCTTGGTAAGGATGTGCACCACAGTGCCGTCGTCGATCTCGGCACCCAGCACGCCGGTGCCGATGATCAGCGCGACGACCGGCAGCACCACCGCCAACCCGAGGCCGACGAGCACCGCGGGCGCCCACTGGCGCGGGTCCACCCCCAGCGACCGGCAGAGCACGGCCAGCCCGAGCAGCACCAACGGCAGCGGGAGCAGCAGCAGGAACCGACGGCGGCCGAACAGCCCGCGCGCGGTGATCCAGGTAACTGTCGACATGTCAGCTTCTTTCGTTCGTGACTGCGGGGCTCACTCGCTGCGCTCGTTCACTCCTCGCACTCACGGGTCAGGCCTCCACGAGGTAGGAGAAGACGCTCTCCAGGGACTCGTCGGACGGCACCAGTTGCCGCACCCGGATGCCCCGGGTCAGTGCGATCCGGGGCAACGCCCGGGTGAAGGCGCCGTAGTCACCGGCCCGCACGGTCAGGCCGGTGCGGTCCAGCTCGACGCCACTTACCGACTCCTCGGCGATCAGCGCCACGGCCAGCGCCCGGTCGTCGGTGGAGCGCACCGCGAAGACGTGCGGGCGGTTGGTCATCAGCCGACGGATGGTCCGGAAGTCACCGGAGGCGGCCAGCCGGCCGGCCACCATCACCTGCACCGTGCCGGAGACCTGCTCGACCTCCTCCAGGATGTGCGAGCTGAACAGGATGGTCCGGCCGGCGTCGCCCAGGTTGTGCAGCAGCTCCATCATGTGCAGCCGTTGGCGCGGGTCCATGCCGTTGAACGGCTCGTCGAGCAGCAGCACCTGCGGATCGTGCACCATCGCGGCGGCCACCCGTGCCCGCTGCCGCATGCCCTTGGAGTACGTGCCGATCCGGCGGTCCTGCGCCGAGGCCAGCTCCACCAGGTCGATGGCCCGTCGGGCCGCCGCCGCCGGGTCGGGCAGCCGGTGCAGTTTCGCGCTCGCCAGCACGAACTCGTACGCGCTGAGGTAGCTCTGCACCGCCTCCCGCTCGCTGACCAGCCCCAGCCGCCGGTAGACGTCGGGGTTGCGCCAGGTCGGCTCGTCGTCCAGGGTCACCGTGCCGCGCGACGGGGAGAGGAAACCGGCCATCATGTGCAGCAGCGTGGTCTTGCCGGCGCCGTTCGGGCCGAGCAGACCGGTCACGCCCGGCCCGAGATCCATGCTGATGTCGTTGACCGCGACCACGTTGCCGTACCACCGGGACACCCCGGTCAGGCTCAGCGTGCTCATCAGGATGCGACCTTCCGGTAGCGAGCCAGCAGGAGGGTGGTCGCGCCGGCGACCAACAGCACCGCGGCCAGGGCGTAGACCGGGCCGAACCCGCCGATCATCATCTCGCCCGGATCACCCTCGACCAGCAGGTCACCCAGCGACCAGATGCCCACCCCCTGCACGAGGGTGGAGGGGGAGGCCAGGCCGGCCAGTTCGTTGGCCGTCGTCGACGGCAGGATGCTCAGCACCCCGACGATCGGGGTGGTCATCAGGAAGACCGCAACCACCCCACCGGCGGCGAAGGCGCGCTTGCCGGTCAGCGAGGCGACAAGCAGCCCGACCGAGGCGAAGACCACCGCCCACAGCCCGGCATAGAGCAGCCCGGGCAGCAGGTCGAGCAGCTCGTTCCACACCCCGCGCATGCCCTGCTTGGTGGTGAAGGCGGCACCCAGGAACATCAGCAGCTGCGGCCCGCCGAGCAATAGCCAGAGGGCGGTGACCAGCGCCAGCAGCTTGGCCAGCGCGTAGTCGGTGCGCGGCAGCGGCCGGGAGAAGTACAGCGGCAGCACACCGCTGCGCAGGTCACGGGAGACCAGCTCCGGAGCGACGACCGCGACGAAGAAGATGACAAGCCAGCTCATCGCGTCGGCGAACTGGGCGTACGTGGCGACCGGCTCGCCGATCTGGCTGCGTATGGCGGCCAGGGCCACCGCGACCAGAGCGACGATGCCGACCACCAACCAGGGGAAGATCTTGGCCTTGGCGCTGCGGCCGAACCCGAACGCGGTCCGCAGGCCGTGCACGTAGAGCGCGCCGAAGACCTGCCGGCGACCCAGGCGTGGACCCTCGTAGCGCTGGTAGCCGATGTCGTGGATGACGCCTGTCGGCGTGGACCGCGCGGCGGCGGAGGACAGCTCAGGCATGGGACAGCTCCCTCGTGGCGAAGAGTTCGGCCACCCGGTGCCGGCGCTGGTCCAGTCGGTGTAGCGGCAGGTCCAAATCGGCGACCGCACCGAGGATCAGGTCGTAGGTGCTGTCGTCGGCGAGTGGCACGAGCAGCAGCCGGCCGTCCCGCGCCACCGGCAGGTCGAGCGCGGCGAGCCGTGCGGCCAACTCCTCGGTGCCCTCGCTGACCTCGACGGCAAGCACGTCGGTGGCCGAGGTCATCGCGGAGATGTGGTCGGCGCGCAGCAGCCTGCCGCCGTCGATGGCGACAAGCGTGTCGCAGATGCGCTCGACCTCGCCCAGCAGGTGCGAGCAGACCAGCACGGAGATGCCGAACTCGGTGCCGATCCGGTGCACCAACGCCAGCATGGCGTCCCGGCCGGCTGGGTCCAGCCCGTTCGTCGGCTCGTCGAGGAGCAGCAGGTCGGGGTCGTGCACAAGCGCCTGCGCCAGCTTGACCCGCTGCTTCATGCCTGTGGAGTAGCCGCCCACCGGGCGGTAGCGCTCCTCGTAGAGCCCGACGTGCCGCAGCGCCTCGGAGGCGCGCTCGCGGGCGGCGGTGCGGGGCAGGCCGCTCATCCGGCCGAGGTGGGTCACCAGCTCGGCGGCGGACAGGTCCGGCGGGAGACAGTCGTGTTCGGGCATGTAGCCGACGCGGGCGCGGACCGCCGCCGGATCGGCGGTCGGGTCGATGCCGAGCACCGAGACCTGACCGCTGGTCGGGGGAATCAGGCCGAGCAGGATCTTGATCAAGGTGGATTTGCCGGCACCGTTGGCGCCCACCAGACCGATGATCCCGGGCTCGACGGCGACGGTGAGGTCGGCCAGCGCGGTGACCCGACCTCCGTACGTCTTGGTGAGCGACTGGGTCGCGATCAGTGTCACGACGTCAGCGTATGGAGTCGAGGGCCCCCGTGGGCACCGGCGCGCCCCGGGTGCTCCCCTGATCCTCGCGTCAGTCGACCCCTAAGGTCCGACATCGAGTACGGCCGACGTTTGCGCCGGTCCGGCAGGCGGCCAGACCCCGCCGCCGAAATGACTGGTCCCTGATGGCACGATTCACATTCCGTTCACCGGGCAGTGTTCCCCAGGACATCCGGCCGCCGACGCGGGAGGAATCGTGATGGTCGAGGTTGGCGTCCCCAAGGTGAGTGTCGTCGTACCGGCGTACAACAGCGGCCGGAACATCGAGAAGCTGGTGTCGTCGCTGCTGCGCCAGTCGCTGCCGGCCGGCGAGTTCGAGGTGATTTTCGTCGACGACGGTTCGACCGACACCACCGGCAAGCGGTTGGACCGGCTGGCCGACGCGCACCCGCACATCCGGGTGCTGCACATCGAGAACTCGGGCTGGCCGTCGCGCCCGCGCAACCTGGGCATCGACCACGCCCGCGGCGAGTACGTCTTCTTCGCCGACGACGACGACTGGTTCGCCGATCAGGCGCTGGAGCGGCTCTACGCCTGCGCGACGACGTACGACGCGGACGTGGTGATCGGCAAGATGGCCGGGCACAGGCGCGGTGTGCCCCGGGAGTTGTTCCGGAAGAACCGCTTCGACGCCACCCTGGCGAACGCCCCGCTTATCGACAGCCTCACCTGCCACAAGCTGTTCCGTCGCTCGTTCCTCGACGAGCACGGGCTGCGGTTCCCGGAGGGCGGCAAGCGGCGGCTCGAGGACCACTCGCTTGTCGTGCGGGCCTACTTCAAGTCCCGCCGCACATGCGTGCTGTCCGACTACACCTGCTACCACCACGCCCAGCGGGGCGACGCCAGCAACGTCACGGCGGCGCTTATGGAGCCGTCGAGCTACTTCGCGAGTGTGCGGGACGCGCTGGACATCGTCGACGCCCACACCGAGCCGGGTCCGCTGCGGGACCGGCTGCACCGGCGGTGGTTGCGCAACGAGATGACCAACCGGCTGCGTGGCAAGCGGATGCTGGAGGCCCCCGAGGACTGGGTGGATCAGGTCGCCCTGGAGGTCCAGAAGATCATCACGGAGCGGTTCGCGCCAGGTGTCGCCGCCGGCCTGCCGCCGCTGCAACGGGCCGTGGCCTTCCTGGCCGGGCAGGGCCGGGTCGCGGACCTGCGCCGGCTGGCCCGCTGGGAGGCGGGCGTCGCCGGGCACAGCAGGATCGACGAGTTCCGGCCCGACGAGCACACGATCACGATGACCGTCGCCGCCGAACTGCGCTCCGAGGGCCAGCCGATCGGCTTCCGCTCCGACGACGAGCGGGACGTGCTCGTGCTCCCGGTCGACGAGATCGCCCCCGAGGTCCTCGACGCCACCCAGCAGGTCCGCAAGGCGCGGCTGGATCTGGTCGCCCGCCGTCGGGAGACCGGCGACGAGATCTTCCTCCCGGTGACCTTCCAGACCGAGCGGGCCGGCGATCAGGCCGCCGGGGAGACCGTCCACCTGGTGCACCGGGCCACCACCACGATCGACTTCCGCACCCTCAACGGCGGCCGGACCCGGGGCAGTTGGCTCGTCAAGGCACGGATCACCAATGCCGGGTGGACGGAGGACGCGCCGCTGCCGCTGATCTTCGTCTGCCGGGCCGACGGTGCCCGCCCGCGCATCCGCGACGAGCGGAAAGTCTGGAACCGTCTGCGGTCTGCGGTGGGTCGCCGGGTCCGCCGCTGACCGGCCCGCCCGGCTCGTGGAGTGGCGGCCTCGACCGATCGGCGGTCGGCTGCGAAACTGTGTGCCGATCACCGAGTGGGGGGTGGGATGAGCAACGGCTGGGTGCTGCCCGACGAGATGCTCCGGGACGCGCCGGCGTACACGCCGCGTCCCGGTGAGCTCGCTGATCTGGAGCTGCTGCTGACCGGCGCGTACGCCCCCCTGACCGGCTTCATGACCCGCGCCGATCTGGTGTCGGTGAGCCGTCGTGGCCGACTGGCCGACGACACGCCGTGGCAGGTGCCGGTGACCCTGCAGGTGCCGAGCGCGCTGGCGCAGGGCTTCGATCCGCGCGACCCGGCCCGCCGGGCGCTTGTGCTTACCGACGGGGAGGGCGCACCGGCGGCCGCCCTGGACGTGGCGGACGTCTGGTCGGTCCGCGAGGGCGTGGCGGGAGTCGGCGGGCAGGTGCACCGCCTCGGCGACGGCGGCCACGGCCCGTTCCAGCGGTTGCGCCGCAGCCCGGAGGAGGTCCGCGCGCTGCTGCCACCGGGCCGGGTGCTCGGGGTCATCGCCGATCGGCCGCTGCACCGGCCGCAGCTCGCGCAGATCGCGCACGCCGCCCGCACCCTTGCCGCACACCTGCTCGTGATGATCCCGGTCGGTGAGGGCGGCGCCGGTGGGCTCGCACCGGAGGCGCTTGTGCGTGCGATCTTCGCCGCCCGGGACCGGATGCCCCCGGCGACACTGGTGGCCGTGCCCCTGTCGCACCGGCGGGAGGAGATCAGCGACGCGCTGCTGCGCGCCCGGGTCTCCGCCGCGTACGGGGTGACCCACCTGCTCTCCACCGAGGAGATGCTCGCAGGCGCCGGGCTGCGGGTGCTGGTGCCGCGCGAGTTGGCATACGACAACCGCGACGGGCAGTGGCGCTGGCGGGACGACATCCCGCCGCGTAACCGCCGCCTCGCGCTCACCCAGAACGAGATCGACGATCTGCTCGACAGGGGTTTCCCGCTGCCGGAGTGGCATACCCCTCCGGCGGTGGCGAAGGAGCTGGCCCGCGCCCGGCCGCCGCGCCGGCACCGGGGCCTGGTGGTCTTCCTGACCGGCCTGTCCGGCTCCGGCAAGTCCACAATCGCCCGAGGGCTGGCGGACGCGCTGCGCGAGAGCGGCGACCGCACGGTGACCCTCCTCGACGGTGACGTGGTGCGCCGGGAGCTGTCCGCCGGGCTCGGCTTCAGCAAGGCCGACCGGGATCTCAACGTCCGGCGGATCGGCTGGGTGGCGGCCGAGATCGCCCGGCACCGCGGGGTGGGCATCTGCTGCCCGATCGCCCCGTACGCGGCGGCGCGGGCGACCGCACGGGAGATGGCACTGGCCGCCGGGGCGGGCTTCACGCTTGTGCACGTCGCGACGCCGCTTGAGGTGTGCGAGCAGCGGGACCGCAAGGGCCTGTACGCGCGGGCGCGGGCCGGCCTACTCACCGGGATGACAGGCATCGACGACCCGTACGAGGTGCCCACCGACGCGGATCTGGTGCTCGACACCACAGATCTGAGCGTGGCGGACGCGGTCCAGGCGGTGTTGCACCACCTCACCGAGACCGGGTGGGTGGAGCTCAAGATCCCGTCTGCCTGAGGCGTCGCCCCCTTTCCTTTCATCGCTTCCGCGCACGCGCTAGTGTTCATCTTTGTTGAAACACGTTCGAGCACGTGAGATACGTGGACCCTTGGGAGGCGCGACGATGCTCGCTCAGCAGCGGCAGGCAGCCATCCTGGAGCGGGTCCGCGTGGCCGGCGGTGTCCGGGTGAGCGACCTGGCCACCGAGTTCGGCGTCTCCGACATGACCATTCGGCGCGACCTGGACGCGCTGGACGAGCGCGGCCTGCTGGCCAAGGTGCACGGCGGCGCCACCACCACCGGCCCGAGTTCGACAGACGAGCCGGGCTTCCACGCCAAGTCGGTCCGTCAACTGCCGGAGAAGGCAGCCATCGCGGACCGGGCGGCCCAGTTGGTCCGGCCGGGCGCGGCCATCGCCCTCTCCGCCGGCACCACCACCGCCGAGTTGGCCCGCAGGCTGGTGGACATCCGCGGCCTGACAGTGGTGACCAACTCGCTGCCGGTGGCCGAGATCCTGCACGCCGGCGGTCGGCCCGACCAGACGGTGGTGCTCACCGGCGGTGTGCGTACGCCGTCCGATGCCCTCGTCGGCCCGCTTGCTGTCGGCGCCGTCCGGACGCTGCACCTGGACCTGCTCTTCCTCGGCGTGCACGGCATCACCGAGCGGGCCGGCTTCACCACCCCGAACCTCATGGAGGCCGAGACCGACAGGGCGTTGGTGGCCGCGGCGGACCGGCTTGTGGTGCTCGCCGACCACACCAAGTGGGGCACCGTGGGCATCTCCTCGATCGTCGAACTCGCAGCAGCGCACGTCCTGGTCAGCGACGACCGGCTGCCTCCACCGGCACAACGGGTACTCGGCGAACAGGTAGGCGAATTGATCATGGTGAAGGCAACGGGGGCGGGCCGCGCTACGCGCACGCCGACGAGTGAGGGGACGGCGCGGTGAAGCGCACAGCGATCGACCTGGCCGACGGCCGGGAGCTGATCTACTTCGACGAGAACGACGACGCCGTCCGCGACCAGCCGGACCGCCGGGACCTGCCGCCACCGCCGCCCGCGTCGCAGCTGCGCTACGACCCACTTACCGACGAGTGGGTGGCCGTCGCCGTGCACCGGCAGACCCGCACCTTTCTCCCGCCCGCGAACGAGTGCCCGCTCGACCCGTCGGTGGGCGACCGGCTGACCGAGGTCCCGGCACCCGACTACGACGTGGTGGTCTTCGAGAACCGGTTCCCGTCGCTGAGCGGGCGGGTCGCCGGCGAGCCCGGAGAGATCACACCGTTCACACCGGTTCGGCCTGGTCTGGGCCGGTGCGAGGTGGTCTGCTTCACGTCGGACCACAACGCGTCCTTCGCCAGCCTCCCCCCGCGCCGGGTCCGCACGGTTCTGGACGCGCTCGCCGACCGCACCGAGGTGCTCGGTGAGCTGCCCGGTGTGGTGCAGGTGTTCTGCTTCGAGAACCGGGGCGTCGAGATCGGTGTCACCCTGCACCACCCGCACGGGCAGATCTACGCGTACCCCTTCGTGACGCCGCGCACCCGGGCGCTGCTGGCCGCCGCGCGCCGGCACGCGGAGCGGACTGGCGGCGGCAACCTGTACGCGGACGTGCTGGCCGCCGAGCGCGCCACAGGTGACCGGGTGGTCGTCGAGAACGACCACTGGACGGCTTTTGTGCCAGCGGCGGCCCGTTGGCCGTTCGAGGTGCACGTCGCGCCGCGCCGCGTGGTGCCGGACATCCCGGCGCTTGACGACAGCGAGCGGGACGCCTTCGGGCCGCTCTACCTCGATCTGCTGCGCCGCTTCGACGGGCTGTTCGACATGCCGATGCCCTACATCGCGGCGTGGCACCAGGCGCCGACCCGTATCGACCGCGAGCTGGGCCACCTGCATCTGCAGCTGTTCAGCATCCGGCGGGCCGCCGACAAGCTGAAGTATCTGGCCGGCTCCGAATCGGGGATGGGTGTCTTCATCAACGACATCGCCCCCGAGCGGGCCGCCGACCTGCTGCGCGCCGCCTGAGAGGGCGCCCGAGAAGGTCGGGGAACAGGGCGCGGGGGGCCCGGGACAGGGCCCCCCGCAGGGAAGGGACGGCTGGCTGTGCACGCCACAGCCGGGAAGGCTGCCTGATCGGCACGCATGCCGCTGGTCGACCGCGGTCAACCTTCCTTGGACGGGACTGGCATCTCGTCCACCCTGGTCAACGAGGCGCGCCGGGGGCGGTGACGCCGGTTTCGGGTCACCTGCGGGACACGCCGAAGGCCGCGCCACGGGCCAGGCGACACCGAAGGCGCGCCGCCGCCAGGCACGCCGAAGCCCGCCGGCGGGTGCCGGCGGGCTTCGATGATGCGGTACGCCTGGATCAGCCAGCGATCTTGCGGGCCAGGTTCTCGTCGAGCGCGTTCATGAACTCGTCGGTGGTCAGCCACGGGGCGTCGCGCGAGATGAGCAGCGCGAGGTCCTTGGTCATCTGGCCGCCCTCGACGGTGTCGACGATGACCTGCTCCAGGGTGTTGGCGAACTCGGTCACCGCCGGCGTGCCGTCCAGCTTGCCCCGGTGCGCGAGGCCCCGGGTCCAGGCGTAGATCGACGCGATCGGGTTGGTCGAGGTCTTCTCGCCCTTCTGGTACTGCCGGTAGTGCCGGGTGACAGTGCCGTGCGCGGCCTCCGCCTCGACGGTACGGCCGTCCGGGGAGAGCAGGACCGAGGTCATCAGACCCAGCGAGCCGAAGCCCTGCGCGACGGTGTCGGACTGCACGTCACCGTCGTAGTTCTTGCAGGCCCAGACGTAGCCGCCCTCCCACTTGAGCGCGGCGGCGACCATGTCGTCGATCAGCCGGTGCTCGTAGGTGATGCCGGCGGCGTCGAACTCGGCCTTGAACTCGGCCTCGAACACCTCGGCGAAGATGTCCTTGAAGCGACCGTCGTACGCCTTGAGGATGGTGTTCTTGGTCGACAGGTAGACCGGGTAGTTGCGGTCCAGGCCGTACCGGAACGAGGCCCGGGCAAAGTCCCGGATCGACTCGTCGTAGTTGTACATGCCCATGGCGATGCCGCCGCCGGGGAAGTTGGCGACCTCCATCTCCATGGGGGCGCCGCCGTCGGCGGGGGTGTAGGTGATGGTCACCGTGCCCGGGCCGGGGACGACGAAGTCGGTGGCCTTGTACTGGTCACCGTGGGCGTGCCGGCCGATGATGATCGGCTTGGTCCAGCCGGGAACCAGCCGCGGCACGTTGGACATGATGATCGGCTCGCGGAAGACGACGCCGCCGAGGATGTTGCGGATGGTGCCGTTGGGCGACCGCCACATCTTCTTCAGGCCGAACTCTTCCACCCGGGCCTCGTCCGGGGTGATGGTCGCGCACTTGACGCCGACGCCGTGCTCCTTGATGGCGTTCGCGGCGTCGACGGTGACCTGGTCGTCGGTCTCGTCGCGGTGCTGGATCGACAGGTCGTAGTAGTGCAGGTCGACGTCGAGGTAGGGCAGGATCAGCTGCTCCCGGATCTGCTTCCAGATAATCCGGGTCATCTCGTCGCCGTCGAGCTCCACGACCGGGTTGTTTACCTTGATCTTCGCCATCGGCCGGCGCTCCTCTCGGGGGACACGTGCTCAAGCAGTACGAGCGTACTGCAATTGGGCCGGCAGCCCCCACCCGGCCTGGACCGACCGGGAAAAACCGGGCTGCACGGCGCAGGAGTTCCCTGGCACCATCACCCGATGCCTCTGAGCCGCACCCTTGGGTCTATCACGGTCGCCGCACTCACCGACGGTGAGGGTGCCTTCTTCCAGCCCCGGGCCGACGCGTTTCCGGGGGCCACTGCGGCGCACTGGCGGGAGGCCGACCGGCGCGACCCGGGCATCCTCGCCACACCGCACCTGGGCGACCCCTTCACCCGGCACTGAACTCAACCGACCGAGCGAAGGGCCCGCAGGCAGTGTGCCGGCGGGCCCTTTCACAGCTGTTGGTGCGGAGATCACATGCTGGCGACGTCGCCCTGCTTGGCGCGGACGGCCTCGGCGGCCTCCTTGAGGCTTGCCAGCTCGTCGGCGTCCAGGTCGGTCTCGACGACCCGCTTGACGCCCTCGGCGCCGATCTCGGCCTCGACGCCCAGGTAGACGCCGGAGATGCCGTACTCACCGTCGACCCACGCGCAGACCGGCATGACGGCGCCGGAGTCCTCGGCGACGGCCTTGGCCATCCGGGCGGCGGCGGCGGACGGCGCGTAGTAGGCCGAACCGGTCTTGAGCAGCGCGACGACCTCGGCGCCACCGTTGCGGGTCTTGACGACCAGCTCCTCGATCTGCGCGGCCGGCATCGCGTCACGCAGCGGCTTGCCGTTGACGGTGCTCTTCGAGGGCACCGGCACCATCGTGTCGCCGTGCGAGCCCAGGGTGAGCGTGCGTACCGACGCGACAGGCACGCTCAGCGCCTCGGCGACGAAGTTGGTGAACCGCGCGCTGTCCAGCATGCCGGCCTGGCCGAGCACCCGGTTCTTCGGAAACTGGGTGGCCAGCTGAGCCAGCGCGGTCATCTCGTCCAGCGGGTTGGAGACCACGATGACCACGGCGTTCGGGGCGTACTTGGCCACGTTCTCGGACACCTGCCGGACGATCTTGGCGTTGGTCTCGAGCAGGTCCATCCGGCTCATGCCGGGCTTGCGCGGCAGGCCGGCGGTGATCACGACGACGTCGGAGCCCTCGATGTTCTCGTAGCCCTCACCGTTGGGGCCGGTGGTGACACCGACCACCTTGGTCTCGAAGCCCTCGATGGCCCGCGACTGGTTGAGGTCGAGAGCGAGACCCGCGGGCTTGCCCTCCACGATGTCGGTGATCACGACGGTGTCGAAGACGTCGTACTCGGCCAGGCGCTGTGCGGTGGTGGAGCCGTAGAAGCCAGCCCCGACGACAGTGACCTTCTTACCCATGGTCGTCCCACTCCCTGCTACCAGTCGGTTTTCCGGACCGTATCAGTCATCCTGGCACCGAACAGGCCAGGGGCGGCGGACAACGGCGGGATGGGGCGAACGTCACCGACGCCCGGTTGAGGTGGCGGCGGATGCACCTCGCCGGGTGCCGGCGGGGCGCACGGGGTCAGCCGCGCTCGGCGCGCTCCACGACGTTGGTGAGCAGCATGGCCCGGGTCATCGGGCCGACACCACCAGGCATCGGCACCAGCCCACCGGCCGTCCCGGCCACCTCCGGGTCGACGTCGCCGGTGTAGCGGCCCTTGCCGTCGGGGCCGATCACCCGGGTGATGCCCACGTCGACGACGACCGCGCCGGGCCGGATCATGTCGGCGGTGAGCAGGCCGGGTACGCCGGCCGCGACGATCACGATGTCGGCGGCCCGGGTGTGCGAGGCGAGGTCGAGCGTGCCGGTGTGGCAGAGGGTCACTGTGGCGTTCTCGCTGCGGCGGGTGAGCAGCAGGCCGAGCGGGCGGCCGACGGTGTTGCCCCGGCCGACCACGGCGACTGTGGCACCGCGCAGCGCCACGTCGTGCCGGCGGAGCAGCTCCACGATGCCGCGCGGGGTGCAGGGCAGCGGGCCGTCGTAGCCGAGGACGAGCCGACCCAGGTTGACCGGGTGCAGGCCGTCGGCGTCCTTGGCCGGGTCGATCAGCTCCAGCACCCGCTGGGTGTCGAGGTGGGCGGGCAGCGGCAGCTGGACGATGTAGCCGTGGCACGCCGGGTCGGCGTTCAGCTCGGCCAGGACGTCGTCGACCTGCTGCTGGGTGGCGTCGGCCGGCAGTTCCCGGCGGATCGAGGCGATGCCGACCTCGGCGCAGTCGCGGTGTTTGCCGTTGACGTACGCCTGACTGCCCGGGTCGGCACCGACCAGGACCGTACCCAGTCCGGGGATGATGCCGCGTTCCGCGAGTGCCTTCACGCGTATCCGCAGCTCTTCCTTGATCTCCGCTGCGGTCGCCTTGCCGTCCAGAACCGTCGCCGTCACGACCAGATCGTCTCACGCCCGACACCCGCCCTTCGGAGGACCTCGCGCGACGGGGCACCGGCACCCGATTCAGTCACCGATAGTGACCCAGATCTCGTCACTATCGGTGACATTTTGTGGAACTGGTCACGCGCGGACCGGTCAGAACGAGCGGGCGGGCAGAGCTCGGACGACGAACCGCGCAAGGGCGAATCCAGGGCCAGACGAACACAGCAGGTGCCGGACATCGACGGGAAAATGCCCAGCTCAGTGCCGGTGAGTCCGGTTCCGGCCCGCCAACTGACGCGTGCGTCACACGGCGAAGTATTCCGACCGTTATGCACCCGGCATCGGGCCGTTGTCGAAGGCCAGTAGCCCGACCTACCGTTACCACTTGTTGCGCAGCGTAAACCCAGCGTCGGGCTTGACTGCGCAGCGTGAGGAGATGAGGAGGCACGATGCGAGTTCGTAGACTCGCCGCCTGGACCGCCCTCCCGCTCGCGGTGACGCTGGGCCTCGCGGCCTGCGGCAGCGGCGGAGACAACGGATCCGGTGGCAGCGACAGTTCGGCGGTAAGCATCCAGATCGCCGAACCGAAGCACCTGGTTCCCACAAACACCACCGAGACGTCGGGAGCGCAGGTGCTCGCCGGCCTGTTCAGCCCGCTCGTCGACTACGACGCCCAGAACAAGCCCTACGAGGTCGCGGCAGAGTCGGTGACCTCTCCGGACAACAAGGTCTGGACGATCAAGCTCAAGGACGGCTTCACCTTCCACAACGGTGAGAAGGTCACGTCCGAGGACTACATCAACGCCTGGAACTACGGCGCGTACGCCCCCAACGGCCAGGACAGCAACTACTTCTTCGAGAAGATCGCTGGCTACGCCGACCTGCAGGGCAAGGAGCCGAAGGCCAAGGAGATGTCCGGGCTGAAGAAGGTCGACGACCTCACCTTCACCGTGACGTTGTCCGAGCCGTACATCGACTTCAAGACGACTCTTGGCTACACCGCGTTCTTCCCACTGCCGGACGCCGCGTTCTCGGCCCCGGGCGTGGTGAAGGACTCGTACGAGCAGGCCCCGATCGGGCAGGGCCCCTTCAAGATGAAGGGCTCCTGGCAGCACGACAGCAAGATCGAGGTCGAGCGGTACGACGCGTACCCGGGCGAGAAGCCCAAGGTCAAGAACGTCGAGTTCCGGATCTACCAGCAGCTCACCGCGGCCTACGCGGACGTCCTGGCGGACAACCTGGACGTGCTGCCCACGATCCCGACCGAGAGCCTGAGCACCGCGCCGACCGACCTGGGCGACCGCTACAAGACCAGCCCGATGTCGTCGTTCCAGTTCCTGGCGTTCCCGACGTTCGACAAGGACTACAGCAACCCGGACGTGCGTAAGGCCATCTCGATGGCGATCGACCGTGACGAGATCACCAAGTCGGTCTTCAAGGGCTCGCAGGAGTCCGCCCGCTCGTTCGTCTCGCCGGTGCTGCCGGGCTACCGGGAGAACACCGCGGGCAGCGCCGGGGAGTTCAACCCGACCGAGGCCAAGAAGCTCTACCAGGCCGCCGGTGGTCCCTCGAAGATCGTCATCTCCTACAACGGCGACGGCGGTCACAAGGACTGGGTCGACGCCACGGTCAACCAGCTCAAGGCCAACCTGGGTGTCGACGCCGTCGGCTCGGCCGAGCCGAAGTTCGCCGACCTGCTGACAAAGGTCGAGAACAAGACGCCTGTGGGTGCGTTCCGGATGGGTTGGGTCATGGACTACCCGACCATGGAGGACTACCTCGGCCCGCTGTACAGCACCAACGGCTCGTCGAACTACTACGGCTACAGCAACCCGGAGTTCGACAGGCTGGTCAAGGAGGGTTCCGCCGCCAAGACGCAGGACGAGGCGATCGCCAAGTACCAGCAGGCGGAGGACATCCTGGCCAAGGACATGCCGGTGATCCCGCTCCGCTTCGGCGAGAACGTGTTCGGCCACTCGTCCAAGGTCAAGAACGTCGAGATGGACCTGTTCCAGCGGGTCAACCTCGTGAAGATCGAAGCGGCCAGCTGAGCTGACCAAGTGCGGGCCACCCGGGCGACGACGCCCGGGTGGCCCGGACCGCGCTGTGCCCGCCGGCCCCGCTCACGCGGGTCCGACATCAGCGGCGCAGACCTCCCCCGGCCCGACGGCACATCTCAGATATTTCGGGTACGACCAGAGATGCCGTCCTGCGACCCTTTCGCATAATTCCGGAGAGACTGCTAAGCATGTTCCGCTACATCCTTCGGCGCCTCCTCCAGATGGTCCTGGCGTTCTTCGGGACCACCCTGATCGTCTACGCGCTGATGTTCGCCGGCCAGGGTGACCCCATCCAGGCCCTCGCGGGCGAACGACCGGTGACCGAGGCCCAGCGGGCCTACCTGACGGAGAAGTACCACCTGGACGCGACAGGCGTCGGCGGCTTCTTCTACCGCTACTTCGACTATGTGAAGAACCTGCTCCAGGGTGATCTCGGCCAGTCCCTGACCGGCCGGCAGATCGGCGACATCCTGCAGGCCGCCTGGCCGGTCACCGTGAAGCTCGCGATCATCGCGCTCGCCGTGGCGATCATCTTCGGGGTGAGCGCCGGTGTGATCGCCGGCATCCGCCGGGCCAGCATCTTCGACAACTCGACGCTGGTGCTGACGCTGCTGGTGCTGGGCATCCCGACAATCGTGCTGGCGCCACTCGCGCAGTACTTCCTGGGCGTCAAATGGCAGGTCTTCCCACCCACCGCCGGCTCCGAGCCGACGTTCTACGCTCTGCTGCTGCCCGGCATCGTGCTCGGCTCGCTGTCGCTTGCCACCGCGTTGCGGTTGACCCGCACGTCGGTGGCCGAGAACCTCCGCGCCGACTACGTCCGCACCGCCCGATCCAAGGGCCTGGTCAAACGCCGCATCGTCACAGTCCACGTGCTGCGCAACTCCCTCATTCCGGTGGTCACCTTCCTCGGTGTGGAGCTTGGCAACCTGATGAGCGGCGCGATCATCACCGAGGGCGTCTTCAACATCCCCGGTGTGGGCTTCAACCTCTTCCGCGGCATCCGCACCGAGGACGGCCCCCTGGTGGTGGGCATCGTCAGCGTGCTCGTCGTGGTCTACCTGGTCTCGAACCTGGTGGTGGACGTCCTTTACGCCGTACTCGACCCGAGGATCCGCTATGAGTGAGCGCAGCGAGGTGCCGGCATGAGTGACTTCGAAACTGTTGCGGCCACCGAGAACCAGGCCGCACGGCGTGGCCCCTCCGGCGAGCCGGGCGCGCCCAACCAGATCGACGCGCCGCACAAACCGCGCAGCCTGGCCGGCGACGCCTGGCGCGACCTGCGCCGCAACCCCATCTTCTGGATCTCGTCGGCGCTTGTCGTCATCTTCACCCTGATGGCCATCGCCCCCGGCCTGTTCACCGCCAACAGCCCGAACGACTGCCTGCTGTCCCGGCAGCACGCCGGGCCGTCCGGCGGGGCCATCTTCGGGTACGACTTCCAGGGCTGTGACACGTACTCCCGAGCGGTCTACGGCACGCGGGCCTCGCTGCTTGTCGGCGCGCTCGCCGCGCTCGGCACCGGCGTGATCGCGCTGACGGTCGGCATGCTCGCCGGGTACTTCGGCCGTTGGATCGACGCGGTGCTCTCCCGGGTGATCGACGTGGTGCTCGGCATCCCGCTGCTGCTGGCCGCGATCGTGCTGCTCAAGCGCGTCTCCAGCGACAGCGTGAACGCCCGGATCGCCGCGGTGATCTTCGTGCTGGCCATCCTCGGCTGGACCACGGCGGCACGCGTCGTCCGCTCCTCGGTGATCACCGCCAAGGAGCAGGACTACGTGGCGGCGGCCCGGATGCTCGGTGCCGGCAACGGCCGGATCATGTGGCGGCACATCCTGCCGAACTCGCTGGCCCCGGCCATCGTCGTGCTGACCATCGCGCTCGGCTCGTTCATCGCCGCCGAGGCCACGCTCTCGTTCCTGGGCATCGGCCTGAAGGCCCCAACCATCTCGTGGGGCCAGGACATCGACACCGGCCGGATCCACATGCGGGAGGCGGCGACCCCGCTGATCGTCCCGTCGGCCTTCCTCGCGCTGACCGTGCTGGCGTTCATCATGCTCGGCGACGCGATCCGTGACGCCTTCGACCCGAAGCTGCGGTGAGGGCCTCCATGCGAGCGCGAGGAGTGAGCGAAGCGAGCCCCGCAGTCGCGAGCGAAAGGCAGGCCATGCGAGCGAGCGAAGCGAGCCCCGCAGTCGCGAGCGAAAGGCAGGCACCATCATGAGCGTTCAACCCACGCCCGCCTCCGCCACCCCGGACGGCGGCCACCTGCTGGAGCTGCGGGACCTGCACATCGAGTTCCGCACCCACGAGGGCGTGGCCCAGGTGATCAACGGCGTGTCGTACCACCTGGACGCCGGGGAGACCCTCGCGGTGCTCGGCGAGTCCGGCTCCGGCAAGTCGGTCACCGCCCAGGCGATCATGGGCATCCTGGACACCCCGCCCGCGTTCGTCCGCTCCGGTCAGATCCTCTACCAGGGTCAGGACCTGCTCACCAGCTCCGAGGAACAGCGCCGGCAGGTCCGCGGCAAGGAGATCGCGATGATCTTCCAGGACGCGCTCTCCGCGCTGAACCCGGTCTTCCCGGTCGGCTGGCAGATCGGCGAGACGCTGCGCCAGCGCGCCGGCATGTCCCGGGGCGACGCCCGCCGCCGGGCGGTCGAGCTGATGGACCTGGTCAAGATCCCCGGTGCCGCCAAACGGATCGGCGACTATCCGCACCAGTTCTCCGGCGGCATGCGGCAACGCGTCATGATCGCTATGGCACTGGCACTCAACCCGAAGGTGCTCATCGCCGACGAACCCACCACGGCGCTCGACGTCACAGTGCAGGCCCAGATCATGGACCTGCTGGCCGACCTGCGCCGGGACCTCAACATGGCCATGATCCTGATCACCCACGACCTGGGTGTGGTCGCCGGCGTCGCGGACCGGATCGCGGTCATGTACGCCGGCCGGATCGTCGAGCACGCCGATGTCCGCTCGCTCTACAAGGCGCCCGCCCACCCGTACACAAAGGGGTTGTTGGAATCGATCCCGCGGATGGACGTCCGCGGCCAGGAACTGTCGACGATCAAGGGGTTGCCGCCGAACCTGATGCGCATCCCCTCCGGCTGCCCGTTCCACCCCCGCTGCCCCTACGTCCAGCAGGTCTGCGTGGACGTCGTGCCGCATGACCTGGTCCTCGGTGACGGCCGGACCAGTGCTTGCCACTTCGCGCAGGAGGTCCGTGATGACAGCGCCCGCTAGCCCCGCCAAGGTCCGGGGCGAGACGATCCTCTCCGTCGACAACCTGGTGAAGCACTTCCCGATCAGCCAGGGCGTGCTGTTCCAGCGGCAGATCGGCGCCGTGAAGGCCGTCGACGGCGTGAGCTTCGAACTGCGCCGGGGCGAGACGCTCGGCGTCGTCGGCGAGTCCGGCTGCGGCAAGTCCACCCTCGCGCGGCTGCTGATGCGGCTGGAGACACCCACCTCCGGGCGGGCCACCCTGGAGGGCAAGGACCTGTTCAAGGCCTCCGGCGGCGAGCTGCGTCGACTGCGCCGCAACATGCAGATGGTCATGCAGGACCCGTACACCTCGCTGAACCCGCGGATGACAGTCGGCGACATCATCGGCGAGCCGTTCGAGATCCACCGGGACGCGGCTCCGAAGGGCAGCAAGCAGAAGCGGGTCCAGGAGTTGCTGGACGTCGTCGGGCTCAACCCGGAGCACATCAACAGGTACCCGCACCAGTTCTCCGGCGGTCAGCGCCAGCGCATCGGCATCGCCCGCGCGCTCGCGCTACGCCCCGAGGTGATCGTCTGCGACGAGCCGGTCTCCGCGCTCGACGTCTCCATCCAGGCCCAGGTGATCAACCTGCTGGAGCAGCTCCAGGACGAGTTCGGACTGTCGTACATCTTCATCGCCCATGACCTGTCCGTGGTGCGGCACATCGCCGACCGGGTCGCGGTCATGTACCTCGGCCGGATCGTCGAGATCGGCACCGAGGACGAGATCTACGAGCGGGCGACCCACCCGTACACCCAGGCGTTGCTGTCAGCCGTGCCGGTGCCGGACCCGGAGGCACGCGACCAGCGCAACATGATCCGGCTGGTCGGCGACGTGCCCAGCCCGGCTGACCCGCCGAGCGGCTGCCACTTCCGGACCCGCTGCTGGAAGGCCCAGGACATCTGCGCCGTCGAGGACCCCAAGACAGTCCCGAGAGCAGCCGACCCCCACCCGTCCGCCTGCCACTTCGCCGAACTCCGCCCCGCAGCCCAGTAACCCACCCGGCCCGGCCTCCCCCGTTGACCATGAAGTTATAGCTCCGACACGCCGGTGAGCGTGCCGATAACTTCATGGTCAACGGGGGGCCGAGCGGGTGCGGGTGCGGGTGCGGGCCCGGGGGTTGGGGTTAGTGGAAGAAGTGGCGGGTGCCGGTCAGGTACATCGTTACGTTTGCCTTCTTGGCCGCGGCGATGACTTCCTCGTCGCGGATCGAGCCGCCGGGCTGCACGATGGCGCGGACGCCGGCGTCGATGAGGATCTGCGGGCCGTCGGCGAACGGGAAGAACGCGTCCGACGCGGCGACCGAACCCCGGGCCCGCTCGGCGCCGGCGCGGTTGACCGCGAGCTGCGCCGAGTCGACCCGGTTGACCTGACCCATGCCGACCCCGACGGTGGCGCCGTCCTTGGCGAGCAGGATCGCGTTGCTCTTCACCGCGCGGACCGCCCGCCAGGCGAACGCGAGGTCCCGCAGCAGCTCCTCGTCGGCGGCCTCTCCGGTCGCCAACTGCCAGCTCGCCGGGTCGTCGCCGGGGGCGTCCACCCGGTCGGCGACCTGGGACAGCACGCCACCTGCCACCTGCCGCCACTCGACAATCGCCGGGCTCCAGGCCGGCGCGCGCAGCAGCCGGATGTTCTTCTTGCCCTGCAACACCTCGACGGCGCCCTCGTCGAAGCCGGGGGCGACCACCACCTCGGTGAAGATCTCGGCCACCTGCCGGGCCATCTCGACCGAGACCGGGCGGTTGACCGCGATGACGCCGCCGAACGCCGACACCGGGTCACAGGCGTGCGCCAGGCGGTGCGCCTCGGCCACGTCCGCGCCGACCGCGATGCCGCACGGGTTGGCGTGCTTGATGATCGCCACGGCCGGCTGGTCGGCGAAGTCGTTCGCGGCCCGCCAGGCGGCGTCCGCGTCGACGTAGTTGTTGTAGGACATCTCCTTGCCGTGCAACTGCTCGGCCTGGGCCAGCCCCGCCGGGGCGTCCGGGTCGACGTAGAGCGCGGCGGGCTGGTGCGGGTTCTCCCCGTACCGCAGCACGGTCGACTTGCGCAGCGCCGTCCCGGCGAACGTCGGCCAGGAGTCGTCGGCCGGGGCCAGCTCCTTGGCGCACCACTGGGCGACAGCCACGTCGTACTCGGCGATGTCGGCGTACGCCCGGGCGGCAAGCGCGCGGCGCTGGGCCAGGGTGAATCCACCCTCGTCGAGCGCGCCGAGCAGCGCCGGGTAAGCGGCCGGGTCGGTGAGTACGGCGACCGAGGCGTGGTTCTTGGCGGCGGCCCGCACCATGGCCGGGCCACCGATGTCGATCTGCTCCACGCACTCCTCGACGCCCGCGCCGGAGGCGACAGTCGCCTGGAACGGGTAGAGGTTGGAGACGAGCAGGTCGAACGCGGCCACCCCCAACTCGTCGAGCTGGGCGACGTGGGTGTCCTTGCGCAGGTCGGCGAGCAGACCCGCGTGCACCTTCGGGTGCAGGGTCTTCACCCGACCGTCGAGCACCTCGGGGAACCCGGTCACCGTCTCCACGGGGGTCACCGGCACGCCGGCGGCGGCGATGGTGCCCGCCGTGCTCCCGGTGGACACGATCTCCACACCGGCGGCGTGCAGGGCCTGCGCCAGCTCGACCAGCCCGGTCTTGTCATAGACGCTGACCAGCGCCCGCCTGATCGGGCGACGCCCGTCCTGAGTGGGACTCACGGAACCGTGACCTTCCTTCCGGTGATGGTCCAGCCTTCGCGGACCAGGCGACCGACCTGCTCGACGAGCTGCCGTCGCTCGGCTTCCTTGATGCGCTCGGTGAGCGCGTCCACGTCGTCGTCGTCGAGCACCGGCACCGCGACCTGCGCCACGATGGGCCCGGTGTCCATGCCGGCGTCGACGAAGAAGAGCGTGGCCCCGGTGAGCTTGACGCCGTAGGCGAGTGCGTCACGCGGGCCGTGGATGCCGGGGAACGCCGGCAGCAGGGTGTTGTGGGTGTTCAGGTAGCGGTCGCCGAATGCGGCGAGGAAGTGCGGGCCGACCAGCTTGAGGAAGCCGGCGGAGATGACCAGGTCGGGTTGGTGCTTCGCGACGTGCGCGGTGAGCGCCCGATCCCAGTCCTCCCGGGTGTCGTGGTCGCGGACCCGCTCGACGAAGGTCGGCACCCCCGCCGCTTCGGCCCGGTCCAGGCCCGCGATGCCGTCGCGGTCCGCGCCGACCGCGACCACCTGCGCGCCGTACGCGGGATCAGCGGCGGCATCCAACAGGGACTGAAGGTTGCTCCCGGAGCCGGAGATGAGGACGACGATGCGGGCGGCGGACGCGGGCTCGGTCACCGGGCCAGCCTATCGGGCAGGTCAGGAGGCCCTTCGGCTGGGCGGTGCCGATCTCCGACAGTGCCGACGGGCATCGACCCGGTACGCTGCCGGTCGCTCGGCCCGCACCCCCGTTAGCGTTCCGGCACGCCAACCGTGTCGTTGGAATGAGGAGCACCCCCATGCAGCCCGGTCACCACCCCCAGCAGCAACCGCCGATCGACAACAACATGACGATGTCGATCGTCGCTGTCTTCCTCTTCTGGCCGCTGGCCATCCCGGCGATCATCAACGCGTCGAAGGTCAACCCACTGCTTCAGCAGGGTGACTACGCCGGGGCGCAGGCCGCGGCCACAGAATCACGCAAGTGGTCCAAATGGGCCCTTATCGTGGGTATCACGTGGTATGTCATCGTGTTGCTGTGCTGCGCGTTGGGCGGTCTGGGCGCGATCATGAGTGGGAACAGCAGCAGTAACTGACGGAACAAATCCAAGGAGCTCTTCGAATGCAGCCCGGCAACCCCGGTCAGGACCCGTACGGCCAGCAGCCCAACGACCCGACCTCACCCCCGCCGCCGCACGACCCGTACGCCCCGCCGCCGGCCGCCCCGTACGGCCAGCAGCCCACCTCGGGCCAGCCGTACGGCCAGCAGCCCACCTCCGGCCAGCCGTACGGCCAGCCGCAGCAGGACCCGTACGGCCAGCAGCCGCAGTACGGCCAGCCGCCGCAGGACCCGTACGGTCAGCAGCCGCAGTACGGGCAGCAGCCGCAGTACGGTGGCGCGCCCTCGTACCCGAACGCCGGCTACCCGCAGCAGCAGGGCCAGAACAACACCCTCGGCCTGGTGTCGATGATCCTCGGCATCGCGTCGATCCCGCTGATCTGCTGCCTCTACCTGGGCATCCCCGTCGGCATCGCCGGCGTGGTGACCGGTTACCTGGCGCAGCAGAAGGTCGCCCAGGGCCAGGCCAACAACGGCGGCCAGGCCAAGGCCGGCCTGATCTGCGGTGCGGTCGGTGCCGGGTTGGGCATCCTGCTGATCATCCTGAGCATCTTCGCGAACATCAACCTGCCGGCTCAGCCCTGAGCGGTCCGGCCCTGACGGGGCGCTCCGGATTCGTCCGGGGCGCCCCGCGCCGTCCCCACCACCAGCACTGTCAGGTCGGCGAACCGGTCAGTTTCAGCGGCGAGCCCGGTCGGGCTCCGGGTCGCGCGGTGGGGCATGGCCACCACCTGGGCTCCGAACGAGCGCCCGGGTGGCGGCGGCCCCGAGCAGCGCGCCGACCGCGATGACACCTGCCGCCACCACCCCGACCTGCCAGGCCACCGGCCCGACCTGCGCCAGTCGGCCGGCACCGAGCGGCCCGCCGGAGATCGCGGCGGCCACGCCGAGCAGCACGCCTGCCACCGGCCCGGCAAGCGCTGCCGGCGCCAGCAGCCCGGCCCAGCGCCGCGGGGCCCGCTCCGGCCCGGCGAGACGGCCCACCCGTCGGGCCAGCAGCCAGCCGACGACCATCCCGGCCAGCACCGGCACCGCGAGCAGCAGGGCACCGAGGCCGTCCACGGGACCGCGGGGCAGGCCGGCGAGCAGCGGGATGGCCGGCAGCGCACCCACCGACACCTCGCTTGTGCGGACGGCGGTGTCGACGCCGACGGCGAAACCGGGCCCGAGCAGGTAGCTGGTCGACCAGATCGCCGCGTTCGGCGCGTACGCCATGCTGACCAGGGTGATCCCGGCCTGCCCGGCCACTCCGGTCTGGTACGCGCCGATCATGTCCGCGGCGTCACCGCCGCCGGTGGCCACGGCCAGGCCTGCCGCGCCGGCACCGGCCCCGAGCAGCAGGAGCGCGGCGACTAGCCCGGCACGCACGGCATCCCGCAGCGGACCGGGCATCCGGGCGACGAGCAGTCGGGTCACGGCGGTGATCCGGGTCGCGCCGACAAGCGCGGCGAGCGTGCCGACCACGGCGAACGTGGCTGCTGCCCGCACCAGTGGCACATCCGGCCCGCCCGCGCTCACCAGCATCGCGGCCAGCGCGCCGAGCAGCGCGTACGCCAGGCCGACCGCGCCCGCACCGATCAGCGCTCGACGCGGTGAGCGGCTGTCGCGGGCACCGATCGCGCGGCTGACGTGCACGCCGGCCCGGGTCAGTCGCCAGAGCGCGAGCACTGTCAGCGCCAGCGGAGCGAGCCCGAACGGGCCGGACTCGGTGTGCAGTGGCACACCGTGCCCCACCAGCCAGCCGGCAAGTGCGGTGCGCAGGGTGCCGCTCAGGGTGGTGGAGTCCGCGCCGAGCTGCACCAGGCCGAGAACGATGGCGACCGGCAGGTATGAGGTGAGGGCTGCCCAGCCGGCGGCCACCCCTGCGGCGACGGGCAGCGGTGCCCGCCCGCGCGGCGACTCACCGGCGCGGGGCGCGGGCACCCGCCGACGCGGTGTGGCGCGGTCGACCGACCGGTCGTCGGCGCCCACACCGCCGGAACGGCTGGGGCGGTCAGGGGTGTCGGGGGACATCCGCTCTACTCTGGCACGTCGCACGGGCCGTGGCCGTCCGTTAGCCCGCCCCGGGCGGCGGCGAGTTGAGCGAACCGGGGCCGAGGGCGTCCGGCCGGGTCTAGCCTCGGGCCAGAGGGGGTGGCCGTAGCCGCCTCCCCGGTCGGGTCCGCCGGGCGCGCCCGGGTCGGCCCGCCGCCGATGACCGCGCCGGAGGAAGCCGTGACGACCGCATACCCGCCACCCCCACCGCCGCCGGCCAGGGGCCGGGACCGCACCACGCTCTGGGGCGTGCTGGGCATCGTGCTGGGGCTGATCTGTTGCGGCATTCTCGGCATCATCTTCGGCTACCTGTCGATCCGCGACGCCCGGCGCTACGGCCAGTCGCCGATTCTCGGTTACCTCGCCATCGCCTTCGGCGTGATCAACATCATCGGCAGCGCGATTCTACGGTCGACCGGCAACTACCCGTTCTGGAACAACGACTGAGCTGGGGCGCTCCCGCCCGGGTGGTACGCCGCAGGGGCCGACCGGTTCAACCGGTCGGCCCCTGCGATGCTGTCTGCCGGCTCAGTTGCCGGACATGATCTCCCGCATGAGCTTGGCGGTCTCGGTCGGCGTCTTGCCGACCTTGACTCCGACCGCCTCCAGCGCCGCCTGCTTCGCCTCGGCGGTGCCGGCCGAGCCGGAGATGATCGCCCCGGCGTGACCCATGGTCTTGCCGGGAGGCGCGGTGAAGCCGGCGATGTAGCCGACCACCGGCTTGGTGACGTTGGCCTTGATGAACTCGGCGGCCCGCTCCTCGGCGTCGCCGCCGATCTCGCCGATCATCACGATGGCGTCGGTCTCCGGGTCGGCCTCGAACGCCGCCAGGGCGTCGATGTGGGTGGTCCCGATGATCGGGTCACCGCCGATGCCGACGCATGTGGAGAAGCCGATGTCACGCAGCTCGTACATCATCTGGTAGGTCAGCGTGCCGCTCTTGCTGACCAGGCCGATCCGGCCGGAGCCGGTGATGTCGGCCGGGATGATGCCGGCGTTGGACGCGCCCGGCGAGGTGATGCCGGGGCAGTTCGGCCCGATGATCCGGGTCTGCTCGCCCTTCGACACGTTGTACGCCCAGAACGAGGCGGTGTCGTGCACCGGCACGCCCTCGGTGATCACCACGGCCAGGCCGATCGCGGCGTCGATCGCCTCGACCACTGCGGCCTTGGTGAACTGCGGCGGCACGAAGATGACAGTGACGTCGGCCCCGGTCTCGGCCATGGCGTCCGCCACGGACGCGAAGACCGGCAGCTCGGTGCCGTCGAAGTCGACCTTCTGGCCCGCCTTACGCGGGTTGACGCCGCCCACCACGTTGGTGCCGGCGGCGAGCATCCGCCGGGTGTGCTTGGAGCCCTCGGAGCCGGTCATCCCCTGAACGATGACCTTCGAGTCCTTGGTCAGCCAGATAGCCATGATCAGACCCCCGCAGCTGCCAGCTCGGCGGCCCGCTCGGCCGCGCCGTCCATGGTGTCGACCCGCTGGATCAGCGGGTTGTTCGCGCCGTCGAGAATCGCCCGACCAGCCTCGGCGTTGTTGCCGTCGAGGCGGACGACGAGCGGCTTGGTGGCCTTCTCGCCCCGCTGCTCCAGCAGCGCCAGCGCCTGCACGATGCCGTTGGCGACCGCGTCGCAGGCGGTGATGCCGCCGAAGACGTTGACGAAGACGCTCTTCACCGACGGGTCGGAGAGCACGATCTCCAGGCCGTTCGCCATCACCTCGGCGCTCGCGCCGCCGCCGATGTCGAGGAAGTTGGCCGGCTTGACGTTGCCGTGCCGCTCACCTGCGTACGCGACCACGTCGAGGGTCGACATGACCAGACCCGCGCCGTTGCCGATGATGCCGACCTCGCCGTCGAGCTTGACGTAGTTGAGGTCCTTGGCCTTGGCGGCCTGCTCCAGCGGGTCCACGGCGGCCTGGTCGACCAGGGCCTCGTGGTCCGGGTGCCGGAACGCCGCGTTCTCGTCCAGGCTGATCTTGGCGTCGAGCAGCAGCAGCCGCCCGTCGCCGTTCTTCGCGAGGGGGTTGACCTCGACAAGCGTGGCGTCCTCGGCGACGAACGCCTGCCACAGCCCGACGGCCACCTCGACGACCTGGTCGGCGACCTCGGCCGGGAAGCCGGCAGCGGTCACGATCTCGCGAGCCTTGGCCTCGTCCACACCCTTGACGGCGTCGATCGGGGCCTTCACGACCTTGTCGGGGGTCTCGGCCGCGACCTGCTCGATGTCCATGCCGCCGGCGACGCTGGCGATGCAGAGGAAGGTGCGGTTCGCCCGGTCGAGCAGGTACGAGAAGTAGTACTCGTCGGCCACGTCCGCGGTCACGGTGATCATGACCTTGTGGACGGTGTGGCCCTTGATGTCCATGCCGAGGATGTCGGTGGCCCTGGCCACCGCCTCATCCGGGCCCTCGGCGAGCTTGACGCCACCGGCCTTGCCTCGGCCGCCGACCTTTACCTGTGCCTTGACGACCACACGACCGCCGAGGCGTTCGGCGATCGCGCGGGCCTCCTCCGGGGTAGTGGCGACGCCGCCGGCCAGCACGGGCAAGCCGTGCCGTTCGAACAGGTCCCGCCCCTGGTACTCGTACAGGTCCACGTTTGCGCGTCCCGTCCCGTCTCCGCGGCGCGCCGTCGCGCCGCCACCAGCGTTCGAAAACAGTTTGACGCCTGTCATCAGTTCAAACAGGCCATTGGCCGCAGCCTAGCGATGTGGGCACCACCGGCAACCGAGCGGGTGCACGGTGTGCGGTAATGCACAACCGGACACCTGACGTGGTGGTTCCGGCCGTGGCGCAGCCGACGTCAATCGTCCGGGCGATGTTGGAACGGGTGCGTAACCCGGCCGTGGGGGCGTCGTTGAGTCAGGTGTCGGAGCGCTGAACAGCGCGATGACGGGAGACGGCCGATGCCCTGTCGGTCGAGGGGTGGCGGCGGGGCATCGTGCATAGAGGGGCCGGACGTGTGAGGGGTGCGTCCGGCCCCTCCCCCGTGCCCAAATCCGGCTCGACCCGCCCGGTGGCCCCGCTGCGCTTGTCAGCCGACCGGCTGCGCGACGTTCTGCCGGACCCACTCGACGATCGCCTGAGTGGTGGCGCCGGGCGTGAAGATCTTGGCGACGCCCAGCTTCTCCAACTCGGGGATGTCACCGTTCGGGATGATGCCGCCACCGAAAACGACGATGTCGCGGGCGTCCCGCTCACCAAGTAGTTCCAGCACCCGCCGGAAGAGCGTCATGTGCGCGCCGGAGAGTACGGAGAGGCCGACCGCGTCGGCGTCCTCCTGGATGGCGATCTCCACGATCTGCTCGGGCGTCTGGTGCAGGCCGGTGTAGACGACCTCCATCCCGGCGTCCCGCAGGGCGCGCGCCACGACCTTGGCGCCCCGGTCGTGGCCGTCCAGCCCTGGTTTGGCGACGACGACCCGAATACGAGAGCTCATCAGCGCACCCTTTCACCGGCTTCACGGCCTTCACCTGAACGAACGGTAACCCGCCCGACCGGGGCCGGGAAATCCGGGCCGGAAACCGCCCGACATCCGGGCGCCTCCGGGCCCGACAGGTGCCGGCCGGGCAGTGCTCGGTGGGCTGCGGCGTCAAGTCGGACGACTCAGCCGGTCCGGTCACGCTCGGCGACGAACGGGCAGTTACGGGGGCACCGTCTGACGCCACGATGCGTGACAATCACGGACGCAAACGGACAGATCGACACGCCAATTCCGCGCTCTGGCTTGTGACTCGCCTGGGGGTTGGCTAACGTGTCCACGGTTGTCATCAGGTCCATGGACGGGTGACGACGCGGTTGGCAGACGTTCATCGGAGCTTCACGGACGTCCACCAGCCGCCTCGGAACCCCGACAACGGAGGGTGTGCGTGCGCCAGCGCCTGTCGTCTGAGCCCGATCGATATCGCGGTCGTCGCCGCGTGCCCACCCCCCCGCGTAGCCGTTACGCGGCCGTCGTCACCACCGCCTTCGTCGGTGCCGGCCTCGTCGCGCTCGGCGCGAGCGCCCTGCCCGACGCCAAGGACGTCAGCCCGTCGGTGCTCGACGAGCTCAAGCAGGCGTCGGTCACCAGCCAGGACGCGACGGAGCGTGCGGACAACGCCGAACGCGCCTCCCGGGACAGCCGCGGCAAGGAAGCGGCCGAGCCCGAGGTCTGGATGCTGCCGCTGCAGGGCTACGACTTCAACTCCCCGTACGGGATGCGTTGGGGCAAGCTGCACACAGGCGTCGACCTGGTCGTCCCGGAGGGCACGCCGTACGTGGCGATCCACGACGGGCTCGTCAGCAAGGCCGGCTGGTTCGGCGGCTACGGCTACGCGGTGATCGTCCAGCACGCCGACGGCAGCGAGGCCATCTACGGCCACTCCTCCGCGCTCAGCGTCAAGGAGGGGCAGCAGGTCAAGGCGGGCGACCAGCTCGGCCTGGTGGGTCAGACCGGCCACGCCTACGGCACCCACCTGCACCTTGAGCTGCATGTCAAGGGCCAGCCCATCGACCCGGTGCCCTACCTGCAGAAGCGCGGAGTGGACATCAAGCTGCAAGTCGAGGCAATCTACAGCGAGGTAGCCGCGTCCTGACGCTGCGTATCGATCGTTAGCCGCCCGGATCTGTCGATCCGGGCGGTTTTTCGTTGTGGGTCGGCTGCGGATGTCTGCCGAATCACAGCACCGACTGTGACCGACGACACCACTCCACATGATCACCTTTCCGGACGGAGCGCATCACAACAGCTCATACCCGGGCAGGTGACGCCCGACCCCTTGCGCGGCCGTCCGGTCCCGATGCCCCGTCCAGCTCGGCCCGACACCACTATTTCGAGGTCAAGTGCCCCCTCGACTGTGAAGGTCCGCCGTGCAAGAAGACAGCCCCGTCCAGAACGAGAACACCCCCGACACCACCACCGAGCAGCCGCGGCGCACCCGCCGGCGAAACCGCACAATCGTGCTCGGCGCGGCCGCCCTGGTAGCCCTCGGCCTGGGCGGCGTCGCCGTCGCCACCACCGGCGGTGACCGCCCGGCGCCCACCGCCGTCTCGCTCGACGCGCAGGCGCGGGCCGAGGCCGACAGCCGGGCCGACCGCTCCACCCGCGAGTCGACAGCGCCGGACTCCCCGTCGGCCACGCCCAGCGCGAGCCCTACCGTCAGCCCGTCGGCCTCCGCCAGCCCGACGCCGACGAAGACGGCCACCACCAAGCCGAAGCCGGTGGCGAAGAAGACCACGAAGCCCACGCCCGCCTGGGTCAACCCGATGCCGGGCGCGTCGATCACCTCCTGCTTCGGGCAGCGCTGGGGCACCCTGCACGCCGGCATCGACCTGGCGCTGCCCTCCGGCACGCCCATCCACGCGGCAGCCGCCGGCACCGTCACCCAGGCCGGCGACGCCTCCGACGGGTACGGCAACTCCGTCTTCATCGACCACGGCAACGGCTACCTGACCCACTACGCCCACCAGAGCCGGATCGCGGTCACCGTCGGCCAGAAGGTCAAGGCCGGCCAGGTCATCGGCTACGAGGGCAGCACGGGCGACTCCACAGGCCCGCACCTGCACTTCGAGGTGCACCAGGGCATGTGGAACCAGATCGACCCCGCGCCGTTCATGCGGGCGCGCGGCGTCGACCTGGGCTGCTGAGCCCGGAGCGCCTGGCGATCGATCGGATGAGTGGCCTCCCGCGCTGGGGGGCCACTCATCCGCGCTGGCTCTAGAGCTTGTCGACGGGGGCGTGCCGCAGCACCAGCCACATGGTCTGGTCACCGAAGTCGATCTGCGCGCGAGCGCCCGGGCCGTGCCCCTCGACGGCGAGCACCCGCCCCAGCCCGTACCGCTGGTGGTTGACCCGATCGCCGGCGGACACCTTCGGCCCCTGCGGCAACTCGCTGGCCGTGGTGAGGCGACTGCCGTCCACGCCGAGCCGCTGGGCCAACTGCGCCGCCTTCGGGGTCCCCCCGGTGAAGGTCCCGCGCCCGCCGGGTGCGCGGTCCGCGCGCCCACCGACGCCGCCGCCCCCGCCGGCCCACGAGGTGTACGAGCCCTCGGTGCGCTCCCAGCGCACCAACTCCGGTGGCAGCTCCTCCAGGAACCGCGACGGCGGGTTGTAGGACGGCTGCCCCCAGGCCGAACGGGTCACCGCCCGGGAGAGGTAGAGCCGCTGCCGGGCGCGGGTGATGCCGACGTACGCCAGCCGGCGCTCCTCCTCCAGCTCGCGGGTGTCGCCAAGCGACCGCAGGTGCGGGAAGACCCCGTCCTCCATGCCGGTGAGGAACACCACCGGGAACTCCAGGCCCTTTGCGGTGTGCAACGTCATCAGCGTGACCACGCCCTGGTGGTCGGGGTCGTCGGAGGGGATCTGGTCGGCGTCGGCGACAAGCGCGACCTGCTCCAGGAAGCCGGCAAGGGTGGCCCGCTCCCCGTCGGCGCCCAGCGCCTCGATCCGCTCGGTGTATTCCCGGGCGACGCTTACCAGCTCCTGGAGGTTGTCGACCCGACCGGCGTCCTGCGGGTCCAGGCTCTCCTCCAGCTCGGTGAGGTAGCCCGAGCGGGTCAGCAACGCCTCCAGCACCTCCTCCGGGGTGCCGGTCTCGGCCAGCTCACGGGCACCGTCGAGCAGCGCCACGAAGTCGGCGATGCCGTTGGCCGCCCGGGTGGAGATGCCGGGCGCCTCGCGGGCCCTACGCAGCGCCGCCCCGAAGGAGATCCGGTCGCGGCCGGACAGCGCCTCGACGCACGCCTCCGCGCGGTCACCGATGCCCCGGCGGGGGGTGTTCAGCACCCGCCGCAGGCTCACCGTGTCGTCGTCGTTTACCACCGAACGCAGGTACGCCAGCGCGTCGCGAACCTCCTTGCGCTCGTAGAAGCGCACCCCGCCGACCACCTTGTAGGGCAGACCGGCCCGGATGAACACCTCCTCGAAGACGCGGGACTGCGCGTTGGTGCGGTAGAACACCGCGACGTCGCCGGGGCGGGTCTCGTCGGCGTCGACCAGACGGTCGATCTCCCGGCCCACCCAGTCCGCCTCGGCGTGCTCGGTGTCGGCCACGTAGCCGACGATCCGCTCGCCGTCGCCGGCCTCGCTCCACAGCCGCTTGGGCTTGCGGGAGGTGTTCCGGTCGATCACCGCGTTGGCGGCGTTGAGGATGGTCTGGGTGGAGCGGTAGTTCTGCTCCAGCAGGATCGTCCGCGCGTCGGTGAAGTCCCGCTCGAACTCCAGGATGTTGCGGATCGTCGCGCCCCGGAACGCGTAGATCGACTGGTCGGCGTCACCGACCACGCACAGCTCGGCCGGCGCCAGCCCGTCGGTGCCGGACACCAACTCCTTGATCAGCGTGTACTGGGCGTGGTTGGTGTCCTGGTATTCGTCGACGAGCACGTGCCGGAACCGTCGCCGGTAGCTCTCTGCGACGTGCGGGTGGGACTGGAGCAGGTGCACCGTCGTCATGATCAGGTCGTCGAAGTCGAGCGCGTGCGCCTCGCGCAGCCGACGCTGATAGAGCGTGTACGCCTCGGCGAGCGCCCGCTCGTTGGGCCCGCTGGCCCGCGCGGCGAACTGCTCCGGGTCGACAAGCTCGTTCTTGAGGTTGGAGACCTGGGCGGCCAGCCCGCGTGCCGGGTAGCGCTTCGGGTCGAGATCCAGCTCCCGGGTGACCATCTGCATCAGCCGGCGGGAGTCGTCGGCGTCGTAGATGGAGAAGGTCGACTTGAGGCCGGCGTGCTCGTGCTCGGCGCGCAGGATGCGGACACACGCGGAGTGGAACGTCGACACCCACATCAGCCGAGCGCGCGGGCCGACCAGGGCGGCGACCCGCTCCTTCATCTCGCCGGCTGCCTTGTTGGTGAAGGTGATGGCGATGATCTCCCCGGGATGCACGTCCCGTTCGGCGAGCAGGTAGGCGATCCGGTGCGTGAGCACCCGGGTCTTGCCGGACCCGGCGCCGGCCACGATCAACAGCGGCGAGCCGGCGTGACTGACCGCGTCGCGCTGCGGCCCGTTCAAACCGGCGAGCAGTTCGCGCGGATCGAGGCGGGCGGAGGCCGACGCGGGACGGTGCGGACGGGCCGGCGCGGACTCCGGCGCGGGCGGGGACGCGGGAATGTCGAAGAGAGGATGCATCGCGCGACAAGTCTATGCCGGCAGCCAGACACTTCCCGAGCGCGCCGTCCGGCGGGAAAGGGGTCCCGTGCCGACGCCTCCGGCGTGGCAGGGGTCGCCATTTGGGGCGGAATCCTTGCGCACCCGCCGTCGACGTGGGCATACTCGACGGCGTGATCACTGCGCGCTACTACTTTTACTACGGCACCGGGAGTCCGGCTGCCGTAGGTCGCGCCTGATCGATCAGACCTGCGAAAAGCCCCGGGCTCCTGGAGCCCGGGGCTTTTCTGTCCCGGGTTGTGGGCACCGGGCACCACAGCGCGAGAGGTACCCGATGATGACAGACGTGGTGGAGCAGAGCGGCGGCCCGACCCGGCCCGAGCCGGACCAGCCCTCGTTGAACGGGGGCACGCCGATCGCGGTGCCCCCGGTCGAGACCGGCGACCCGGCCGAGGCACAGACCGGCACCGTGGAGCCGACCGCCTCCGCGCGGATCGTGCAGATCAGGGAACGCATCGACGAGATCGACAACGCGTTGATCTCGCTCTGGCAGGAGCGGGCTGCGCTGTCGCAGGAGGTCGGGGTCACCCGGATGGCCTCCGGCGGGACGCGCCTGGTGCTCTCCCGTGAGCGGGAGATCCTGGAGCGCTTCCGGACGGCGCTCGGCGCCGACGGCACCCAACTGGCACTGCTGCTGCTGCGTGCGGGTCGCGGCCCGCTCTGAACCACCCCGGCAGGGCCGCCGGGCATCGGTGGTCCCCCGGGCCCCGGTTGGGCGTCCGGCGTCGCACCGGCCCGCTCAGGGCACCGGACAGACGAAACCGCCTGCCGTCGTCGTGGTGACGTCGGCAGGCGGTTCCGGTGACTCACGCCTCGTGGGTGGCGACGATCTCGCGCTTCTCCGCGAAGTGGCAGGCGCTCGGGTGGTCCGAGCTCGGTCGGACCTCCAGCAGCGGGACCTGCTGGGCGCAGACATCCTGCGCCTTCCAGCAGCGGGTCCGGAACCGGCAGCCCGAGGGCGGGCTGACCGGCGACGGAACGTCACCCGTGAGTCGGATGATCGTCTTGTTGTTCCGCTGCGTCGGGTCCGGCACCGGCACCGCCGAGAGCAGCGCCTGGGTGTACGGGTGGGTCGGCCGCTCGTAGATCTCGTCCTCGGTGCCGATCTCGACGATCTTGCCGAGGTACATGACCGCGACGCGGTCCGACAGGTGGCGGACCACCGACAGGTCGTGCGCGATGAAGACGTACGACAGCCCGAACTCGCCCTGCAACTTCTCCAGCAGGTTCATCACCTGGGCCTGGATGGAGACGTCGAGCGCGGACACCGGCTCGTCGCAGACGATCACCTCGGGGCGCAGCGCGAGCGCACGGGCGATGCCGATGCGCTGACGCTGACCGCCGGAGAACTGGTGCGGGTACCTGTTGATGTGCTCCGGGTTGAGGCCGACCAGGTCGAGCAGTTCCCGGACCTTGCCCCGACGGCTGCCCTTCGGCGCCACCTCCGGGTGGATCTCGAACGGCTCACCGATCAGGTCGCCGACCGTCATCCGCGGGTTCAGCGAGGTGTACGGGTCCTGCATGACCAGCTGGATCTGCCGACGGAGACGCCGCAGCGCCCCACCGGACAGCTTGGAGATGTCCTGGCCCTTGTAGGAGACACTGCCCGCCGTCGGCTTCTCCAGGTTCATCAGCACCCGGGCAAGGGTCGACTTGCCGCAGCCGGACTCGCCGACCACACCGAGCGTCTCACCGGCGCGCAGACCGAACGAGACTCCGTCGACCGCCTTGACCTGACCGATGGTCTTCTTGAACACCACACCCCGCGTGACGGGGTAGTGCTTGACCAGGTCACGGACCTCGATGATGTTCTCAGACACGGTTCACCAGCTCCTCGGCGAAGTGGCAGGCGCTGGCCCGGGCGGTGCCCACCTGAAGCAGGGGCGGGACCTTCTCCCGGCACACCGGCTGAGCCATGGGGCAGCGCGGGTTGAACGGGCAGCCCGGCGGGATGTTCATCAGGTTCGGCGGGAGACCCTTGATCGTCCGGAGCTGCTGCCCCTTCTCGTCCAGGCGCGGGATCGAGTCGATCAAACCCATCGTGTACGGGTGCGCCGGCTTGGCGTACAGGTCGTACACGTCGGCTTCCTCGACGATCCGGCCCGCGTACATGACCGCGATCCGGTCCGCGACGTCGGCGACCACGCCGAGGTCGTGGGTGATCAGGATCATGCCCATCTGCCGCTCACGCTGCAGTTCGGCGAGCAGGTCCATGATCTGGGCCTGCACTGTCACGTCGAGCGCGGTGGTCGGCTCGTCCGCGATCAGCACCTCCGGGTCGAGCGCCAGCGACATTGCGATCATCGCGCGCTGCCGCATACCGCCCGAGAACTGGTGCGGGTAGTTGTTGAACCGACCCTTGGCGTTCGGGATCTTGACCTGGTCGAGCATGTCGATCGCGCGCTTCTTGGCCTCCGCGCGACCCATGCCACGCCGGACCCGGAACTGCTCGGCGATCTGGAACCCGACGGTGAAGACGGGGTTCAGCGCGGAGAGCGCGTCCTGGAAGATCATCGCGATGCCCTCGCCGCGGATGCGGCGGCGCTCCTCGGCGGACATGGCGAGCATGTCCTTGCCGTGGAAGCGGACCTGTCCACCTGTGACGAAGCCGGGCGGGGTGTCGAGGATGCCCATGATGGTCTGCGCCGTGACGCTCTTACCGGAGCCGGACTCGCCCAACACGGCGAGGGTCTCCCCCGCGTTGACGTGGTACGTGACCCCGTTGATGACCTTTGCGACGCCGTCCCGGGTACGGAACTCCACCCGCAGGTCGTCGACCTCGAGCAGCCGACCGGAGGGACGTCCGGACCCGCCGGATCCCGGCGCGGACTGCTCGGACACGAGAATGTCGGACAACTGGATCTCCCCTAGCGGAGTTTCGGATCGAGGGCCTCGCGGACCGCCTCACCGAGCATCACGAAGCTCAGAACTGCGGTGACGAGGAACGCGGCGGGGAAGAACACGAGCCCCGGCGCGACCCGGAGGAAATCCTTCCCGTCGCTGATCATGATGCCCCAGGACACCACTGGCGACTTCAGGCCGACGCCCAGGAACGACAGGGTTGCCTCGGCGCCGATGAACGAGCCGACCATGATCGTGCCGTAGACCAGAAGCGGGGCCAGGCAGTTCGGCAGCAGGTGCTTGATGATGATCCGACCGGTGCCGGCACCCAGGGCGCGGGCCGCGACGATGTAGTCGGCCTCCTTGGTGGCGAGCACCGAGGAACGCATCAGGCGCATCACGACCGGCCAGCTCAGCACGATCAGGGAGATGGTCACCAGGCCAGTGATCTCGAACTTGGTGTTGCTGGTGCCCGAGCCGTTGAACGTGGTGAGGATGACGATCGCACCGAGCACGAAGGGAAGCCCGAAGAAGACGTCGGCGATCCGGCTCAGCAGCGCGTCCACCCAACCACCGCGGTAGCCGGCGATGACGCCCATGGTCCCACCGACGAGCAGGGTGCCGATGACAGCGAGCACGGCGACCTGGATGGAGGCACTCGCGCCGTAGATGACGCGCGCGTAGACGTCCCGGCCCTGGAGGTCGTAACCGAACCAGGCATCACCGGACGCCTTCTCGAGGCTGCGGGACAGCGATCCGTTCACCGCTTCGCCCGGTGCGAACAGCGCCGGGAAGACCGCCATCAGCAGGAAGATCACGATCAGCGTGGCCGAAATCCAGAACAGGGGCTTGCGCCGAAGGTCGCGCCAGGCGTCACCGAGCAGGCCGCGCGGCTTCTCGTTGCTCTGCGGCTGCCCCGCGGGGTCGACGGAGTCGGTCGGCTGAGCGGCAGGGGTGCTGACGATCGATGCGGTACTCGGGTCACTCATAACGGATCCTCGGGTCCAGGGCGGCGTAGATCAGGTCAACCAGCAGGTTCATCACGAGATAGACCAGCACCAGGACGACCACGATGCCCACTACGGTGGCACTCTCCTTGGTCACGATCGCGCGGTACACCGCGCGGCCGATCCCGTTGATGCCGAAGATTCCCTCGGTGACGATCGCACCGCCCATCAGGGCACCGAGGTCGGTGCCGAGCAGGGTGACCACCGGGATGAGCGAGTTGCGCAGCAGGTGCACACCCACCACACGACGCATCGGCAGGCCCTTGGCGATGGCGGTCCGCACGTAGTCGGCACGGCGGTTCTCCGCGATGCTCGTTCGAGCCAACCGAGCGATGTACGCCACGGACGCACTACCGAGCACGAAGCCCGGGACGATCAGTTCGGAGAGCCGCATCTCGGAGGAGACGGTCGGCTTGACGATGCCCCACTGCACGCCCAGCAGCCACTGCAGCACGAAGCCGACGACGAACACCGGCAGCGCGATCAGGAAGAGGGTCGAGACGAGGACGAGGTTGTCGAGGAAACCGTTACGCCGCAGACCGGTCAGCACGCCGGCGCCCAGGCCGATCACGGCCTCGATGGCGAGCGCGACAAGGGCCAGCTTGAGGGTGTTCGGGTACGACGTGAGGATGATGTCGCTGATCTCGCGCTGCGAGAAGGTCTGACCGAAATCGCCCTGCAGCAGGTTCTTCATGTAGCTGCCGTACTGGACGAAGACGTTCTGGTCCAGGTTGTACTTCTCGGTCATGAAGGCGATGTACTGATCCGGGCAGCGGCGCTCACCGCACTTGCCGGCGAACGGGTCGCCCGGAACGGCCCAGACGAGCCAGTAGATCAGGAACGTCGTCCCGATGAAGACGGGCACGAGTTGGAGCAGCCGCCTCAACAGATAACGGCCCATGGGGTGGTCCTCCAGACAGGGGTCGCGTCGGACGACCGACACGTGGTGACAACGTGGCGAGTGCGATGCGGTGACATCCACTCGCGGAACGGCCCCGGGCCGGGCTCACCGGATGTGGCGAGCCCGACCCGGGGTCAAACCGTTCGGATCAGAGCTCGACCGAGGTGATGTCGAGTTCGCCGACGTTGTTCAGCTCGAGCTTCTTGATCTTCTCCGAGTGGCCGGACTGCTGGCCGTAGAAGTAGATCGGGATGCTCGGGACGTCCTTGTCGACCAGCTCGACGGCCTTGGCGAACGCCTCGTGGGAGGCCTCCAGGCTCGGCGCGCCGCTGGCCTGCTTGGCAAGGGCGTCGACCTCCTTGTTGCTGTAGAGGCCGTCGTTCGAGGAACCACCGGTGATGAAGAGCGGGTTGACCCAGTTCTCCACGTCCGGGTAGTCCTGCTGCCAGGCGGCACGGTACAGACCGGTCATCTTGTGGGCGTTGATGTTCTGGCGGAAGACCGCGAAGGTCGGCACGCCCTCAGCCCGAGCCTCGATGTTGAGGTTGGTCTTGACCTGCTGCGCAACGGCGTCCATCCAGTCCTTGTGGCTGGAGTCGGCGTTGTAGTAGAAGACCATCTCGCCCTGGAAGCCACCGGCCTCGGCCAGCAGCTGCTTCGCCGTGGTCGGGTCGAACTTGCAGGCGGTGCAGTTACCCGGCTTGGCGCCCGGGGTCAGCGGGTTGGCCCAGCTGTCGGCCGGCTTGCGGGTACCGAAGAAGATCTTGTCCGAGATCTCCTGCCGGTTGATCGACAGCGAGACGGCGCGACGCAGCTTCGGGTCCTGGAAGCGCTTGTCGTAGACCGGGAACGCGATGAACGCGGTCGACGGCGTGACGGTCGAGATGCCCCGGTCGCCGAGGTCGGCCTTCCACTTGTCGCCGGCGAGCGCCGAGGTGGGGACAACCTCCATGAAGTCGAGGTTGTTCGCCAGCAGGTCCGCGTAGGCCGCCGTCTCGTCCTGGTACAGCTTGACGTCGACGTCCTTGATCTTCATCTTGTCGCGCAGGTTGTAGTCGTCGAAGCGCGTCAGCTTGATGAGGACGTTGTCGTCCCACGACACGAACTTCACCGGGCCGTTACCGATCGGCTTCTTGCCGAACTCTTCGGGCTTCATGGTGAAGAAGGCGTCCGGCAGCGGCATGAAGGCGCTGTAGCCGAGCTTGGTCGGGAAGACCGCGGTCGGGGCCGCCAGGGTGACCTCGAAGGTCTGGTCGTCGACGACCTTCAGGCCGGACATCTCCTTGGCCGTCGGCTCCGGGGCCTTCTGCGGGCCGTCCGGGCCGTCCGGGTCCGAGGTGTAGGTCTTGTCGAAGCCGTCGATGTCCGAGAAGAAGGTGCCGTTCTGCGCACCGTTCGGGGAGTAGGCGGCCCAGTTCCAGGCGTCGACGAAGTTCTTCGCCTTCACCTCGGTACCGTCGTGGAACTTGGTACCCTTCTTGATCTTGATCGTGAAGACCTTGGAGTCCTTGGTGTCGATGGACTCGGCCAGCGCGTTGCGCGGGGCCCCACCGTCGTTCGGGTACTCGACCAGGCCGGTCCACAGCCAGTCGATGACCTTGCCACCGCCGGTCTCCGTGGTGTTGGACGGGACCAGCGGGTTCTCCGGCTGGACGCCGTGGATGACGATCGAGCCGTCCTTGCTGGTGGCGGCGTCGCCGTCACCATCACTGCTCGAGCAACCACTCGCGACAAGCGCGGCAGCCGCGCTGAGCGCAATCGCGCTCGTCGCCCGCTTCGAGACTCTCATTCCGAGGGGCCTCCTCTTTCTAACCTGTTCCGTCGTGGGTTTCACGCACGTTTGGGGGTGACACGGTCCGACAACCCCGGGGCAGGGGTCGCCGAGACCACAGGGAAGTTGGGACACCCCTGATGTTCCGATCCGCCGGGCTCCCCACCCAGCAAGGCACGACCCTACGCAGGCGTCGCAGCCACGAACCGCCGGGAAAACAGTCGGAGGCCGTGGTCGCGGGCCGTACGGAGTGCCACACACTGCGGGTGAGGTGCTGCCACTGTGACACCTACCGGCCGCTTCCGTGAAGGTGCCGTTATCAAGCCGTTAGTTGCCTGCCGCGTTGCCGATACTTGAAAAATGATCATAAAGCCGACGGCTCGAACGCCTCTGACCAGGAGAAACGCGGTCCAGACGGACACCGGCTGACGGCGTCGTCCCGGGTTATGTGAGCTTCCCGGCGTCCGCTTCGGTGCTGCCCGACGGCCGTCACGCGCACGCCGCCCTTGCCCATCCGGATGATGTCGATTACGGCTGCACGGGGACCATCGCCGGCTGGGTGGATGAGGGCGCCGAGGTCAGCTATCTGATCATCAACAGCGGCGACGGCTTCGGCGGCAGCACGTCGACCCCGACGCGCGGGGCCGCGCCGGGGCATCGCCGGGTAAGGAACAGATCACACCAGCCGACGGTCCGCCGCCCAGCGGGAAAGCTCGTAGCGGTTGGACATCTGGAGCTTGCGCAACACGTTCGACACGTGCGTCTCCACCGTCTTGATGGAGATGAACAGCTCCTTGGCGATCTCCTTGTACGCGTACCCCCGGGCGAGCAGCCGCAGCACTTCCCGCTCCCGGTTGGTGAGCTGGTCCAGCTCCGGATCGGCCACCGGGGCGTCCGGCCGGGCGGCGAAGGCGTCCAGCACGAACCCGGCGAGCCGTGGGCTGAACACCGCGTCACCGTCGGCGACCCGGCGGATCGCCGCGGCCAGCTCGTCCGGGGAGATGGTCTTGGTGACATACCCCCGGGCGCCGGCACGGATCAGCCCGATCACGTCCTCCGCCGCGTCGGAGACGCTGAGCGCCAGGAACTTGACCTGCGGGTGGCTACGCCGCATCGCCTCCAGCACCGCGCGACCGCCGCCGTCGGGCATGTGCACGTCGAGCAGCACCACGTCCGGCCCGGTCGCGGCGATCCGGGTGACCGCCTCGGCCACCGTGCTCGCCTCCCCCACCACCTCGACGTGCGCGCCCAGCTCGGCGCGTACCCCTGCCCGGAACATGGCGTGATCGTCCACGAGGAACACCCGCAGCCGCTCGGGGCGGGCGTTCGCCGGGTCCAGGTGCTCCGTCGGCTGCTCGGACATGGTCATTTGTTCCTCTCCGCTGCGGACGAGTCCCGGGTGATCGGCAGGATCAACCGGACCTCGGTCCCCTCCCCCGGACCGGACCGGATCTCGGCCCGTCCGCCGTGCCGCTTCATCCGCCCGATGATCGAGCCGCGTACGCCGTGCCGGTGGTCCTCCACGGTATCGGGGTCGAAACCCGCTCCCCGGTCCCGGACGAAGACGCTTACCTGATCGGGCTCCACCTCGGCGTAGAGCGACACGGTCTGCACACCGGCGTGCCGGGCGGCGTTCACAAGGGCCTCCCGCGCCGCGGCGACAAGCGCGCCGACCCGCTCATCGGTCTCCCGGTCCCCGACCACCACCGTCTCCACAGTGATGGCGAAGGTGTCCTCGACCTCGGCGGCAGCCTGCTCCAGGGCTGCGGCGAAGCGCTCGTTCGGCGACGCGGTGGGCTTGTAGAGCCAGTTACGCAAAGAGCGTTCCTGGCCGCGGGCCAGTCGCTGCACCATCTTGACGTCGGCGGCGTTGCGCTGGATGAGGGCCAGCGTGTGCAGGACCTGGTCGTGCACCATCGCGGCCAGCTCGGCACGCTCCTGCTCACGGATGCGACCCTCCCGCTCCGAGCGGAGCTGGTTGAACGTCCGCCACAGCACCGGCGCGGCGACCACGCCGACCCCGGCCAGCCCCACCAGGGCGAAGATCACGCCGTTGATCACCGCGTCGAAGTTCTGCGCCGGCGAGTAGACGGCCACGACGCCGATGATGCCGACCGCGACCAGCACCCCGCCGCCGATGAACCGGAGCACGAAGGCCCGCCTGTCGCTCTCCTCGACGACCGCGCCGAGCCAGGGCACCGGCATCGTGTCGCGCCACTGCCGCCGCCGCTCCGGCGCGGACTGGTGCCAGATGACCCCCGCGCCGACCGCGATGATGGCCACCAGCCAGCCGGCGGTGCCTGCCGCTCCGACCGAGTCGAAGACCATCACCTGGATCAGCAGGACACCCAACCCGATCCCGACGAACGGCAGGAGCTGGGCCACGTCGCGCCGGGGCGGCACGCCGGCGTCACCGGGCCGCAGCGGCACCACCGCCCAGAACGCCGCGTAGAGCAGCAGACCGAGCCCACTCAGGCCGAGCAGCACCATGAACGCGACACGTACCCGCAGCACCGAGATGCCGAGGTGGTCGGCGATGCCGGCGGCGACACCGGCGGCCATCCGACGCTCGGGGGCGCGGTAGAGGCGCGGGGGCGGGGTCACGATGCTGATCGGAGGCTCCCTGGTCGCGGTGGTGGTGGGTGGGCGAGGTCGGTGTGTCCGATCGTCACACGCTGCGGCGTCCGCGACCACGGGGAGGCCCCCGACATTCCGGCGCCCCGGATCTCAGGGTGGGGTCAGGGTCGGGTCCTGAGGCCGCTCGGGCTCAGCGGGCAGCAGGATCGAAGCATGACCGAGGAAGCTGCCCCGCCACCCCACCCCGGGTCGGCACAGCCGGGTGGTTCATCACCACCCTCACCAGCCGCGACACCCGCCGGCTGGGCCGAGCCCGCCACGTTCGGGCCGCCCACAGGCACCGGCCCGACCGTCGGGCCAGCACCGGGCGCTCCGTCCGGCGCAGACGAGCCCGGCGGCACGGGCTCTGCCTCCGGCGGCGCGGGCTACGTGCCCGGCGGCTCTGGCCCCGGTGCCACGGGCTCTGCCCCCGGCGGCGCCGGCTACGGGCCCGGTGCCGGCTTCGCTGCCGGCACGGGCTACGTGCCCGGTTTCGGGACGGGTGGCGGCACCGGCACTCCACCCGGCGCGGGTGGTCCCGGGCCGTCCGTGGGCCCGCTGGGTGGCACCGGCTTCACCTCGCGGTACGGGTTGGTCCGGCCGCGCGACGGTCGATACCTGGCCGGCGTCTGTGCGGCGATCGGGCGCGCCACAAACACCGATCCGGTGCTCTGGCGGGTGCTGCTGGCGGTCCTCGGGTTCTTCGGCGGCATCGGCATCCTCGTGTACGTCGCCGCCTGGCTGATCATTCCGAACGAGGGCGACACGGCGTCCCCGGTGGAGTCCATGCTCGGCCGCGGCCGGTCCAGCATGTCGCCGGTGACGGTGATCGTGCTGAGCATCCTGGTCGCGGCCAGCTTCGGCTACATCGTCACCGACGCCTTCCGCGCGGTGCTGCTCGGCGTGGCCATCCTGATCGGCGGTGCGCTGCTGCTCAACCGGGACGGCCGAGGGCCACAGCCCAGCACCCCGGGTGGCGTCCCGCCCACCCCGGCCGGCACCCCACCCGGGCCCGTCCCTCCAGTCACCTGGCCGGCCCCGTCGCACGGCGCGGCGCCGCCCACCGGCCCGCTGGCGACGGCACCGCTCGCGGGCGGCGATCCGGCGTACGCCACTGTGGCCTCGGCCGAGGCGCCGACCACCCCGGCCTACGCCTCGCAGCCGGCCACCGCCACGCAGCCGATCAGCAGTGTGCAGCCGGTGTCCGAGGCGACGACGCCGGTGTCCGGGCAGCCGACCACCTCGACGGCTCCGGCGCAGGCGGGCTGGCCGGCACCCGCGCCGACCTGGCCGAGCGCCGGCACACCCAGCGCCGGTTGGCCGTCGGCGTCCAGCGCACCCGCGTCCGGCACAGCGACCGGTTACCAGAGCGGGTCGACACCGGGCGGGTACCGTCCTCCGTTCGCGCCGCACGGCCCGTACGCGTCACCGCCTCCTGCCGCGTACCCCCCGCAGAAACCACCGAAGCCGCCGAAGCGACAGCGGGAGCGTTCGCCGCTCGGTGCCGTGACCTTCTCGTTGATCTTCCTGGCCCTCGGCGTGGTCGCCCTGCTCGACCTGCTGAACGTCTTCGCCGTCGGCGCTTCGGCGTACTTCGCGGCCGCGCTTGCCACGATCGGGCTGGGGCTGCTGGTCGGCACCTGGTTCGGTCGGGCACGCTGGCTGATCGCGCTCGGCCTGGTGACCGCCGCCGCGCTGGGCACGGCGACGATCGCCGAGTCCTACGACCGGATCCGCGGTGTCGACGGCGCGGTCACCTGGGCGCCCACCGACTACCGCGATCTCGCCAGCCGGTACGAGAACAGTTTCGGTGACGCAGTGCTCGACCTGCGGGGGATCGACTTCGCGAAGCATGAGAGTCAGGTGACTGTGGAGGTCAACTTCGGCCACGCGACAGTGGTCGTCCCGCCCAACGTGGACGTCACCACAGTGGCCGACGTCAACGCGGGCGACGCCACCATCTTCGGTAAGCGCTCCGGTGGGCTGGACGGCCGGCAGCGGGAGTTCACCGACCTGGGCGCGGACGGCGCTGGCGGCGGGAAACTGCGCCTCTACATCCACGTCAACGCCGGCAACCTGGAGGTGACCCGGTGAAGGCTCACCGCACGGACCTGCTCTCGTTCGCCTTCGGGCTGCTCTTTCTGGCCCTGTCGGCCTGGTGGCTGCTCGCACAACTGCTCGGGCTGGCGCTGCCGCCGGTCGGTTGGTTCCTGGCCGGCGCGCTGATCCTGATCGGCGTGTTCGGGCTGGTCGGCGCACTGCGCTCCGGTCGGTCGAGCCGCCCGGAGCCGGGCGACGCCGCAGCGTCGGCCACGATCGGGCCCGAGCCCGGCGCGCCCACCCCGACCTCCGGCGCGGGCCTGCTGGCCTGGGACGCTCCCGCGCCGGAACCGGACGCGCCGACCGCGGCGTTCCGGACGCCGGAGCCATGGACTGCGGAGCTGCGGGCACCCGAGGCACCGACTGCGGCGTTCCGGACGCCGGAGCCACCGACGGCAGACGTGATCCACCCGGCCTGGCTGGCCCACCCCGCAGCCGAGCCGGAGGCCACACCGATCTCCGGCCCGCCCAGCGACGGCACCGACGCGCCGACCCGGCCCGACCACTCGACCGAACGGGTCGGCGTCGATGCGGCGGAGGATCGGGAGGGTCGACAGCGGGAATCGTGACAGGGGTGCCACCGCCCGCCGCGCTGTCGCACCACCGCGGCAGTGCGGCAGGCGCGGGCAGACGCATATGCTGGCCGGTGGAGAGATCTCGCCTCCGCCGGCCGGCCCGTCCCGCCGTGACGGCCCCGCCGCGATTCCCGTCTCTACCCCCGTCAGGAGCCCGCCCGACATGACGCAGTCCCCCGCCGTGCGCACCACCGGCCGGTCCGGTCCGGTCCGCATCGGCGAGCGAGCCGCCCGTACGCTCGTGGCCGAGTTGGCCCGGATGAACGACCCCAAGGTCGCCCTGCTGGTCGGCGCTAGCCCGGCGTCCGCGGTGCTGGCCGCGGCGATCGAGGCGCTGCTCCCCGGTGACCGACTCACAGTGGTGCCCGCCGAGTCGTCCGGCGCCACCGCGCTCCGCGAGCACGTCACCGCCCAGGGCCGGTGGGTCGCCGACCGGGTACGCGTGGTCGACTCGCTGGCCGAGGCGGAGCCCGCCGGTGTGGTCATCGCCGGCGAGGCGCTCGTCGGCACCGCCGAGGAGACCCGCAGCAACATTGACTGGCTGGCCAAGCACCTGATCGACGGCGCGGTGCTGAGCGTGGCCACCGCCGCGACACCGGGCCGGACCACAGGCGCCGCCGCCGAGTTGGCCCGGCAGGACGCCCTCTACGGCGTCGGCGCCGACCTGGTGCTGCGCAACTCGCCGCCGGTGCGTGTCTACCGGCTGCGCTTCACCACTGCCGCGCCGGCCGTGGCGGACCGGTTGGCTCCGGCGCACCGGCCGTCAAGCGTGCCGCTGACCAGGGGCATGCACATCGACTCCAACGGGGTGGCCGCTGCGGGCATCACGCTGGGCCTGGCCGCGCTGGCCCGGGTGGCGCGTCCGTCCTCGAAGCTGTGGCTGCTGCCGGCGCTTGCCGCCGGGCCGGTCGCCGCGTTCTTCCGCGACCCGGAGCGGGACGTCCCCGAGGATCCGGCCGCCGTGGTGGCCAGCGCGGACGGCAAGGTCCTGTCGGTGCAGCGACTGCACGACGAGCGGTTCGGCGACGGTGAGTGGCTGCGCATCGCGGTCTTCCTGTCGGTGCTGGACGTGCACGTCAACCGGGCTCCGGTCGCCGGCAAGGTGGTGGACTACTTCGTGGCCGACGGCGGCTTCGTCAACGCGATGAAGCCGGACGCCGAGCACAACGTGGCCGCGTACACCGTGTTGGACACCAGCCGCGGCACGGTGGTGGTCGCGCAGCGGACCGGCCTGATCGCCCGCCGGATCGTGCAGCGTGCGCCGATCGGCGCGTTGCTGGCCAAGGGCGAGCGCTTCGGGCTCATCCGGTTCGGCTCGCGGACCGACGTCTACCTGCCGGCCGAGGCCGCCGACCCGCTGGTCGGGCCGGGCGACAAGGTCGTCGGAGGGTCCACGGTCATCGCCCGCTGGCACTGACCCGCTAACGAGCAAACGGGGCGCCGCTTCCGCGGCGCCCCGTTTGCGTGTGCTCGGATGTTTCGTGCTCGGATGTTTTCCGTGTGCTCGGATGTTCTCGTGCGCTCGGATCAGGCGGTGCGACGCTGGCGCAGCCAGAGCACCGGCCCGCTGACCAGGTAACCCACCACGATCAGGACGAACGTGAGCTGGACGTCGACAAGCGCGCCGACCACCGGGGCCAGCCACAGCCACGGCGGCAACTTCACCAGCCGGGCGAGCTTCGCGTACGGGAAGCTGGACACCATCGCGAAGGCGAGCAGCGCCACCCCGGCGACAAGCACGGGGCCGGGCACCGGCACGCCGATCGCCACGGTTACGGCGAGCACCGCAGCCGCCATCGTGCTGGGGACGCCGCAGAAGAAGCGGCCATCCTTCGGCGAGACGTTGAAGCGGGCCAGCCGGATCGCGGCACAGGCCGCGACCAGGGCGCAGGCCACCGCTGCCGCAGCCGTCGGCACCGAGCCGGCGAGCGAGGCGTAGACCACGACGGGTGCCGCGAGGCCGAACGAGCACATGTCGGCAAGCGAGTCCATCTGGGCGCCGAACGGGCTGGCCACGCCGAGCCGGCGAGCCAGCGCGCCGTCGAGGCCGTCGAAGGCGACGCAGGCGATCAGGCAGAGCGCGGCGATGCGCACCTCGCCCTGCATGGCCAGGAAGATGGCAAGCATGCCGAGCATCAGGCTGGCCAGCGTGCAGGCGTTGACCAGGCCGAACTTCATCCGGCGGGCGATCGTGCGCTCGCCGGGGAGCAGCGGGATCGTCGCGGACGACGCGTCATCAGCGTGCGCCATCGACGGCAGCGCCGGGCTGACCGGCATCACCGCCTCGATCTCCGCCCGACCGGCGCGGAGCGACGGTCGGTTGAGCCGGTCCAGGCCGTAGCGACGACGCTGCCGCTCGGCATACCGGTGCTCGGGCGGCGCGACATCGGTGGGCAGCAGGTCACCGTCGCGGCGACCCACCCGGACCAGCAGCACCTGGCGGGCGAACGTGCTGCTGCGGCGCAACCGGCCCGCCCAGCGACGCCCAGCGGGGCGCGGACTGTCAGTCGTACGACGCCGGCGCCATGGGGCTCTCGGCACGTTTCCTCCATCACCGGATCGGCTAACCGCCGTGACGGCGGGTGTCCGGCTGTCTCGTGCCGGACCTTGCGTTGCCCGGCAGCCGTCTGCGGAGTACACCATCGCATAGGGGAATGTGGCTTGGCGATAGCTGCCTGCGGTACTTATCTAGCTCAAACCGCGCGAATCGCTGCCTTATTCCCATCTCGGGCTTCATCGCCCGTTCCTCCACCATTCCCACCTCTGACTGTACCGGAGGGTCACCTTCTCGGCTCAGCGAGCGGAGGGCTATCGAGTCAACTGTCCGATTGCCGAGGCAGCGATCTCGGTCAACGGCAGGTCAGCGGCCTCGGCGGGAGTGAACCAACCGGCCCTGGAGGTCGAGCCACCTGCGGACTCGGTCACCACCGCGTCGGTGGGTACGTCCACGAGCACCCGATAGATCACCCGTACGCCGTGCCAGTCCAAAGGGCGACCCTCCGGGCCGAGGGCGGCCGGGTTGTGCAGATTGTCCACGCCGAGCAACTCCACCACCCGGCCCAGCTGACCGCCCTCCTCGACGAGCTCGCGGAGCAGCCCGGTGATGGGCTGCTCACCGTGATCGGTGCCACCACCGGGCAGGTGCCACCTGCCGGCACCCGGATAGCCGTCGGCGATCTGGGTCAGCAGGACCCGCCCAGCCGGATCGGTGACCAGCCCGTACGCCCCGAAGCGCAGCCGGCGGTCCGGGTCCGTCGGAGGCAACGGCTCGGGCCGGCGCGCCCCGGCGGACAGCGGGGTGACCGGCAGCCCCAGCAGCTCGGCGCTGAACGGTGTCAGCGGCAGTCGGGACGCCTCGGCCGGGGTGACCCAGCGGGCCTGGTCCGTCGGGCCACCCGGGGCGTCCTGGAGGGCGCCGTCGCGCACGCTCAGCTCGAACGCCAGCCGGTCGGTGTGCAACGCGACCTCGTCGTTCCCCTGGGTGGTCACATCTGCCGTCACCGCCCGCAGCCGGGTCACCGTCGCTGCCAGGCCGGTCTGGCGGGCGACCGTACGCACGACGGCGCGCTCCGGGTGTTCGGCGTGTGCCACCGCGCCCCCGGGCAGTCGCCACACGCCGGGAAACTCCCCCGCCGCCGACTCCCGCACCAACAGAAAGTGCCCCTCCTGCCACAAAACGCCATAGACCGCAACTAACCGCCGCAACTCCACCCCGTCCACCGCCCCCCGGCCGCACTCCCCCGACAAACACCCGTCGATCATGAAGTTATCGCCGTCCATGTCGGCGTGTCCTGACAATAACTTCATGATCAACGCAGGAGGCGGGTTGGGGTTGGGTCAGGTGAGGCGGGCTGCTTGGACTGCTTCTGCTGTTACTTCGGTTAGGCGGTCGGTGGGGAGGGCGCCCAACTCGTCGCGGCCGAACCAGCGGGCCTCGCAGGTGGAGCCGCCGACGTCGGCGATCGTCAGCGGGTCGGGTTGGTCGACCACCACGCGGTAGAAGGCGCGGACGCCGTGCCAGTCGATCGGGTAGCCCTCCGGGCCGAGCGAGGCGGCGTCGCGGTGGCTGGCCACACCGAGCAGCTCGACGAGGCGACCGGTCTGCCCGGTCTCCTCGACCAACTCCCGGATCAACGCCGCGCCGGGCTGCTCGCCATAGTCGGTGCCGCCGCCGGGCAGGTGCCAGCGGCCGGCGCCGGGGTAGCCGTCGGAGATGCGGGTGAGCAGCACCCGACCGGCCGGGTCGGTGCACACCGCGTACGCGGCGAAGCGCTGCGCCCGGTGCAGCCCGTCCGGGCCGGGCACCGCGTTGAAGGAGGGGAACTCGGGTGTCTCGTCGGGCACCACGTCGGCCGAGTAGGCGGGCAGCCCGAGGGCACGCGCGGTGAACGAGCGCAGCGGCAGCTTGCGCGCCTCGTCGAGGGTGTACCAGCGGGCGAGGTCGGTGGGGCGCTCGCCGACCCGGTCGGACAGCGTGCCGCCGCGCACCGCGACCTGGTAGATCAGCCGATCGGTGTGGATGGTGATGCCGCGATCCGGCAGTGCCCGCATGTCGGCGAGCACGTCGGCCAGGCCCGAGACGGCGACCGAGAGGCCGGTCTCGGCGGCGGTCTCGCGGACCACCGTGTGGTTCGGGTCCTCGCCGTGGTCGACTGCCCCGCCAGGCAGCGACCAGGTGCCGGGGGTGCCGGAGCGCTCCGATGCGCGGACCAGCAACACTCGGCCGTCTGAATCAGCACAAACTGCGTATGCCGCGATCCTGCGGAGCGGCTCCAGCATGGTGGTCACGGAACCAAATTCTCCCCGGGCCGGGTTACCGGAACGGAAAAGAGTCGGATTCCTGACTGTTTGGTCCCGCTCAGGGATCGGTCAGGGTAAGGATCCGGGCGGTCACCGAGGTCGGGTCGGACTCTGGCGCGGACTGTGGAGACATGACAACCACCGGCGCTCCTCACGCCCCGTACAAGCAGCTCCGGCGACCGACGACCGACCGCATGGTGGCAGGGGTCGCCAGCGGTCTCGGCCGCTACTTCGACGTCGACCCCACACTGGTCCGGGTGATCTTCGCGGTCACCGGCCTGCTCACCGGCGGGCTGGCGCTGTTCGCGTACCCGATCATGTGGTTCCTGATGCCCGAGGAGCCCGCCAGCGCGCCCGCCTGGCCGCACCCGGCGGGCGCCGCGCCGCAGGGCCCGCCGCCGACCGTCGGACCACAGCCGGGGTACGCCCCGACGCCGCCCTACCCGCCGACGATCCCGCCGGCTGCCGGCTGAGCGGCGCTCACTCCCACTCGATGGTGCCTGGCGGCTTGCTGGTGACGTCCAGGACCACCCGGTTGACCTCGGCTACCTCGTTGGTGATCCGGGTGGAGATCCGGGCGACCACGTCGTAGGGGAGGCGCGACCAGTCGGCCGTCATCGCGTCCTCGCTGGAGACCGGGCGCAGCACCACGGGATGCCCGTAGCTGCGCCCGTCACCCTGCACACCGACGCTGCGCACGTCGGCCAGCAGCACCACGGGGAACTGCCAGACGCCGCGGTCGAGACCGGCCGCTGTCAGCTCCTCGCGGGCGATCAGGTCGGCCCGGCGCAGCAGGTCGAGCCGCTCCTGGTCGACCGCGCCGATGATCCGGATGGCCAGACCCGGGCCGGGGAACGGGTGCCGCCAGACCATCGCCTCGGGCAGGCCCAACTGGAGGCCGAGTGCCCGGACCTCGTCCTTGAAGAGCGTGCGCAGGGGCTCGACAAGTGCGAACTTCAGGTCCTCCGGCAGGCCGCCGACGTTGTGGTGGCTCTTGATGTTGGCGGTGCCGGTGCCGCCGCCGGACTCGACCACGTCGGGGTAGAGGGTGCCCTGGACCAGGAACTCCACGTCGCCGTGCAGGGCGACCTCGCGGGCGGCGGCCTCGAAGACGCGGATGAACTCCCGGCCGATGATCTTGCGCTTCTGCTCCGGGTCGGTCACCCCGGCTAGCGCGCCGAGGAAGCGGTCCGTCGCGTCGACCACCTTGAGCTTGATGCCGGTGGCCGCCACGTAGTCCTTCTCGACCTGCTCGGCCTCGCCCGCGCGCAGCAGGCCGTGGTCGACGAAGACGCATGTGAGCTGGTCGCCGACCGCCTTGTGCACCAGGGCTGCGGCGACCGCCGAGTCCACCCCGCCGGACAGGCCGCAGATGACCTCCTTGTCGCCGACCTGGGCGCGGATCCGCGCAACCTGCTCGTCGATGATGTTCTCGGGCGTCCAGGTCGGCTCGATGCCGGCGATGTCGTACAGGAAGCGCTTGAGCATCTCCTGACCGTGCGCGGTGTGCCCGACCTCCGGGTGGAACTGCACCCCGGCCCGACGACCGGCCAGATCCTCGAAGGCCGCCACCGGCGCGCCCGCCGACTCGGCGGTCACCGTGAAGCCCTCGGGCGCCTCGGTGACGCAGTCGCCATGGCTCATCCAGACCGGCAGGTCGGCCGGCAGGTCACGCAGCAGCACACCCGGGTCGAGCAAGCGGGGGCGCAGGGGGGTGCCGCCGTACTCACGGTTGCCCGTCTTTGCGACAGTGCCGCCGAGGGCCTGGGCCATCGCCTGGAAGCCGTAGCAGATGCCGAAGACCGGCACGTCGGCGGTGAACATGCCGGCGTCGATCTGCGGGGCGTCCGGCGCGTAGACGCTTGACGGGCCGCCGGAGAGGATGATCGCGGCGGGGTTCTTCGCAAGCATCTCGGCGACGGGCATCGAGTGCGGCACGATCTCGGAGTAGACCCTCGCCTCGCGGACCCGGCGCGCGATGAGCTGGGCGTACTGGGCTCCGAAGTCCACAACGAGGACTGGGCGAGGCAGGCTCATGTGCACAAAGCCTACCGAGTGTCACCCCCACCCCCACCACCGGCACACCACCCACCCCGCTCCCCCCGCGATCTTGCACTTGCTGCCTCGACAAAATTCGCATATGCCGCGTAACGGCGACCGAAAGTGCAAGATCGGCGAGGCTAGGGGGTGGGGCGTAGAGCTGCGGGGGCGTTTGGTGGGACTGCCGGGTTTTTGGGGGGTACGGGAGGGAGCCTGCGGTACGGGGTGCCGACAGGCGGGCGGGGATCCTCGTCGCCCTTGTTGGGCCAGAAGGACATCGCCCGTTCCGCCTGCGCGGTGATGGTCAGCGACGGGTTGACGCCCAGGTTCGCGGAGATCGCCGCGCCGTCGACGACGTGCAGCCCGGGGTGGCCGTACACCCGGTGCCAGGGGTCGATCACCCCGTCGGCAGAGGTGGCGCCGATCGCCGCCCCGCCCAGGATGTGCGCGGTCACCGGGATGTCGAACGGCTCGGTGACCGAGCCTCCGGGCGTACCCCCGATCTCCTCGGCGAGCAGCCGGGCGGCGGTGTTGCCGGCCGGGATCCAGGTCGGGTTCGGCGCGCCGTGGCCCGGACCGGTGACTAGCCGGCCGCCGAACACGCCCCGCCGCCAGCGGGTGGTGAGCGAGTTGTCGACCGACTGCATCACCAGGGCGATCACCGTCCGCTCCGACCAGCCCCGCACCGAGAGCATCCGGGCGGCCAACCTCGGCTGCCGCACGATACTGCCCAGCCAGCGCCGGACCCGGTGCGGGCCGCCGTCGACAAGCAGCGACTGGAGCAGCCCCATGGCGTTGGAGCCGCGCCCGTAGCGGACCGGCTCGATGTGGGTCTGCGGGTCGGGGTGGAACGAGCTGGTGATCGCCACCCCGTCGGTGAAGTCCATCCGTTGCGCCCGGGCCCGTTGGCGTGGCACCGAGGCGCCCAGGATCGCCTCCGAATTGGTCCGGGTCAGCTCGCCGACGCGGGCGGACAGCCCGGGCAGCACGCCGTCGTCCCGCATCGCGTGCAGCAGTCGTTGGGTGCCGAGCGCACCGGCCGCGAACACCACCTCGTCGGCGTGGATCACCTCACGGCGGTGCCGCACCCAGGCGCCGGTGCGGACGGTGTGCACGTCGTACCCGCCGCCGGCTGCCGGTTTGACGGCCGTCACAGTGGTCAGCGGATGCACTGTGACACCCAGCCGCTCGGCGAGCCACAGGTAGTTCTTGACAAGCGTGTTCTTGGCCCCGTGCCGGCAGCCGGTCATGCACCCACCGCAGTGCGTGCAGCCGGTGCGCTCCGGGCCGGCGCCACCGAAGTACGGGTCGGCAACCCGCTCGCCGGGCCTACCGATGTGCACACCCACCGGGGTGGCGTGGAAGGTGTGCCCAACCCCCATCCGCTCGGCCACCGCCCGCATGGCGCGGTCCGCGCCGGTGTCCACCGGGTACGTGGTGACGCCGAGCATCCGTTTCGCCTGGTCGTAGTGGCGAGCCAACTCGTCGCGCCAGTCGGTGATGTCCCGCCACTGCGGGTCGGCGTAGAAGGCCGGCAGGGGTTCGTAGAGGGTGTTCGCGTAGACCAGCGAGCCGCCGCCCACCCCGGCCCCGGAGAGCACCAGCACCCCGCTGCCGGAGCGCCTGTCGGCCGAGCGGAGCAGGGTGAGCCGCTGGATGCCGTAACAGCCCAGCTTCGGCGCCCACAGGAACCTGCGTGCACGCCAGGACGTCTGGGGGAACTCGTCGTCGGCGAAGCGTCGACCAGCCTCCAGGACGCCTACCGAATAGCCCTTCTCGGCCAGCCGGAGCGCGGTGACGCTGCCACCGAAGCCAGACCCGATGACGAGCACGTCATACCCCATGGACGCATCATTACTCGCGAGTAGCGCTCGCGCCAGCGGCAGTTTTCGCGCGATCATGCTCCGGCCGGCCGACCCGGCGCATTCCGGCCGCAACCGGGAGCACCCGTCGGAGCGTTGGTCCGGAAACGGGTGGAAGGAATCGAATATGGTCCTGGGGTCGATGGCACCGCGCCGACGGTGGCTCCTGTTCGGGTTGACCGCCCTGGCGATCGTGGCGCTCGTCGTGGCCGGGACGGTCGTCGTCAACCGGCTGGCCGCCGACAACACACCGCAGCGCGCGGCACCGGCGGCCAGCTCGCCGAGCCCGTCGCCGATCAGCACGCCCACACCGAGCCCCACCGGCCCGCCGCCCGGCGCCGACATCACCGGCCCGCTGAACCTGCTGCTGGTCGGCGTCGACACCCGCGTCAGCGTGCCCGGCTGGGAACCGCACTCCGACGCCGTACTTGTGCTGCACGTCCCGAAAGGTCTGGGCCGCGCGTACCTCTTCTCGCTCCCCCGCGACCTGGTGGTGGACATCCCGGCGTTCCCCAAGGCCGGCTACCCGGGCGGCCGGACCAAGCTCACCCACGCGATGAGCTACGGCAGCCGCGTGCCGGGCAAGCCGAAACAGCCGAGCGCCGCCCAGGGGTACGAGCTGCTGCGCAGCACGGTCAGCGGCTACACCGGGCTGCGCATCGACGCCGGCGCGGTGCTCACCTTCAACGGGTTCGACAGGCTCGTGAACGCCCTCGGCGGTGTGGACATCTACGTCGACCAGCGGGTCGCATCGATGCACCGCCGGCCCGACGGCAAGCACCGCCAAAGCGCGCCCGGCGGCTACACCGGGCCGCAGATGGTCTACGAGAAGGGCGAACGGCACCTCAACGGCTGGCAGGCGCTGGACTACGCGCGGCAGCGCTACATGACGGGTGGGGACTACGCCCGGCAGCGCCACCAGCAGCAACTGATCCGCGCTCTGACCCGCAAGATCCTCGCCGAGGACCTGGCCCAGCAGCCGGAGCGGGTCGACGAGGTCGTCGCCGCGCTCGGCAACACCCTGATCTACGTGGGCGGCCGCAAGATCGTCGACCTGGCGTACGCGCTCAGCCGGGTGCCGGAGAACCGCTTCGTGCTTGTCGGCCTGCCCGGCTCAGGCGTCGGCAAGGGCAGCGCCTACCGCGGCGAACAGCTCACCAGCACCGGCCGCGCGTTCCTCACCGAACTACGCGCCGGCCGCGCCGACGCCTACCTCGCCTCCCACCCCACCCTGGTCGTAAAAACCTAACCCCCACGCCCCGAGCGCCCCGCGCCCCGCGAGCGCCCCGCGATCTTGCACTTTCGGTCACCGGTTCGTGGGGTTTTGCCCCATTCGCCCCGGCAGAAAGTGCAAGATCGCGGGAGGAGGAGGGGGGCGGGCGGGGTGGGGGTGGGGGTGGGGGTTATAGGGGTTTCGGGGTTGGGGGTTTTTTGGTGTTGTAGAGCCAGGCGTCGAAGAGGGCGTCGAGTTGCTTGCCGGAGATGCCCTCGGCGAGGGCCACGAACTCCGCGGTGCTGGCGGTGCCGTTGCGCTTCTCGGCCGCCCAGGTCTTGATGATCTCGAAGAACGCAGTGTCGCCGACGGCCACCCGCAGCGCGTGTAGGGCCATCCCGCCGCGCTGGTAGACCGACTCGCTGAACAACTCCTTGGCCCCCGGCTTGCCCGGCGGCGTCCGCCACACCTGTGCGGGCACCTCGGCGTACCGGATGTCGAACGCCTCCTCGGCGGTGTACTGCTCGGTGTGCTCGGCCCAGAGCCACTCCGCGTACGTCGCGAAGCCCTCGTTGAGCCAGATGTCCTCCCACTTGGCAAGCGCCACGCTGTTGCCGAACCACTGGTGGGCCAACTCGTGGGCGACCACCTCGGTGTTCTCGCCACGCCGGAAGAAGTCGGCGGAGTAGACCGGGCGGCTCTGGGTTTCCAGCGCGTAGGAGATCCGGCTGTCGGAGACCACCACACCGCCGTACGCGTCGAAGGGGTACGGCCCGAACACGGTCTCCAGGTAGTCGGCCACCTTGACGGTCTGCGCGATCGACGCGTCCGGGGCGCCCTTGGCGAGGGTGGTGGTGACCGCGCTGTAGACCGGCCGGCCCTTGTGCTCGCCGGTGGTGATCCGGAACTTGCCGATCACCACCATGCTCAGGTAGCTGGCCATTGGCGACTTCTCCGACCACTTCCAGGTGGTCCAGCCGTCAGTGGTGGTCGAGCCGCCCGGCACGCCGTTGCTGATCGCGGTGAGGCCCTTCGGGACGGTGATTTCGAAGTCGTAGGTCGCCTTGTCGGACGGGTGGTCGTTGACGGGGAACCAGGTGCTCGCCGACTCGGGCTGGCCGAGGGCTATGGCACCGTCGTCGGTGTGCAGGAACCCGCCGTCGCCGAGCATCTCGTTCTTCAGCGGTTTCGGCACGCCCTCGTACGCGATCTCGGCCACGAACCCGTTGCCTGCGATCAGGCCGGAGGCCGGCTTGATCACCAGCTCGTTCTCGGTCCGCGTGTGAATGGCCGGGGCGTCGTCCACTGTGACAGTCGTGACGGTCAGGCCCGCCAGGTCGAGGTTGAAACTCGACAGGTCCGACGTCGCGGTGGCCCGCACCGTGGCGGTGCCGGTCAGCCGGCCCTTTGCCGGGTCGTAGCGCACCTTCACGGTGTACTGCCCGACGTCGTAGCCACCGTTTCCGTAGCTGGGGAAGTAGGTGTCGTCGACACCGGCCGCGCCGGGGGTGAACACCCGCGACGGTGACGGGGACGCGCTCGGTGGCGGCGTCATTCGGTCCTGCTCGGTCGAGCCGCAGCCGGACAGCACGAGCGCCCCGGTCACCAGCCCAGCGGCGGCCACCCGCAGCCTGCGCGGCGTTTCCCGCATCGCGAACCCTCCCCGTACGGCGGCGCGGCCGGCATCGCCACCCGCGCGACCGGTGCCCGTGCCGATCGCAGGCGGCAGCCTATCGACAGGGCATCACGGGCCCGTCACGGCAGTGTCGGTGCCGCGCCGCCCACCAACCAGGCGTCCAGGAGCGGTCGCAACTGCCGGTTCGACACCCTCTCGGCCAGCGCGACGAAGTCCGCGGTGGTGGCGTTTCCGCCCGCCCGCTCGGTCGTCCAGGTCCGCAGGATGCGAAAGAACGTGTCGTCGCCGACGGTGCGGCGCAGCGCGTGCACAGCGAGCGCGCCGCGCTTGTAGACGGCGGTGCCGAACATCCGCTCCCGTCCGGGCTCGACCGATGGCTGCGACCAGTCGGTCACCGCGTACTGGAGCTCGAAGTTGCGTTGGGCGGTCCGGCCGCCGTCGTGCTCCTCCCACAGCCACTCGGCGTAGCTGGCGAAGCCCTCGTTGAGCCAGATGTCGCCCCACCGGCTGAGCGAGACGCTGTCACCGAACCACTGGTGGGCCAGTTCGTGCGCCACGACGCCCGGGTTGGGCCGGTCGTCGGTGAAGAAGGCGGGGCCGTAGACCGGCCGGGACTGGGTCTCCAGCGCGTACCCGATCCGGTCGTCCGCGACCACGATGCCGCCGTACGAGTCGAACGGGTACGGGCCGAAGCGGCTGGCCAGGAAGTCGACGATCTCCCCGGTGCGGGCCAGCGAGGTGGCAGCCCCGCCGGTCGCCGGGAGGCTCGCCGAGACGGCGGTGACAATCGGTCGTCCGGCGTGACTGCCGCTGACCACCCGGTAGTTTCCGACCACGAGGGTGCTCAGGTAGCTGGCCATCGGGGTGCGCTCCGACCAGCGCCAGGTGGTCCAGCCGTCGGCGCTGGTCTTCGGCCCGGGCACCCCGTTGCTCAGGGCGGACAGTCCGTCCGGGACGGTCACGGCGATGTCGTAGCTGGCCTTGTCCGACGGATGGTCGTTGACCGGGAACCAGGTGGCGGCGGAGTCGGGCTGGCCGAGTGCGATCGCGCCGTCGTCGGTGTGGAGGAAGCCGCCGCTGCCCAGCGCACCGTCGGCGACGGCGGTGGGCACACCGCCGTAGTCGACCACCACTGTGAACGGCCGGCCGCGCGGCAGCCGATCGTGCGGGGTCACCACCAGCTCGCCGTCGTCGCGACGGTGCTCGGCCCGCGTCTTGTCCACGGTGACCGCGCCGACGTCCAGGCCGGCGAGGTCCAGGTTGAACCGGGACAGAGCCTGGGTGGTCGTGGCCGCGATGGTGGCCCTGCCGGTGAGCCGATCGGTCGTCGGGTCGTACCGGACGTCCAGGTTGTAGTGCGCGACGTCGTAGCCGCCGTTGCCGCGCCCGGGCACGTACGAGTCACCGGCGTCGGCGGCGCCGGGCCGGAATCCGTCGCTGTCGGCGGCCGTGCAGCCCATGACGCCCAGCACAACGGCGCAGGTCAACGCGGTGACGGTTGCCAACCGGCGGCGGCGCGGCGTCCGTCCGGTGAGGACCATGCGCGTCTCCTTCCGCCCGGTCGCCCGGGTCACGACGAGCCTAGCCAGCACCGGCGGGCCCGAGGTGTGTATTGACGCTCGTCAGTAACTTTCGCTCAAACAAGCAAAAGTTAGCTCGCATCGACACTTTCTTTTGGCTGTTGCCGACGTTACTGTCTGACCCCAAGATGTAACGCACCTGGAACATCCCGGTGGATCACATCCAGGTGCGGGACACGGAGTCCCGCACCGACACGCCGTGGCGGCGGCGTGCAGTTGCCCCTTCGATTCACGACACCCGCACCCTCCGACCTCACCGGGGGCGCGGACCGGGCGCTCGGCGGCGCCCCGCGACGGAACCCCACGTCGCATCTCTTGCTGATCGTTATCGACGGCATCCGCCGTCGCGAAAGGTGGGACAATGCCAGACCGAACCGCACCCGACGCCACACCGGCCAGCCGACTCAGCCGCCGTTCCCTTCTCGCCGCCTCGGCCAGCGCCGCCGCCGTGATCGGCGCGGCCGGCCTACCGGTCCTCGCCACCGGCGCCCCCGCGCTCGCCCACCCGAAGGACAAGGGCAAGGACAAGGACAAGGGGAAGAGCAAGCTGCGGGTCGAACCGCTGATCCCGTCGAAGAACCGCGGCATCATCCTCTACAGCGTCCGGGACCGGATCACCGCAGCACCCGACGACAGCGGCGTACCGTACGGCTTCGAGCGCGTCCTCGCCCGGCTGGCCGAGATCGGCTACAAGGAGATCGAGTTCGCCGGTTACACCCAGCACACCTCGATCCTCGGCCGGCAGATCACCCCGCGCGAGATCCGCAAGATCCTCGATGACAACGGTCTGGTCGCCAACGGCACCCACGCCTCGGTCCAGGCGGCCACCTTCCAGGAGCAGCTGGACATCGCCGAGGAACTCGGCATGAAGAACATCGGCACGGGCAGCGACCCGACCAACAGCGCCTACAAGGCCGACTGGGACGCCGCCGCCGACACCTGGAACGAGTTGGGCCGGCAGGCACGTGCCCGTGGCATGCGGCTCTACACGCACAACCACGACGTCGCGTACAGCTTCCTGCTCGACTCCGGGCCGCTCGACGCACAGGGCCGCCCCACCCGCTCGTCGGGCATCCGGCGGCTGGAGTACTTCTTCGGCAAGACCGACCCCCGGTACGTCTTCTTCGAGTTCGACATCTACTGGGGCTACGTGGCCCGCTACAAGCACCAGAAGTACGTCGACCCGGCCGGCCGCGAAGTGACCGACCTGTTCGACCCGATCCTCAACGTGGCCGACCGGACCACCAGGTTCCCGCTCTTCCACGCCAAGGACGGCGACCGGGACACGAGCGTGGCCAACGGCCACCAGATGGTCCCCCTCGGCGAGGGCGACATCAACTTCCAGCAGTTCTTCCAGACCATCGGCGAGCGCGACTTCCACCACGCCAACTGGGAGATGGACACCGCCCCCGGCGGGACCGCCAACCGCGGGCAGTCGCTTGACTTCGCGGAGCTCAGCTACCGCAACATGTCCGACCTGACGATCTACCTCAAGAAGTAGCACCCCGCACGGCCGGCGTCCGCCCGACGCCGGCCGTGCCACACTCCGCCGGCCATCGAGCCGGCGGCCGGTGACGGGCAGGGTCACAGACCGCCCGGTCACCTTCGCGCTCCCGTACGGCGACGGGACGCGCACGGTCCATCCCCACCGCAGTCGCGCGGCCGGCCCTCACCAGGCCGGGGATGCCGCGCGCCCGCCGAACACCGGAGGAACGATGATCCGACCGACCGGACGACGATGGTTCGCCGTCGCCGCTGGGCTCTTCCTGACCATCCCCCTCATCTCCGCCGCTCCCGCCGCCGCGGCGCCGGCCAACCCAGCCCCGACCGGGGCGGCCGCCGCGGAGAACGGCCCCGCCGCACTCCGCTCCGACAAGCGCGCCCCGAAGAGCTACCAGGTGCTCGTCTTCACCAAGACCGCTGGTGAACGGCGCGCGTCCATAAACGACGGCGTCGACACGATCCAGAAGCTGGCCAAGACCAACAAATTCACGGTCACGGTTAGCAGGGACGCCGCCGTGTTCACCCCCGCCGAACTGGCGAAGTACCGGGCCGTGGTCTTCCTCAACACCAGCGGCGACGTGCTCGACGCCAGCCAGGAGGCTGCCTTCGAGGCGTACGTGAAGGCCGGCGGCGGCTACGTCGGCGTACACGCGGCGGCGGAGACCGAGCCGGACTGGGCCTTCTACCAGGAGTTGGTCGGCGCGAAGGTCGCCAGCGCCTCGCCGGTCAGCCATGGCGTGCTGAACGTGGCCGACCGCGCCCACCCGGCGTCCGAGACACTGCCGCGCACGCTCACCCTCACCGAGGAGTGGTACAACTTCGACCGCAATGTGCGCGGCACCGCGCACGTGCTGGCCACTGTGGACGAGAAGACCTACACCGGCGGCACCATGGGGTACGACCACCCGATCACCTGGTGCAAGGACTACCAGGGCGGGCGCTCCTTCTACACAGGCCTCGGGCACAGTGCCGAGACGTACCGCTCGGCGAAGTTCCGCGAGCACCTGCTCGGCGGCATCCGCTGGTCGGCAGGCGTGGTCGAGGGCGACTGCGGTGCCACGGTGCTCGGCAACTACGAGAAGGTCACCCTCAACGGCCAGCCGGGCGAGCCGATGTCGCTGTCCGTGCTCCCCGACGGCCGGGTGCTGCACAACACCCGCAGCGGCGAGGTGCGGCTCTACGACCCCGCCACCGGCGCCAGCCCGGTGATCACCACCATCGACGTGTACCAGCACGACGAGGACGGCCTCCAGTCCGTCGCGATCGACAGGGACTTCGCGAAGAACAAGTGGGTCTACATCTACTACGCACCGAAGCTGAACACCCCTGTCGACGACCCGGCCACCCCGGGCGTCAACGAGGGCGACGCGCCGGCCACCTCCACCGACCCGACCGTGTGGGACAAGTTCAGGGGCTACAACCAGCTCTCCCGGGTCAAGCTGGTGGAGACCCCCACCCCGCACCTGGACATGAGCACCGAGCAGCAGATCCTCCGGGTCGAAACTGACCGTGGCATCTGCTGCCACGTGGCCGGCGAGATCAAGTTCGACGCCAAGGGCCTGCTCTACCTGGTCACCGGGGACGACACAAACGCCGGCGGCTCCGACGGCTACACACCGATCAACGAGTCGCCGACCCAGGGCCCCGGCTACGACGCGCAGCGCTCGTCGGGCAACACCAACGACCTGCGCGGCAAGCTGCTGCGCATCAAGGTCAACGCGAACGGGTCGTACAGCGTCCCGAAGGGCAACCTCTTCGACGAGGCGAAGGACCTGGCCGGCAAGACCCGCCCGGAGATCTTCCTGATGGGGCTGCGCAACCCGTTCCGGTACGACGTGGGCGCCGACGGCACGGTGTACGTCGGTGACTACTCCCCGGACTCCCGCGTGCCAAGCGCTACCCGGGGCCCGGACGGCACCGGCCGCTGGTTCGCCACCAAGAAGGCCGGCAACTACGGCTGGCCGTACTGCTACTCGCCGAGCCTGCCGTACATCGACTACGACTTCGTCACCCGGACCTCCGGCGCGCCGTTCAACTGCGCCGCACCGGTAAACGACTCGCCGCGCAACACGGGCCTGCGGGTGCTGCCGAAGGTCGAGCAGCCGCAGTTCTGGTACACGTTCGACGCGCGTACCCCGTGCGCCGGGGCCTACCTGGAGAACCCGCCGGTCGCCTGCGACTTCACGTGGCCGGTGATCGGCACCGGCGGCGTCGGCCCGATGGGCGGCCCGATCTACTCGTACGACCCGAAGTCGTCCTCCGAGGTGAAGTTCCCCGAGTACTACCAGAACGCGGTGGTCTTCGGTGAGTTCACCCGCGACAAGATCTTCATGATGCGTACCGACGGCAAGGGCAACCTGACCGGCGTGGAGCAGTTCCTGCCGGGCTTCGTCTTCGACAACCCGATGGACATGGAGTTCGGCCCGGACGGCTCGCTCTACCTGCTGGAGTACGGCGACGGCTTCTTCCGGGCCAACCCGGACGCACAGCTGTCGGTGATCCGGTACGTCAAGGGCCAGCGGTCGCCGGTGGCGAAGCTCGACGCCACCCCGACCAACGGCACGACACCGCTGACCGTCCAGTTCTCCTCGGCCGGCAGCTACGACCCGGACCCGGGCGAGTCCATCTCGTACGCCTGGGACTTCACGAACGACGGCACTGTCGACTCGGCCGACCCCAACCCGTCGTTCACCTACACCGTCAACGGCACCTACAGCGCCAAGCTGACGGTGACCGACTCCAGCGGTAGGACCGCCGTACTCACCAAGGAGATCGTGGTCGGCAACACCGCGCCCACGGTGACCGTCACCTCCCCGGTCGGCGGCAGCTTCTTCAACTGGGGCGACAGCGTGCCGTTCACCATCACGGTGACCGACCCGGAGGACGGGCCGGTGGACTGCGCGCGTGTGACAGTGACGTTCGTCCTCGGCCACGACAGCCACGGGCACCCGGACAGCTCCACCACCGGCTGCACGGGCATGCTCGCCACCCCCGCCGACGGCGGCGACCACGCCGGCGGCTACCTGTACGGCGGAATCAGCGCCTCCTACACCGACCTCGGTGGCGGCGGTCAGGCCCCGCTCACCACGGTCGGCCAGACGATCATCCAGACGCCTCGTCAGCAGGCCGAGAACGCCCAGGTGAAGGAGGGCGTCACACTCGCCAACACCGGTGACACCGGCGGTGGGCAGCACGTCACCTCGATCGACCCGGGCGACCACATCGCCTTCGACCCGATCAACCTGGGTGGGGTGTCCAGCGTGACGCTGCGGCACTCCGGAGGGTCGGCCGCCACCGCCGGCACGCCCCGCGCGGCGGTGGAGCTGCGGCTCGACTCGCCCACCGGCCCGCTCGTCGCCACGGCGACGCTCAACGCGACCACCGGCAACGCGGACTTCACCAGCACTGCGGTGCCGGTGAACCAACCGGCCGGGGCGCACCGGCTCTACCTGGTCTACACCGCCGTACCCGGCGGGCCGACCAGCGGCCTGGGCAACCTCAACTGGGTCGAGTTCACCGTGGGCTGACGCCCCCGGTAAGACGGAGGCCGGCCCCGCAGCGTGGCGGGGCCGGCCTTCCGGCGTGTGTGGGACGGGTCAGCGGTCGAGGACCAGGCCGACCTTCTGGAACTCCTTGAGGTCGCGGTAACCGCACTTGGCCATCGCCCGGCGCAGGCCGCCGAACAGGTTGAGCTGACCGTCGGCCTCGTCGGCCGGGCCGAAGAGCAACTGCTCCATCGAGCCGATCGGGTCGCCGGAAACCTCGAACGCGCCCCGGGGCAGCGACGGGTGGCTCGCCGCCGAGTGCCACCAGGCACCACCGGCGGGGGCCTCCTCGCAGAGCGACAGCGGCTCGCCGAGCATCACCGCGTCCGCGCCGCAACCGAGCGCCTTGGCGATGTCGCCCGAGGTCTGGATGTCGCCGTCGGCGATCAGGTGCACGTACCGGCCACCGGTCTCGTCGAGGTAGTCCCGGCGGGCCGCCGCGGCGTCGGCGATCGCGCTGGCCATCGGCACCCGGATGCCCAGCACCGACTCGGTGGTCGACCACTCGTCGCCGCCGATGCCCACGATCACACCGGCCGCGCCGGTGCGCATCAGGTGCAGCGCCGTCTTGTAGTCGGTGCAGCCACCCACGATCACCGGCAGGTCGAGGTCGGCGATGAACTCCTTGAGGTTCAACGGCTCGTCGGTCGTCGACACGTGCTCGGCCGAGACGATGGTGCCCTGGATGACGAGGATGTCCACCCCGGCGTCCAGGATCACCGGCGCCAGCGCCAGGGTGTGCTGCGGAGACACCCGCACCGCCACCGTGCCGCCGCCGGCCCGCAGTTCACGAACCCGCTCGGCGATCAGGTCCGGGCGGATCGGCTCGGCGTACACCTCCTGGAGCCGCTTGGTGGCGCGGGCGTCCTCGTCGAGGCCGGCCAACTCCTCAAGCACCTTCGCCGGGTTCTCGTAGCGGGTCCACAGACCTTCGACGTTGAGCACGCCGAGGCCGCCGAGCTGGCCGAGCCGCACCGCCGACGACGGGCTCATCGTGGCGTCGGAGGGGTGCCCGACGCAGGGAATGCCGAACGGGTACGCGTCGAGCTGCCAGGCGGTGGAGACGTCGTCGACGTCCCGGGTCCGGCGGCTCGGCACGATGGCGATGTCGTCCAGGTGGTAGCCGCGCTGCGCGGTCTTGCCCAGCCCGATCTCGACCACGTCACGCATGGGGGACTCCAGGTGGTTGGGGGTGGTGGGTCAGCGAGTGTGGTAGTTGGGCGCCTCGACGGTCATCTGGATGTCGTGCGGGTGGCTCTCCTTGAGCCCGGCCGCAGTGATCCGGATGAGCTGGCCCCTGTGGTGCAGGTCGGGGATGTTCTCCGCACCGGCGTACCCCATCGCCAGCCGCAGCCCGCCGACCAGCTGGTGGGCCACCCGGGAGAGCGGCCCCCGGTACGGCACCTGGCCCTCGACGCCCTCGGGGACCAGCTTGTCGTCGCTGAGCACGTCCTGCTGGAAGTAGCGGTCCTTCGAGTACGACTTGGCCTGGCCACGGGACTGCATCGCGCCGAGCGAGCCCATCCCGCGGTACGCCTTGAACTGCTTGCCGTTGACGAAGATCAGCTCGCCGGGGCTCTCCTCGCAGCCGGCCAGCAGGCTGCCGAGCATCACCGTGTCGGCGCCGGCGACGAGCGCCTTGGCGATGTCGCCCGAGTATTGGATGCCGCCGTCACCGATCACCGGAACACCGGCCGGGCGGGCGGCCCGAGCGGCCTCCATGATCGCGGTGATCTGCGGCACGCCGACCCCGGCGACGATCCGGGTGGTGCAGATCGCGCCCGGACCGACACCTACCTTGACCCCGTCGGCGCCCGCGTCGACAAGTGCCTTCGCGCCGGCGTACGTGGCCACGTTGCCGCCCACGATCTCGACGGTCACGTCCTTCTTGAGCCGGCGGACCATGTCCAGCACGGCCCGCTGGTGGCCGTGCGCGGTGTCCACGATCAGCACGTCCACGCCCGCGTCGACGAGCGTCCGGGCCCGCTTGTAGGAATCCTCGCCGACGCCGATCGCGGCGGCCACCCGGAGCCGGCCCGCGCCGTCCTTGGTGGCCTCCGGGTACTGCTCGCTCTTGGTGAAGTCCTTGACGGTGATCAGCCCGCGCAGCCGACCCGAGTCGTCCACGATCGGCAGCTTCTCGACCTTGTGCCGGCGCAGCAGCTCCAGCGCGTCGTCCTTGCTCACCCCGACCTGGGCGGTGATCAGCGGGGTCCGGGTCATGATCTCGTGGACCGGGGTGTCCGGCTCGGAGACGAAGCGCATGTCGCGGTTGGTGACGATGCCGACCAGCTGGCCGTCGCGGTCGACCACCGGCACGCCGGAGATCCGGTACCGGCCGCACAGCTCGTCGACCTCACGCAGGGTGTCGTCGGGGCTGGCCGTCACCGGGTTGGTGATCATGCCGGACTCCGAGCGCTTGACCAGGTCGACCTGGAGCGCCTGGTCGTCCACCGACAGGTTGCGGTGCAGCACGCCGATGCCGCCCTGGCGGGCCATCGCGATCGCCATCCGCGCCTCGGTGACGGTGTCCATGGCGCTGGACAGCAGCGGAATGGTCAGCTCGATGTTGCGGGTGAGCTTCGTACGGGTGTTGACCCGGCTGGGCACCACGTCCGACTCGCCCGGCTGCAACAGCACGTCGTCGAAGGTGAGCCCGAGCGGAACGACACGCGCCGAGCCGGCCGGCAACTCGGGCAGGTGGCCGCCCAGGTCGGCGTGCTCCACGCCGGCCGGAAGATCGGTGCTGGGCGAATTTTCCACGATTGCTCCCCTGAGCTGCTCGGATGGGCTTCAGCGAGGTGGCGCGGACGGGCACACAGACACGCCACGGAGCCGGCACGTCGTCCCATCGTACCCAGTGAGCTGGGCGACCTCCGGCGGTGGCGGTAGTCCGGCGCGGTGCGGGGGGCGGGCGTTCGCCCGGCGTTGGGTCTACGGTGAGGGGGTGCACGACGAGCCCATCGACCCGTTCAACGGCGACCCGGCCGACCCGACCGCGGGGCTGGACGATCCGGGCGACGACTCGACGCCGGATCCGCTTACCGACGTCGAGCGACAGGATGTGCTCGAAGACCTCGCTGACCTGGAGATCTACCAGGCTCTGCTGGCCCCGATCGGGGTGCGCGGGCTGGTAATCGAATGCGAGGACTGCCGCGAGCCGCACTACTTCGACTGGGACCTGCTGCGGGGCAACCTGCGGCACCTGCTCAACTCGGGGCGCCCTCGTGTCCACGAGCCGGCGTACGACCCCGACCCGGACCACTATGTGACCTGGGACTACGCGCGTGGGTACGCCGACGGGGTGCACGACACCCTGACCGAGGGCACCGAGGACGAGCCGGACGCCTCCGCCACGACGGACTGAGCCCGCTGCTCAAGATCCCGCTGTAAAGAGTGGCCTCCCCGGTCCGGGGAGGCCACTCTTACCTGGTTCGAGCACGATCAAGGCGTGCGGTGCGCCCCTCGTCAGGCGACCAGGCCGGCGCGGAAGCCGGCCGCCACCGCGTGAGCCCGGTCGCGGGCACCGAGCTTGCGGAACAGCCGCCGGGCGTGCGTCTTGACGGTGTCCTCCGACACGAACAGCTCCCGGCCGATCTCCGCGTTGCTCTTGCCCTCGGCCATGCCGAGCAGGACCTGCAACTCCCGCTCGGTGAGCCCGATCGACGCCCGGGTGGGACGGGTGTTCGGGGCGGGCCGGGACGGGTCGTCCTGGCTCGTCGTCGACTCGTCGGCGGCCGGTTCGGGCTCGTCCTCACCCCGCTGCACCGGCACCGACGGCACGCCCGCCGAAGCCTCCACGGCCCAGCTCGACTCGGCGGCCCCCCGCAGGGTCGGCGCCGAGCGGCCCGAGCCGCCGACCGCCGCGGTGTCCCGGGCCGGGTCGGTGACCCGCTGTCGGGACGTCCGGCCGGGCGCGGTAAGCAGCAGCAGGGCCTTGGCCACCGCGCTGGTCAGGTCATGGTCGACGTTCTGGATCAGGCCTCGGGCACCGGCGCTGATGGTGGCCGCCGCGGCCTCGGACTCCTCGGTGCCGAGCAGCAGCACGGCGGCCTGCGGCGCGCGGGCCAACACCCGGCGGACGAAGCCCGCGCTGTCCGGCCGGGTGAGGGCCGTGTCAGCAAGCACCACGTCGGCCGGCCGCTCGGCCAGCCGAAGCATCACCTCGGGATCGGAGACGGCGGTACGGACGATCGCGGACAACCCCAGCCGCGCGGCAGCGGATGTCAGGTGCTGGGCCGCGAGTGGTGTCCGAACGCACACAAGAACAGTACGCACTGTGGTGGTCTCCTCTCCGCACACGAGCAGACCATGACGACGTCGGCTGAGGAGGGGGTTCCGGGCAATCATTTGAACTTTTCCGACAACTAGGGCAAAAGCCGTAAGTTGCCGAGCGTTTTGGATCACACGTGTGTGAGTCGGCGACGGCCTGGGTACCGATGGTCCAGGCACGGGAACGGTGCGCCTGCGCGGCCCGCCGCCCGGAAGCCAGCCACAAGGATCTCGCGGTGCCGCGCGGGAGGAGGGGTGCTGATGTCGAACGTACGTAGACTGCCCGGACCCATCGTCGACCTTTGGGACTGGCAGCGGCTCGGTGCCTGCCGAGGCCGGGACAGCGCCCAGTTCTTCCACCCCGACGGCGAGCGGGGTTCCTCCCGGCTGCGTCGGGAGTCGTCCGCGAAGGCCGTCTGCCGCGCCTGCCCGGTCCGCGCCGAATGCGCCGCGCACGCGCTGTCGGTCCGCGAGCCGTACGGCGTGTGGGGTGGCTTCAGCGAGTCGGAGCGGCTGCGGCTGCTCGCCGTCGGCTGGGAGGACCTGGCGGACCGCCGGCACGCCCGGGTCGACGTCGCCCGCCTGGAGGCCCGACTCGGCCGCCCGCACAAGTCGACAGTCCCGGCCCAGCGCAACGTCGCCTGACCCCGACACTCCCCCAGACATACTGCGAACCGCGCCCCCCAACAGGGCGCGGTTCGCGCGTGCCCCCAGCCGCAGGCGGCCCGTGCGCACGCCAACCGCCGGCGCGCTTCGCGCCTCTACGGCTCGTCGCGCGCAGATCTTGGACAGTTTCCGTTCGCGCGGAACGGAAACTGTCCAAGATCTGCGGGATTCCGCGTCGGTGGGACGTGGGGTGGGTGCTCAGCGGACGTTTACGGTGACCGTGTGCCAGCCGGTGGCGCCGTCCGGGACGACGCCCTGCGTACGCTCGGTCTGGGTCTCACCCGTCGCGTCGGTCGCGCGGACCTGGAGCCGGTGCTCGCCCGGCGTGGCGTCCCAGCGCCACGACCACTGCACCCAGGTGTCCACCGACACCGTCGGTGCCAGTTCCGCCTCCTGCCAGGGCCCGTCGTCGACGCGTACCTCGACGCGACGGATGCCCCGATGCTGCGCCCACGCCACCCCGGCCACGGTGACCGGGCCAGTGGTCAGCCGGTTGCGCCGCCGAGGCGCGTCGATCCGCGACTGGGTCTTGATCGGGCCCTCGCGGGACCAGCCGCGCGGCACCCAGTACGCGTCGAAGTCCGTGAACCGGGTCAGCTCAAGCTCGGTCACCCACTTGCAGGCCGACACATAGCCGTAGAGGCCGGGCACCACCATCCGGGCCGGGAAGCCGTGCTCGACCGGCAGCGGCTCACCGTTCATGCCGATCGCCAGCAGCGCGTCCCGCCCGTCGCGCAGGGCCGCCGTGGGGGTGCCGCAGGTCCAGCCGTCGACCGACCGGCCGACGACCTGGTCGGCGTTGTCGGCCGGCTCGACCTCGTCCAGCAGTTCCCGCAGGGGTACGCCGAGCCAGCGGGCGTTGCCGATCAGGTCCCCGCCCACCTCGTTGGAGACGCAGGCAAGCGTCACGTACCTCTCGACAAGCGGCCGGGCCAGCAGGTCGGCGAGGCTGTAGGTGCGCTCGTTGCGGACCCGCCCGTGGATCCGCAGCCGCCAGGTGTCCGGGTCCACCTGCGGCACGACGAGCGCGGTGTCGATCCGGTAGAACCCGAAGTTCGGGGTGACGTACGAGGCGAGCTGGGCTACCGGGAGATCCGCGCCCGCTGGCACCGCCGCCGCGGGCGCGACCGGGGCGGGCAGCCGGATCGCGTCCCGGGCGGCCGACACCCCGCGCCGCCCGGCCAGCCAACGACCGCCCAGACCGGCCACCGCGGCCGTACCGAGCAGCACCCCGGTGCCGGTGAGGAACCGCCGACGCGACTCCGGATCGACCCCCTCAGCTCGATCCGGCCCGACCGGGGCCGCCGGGACCGACGGCCCACCCGGGGCCGCCGGGGCCGCCGGGCCAACCGGAGACGGCGAAGCCGCCGGCCCGGCCGAAGACGGCGGAACCGCGGGCCCAACCGGCGACTGCGGGGCGGCTGGCGGCCCTGGGTGGGCGGCGGTCGGCGCGGGTGGGGTGGGTGGTGACCAGGGCCAGGGGTCCAGCTCCAGCGGGCCGGCGATGAACAGCCACAGCACCAGGGCGCCCAGCCCGCCGCCGACAAGCGACGGCAGGGCGTCGGCGAGGTCCGCGCCGGGACGGGTCACCGCGGCGGCCACCCCGATGGCACCCAACGCCGCGATGCCGACCAGGCCGAACACCAGACGGCGGATCGCAAGCACTCCGATAAGCGCGGCGAACCCGCCCAGCAGCACTGCCGTGCCGACCAGCAGGGCGATCTTGTCGGCGGTGCCGAAGACGTCGATGGCGAAATGCTTCAGCGGCTCGGGGGCAGCGTCGACGACAGCCCCGCCGACCGCGACAAGCGGTGCCGATCGGGGGCCGGTCAGCACGGCCACCGGTTCGGCGATGCCGATCGTGGCGGCGGCGGCGGTGACTCCGGCCAGCGCGGCGTACCGACGCGACGTGGTGCTCATCGGCCCAGTGTGCGCGGTCCTCTCGCCGACCCGCCAACGGCGTCGACGCTCACTGATCACCGTCGACGCTCAGTGATCACCGTGGAGACGAACCGGGGCACACCGCCATCGGCGGTGCGCCCCGGAAACGGTGGAGCTGCGGGTCAGAAGCCCGGCCCGTGCTGGTGGCCGTGGCCGTGGCCGTGCCCGCCGCCCGCGGCGGCCGGCTCGGCCTGCTCCGGCTTCTCCACCACGAGGCTCTCCGTGGTGAGCAGCAGGCCAGCGATCGAGGCGGCGTTGGTGACCGCGTTGCGGGTCACCTTCACCGGGTCGATGATGCCGGACTTGACCAGGTCGCCGTACTCGCCGGTGGCGGCGTCGAGGCCGTGGCCCCACTGCATGTCGGCGACCTTCTGGGTCACGACGTAGCCGTCGTGACCGGCGTTCTGCGCGATCCAGCGCAGCGGCTCGACGAGCGACTTGCGCACGACCGAGACGCCGACCTTCTCCTCACCGGTGAAGCCCAGGTCGTCGTCGAGCACCGAAAGGATCTGCACCAGGGCGGCGCCGCCGCCGGGCACGGTGCCCTCCTCGACCGCAGCCTTGGTCGCCGCGATGGCGTCCTCGATGCGGTGCTTGCGCTCCTTCATCTCGACCTCGGTCGCCGCACCCACCTTGATCACGGCGATGCCACCGGAGAGCTTCGCCAGCCGCTCGGCCAGCTTCTCCCGGTCCCAGTCGGAGTCGGAGGCCTCGATCTCCTTGCGGATCTGGGAGACCCGGTCCTCGACGTCGGCCTTCTGGCCGCCACCGTCGACGATCGTGGTGTTCTCCTTGTCGACCACGACGCGCCGGGCGGTGCCCAGCACCTCCAGGCCAACCTGGTCGATCTTGTAGCCAAGCTCCGGGGCGACAAGCTCGGCGCCCGTGGAGATGGCGATGTCCTGGAGCATCGCCTTGCGGCGGTCGCCGAAGCCCGGGGCCTTTACCGCGCAGACCTTGAGCGTCTTGCGCAGCGAGTTGACCACGAGGGTGGAGAGCGCCTGGCCCTCCACGTCCTCGGCGATGATCAGCAGCGGCTTGCTGTTCTGGAGGACCTTCTCCAGCAGCGGCAGCAGCTCCTCGATCGCGGAGATCTTCTGCGTGGTGACCAGGATGTACGGGTCCTCGAGGACGGACTCCTGGCCCTCCAGGTCGGTGACGAAGTTGGGCGAGATGAAGCCCTTGTCGAACTGGAGACCCTCGGTCACCTCCAGCTCGGTGGTGAGCATCGAGCCCTCCTCGACGGTGATGACACCGTCGCGGCCGACCCGCTCCATCGCCTCGGCGATCAGCTCGCCGATCGTGGCGTCCTGCGCGGAGATCGTCGCCACGTTCGCGATCGACTTCTTGTCGGCGACCTCGACGGCCCGACCGAGCAGCGCCTCGGAGATCTTGGCGGCCGCCGCGTCGATGCCCCGCTTGAGGCCGGCCGGGTTGGTCCCGGCGGTGACGTTGCGCAGGCCCTCACGGACCATCGCCTGCGCCAGCACGGTCGCGGTGGTGGTCCCGTCGCCGGCGACGTCGTTGGTCTTGGTCGCCACCTCCTTGACCAGCTGCGCGCCGAGGTTCTCGTAGGGGTTGGTGAGCTCGATCTCCTTGGCGATGGTCACACCATCGTTGGTGATCGTCGGCGCACCGAACTTCTTGTCCAGGACGACGTTGCGCCCGCGCGGGCCGAGGGTGACCTTGACCGCGTCAGCAAGGGCGTTGACACCGTGCTCCAGCAGGTGCCGGGCGTCGTCCGAGAAGCTGAGGATCTTCGCCATGTATGTCCCTTCGAAGCGACGTCGCCCCGGCCCGGCGAGCCGGACCGGGGCGACGACACTGATCGGTTGCTTACTTCTCGATGACCGCGAGGACGTCGCGGGCGGAGAGCACCAGGTACTCCTCGCCGGCGTACTTGACCTCGGTGCCGCCGTACTTCGAGTAGAGGACGGTGTCGCCGACCTGCACGTCAACCGGAACCCGGTTGCCGTTGTCGTCGACGCGCCCCGGGCCCACAGCGAGGACAGTGCCCTCCTGCGGCTTCTCCTTGGCGGTGTCGGGGATCACGATGCCCGACGCCGTGGTGGTCTCAGCCTCGTTCGCCTGGACCACGATGCGGTCCTCGAGCGGCTTGATCGCAACCTTGGTCGCGGTAGTCACGGGCATACCCTCCTGGGGTACTGGTTTCGTTACCGGCCGGCGCGGCCGGCCAGCGTCAATTGCCTCATGCCACCGGGCGGGACCGTCGTCGCGGGTGCCGGTCCGCCTGGCGTTGCGCGCCCGGGCCGAGACCCGGGAGCTGGCACCCTCGGGGTGAGAGTGCTAATCGCAGGTTATTCCGTGGCTAGCACTCCGTCAAGGAGAGTGCCAGCGAGTCGCGCCCCGCCAGCGTGGATTTCCGGATCCACCCGGAGAATGACCGGGTGGATCTCGACCAACTGGCCGCGCTGCGTACCCCCGAGGGGTCGGCCGCACTCGCGGCGGCGGCCGGGCTGGCCGGCGGCGACCCGCTGGCCGCGGCGTCGGCCCTGCGCGCGACAGGGGTGCCGCCCGCGCTGGCCGCGGCGGCGCTCACCCAGGCCGAGCTGCGCCACCGGGCAATCGGCAAGTTCGGCCCGGCCGCCGCTGGGATGTTCCTCACCCGCGCCGGGCTGGAGCAGGCCACCCGCCGGGTCGTCGCGGACCGCCGCGCCGAACGGCTACGGGCGGCCGGCGTGCACACGCTTGCCGACCTCGGTTGCGGCCTGGGCGCCGACGCGCTCGCCGCCGCCCGCGCCGGCATCCGGGTGTACGGGGTGGAGGCCGATCCGGTGACCGCCGCGATGGCCGCCGCCAACGCCGCCGCGGCCGGGCTTGCCGAGTTGTTCACTGTCGAGTGCGGCGACGCCACAGCCTTCGACGTGTCACGGGTCGACGGCGTCTTCTGCGACCCGGCCCGACGCCGGGCGGGCACCGGCCGGCGGATCTTCGACCCGCGCTCCTACTCGCCGCCGTGGGACTTCGTGACCGGGCTGGCCGAGCGGGTGCCACGCACGGTGGTGAAGGTCGCGCCGGGGCTGGACCACGCGCTCATCCCACCCGGCGCGGAGGCGGAGTGGGTGAGCGTCGACGGCGACCTCGTCGAGGCCGCGCTCTGGTGTGGCGAGCTGGCCCAGGCGACCCGCCGCGCCACCCTCTACCGGCAGGAGGGCGCCGAGATCCGCCGCCACCAGCTCACCGGCTCGGGTGCCGCCGAGGCCGCGGTCGGGCCACCGCGCCGCTACCTGTACGACCCGGACTCGGCGGTGGTCCGCGCACACCTCGTCGCCGAACTAGCCGACGAACTGGACGCCACCCTCGGTGACCCGAGCATCGCCTACCTCTACGCCGACCAGCCGACCCGCACCCCGTACGCGCGCTGCCTGGAGATCACCGACGTGCTGCCGTTCTCGCTCAAGCGCCTGCGGGCACTGCTGCGGGACCGCCGGGTGGGGCGGGTCGAGATCCTCAAGCGGGGTTCGGCGCTCACCCCGGAGCAGCTCCGGAAGGACCTGCGGCTGGCCGGCGACCAGGCGGCGAGTCTGGTGCTGACCCGGGTGGCCGGGTCGCCTACCGTCCTGGTGTGCCAGCCGGTCGACTAGGTTCTCAGGCGTGGCGGGACAGGGCACTCCGGCGACGGCACTGCTGGTCAAGCATGGGGTCGCGCATCGCATCCATCCGTACCGCGTGTCGCCGGACGCGCCGAACTACGGCGCGCTGGTTGCGGCGGCGCTCGAGGTGGCACCGGAGCGGGTGTTCAAGTCGCTGGTGACCGAGGTGGACAGTGCGCTCACCGTGGCCGTCGTACCGGTCACCGGGGAACTGGACCTCAAGGCCCTCGCGGCTGCGGTGGGCGGTAAGCGGGCGACGCTTGCCGACCGGGCTGTCGCCGAGCGGGCCACCGGCTATGTGCGGGGCGGCATCAGCCCGCTCGGGCAGCGCCGGCGGCTGCCCACAGTGCTTGACGAGTCCGCTCTGGACCTGCCGACGATCTACGTCTCCGCTGGCCGGCGCGGTCTGGAACTCGAATTGGCCGCGGCGGATCTGGTGGCGCTCACCGAGGCGCGCACTGCGGCACTGCAAGCCCACTGAGGACTTTCATGACGGTCGGCGCCTGGCGGATGACCGGGGCGTAACAGTCGCGTTGCTGAATTGTTATCGCTATCAACAAACTCGCCACCTGCGCGGTCTTGTGGACCCGGCGCGCGGCGAAATACGTTGCCGGACACAACAAAACTACACCTCCCCCACCTTCCGAAAGGACCCTGCACATGCGTAAGGGGATCCTCACCATCGCCGCCGTGGGCCTGCTCGCGACCGGCGGCATGACCGCCTGCGGCAACGACTCCGGCGACGACCAGGCCAGCACCGCCAAGACTCCCAAGATCGGCGTGATCCTCCCGGACAGCAAGTCGTCCGTCCGCTGGGAGACCGCGGACCGCAAGTTCCTCAAGGAAGCGTTCGAGGCGGCCGGCGTCCAGTACGACATCCAGAACGCGCAGAACGACAAGTCCGCCTTCCAGACCATCGCCGACCAGATGATCACCAGTGGCGTCACCGTCCTGATGATCGTCAACCTGGACTCCGGCACCGGTAAGGCAGTGCTCGACAAGGCCAAGTCGCAGGGCGTCGCCACCATCGACTACGACCGGCTCACCCTGGGCGGCTCGGCCCAGTACTACGTCAGCTTCGACAACGAGACCGTCGGCAAGCTCCAGGGCGAGGGCCTGGTCAAGTGCCTGACCGCACAGGGTGCCAAGAACCCTGTCGTGTCGTACCTGAACGGCTCCCCCACCGACAACAACGCCACCCTCTTCAAGAACGGCTACGACTCGGTGCTCAAGCCGAAGTTCGACGCCAAGGAATACGTCAAGGGCCCCGAGGACGCCGTACCGGCCTGGGACAACGCGCAGGCCACGACGATCTTCGAGCAGCAGCTCACCAAGGCCAACGGCAAGATCGACGGCGTGCTCGCCGCCAACGACGGCCTCGGCAACGCGGCCATCTCGGTGCTGAAGAAGAACAAGCTCAACGGCAAGGTCCCGGTCACCGGGCAGGACGCCAGCACCGAGGGCCTGCAGAACATCCTCAACGGCGACCAGTGCATGACCGTCTACAAGGCGGTCAGGGAAGAGGCCAAGGCCGCCTCCGACCTGGCCATCGCACTGGCCAAGGGCGAGAAGAAGGACACCGGCCAGACGGTGAAGGACCCCGAGGGCGGCCGCGACGTCCCCTCGGTGCTGCTCACCCCGAAGGCCATCTACAAGGAGAACGTCAAGGACGTCATCGCCGACGGCTACGTGACCAAGGAAGCGGTCTGCGCCGGGGCGTACGCCAAGCTCTGCGCCGACGCCGGCATCAGCTGACCGACGACGCAGTACCCGCCGGGACGACACCCGCCGCCCGGCACGGGAGCACCCTCCCGTGCCGGGCGGCGCCCGCCGGACGTGCCCCGACCCTCCCTAAGGAGACCCCGTGACCGCGACCCCCCTGCTGGAACTACGCGGGATCGACAAGAGCTTCGGTCCCGTCCAGGTGCTCCGCGACGTCGCCTTCACCGTCCACCCCGGCGAAGTGACAGCGCTCGTCGGTGACAACGGCGCCGGCAAGTCGACCCTTGTCAAATGCATCAGCGGCATCTACCCCACCGACGCCGGCGAAGTCCTCTTCAACGGCGAGCAGGTGCACATCAGCAACCCGCGCGACGCCGCAGCCCTCGGCATCGAGGTCGTCTACCAGGACCTCGCGCTCTGCGACAACCTCGACATCGTGCAGAACATGTTCCTCGGCCGGGAGAAGCGCAGCGGCATCGTCCTGGACGAACCGACAATGGAACAGCTCGCCGCCGAGACCCTCGCCGGGCTCTCCGTACGCACCGTCACCTCGCTGCGCCAGCACGTCTCAAGCCTCTCCGGCGGCCAGCGGCAGACAGTGGCCATCGCCAAGGCTGTGCTGTGGAACAGCAAGCTCGTCATCCTCGACGAGCCGACCGCGGCACTCGGCGTCGCGCAGACCGCCCAGGTGCTCGAACTGGTCCGCCGGCTCGCCGACAACGGCCTCGCCGTGGTGCTCATCTCGCACAACATGAACGACGTCTTCGCGGTCTCCGACCGCATCGCCGCGCTGTACCTGGGCCAGATGGTCGCCCAGGTGAAGACCACCGACATCACCCATTCCCAGGTGGTCGAGCTGATCACCGCAGGGCGCTCCGGCGGGCTCGGCCTCGCCACCGACCCGGGTACGGGCGGCAACGGCAACGGCAACCAGCTGGCCGACTCGACCTCAGGAGGCGACCGATGACCACCACCGCCGTGCGGAAGGACGGCCCCGCAGCCGTCACACCGCCGCCGACCGTCGGAGGCCACGTCCACGCCTACTGGAGCCGGGTACGCGGCGGCGACGTCGGCGCGCTACCGGCGGTGCTCGGCCTGCTCGTGCTCTGCACCGTCTTCGCTGTCATGCGGCCGTCGTTCCTGTCCGCCGGCAACTTCGCCAACCTCTTCACCCAGGGCGCGGCGGTCACGCTCATCGCGATGGGCCTGGTCTTCGTGCTGCTGCTCGGCGAGATCGACCTCTCCGCCGGCTTCGCCAGCGGCGTCTGCGCCGCCGTACTCGCCAATGTGGTCACCGTGCTCGGCTACCCCTGGTGGGTAGCCGTGCTCGCCGCCGTCGCCACCGGCGTGGTCATCGGCACCACCCTCGGCCTGCTGGTCGCGAAGATCGGCATTCCGTCCTTCGTGGTCACCCTCGCCGGATTCCTCGCCTTCCAGGGCATCGTGCTGATGCTCATGAAGGAGGGCACCAACATCTCCGTACGCGACGACGTGCTGGTCGCCATCGCCAACCGCAACCTCAGCCCCGTCCTGGGCTGGGCGCTGACCATCATCGCGGTCGCCGGCTACGCGGCCGTGCAACTGCTGCGGCACCGCAACCGGGTCGCCCGGGGCCTGATCACCGATCCACTGGCCGTCGTGGCCGTCCGGATCGTCGGGCTCGCCGTCCTGCTCGGCGCGGCGGTCTACATCCTCAACCTGGAGCGCAGCCGCAACGTGCTCGTCGTCTCCCTCAAGGGCGTGCCGATCGTGGTGCCGATCATCGCCGTTCTGCTCATCATCTGGACCTTCGTGCTCCAGCGAACCAGCTACGGCCGCCACATCTACGCTGTGGGCGGCAACCGGGAAGCTGCCCGACGCGCCGGCATCGAAGTGGACCGCATCCGGATCTCGGTCTTCGTCATCTGCTCCTCGATGGCTGCCGTCGGCGGCATCGTGGCGGCCAGCCGAGCCAACTCGGTCGACCCCAACACGGGGGGCAGTAACGTACTCCTCTACGCAGTCGGCGCGGCGGTGATCGGCGGCACCAGCCTCTTCGGTGGCAAGGGTCGGGTCTTCGACGCCGTCCTCGGTGGAGCGGTGGTCGCGGTCATCGACAACGGAATGGGCCTGATGGGTTACAGCGCGGGAGTCAAGTACGTGGTCACCGGCATGGTGCTCATGCTCGCCGCCAGCGTCGACGCCTTCTCCCGCCGCCGGGCAGCCGCCACCGGCACCCGCTGACCACGCGGGGGAGGTGACAGCACATGCGCCCGGCACCAAGCCAGGACGAGGTCCGGCGGCAGAACCTCGGAGCCCTGCTGCGCCACGTCCACGTCCACGGGGCGACCACACGAGCCGAACTGACCACCACACTGAGGTTGAACCGCAGCACCATCGGCGCGCTCACCGCCGACCTGACCGCAGTCGGGCTGGTCAGCGAGGGCACTCCGAAGGAGACCGGCCGGGCCGGACGTCCGTCACTTGTCGTCCGGCCCGAATCCGACCGGGTGTACGCGTACGCGTACTCCGTCGAGGTGGACCGGCTGCGCGCTGCCCGCGTCGGTCTGGGCGGCGCGGTGCTGGACCGCCGGGACCTGGACCGACCACGCGGCCTACTGGCCGCGGAGGCCGCGCCGCTGCTGGCCGGTGCCGTCAAGGACATGCAGCAGGCGATACCCGCCGACGCGATATGCGTCGGCGCCGGCGTGGCCGTCTGCGGCATGGTCCGGCGGGACGACGGCCTGGTCCGGCTCGGCCCCACCACCGGCTGGGTGGACGAGCCGATCGGGGCGACACTCAGCGCCGAACTCGGCATCGATGTTCCGATCACGGTGGGAAACGTGGCCGACGTGGCGGCGTTCGCCGAACACGCCCGAGGCGTCGCGGCCGGCTGCGACAACGTCATCTACCTGTACGGCGACGTCGGCGTGGGCGCCGGCATCATCGCCGGAGGACGCCGGCTGACCGGGCATGGCGGCTACGGCGGCGAGGTCGGCCACATGAAGGTGGTCCGCGACGGCAGGCCCTGCGAATGCGGCTCCCGGGGCTGCTGGGAGACCGAGATCGGCGAGCACAGTCTGCTCCGCGCCGCCGGCCGCTCTGACGCCCGCGGCCGCCAGGCGCTGCTTGCCGTCTTCGACGCCGCCGACCGCGGTGACGCCCGCGCCCAAACGGCGGTACGCCAGGCCGGTGACTGGCTCGGCTTCGGGGTGGCCAACCTGGTGAACGTCTTCAACCCGGAGATGGTCATCTTCGGTGGCACGATGCGGGACCTCTACCTCGCCGCGGCAGCCCAGGTCCGCAGCCGGCTCAACTCCAACGCGCTCGGCGCGTGCCTGGAGCACGTCCGGCTGCGCACCCCCCAACTGGGCGAGGACGCGCCTCTGATCGGTGCCGCCGAACTGGCCTTCGAACGGCTCCTCGCGGACCCCCTCGACGTGGGCTGATCCGCGTACCCTGTCCGGCGTGGATGTTGAGCTGCGCGCCTCCGACGACGACCGCCACCGGGTCGTCGCCGAGCTGCACCTCCACACCGCGGCGGGCCGGCTGACCCTTGACGAGTTCTCCGAGCGGGCGGCCGCTGTATGGACCGCGCGCACCCTCGGTGACCTGGCGGTGCTGACCCGTGACCTGCCGGCCCTGCCGGCCCTGCCGGCCCTGCCGGGCTCCGGCGTCGAAACCCCGGGCAGCGGCGACCCCGTCGGGCGCGGCCGCCGGGAGCTGCTCGTGCTCTTCGCCGTCGCCGCAATCACACTGCTGCTGCTCGGCGGTTTCCTCGCCGTCACCCGCTGATCCGCGCCCGCGCCGATGAACTGATCGAGCGGGAAGTCCGTACCAGTGGGCGGACGGGCAGCCGGCAGTTGACGGCTGCCCGGTCCAGACGCGTTTCGGTCCGGACCGAGGAGGCACCCCAGACATGGCACCGCTCAGATCCGCCCGTCGCCAGCCGGGCAACCGGGCCCATCGAGCGGCGATGCTGCTCATCGCGATCGTCGCGGGGATCGGTGTGCTGCCCGGCGTGGCCGTCGCCGCGCCCGCCGGGGGCCAACAGCTCAACGCCGCCGACATGACGCTGCTCAACGGGGTGCGGCTGGCCGGGCTGTGGGAGATGCCCGCCGGTCAGATGGCCGCCGAGAAGGGGCAGTCGGCCAAGGTACGGGAGATCGGCGCGGGCATCGCCAACGAGCACCAGAAGCTCGACCAGCTCGTCGTGGACGCCGCCAACAAGCTCGGCGCGACGATTCCCAGCGAGCCGACCGCCGAGCAGAAGGGCTGGCTGGCCGAGATGCAGAAGGCCTCCGGCGCCCGGTTCGACCAGATCTTCGTCACCCGCCTCCGGGTGGCCCACGGCAAGATCTTCCCGGTGATCGGTGCGGTGCGGGCCAGCACCCGTGACGCGACCGTCCGCAAGCTCTGCGACGACGCCAACGGCTTTGTCATGCACCACATGCAGATGCTGGAGAGCACCGGCCTGGTCCGCTGGCCCGAGCTGCCGCCGGCCGCGCTGCCCGCTCCCGGCAGTGACGGCCTGCTGGCCGCCGCCGCCGCCAACACCGGCCCGCAGGTCGGGGTCAGCAGCACAGTCGTCTGGCTGGTCTTCCTCGCCGCGCTGGGCACCGGCGGAATCGCCACCTACCGGATGCTGCGCCGCAACTGACCGTCCACAGTGCGTCGTTGGTGGCCCCGTTCAGCGGTCGACCTGGGTGAAGTCCCAGGAGTGCGGGGCGCGGGCCACCAACAGGGCGGGCGGATCGGGCAGCGGACGCGGGTTGCTGCGCCACTTGGAGATGACCACCACCCGGTGGTCGGTGGAGGAGAAGACCTCGCTGGACACGTGCAGCGGGTCGTGCTCCAACTCGGGCAGGGCGGTGTCACACACCCACGTGATCAGGTCGGCGACGCCGTACGCCTCGGCACGCGCCTCCCACATCCGCACGATCATCTCCGGTGCCCCCGTCACACGCTGACCGTGGTCAGCGGCAGCGCCGAGTCGGCCGGCAGGTCCAGCCGGCTCGGCGCGACCCCGGCCGCGACCAGGTGCGAACCGAGCGCGGCCACCATCGCCCCGTTGTCGGTGCACAGCTTCGGCCGGGGCACCCGGACCCGGATGCCGTACTTCTCGGCCCGCTGCTCGGCCAGCGCCCGCAGCCTCGAGTTCGCCGCCACTCCCCCGCCGATCACAAGCGTGTCGATCCCGTTCGCCCGGCAGGCGGCGAGTGCCTTGCTTGTCAGCACGTCACAGACCGCCTCCTGGAAGGACGCGGCCACGTCGGCCACCGGCACCGGCTCACCGGCGCGCTGCCGCGCCTCGACCCAACGGGCCACCGCCGTCTTCAGCCCCGAGAACGAGAAGTCGTACCGGTGGGCGGCAAGGTCCTTGGCTGCGGTCAGGCCGCGCGGAAAGGCGATCGAGGCGGCGTCGCCGGCCCGCGCCTCCCGGTCGATGGGCGGCCCACCCGGGAACGGCAGCCCGAGCAGCCGGGCGACCTTGTCGAACGCCTCACCGGCCGCGTCGTCGATGGTGGCCCCGAGCGGGGTGACGCCCCGGGCCAGGTCGTCGACGAGCAGCAGGGACGAGTGCCCGCCGGAGACGAGCAGCGCGATGGCGGGTTCCGGCAGCGGCCCGTGCTCCAGGGTGTCCACAGCGACGTGCGCGGCGAGGTGGTTGACGCCGTACACGGGCTTCTCGGCGGCCAGCGCGTACCCCTTCGCGGCGGCGACCCCGACCAGCAGGGCACCGGCGAGCCCGGGCCCGGAGGTGACCGCGATGGCGTCGATGTCGGCGAGGGTGACACCAGCCTCGGTCAGGGCCCGCTGCATGGTCGGCACGATGGCCTCCAGGTGGGCCCGGCTGGCCACCTCGGGCACCACGCCACCGAAGCGGGCGTGCTCCTCGACGCTTGACGCGAGCGCGTCGGCGAGCAGGGTGTGCCCCCGCACGATGCCGACGCCTGTCTCGTCGCAGGAGGTCTCGATGCCCAGGATCAGCGGTTCGTCAGCCATTGTCGTGTGGTCCGTCTCCGGTCGGCTCGGCGACGCGCTGCATGACAAGCGCGTCGGTGTTGCTCGGTTGGTAGTAGCCCCGCCGCACCCCGATCGGCTCGAAGCCGTACATCGCGTAGAGCCGCTGTGCGGCGACGTTGTCCACGGCGACCTCCAGCAGGGCGTTGCGGGCGCCTCGCCGGGCCGCCTCGGCGAGGAGTTCCTCCAGCAGGACCCGGCCCACGCCGCGCCGCTGGGCGTCCCGACGGACCGCGATGACCTGCACCCACACCTCGTCTGGCGGGGCTCCGGCGAGCCCGGCGTAACCGAGAACGGTGCCGTCGGCATCGGTGGCGACCCGGTAGTGGTGCCCGTTGGCGAGCTCGTTCCAGAACATCGCCGGCGACCACTGTTCTGCGCCGAACAGGTCCGCCTCGATCGGCATCACTTCCTCGACGTGCCACCAGCGGAACGGCTCCAGCCGTACCGCTGTCACGGGAGGACCGGTTTGCGCCCGGTCGCCGCCACGGCGTCCGGACGGCGCAGGTAGAGCGGTGTGAGTCGCTCACTTGGCGCGCCGGCCCGGATCCGCTCAGCGGCGAGCTGCGCCAGCACGGTGGCGTCCGGGTAGCGGGGCTCGACGCGGACCGGCATCTCCAGGACCTCGGCGTACCGGTGCGCCCCGTCGCCCACCGCGACCGTCGCACCCAGCTCACGGGCGCGTGCGGCGGCCACCCCCGGCGTGGACACCTCGGGGCCGAGGATGCGTTGGCCGGCGCCGTCGTAGACGGCCCAGTACAGCTCCCGGCGACGCGCGTCGCTGGCAGCCAGCACCGGCTCGCCGGCGGCTGCCGGGTGGCCGATCCCATCCAACGAGCAGACGCCGTACGTGGGGATGCCGAGCACCTGACCCATCGTGGCGGCGGTGACCAGACCGACCCGCAGCCCGGTGAACGGCCCGGGGCCGAGCCCGGCGACGATGGCGGCCAGGTCACGCGGGCGCGCGTCGATGTCGGCGAGGACCGCGTCGATCTGGGGCGCGAGCAGTTCACCGTGCGCGCGGGCGTCGACCGTGCACCGGTGCGCACGGGTCGCCACGCCGGCGGCCGAGATCTCCACCAGCGCTGCGGTCACCGCGGGGGTTGAGCTGTCCACCACGAGTACGAGCACGGTAAGCCAGCCTAGCCGCCCCACCGCGACCGCCCGGTCACGCCCCGCCCCTCACCCACCGGTTCGACCCGCCGCCCTCCGCTGCCGCCGTTCCCCGCCCGCGCGAGACACGGGGGGACAGGTTCCCCATTCGGTGTGATTCCGCTGTGGCATCTTGATGCCACAGCGGAATCACGCTCATCGGGACGGGTCCCACCCCGCCCGCTGACCCGTCCGGGTTCTGCGCCAAGCAGATGCGTACCCACTGCTTCAACATCAGCAGAGTCAGCAATCCGGCTCAGTGGTGTCGCCTGGAATTAGGACTGGTCCACCATGCCGGAATGTCATCCGCTCGCCTCACCACCCTGCTCGGTGCCACGGTGCGCCGACAGCGGCATCTGCGCGACCTGAGTCAACGTCAACTCGCTGAGCTGGCCGGAGTCAGCCAGACAGTGATCGCCCGGATCGAACGCGGCGACCGTGCACCCAACGTCCCGGTGCTGGAACGGCTGCTCGCGGCCATGGACGTCCAGTTGGTCGTCGGGGTCGAACCCCTCGACGCGCACCTCGATGCCCGGATCGACGACCTGGCCGCCCGACCGATCGCCGAGCGGATCGACGAGCTGGATCTGGATCGGTTGCTCGACCGGCTCCCCGACCTCCCGCAGGTGATCACCGGAAGCACTGCGGCACTGTTGCAGGGCGCGCCGGTGCCCGTCGACGCGCTGGAGATCGCCCTGCGCTGGCAGGATTCGAAGCAGTTCACCCGCTGGCTGGAGGCAAACTACGGCCAGCGGTGGAACGCCCGCTGGGGTGAGTTCGGCGGGGTGTGGCTGGAGCCCGAGGAGCCGGGCGAGCACCGCTGGTCGACCCGCTATGGCGAGATCCGGGCCACGATGTGCGACGAACTGCCCACAACCATCGAGGTACGCCACGACGGGCGGGGTTATCAGGTGGTGCCCCTGGTCGAGCTGGAGTTGACCGAACCGCGGGCGGCCGATCTGCTGCGCCGCTATCGGGCCCGGCAGTTGGCCGACGGAGGTTGACCCGCCGCCCGGCAGTCAGGGCGCATCAGCACGACCAAACCCGGCGCTGCGGCGCGGTCAGCGGACGGCCGGCGCGGTCAGCCGGCGGTGCGCTCCCAGTCGATGGTGGGCAGGCCGGCGTCGGCGAGGGCCTTGTTGGCCGCGCTGAACGGGCGGCTGCCGAGGAAGCCTCGTGGGTTCATCGGGCTGGGGTGACCGGCCTCCAGCACGACGTGCTGCGGGTTGGTGACCAGGGCCGCCTTCTTACGGGCGTAACCGCCCCAGAGCAGGAAGACCACCCGGTCCGGCGAGGCGTCCAGTGCTCGGATGGTGGCGTCGGTGAACTCTTCCCAGCCGGCGTTGGCGTGCGAGCCCGGCGTGGCCTGGCGCACGGTCAGCACCGCGTTGAGCAGCAGCACACCCTGGGCGGCCCAGCCGGCGAGGTTGCCGTTGGGCGGCTTGGGCACGCCCAGGTCCTCGCCCAACTCCTTGAAGACGTTGCGCAGCGACGGCGGCACCGTCACCCCGTCGCGGACGCTGAAGCTCAGCCCGTGGGCCTGCCCGGCCCGGTGATAGGGATCCTGCCCGAGGATCAACACGCGGGTGCCCTGCGGCGGGCAGAGCTGGTATGCCGAGAACAGGTCCGAAAGCGGCGGGAAGACGGAGTGTGTCGCGTACTCCCGGGCGACGAACTCGGCCAGCGCGGCCGTGCGGGCCGGGTCCAGGTGTGGGGTGAGCACGGCACGCCACTGCTCCGGCAACAGGGCCAGCAGATCCAGGGCGGGGGCGTCGTCGGGCATCAGGAACCTCTTCCAGCGCGGGTCGGCCCCCCGCACTCTAGGCATCGCGTACGACAGCGACCCGCCGGCCTAACCCAGGTCGGCCAGCCGCCGCGCCCAGTCGCCGCCCACCGGGTCCAGCTCCATGATCCGGGTGTCGTCGTCGCGGCGGTCGATGCGGACCCGCAGGTGCGCGTCGACCAACTGCTCCACCAGGCCCTCGCCCCACTCCACCACCGTCACCGACTCGTCCACCGAGGCGTCCAGGTCCAGGTCGTCGATCTCGGCACGTGGGTCGCTGGCAGCGCCCAGGCGGTACGCGTCGGCGTGCACCAGCGGCACCCGGCCACCGGCTGCCGGGTCGGGCCGGTGCACCCGGGCGATAACGAACGTCGGGGAGGTGATGTCCCCGAGTACGCCAAGCCCCGCGCCGACGCCCTGGGTGAGCGCGGTCTTTCCGGCACCCAGCGGGCCGGTCAACAGCACCAGGTCACCGGCCCGCAGCAGCCCGGCCAGTCGACGGCCGAACTCCCGGGTGTCCTCGACGGTAGGCAGTTTGACGACGTGACTCACCGGTCCTCCACGTTCTCCAGTGACCCGAGAAACCGCTCCAACGCGGCGTTGACCTCGTCGGCGTGCTCCAGCATCACCACGTGCCCGCTGTCTTTGATTTTGACGAACTCGGCGTGCGGCAACCGTCGGACGATCTCCTCGGAGTGGGTCACCGGGGTGATCATGTCCTTGTCGCCGACGACCACGAGCACCGGGGCGTTCGCCAACGCGGCAAGCGCCGGGAAACGCGAGTGCGTGGCGATGGTCCGAAGGTAACGGGTCACCGTGTCGGCCGACGTCCGGGAGTTCATCATCTCCACGTAGGACACAAGCGCTGGGCTGGGCTTCCGCGTGCCGAAGCCGTACTTGCGGGTGAGCAGCCAGGCCACGTTCGAGGTGGACTTGCGCGCCTTGTCGATCACCTGGCCGCCGTACCGGGTGGCGTTGCTGGCCATGTAGAGCACCGGGGCGCCGACCCTGCCCAGCAGCGCCGGCGCGACAAGCTTGGTCTCCGCGATCAGACCGCCCGAGGTGGCCATCAGCACGGTGCCCACCACCCGGTCACCGAACAGCTCCGGGAACAGCTCGGCGAACGCCATGATGGTCATGCCGCCCATCGAGTGGCCCACCAGCACCAGCGGCCCCTCCGGGGCGGTGCGGTCGATCACCTGACGCAGCGTCCGGCCCAGCACCGCGAGGTCGTACTCACCGGTCTCCAACCGGCCGGACCGGCCGTGGCCGGGCTGGTCGTACGCGACGATCCGGTAATCGCCGCGCGCGGCGAGCATCTGGCGTTGAAAGTGGAACGTGCCCATGTCCAGGCAGAAGCCGTGCACAAGCACCACCGTCGGATGCCCGGCCACCGGGCGTGTCGGCTCGACCACCTCGACGTGGATGTCGGTGCCGTCCGGCAACTCCAGCCGGAACGCCTCGTCGCACGGCTGGTCGTCGAACGTCTCGTGCGCGTAGCGGTCGGTCGGGTCGGACTTGAGCCGACGCACCACTGTGCGTTCGGTCGCGACGCCGACGGCCAGACCGGCGGCGGCCACCCCCACCGCGCCCAGCAGGCCGGCGACCCGACCAGCCGCCGTCCGAGGGCGGGGGATGCGGTAACTCACGGCTCCACCCTGGTTCGCGACTGCGGGGCTCGCAAACCCGGCTCACTCCTCGCGCTCACGGCTCCGCCCTGGTTCGCGACTGCGGGGCTCGCAAACCCGGCTCACTCCTCGCGCTCACGGGCGCTCGCCGTCATAGACGCGCGGCACCCTCGTGCTGCCGAACCGGGTGACGATCTCGTAGTTGATCGTGCCGACCGCCTCGGCCCAGTCGTCGGCGGTCGGTACGCCGTCGGTGCCGTCACCGAACAACGTCGCCACGTCGCCGTCGGCCACCGGGTCGTCGCCGCAGTCGATCACGAACTGGTCCATGCAGACCCGCCCGGAGATGGTCCGCCGTGCGCCGGCGAGCTGCACCGGCCCGGTGTTTGACGCGTGTCGGGGCACACCGTCGGCGTACCCGAGGGGCACCACGGCCAGGTTCGCGTCCGCCGCCGTGGTGTAGGTGTGCCCGTAGGAGACGCCGGTGCCGGCGGGCACCCGCTTGGTGAGCATCACCCGGGCACGCGCGGTCATCGCCGGCCGCAGCCCGTACGTGTCGCCGGCCACCGGGGAGAGACCGTAGACGGCAAGCCCCGGGCGGACCAGGTCGAAGTGGGTGTCGGGGCGGGTCAGGGTGGCCGCCGAGTTGGCCAGGTGCCGCCAACGCGGCCGCAGGCCGGCCTGCTCGACCATTGCCAGGCCCTCGTGGAACACGGCGAGTTGCCGGTCGGTGGTCGGATGGCCGGGCATGTCCGCGTACACGAAATGGCTCCACACACCCACCACCTCGACGAGGCCGTCGGCCTGCGCCTTGGCGGCGGCGTCCAGCAGCGCCGGCCAGTCGGCGACCGTCGCGCCGCCCCGGGACAACCCGGTGTCGATCTTCAGGTGCAGTCGGGCCGGGCGTTCGGCACGCCGGCTCGCCTCGACCATCTCGTCCAGTTGCGACAGGCTGGCCGCGCCGAGGTCCACGCCGGCGCTGACCCCCTCGTGCAGCGGCAGCCCGGGTGCGAGCAGCCAGGCAAGCACCGGCGCGGTGATCCCGGCCCGGCGCAGCGTGAGCGCCTCGTCGAGGGTGCAGACGCCGAGCCAGTCGGCCCCGGCGTCGAGGGCCGCGCGGGCGGCCGGGAGCATGCCGTGGCCGTACCCGTCGCCCTTGACCACAGCCATCACCTCGGCGGTGGTGCCGGAGCGGAGCCGGCTCACGTTCTCGCGGATCGCGTCGAGATCAACGCGTACCTCGGCCTGCCACATGCACCCAGCCTACTTTCCGCCCTGATCACCGCGGGCGGCGACGCACAGCCCCGGCAGTCAAACCGACCAGGAACCCGTAAAACGTCATGATCCGCCCAGCCGGGCGATGACCGGACGCAGCGCGGCCGCGACGTCGGGCGCGGTCACCGGGCCGCCCCGGGACGCCTCCCGGCCGGCCAGCCCGTGCAGGTACGCGGCAGCGGCGGCGGCGCGGTCCGCCGGCACCCCGGCCGCCAGGAACGAGCCGAGCAGCCCGGCCAGCACGTCACCCGTGCCGCCGGTGGCCAACGCCGGGGTGCCGGTCGGGTTGACGTACGCCCGGCCGTCCGGCGTGCCGATCACCGTGCGGTCCCCCTTGAGCAGCACCACCGCGTTCATCCAGGCGGCCAGCCGTAGTGCGGCCCCGACGCGGTCGGCGCCGGGCTCCTCGCCGCAGAGCCGGGTGAACTCCCGGTCGTGGGGTGTGACCACGATCGGCGCGTCCCGGCCGCGCAGCCGGTCGGCGAGCGAGCCGTCCACCAGCAGGGTCAACGCGTCCGCGTCGAGCACCACAGGCACCGGGGCGGCCAGGACGGCCCGCAGCTCGGCTGCCGCGTCGTCGCCGGTGCCCAGCCCGGAGCCGCACACCCAGGCCTGCACCCGGCCGGCCTCGCCGACCCGACCGGTGGCGATCACCGAGGGGTGTTGGTGCAACACCTCGACCCGGGCACCGCCGGCGTAGCGGACCAGGCCTGTCGGCCCCGCGAGGGCCCCGCCGACGGAGAGCACTGCCGCACCCGGGTACGTCGCCGAGCCGGTCGCCACCCCGACCACGCCCCGGGTGTACTTCTCCGACGCCGCGCCCAACTCCGGCCACCACTGCACGACGTCGGACCACTCGGTGACCCGCAGCGCCGGTGTGCCTCGCAGCCACGGCCCCAGCCCGATGTCGACCAACTCCACCTGCCCGGCCAGGGCGGCTGCCGGCCCGACCACAAGTGCGGGTTTCAACGCGCCGAACGTCACGGTCACATCGGCGCGTACGGCGGTGGGCCGCCCGGACGCGGCCAACGGGACGTGCCCGGTGTCCACCGCCACCCCGCTCGGCACGTCCACGGCCAGCACGGTGGCCCGGTCGCCGTCCCTGCCGCGCAGCTCGTCGAGGCGCTGGACCGTCTCGTCGGCCCTCGCCCGGAGCCCGCCCGTGCCACCGATGCCGACGATTCCGTCGAGGACCAGGTCGACCGGGCCGTTCGGGCTGTCGACAAGCCAGCCACCCGCGGCCCGCAATGCGGCGAGGCCCGCGGCGTGAGCACGCCCGGGGGTGAGCAGCAGGGCGGACACCTCGACCCCCCGGCGGGCCAGCCGCTCCCCCGCGTAGAGCGCGTCGCCGCCGTTGTCGCCGGAGCCGACAAGCAGCAGCACCCGGCCGCCGTACACCCCGCCGCGCTCGGCGAGCAGCAGCGCGGCCCGGCGGGCCAGCCCGGCGGCGGCGCGCTGCATCAGCGTGCCCTCCGGCAGTGTGCCCATCAGCCCCGCCTCGGCCGCCCGTACGTCGGCCACCCGCCACACCGGTCTCATGTCACCGTGTCCCATCCGTTCGCGGGTGGACCGGCACGGCCCACCCGGCCGACGTCACCGTTCCGCGACCACCATTGCCGACGCGATCCCGCCGTCGTGCGACAACGAGAGATGCCAGTTGTTGATCCCCCGCGCGACGGCCGCCGCCGCGACGGTGCCGGAGACCGTCAGCCAGGGACGGCCGTCCGGGTCGGGCACGATCTCGCAGTCGTGCCAGCTCAGCCCGGCCGGGGCGCCGAGCGCCTTGGCGACGGCCTCCTTCGCGGCGAAGCGGGCGGCGAGCGACTCGGGCGAGCGCGGGCTGCCGGATCGGGTGGCGCGCTCGGCGTCGGTGAAGAGCCGGTCGGCGAGCAGCGGCGTCCGCACCAGGGACCTGGCGAACCGGTCCACAAGCACGACGTCGATGCCGACAGCGACGATCACCAGACCACCCTACCGGCGGCGCGGGCCGCAGATTAGCTGTCGGGCACGCGGTGGGCAACGCCTGTGGACACCCCCGGTGTACGGCGTCGAGCGGCTGTCCACAGGGCACCCCGCCGCGCCTCGGCCCTGCCTAGCGTCAGCGCGTCGATGCCGATCGTCAACGGGGGTGGGGTCATGACCGAGGAGCCGTTCGCCGTCCAGCCGCAGGAGTTGCGCGCCGTGGCCGGTGCGCTCGACGACGAGGCGTACCGGACGGCGCGGAGCCTGGCCGGGGTGCCAGGCCTGCTGGTGACGGCACCCGATTGGCGGGCTGCCGAGGCCCTGGCCGGGTTGGAGGCGGCCGGGCACATCTGGTTCGGCCGGCTGGGCGCTCGGGTGGCGGCGGCCGCCGGTGGGGTGCGGGCGTCGGCCGAGGCGTACGAGACGGTGGACGACCGGGCCGCCGGCCGGTTCACGGGCGCGCACCGGTGAACGCCGTCGGCTACCGGCAACTCTGGGCCGCCAACCCCGGCGGGTGGCGGGCCGCCGGTGCGGCCTGGGCCGGGCTGACCGGGCCGGTGCGGGGGCGCGTCGACGGGTTGGGCGGGGCTGCCGGGCGGTTGCGGGGCGGCTGGTCCGGTGCGGCGGCCACGGCGGCCGACACCCGGCTCGGCGGCCTGCGCGACGAGTTGGCGTCGGTGACGCCCGCGCTGATCGAGGCCGACCAGGTGCTGGCCGATCTGGCCGGGCGGCTGGTGGCGGCGAAGGCCCGGCTTGGCGAGGCGGTCGCCCTGGCCGATGCGGCCGGCCTGGTGGTGGACCGGGCGGGCGGGGTGCACGTCGATCCGGCCCGAGTGCAGCCCACCGAACGGACCGGCGTGGCGACGGCCCGGGTGGCGGCGGCGCTGCGGGACGCGCTCGACCGGGCCGGGGCGGCGGACCGGGCAGCCGCCGACCGGTTGGACGAGCTGGCCCGGGCCGCCGCGTCCGGCTGGGCGTCCCCACCGCCGCCCGGTCGACCCGATCCCGGGGCCTCGCCGACCGTGGTGCGCGCCTGGTGGTCCGGGTTGACCCCAGCCCAGCGGCGGTGGCTGGTCCTGCGTGAGCCGGCCCTGGTCGGCCACCTCGACGGGGTGCCGGTGGCCGCCCGTGACCAGGCCAACCGACTGCTGCTCGGGTCCCGGCGTGCGGAGTTGCTCGCCGAGCGGCAGCGGTTGCTGGCGCGGGTGCCTCCGGGGCCTGTCGCGTCGGTGCGGTTGCGAGCGGTGGCGGCACGGCTTGCGGGCCTGGACGCGCTGGCCGAGCGCCTCACGTCGGCGGGGGAACCGCGGGCGTACCTGCTGGGGCTGGACCCGGCCGGTGAGGGCCGGGTGGTGGTGGCGCTCGGCGACCCGGACCAGGCCGACCGGGTGCTGACCTACGTGCCGGGGACCACCGCCGGCCTGGACGACGCCCCCGGCGACCTGGGTCGGGCTGCGCGGGTGTTGGACCGGTGCGCGGCGCTCGCCCCGGGTGAGCGCAGCGCGGCGGTGCTCTGGTTGGACTACGACGCGCCGGATTTCCTCCACGAGGCGGCGTCGGCCGGCCAGGCCCGGGATGCCAGCCCGGCGCTGCACCGCTTCCAGGAAGGGCTGCGCGCTACCCACGAGGGACCGCCGGCCCGGCAGACCGTGCTGGGGCACAGCTACGGGTCGCTCGTGGTGGGCATGACCGCCCGGGAGCACGGGTTGGCCGCCGACGCGCTTGTGTTCGTCGGCTCACCGGGGGTCGGTGCGGGGAATGCGGGCGAGTTGGGCGTACCGCCCGGGGAGGTGTGGGCCAGCCGCGCCCCCGACGACGTGATCCGCCTGGCCCGGCCGGTCGACGAGTTGGGCCGCGAGGCCCTGTTCGGCACGACGCCGCTCGCCGCCGTGCTGGGCTGGCCCGACCGCACCGGCCATGAGCTGTGGTTCGGTCACGACCCGGCCGACTCGGGGTTCGGTGGCCGGGTCTTCCGCAGTGGCCGGGGCGGGCACAGCGGCTACTGGGATCCGGGCAACCCGGCGCTGGACGGGATGGCCCGCATCGTCCTGGGCCGCTGAGTGCGCCGGCCGGGCCCTGGGGCGTTCGACGAGCGGGCCCCGGCCACGCGCATCTGCGGCGACCGGGGCCCGGAGCGCGGGTGCCGGTTACTCGACGGTGACTGACTTGGCCAGGTTGCGGGGCTGGTCCACGTCGTGCCCCCGGGCGGCGGCGATCTCGGCGGCGAGCACCTGCAGCGGCACAGTGGTGACAAGCGGGGCCAGCAGCGTCGGCGTACGCGGCACGTAGATGAGGTGGTCGGCGTACCGGACGACGGCCTCGTCGCCCTCCTCGGCGATCACGATCGTGCGGGCGCCGCGCGCCCGTACCTCCTGGATGTTGGAGACGACCTTGTCGTGCAGCATGCCCCGGCCGACCGGAGAGGGCACCACGCAGATCACCGGGGTGCCCTTGTCGATCAGGGCGATGGGGCCGTGCTTCAGCTCACCGGCGGCGAAGCCCTCGGCGTGCATGTACGCCAACTCCTTGAGCTTGAGCGCGCCCTCCAGGGCTACTGGGTAACCGACGTGCCGGCCGATGAACAGGATGGTCGGCTCGGACTTCAGCTCGCGGGCCAGCTCGCGGACGGGCTCGATCCGGGCCAGCAGCTCGCGCAGCTTGGCCGGCATCTCCTGGAGCTGGGCGACGACCGCGCCGACCTCGTCGGCGAACTTGATCCCGCGCACCTGGGCCAGGTGCAGACCGATCAGATAGCAGGCGACCAACTGGGTGAGGAACGCCTTGGTGGAGGCGACGGCGATCTCCGGCCCGCCGTGCGTGTAGAGCACGGCGTCCGACTCACGCGGGATGGTCGAGCCGTTTGTGTTGCAGATGGCGAGCACCCGGGCCTTTTGCTCCTTGGCGTGCCGCAGCGCCATCAGGGTGTCCATCGTTTCGCCGGACTGCGAGATCACCACGATCAGCGTGGACCGGTCGAGCACCGGGTCGCGGTAACGGAACTCGCTGGCCAGCTCCACCTCACACGGGATCCGGGTCCAGTGCTCGATGGCGTACTTGGCGACCATGCCGGAGTGGTAGGCCGTGCCGCAGGCCACGATGAAGATCTTGTCGACGTCGCGCAGATCCTGGTCGCTGAGACGGACCTCGTCGAGGGCGATCTCACCGGTCTCGGTGAGCCGGCCGAGCAGAGTGTCGGCGATGGCCTGCGGCTGCTCCTCGATCTCCTTGAGCATGAACCAGTCGTAGCCACCCTTCTCGGCCGCCGACGAGTCCCAGTCGATGTGGAAGTCCTTGCCGGCGGCGGGCTGGCCGTCGAAGTCGGTGATCTCGATGCTGTCGCCGGTGATCAGGACGATCTGGTCCTGGCCCAGCTCCACCGCGTCACGGGTGTGCTCGATGAACGCGGCCACGTCGCTTGCCAGGTAGTTCTCCCCATTGCCCCGGCCGACCACCAGCGGCGAGTTGCGCCGGGCACCGACGACCGCGCCGGGCACTGCGGCGTCGACCGCGAGAAGGGTGAACGCGCCCTCCAGCCGCTGGCAGACCACCCTCATGGCGGCGGCGAGCAGTTGTGGGCTGTCCGGCTGGCCGGCGGCACGCAGGTCGGCGAGCGCGGCGGAGAGCAGGTGCGCGGCGCACTCGGTGTCGGTGTCGCTGGTGAACTGGACGCCGTCGGCCTCCAGCTCGGCGCGGAGCTTGGCGAAGTTCTCGATGATGCCGTTGTGGATGACCGCGACCCGGCCGTCGGGGGCAGTGTGCGGGTGGGCGTTGCGGTCGGTCGGGCCGCCGTGGGTGGCCCAGCGGGTGTGCCCGATGCCTGTGGTGCCGTCACCGATGCCGATCGGGCTGGCAGCGCAGGAGGTCGGGTCGTCGGCGGCCCGCTCGGAGAGCACCTTCTCCAGGTTGGCCAGCTTGCCGGCTTTCTTCTCGGTGAGCAGTTGGCCGTCGCAGACGATCGCGACGCCCGCCGAGTCGTAGCCGCGGTATTCCAGCCGCCGCAGCCCATCGAGCACGATGCCCAGTGCGGGGCGTGCGCCCGCGTATCCCACGATTCCACACATGGCCCGCAGCCTAACCCAGTTTCGCTCATCACGGTTGCTCGAAAGCCGGCTAAACAAGCACCGGATCTGAGTGATCGGTGGTTGTCAGGCCCCAAAGGGACGAGCGTCACCGGCCCGGTCGTCGGCGCCCGCACAACGGGGTTGCGGCAGGCGCCCAGGTACGACACTCTCTCGGCGGGCTCGGCAGGTCCCTTCGTGGCCGTGCGTCCCATACCCACTCCCGTCCGGAGCAGCCATGTCCGACGCACCCCCGCCCGATCCGACCTCGACGCCCCCGCCCGATCCGACCCCGACACCCTCGCCCGATCCGACCCCGACGCCCCCGCCCGATCCGACCCCGACACCCTCGCCGGAGGGCGCCGTTACGGGTGGTCAGCCGACGAACCCGGGGGCCGGCTTGACGTCGCCGGGCTCCATCCCGGCGCCCGACCCGTTGGCACCGGGCCAGCCCTGGGCACCCCCGGCCCCGTGGACCGCCGGGCAGCCCTCCGCGCCCTGGACCCCCGGGCAGCCCTGGACGCCGAGCCCGCCGTCCGCGCCCTGGACGCCCAACGCCCCGTCCGCGCCCTGGACGCCCGGCCCGACGGAGACCTCGTGGACGCCCACGGCGGAGACCCCCTGGCCGCCGCCGACCGGTCCCGACCCGTCGTACGCCGGATACCCGCCACCGGGGTACCCACCAGGCCACCACCCGCCGACCGGCTGGCCGCCGCCGGGTTATCCCCCGCCCTATCTGTACCCCGGCTACCCCGGCTATCCGCCGGGCGGCGGCCGGCCGTCGGGCGGCACCGGTCGGGTGGTCGGGATCGTCGTGGCGGTCGTGGTCGCGCTTGTCCTCGTGCTCTGTGGCTGCTTGTGCGTGGGCGGCCAACTGCTCGGCTCGTTGGGCTCGGGGTCGGTCGTCGAAGACCCCTACGGCGACGCCGATCCGTTCGACGACGAGGGCGGCTGGACCCCCACCGCAGAACCGACCGCTCCCGAACCGACCGCCCCCGAACCGACCGCCGCCGCGCCGACGCCCACCAAGGTGCCGATCACGCGTCCCACCTCCGGGCCTGCGCCGGTGACGGTGGTCTACGAGGTCTCCGGAACGGGTGCGGCGGACATCGCGTACTTCGACGCCGAGAGCGACCTCATCCACGTCGACGGGGCGAAGTTGCCCTGGCGCACCACGATCCGGACCAACGGCACGAGCCGCGTCATGGTGGAGGCGAGATGGTCCGACTCTGGTGAGAGGCCGCTCGACTGCACCGTCACGGTCACCGGCGCCGGCAAGCCGGTCGTCAACAAGACTCGGGGGTACTGGGCGACCAGCTGCGCGCCCGAGTGAGGCTGGGGTTCGGGCGGGGGTGGGACGTAGGCTGGCGCAGGTGACGACGAGCACCGATGTCGACCCGCTGGTGGCCCGGATGCGGCCGTTCGGCACGACGATCTTCGCCGAGATGTCCGCCCTCGCCGTGCGCACCGGCGCGGTCAACCTGGGCCAGGGCTTCCCGGACACCGACGGCCCACCGGAGATGCTTGCCGCCGCCGCCGAGGCCCTGCGCGGCGGGCACAACCAGTACCCGCCTGGTCCGGGGATCCCCGCTCTGCGCGCGGCGGTCGCGGCTCATCAGCGGCGGTTCCACGACCTGGAGTACGACCCCGACGGCGAGATCGTGATCACGGCGGGCGCGACCGAGGCGGTGGCGGCGAGCATCCTCGCTCTCTGCGAGCCGGGCGACGAGGTGGTCTGCTTCGAGCCGTACTACGACTCGTACGCCGCCTCGATCGCACTTGCCGGCGCGGTCCGGCGGCCGGTGACCCTGCGCCCGGCGGCCGACGGCAGGTACGCGTTCGACCCGGAGGCGCTGCGCGCGGCGTTCGGCCCGCGCACCCGGCTGGTGCTGCTCAACTCACCGCACAACCCGACCGGCAAGGTCTTCACGCCTGCCGAGTTGGCGCTGGTCGCGGAGCTGTGCCAGGAGTACGACGCGTACGCGGTCACCGACGAGGTGTACGAGCACCTCGTCTTCACCGACGCGTCGAACCCACACGTGCCGTTGGCCACCCTGCCCGGGATGCGGGAACGGACGTTGCGGATCTCGTCGGCCGGCAAGACGTTCTCCTGCACGGGCTGGAAGGTCGGCTGGGCGAGTGGGCCGGCCGCGCTGGTGTCGGCGGTGCTGCGGGTGAAGCAGTTCCTCACCTTCGTGAACGCCGGCCCGTTGCAACCGGCGGTCGCCGTGGCCCTGGCCCTGCCGGATGACTACTTCACGGGCTTCCGCGATGGCCTCCAGCAGGGACGCGACCAGCTGATCGGCGGTCTCACCGACGCCGGGTTCGAGGTGCTGGTGCCGGAGGGGACGTACTTCGTCACCGCCGACATCACGCCCCTCGGCGGCCGCGACGGTGTGGAGTTCTGCCGCTCGTTGCCAGAGCGCTGCGGTGTGGTGGCGGTGCCGACGCAGGTCTTCTACGACGACGCCGACGCCGGCCGACGGCTGGTCCGGTTCGCCTTCTGCAAGCGCCCCGAGGTGCTGACCGAGGCGGTCACTCGGCTACGCGCGCTGACCCCAGCCCGCTGACCCCAGCCCGCCGAGTCGGCCGCCCACCCGCCGACCCCAACCACCGACCCATCCCGCCAGCCGGTCGCGGCCGCTGACCCCAGCCCCCCGACCCGGCCGGCTGCACGCGCTGACTCCGGCCCACCGACCCGACCAACCACTCTCGGATAGCTATGGAGCTGATGTCGCAAACGATTCAGCCCTTGAGAGGGCCGGTCGTTGCCGTGCCGATGCCGTCAAACGGTTCAGCCCAGGACTACTCCCCCGATGCCGATGCCGTGCGGCGACCCAGCTTCAAAGACCGGCTGCTGCTTCGCTGATGTCGTAAACGATTCAGCTCCAAAGGACCGGGACAGCACCGACCCAGGGTGACGGTCGCGCCGGTCGGCCGGCCTGCCGCCCTCGGCGCGACCAGCCCAGTCGGCCGAGCTTGGCCACACGCCCGAGCCCAGCCAGCCGAGCCCGACAAACCCGGGCACAACCAAGCCGGCCGGCCCGAGCATGCGGCGGGCCGGCCGGAGTGCGGGTGCGGGTGCGGGTGCGGCTACGCGGCGGGGCTGGCGGTGCGGACCAGGGCGGCGATCCGCTCGGCGACCTCGCGAGCGGTCGTCTCGGTGGCCGCCTCCACCATGACGCGGACCAGCAGCTCGGTGCCCGACGGGCGCAGCAGCACCCGGCCGGTCTCGCCCAGCTCTGCCTCGGCCCGCTCGACCTCGGCGCGGACGGCCGGCGCGTTGGCACCCACTGTGCGGTCGCCGACCGGGACGTTGATGAGCACCTGCGGCAGCTTGGTGACCACCGACGCCAGCTCGGCCAGGGACTGACCGGTGGCGGCCATCCGGGCCATCAGGTGCAGGCCGGTGAGGACCCCGTCGCCGGTAGTGGCGTGCTCGGGCATCACGATGTGGCCGCTCTGTTCGCCACCGAGCGCCAGGCTCGATGCGCGCAGCTCCTCCAGGACGTACCGGTCACCGACCTTTGTCTCGATCAGCCGGATGCCCTGCGCGGACATCGCGAGTCGCAGGCCGAGGTTGCTCATCACGGTGGCGACCAGGGTGTCCTGGGTGAGGGTGCCGGCGTCGCGCATGGCCAGCGCGAGGATCGCCATCACCTGGTCGCCGTCGACCTCCTCGCCGTCGGCGGTGACCGCCAGGCAGCGGTCGGCGTCGCCGTCGTGGGCGATGCCCAGGTGGGCGCCGTGCTCGACCACAGCCTCGCGCAGCGCCTCGATGTGGTTGGAGCCGCACTCGTCGTTGATGTTGAGCCCGTTGGGCTCCGCGTGGATGGCGATGACCTCCGCGCCTGCCTCCCGGTAGGCGACGGGGGCGACTTCGGCGGCGGCGCCGTTGGCGCAGTCGACCACGACCTTGATGCCGTCGAGCCGGTGCGGCACGGTGCCGACCAGGTGCTGGACGTAGTGGTCCGCACCGTCGAGCAGGTCGTGTACGCGGCCGACGCCCGCGCCGGTCGGCCGGTCCCAGGCGGTGGTGGCGTTCGTCTCGATCGCCGCCTCGATCCGCATCTCGATCTCGTCGGGCAGCTTGTGCCCGCCGGCGGCGAAGAGCTTGATGCCGTTGTCCGGCATCGGGTTGTGCGAGGCGGAGAGCATCACCCCGAGGTCGGCCTTGGCTTCCGCGGTGAGGAACGCCACGGCGGGGGTGGGCAGCACGCCCACCCGCACCACGTTCGCGCCGGCGCTGGTCAGCCCGGCCACCACGGCCGCCTCCAGCATCTCGCCACTGGCCCGGGTGTCCCGGCCGACAACGGCGAGCGGCGGATGGCTGCGATCTGTCTCGGCGAGCGTGTGCGCCGCGGCCACGGCGAGTGCGAGCGCCAACTCGGGAGTGAGATCCGCGTTCGCCCGCCCGCGTACGCCGTCCGTGCCGAACAACCGACCCATACCCGCCAACCTCCGATGAGCACTGCAGATGAGGAGAAAGCGGAACGGTCGGTCCGCCTCCCCGTGTGAGGGAGGCAGACCGACCGTTCGTCAGAAGTACAACGCGCTGGTGAAGATCAGCGCTTCGAGTACTGGGGAGCCTTACGGGCCTTCTTGAGGCCGTACTTCTTGCTCTCCTTGACCCGGGCGTCCCGGGTGAGGAAGCCGGCCTTCTTGAGGGCCGGGCGGTCGTCCGGCTCGCTGATGATCAGCGCGCGGGCGATGCCGAGCCGCAGCGCACCGGCCTGGCCGGTGGTGCCGCCGCCACGCAGGTTGGCGATGACGTCGAACTGCTCGAGCTTCTCGGCGGTGACCAGCGGGTCCTTGATGAGCTGCTGGTGCACCTTGCTCGGGAAGTAGGCCTCGAGGTCCTGGCCGTTGCAGGTGATCTTGCCGGTGCCCGGGACGATGCGGACCCGGACGATGGCCTCCTTGCGGCGGCCCACGGTCTGGATCGGCCGGTCACCACGAGGCGCACGGGCGACGGGCGCCGGCGCCTCGGTGGCCTCGGGGGCTTCCGGGGCGACCTCGGTCTCGATGATGTCGGTCATGCTGCTTCCTTCGCCCGCGCTCACTGCGCGATCTGCTTGATCTCGAACGGCACCGGCTGCTGCGCGAGGTGCGGGTGCTCGGCACCGGCGTAGACCTTCAGCTTCTTGATCAGCTGACGGCCGAGCTTGTTGTGCGGGAGCATCCCCTTCACGGCCAGCTCGATGGCCCGCTCGGGGCGCTTGGTCAGCAGCTCGTCGTAGCCGATCTGCTTCAGACCACCCGGGTAACCGGAGTGGCGGTAAGCGACCTTGGTCTGGCGCTTGTTGCCGGTCAACGCAACCTTGCCCGCGTTCACGATGACGACAAAGTCGCCCGTGTCGACGTGCGGCGCGAAAGTCGGCTTGTGCTTACCACGCAGCAACGTGGCGGCGTGGGTGGCCAGGCGGCCCAGCACGACATCAGAGGCGTCGATGACGTGCCACTGACGCTCGATCTCACCCGGCTTCGGGCTGTACGTACGCACAGGTCTACCTTGTCTCGTCGTCGGTCTGGGGTCGCGCGCCGAGGTGACCAGATCTAGCAGGCCGGACCAGCGCGCACGAACGACCAAGCGTACCTGATAGGGCACGCCTCTGGATGTCGTACAACAGCAGGCAACGATACCCGGCGCCCTGTCGGCAGGTCAAAACGGGGGTGCGGTCCCGTGCGCCGACGCGCCGACCGTGGCTCAGCTCACACTCCAGCGAGCCGTTCGGCTCGTGGATGACTATAGACGACCCAGGTCACCGCGAAGCACAGCGCATACCAGCCGATGAAGACCAGGTAGGCGGCGTCGGCGTTGCCGGAGCCGAGGAACGACTGGCGGAACGCGATGTTGACGAGCACCCCGCCGGAGGCGCCTATCGCTCCCGCGATGCCGATCAACGAGCCGGTCATCCGCCGCGCCCACCGCGCGGCGTCCTCCGGATCACGGCGCCCCGCGGCCACCGCGTCCGCCGCCCGGGCCCGGAAGATGGCCGGGATCATCTTGTACGTCGAGCCGTTGCCGATGCCGGAGGAGACGAAGAGGGCGAGGAACCCGGCCAGGTAGAGCCCGAATGAGCGTTCCCGGGCCGCGTACAGCACCGTGCCGGCGCCGGCGGCCATCGCCACGAAGTTCCAGAAGGTCACCCGTGCTCCGCCCAGCCGGTCGGCGAGGTGCCCGCCCAGCGGCCGGATCAGCGAACCGACAAGCGGGCCGAGGAAGGTCAACCAGGCGGCGTCGACGGGGGTGGGGAACCGCTCGGCGAACTGGAGTTGCAGTACCTGGCCGAAGGCGAAGCCGAACCCGATGAACGAGCCGAACGTGCCGACGTACAGCAGCGGCATGACCCAGGTGTGCGGGTCGCGGGCGGCCTCGCGCAGCGCGCCCGGCTCGTTGCGCGCCCCGGGCACGGTGTCCAACCAGCGGGCCGCCGCCAGCGCGGCCAGCACGATCAGCGGCAGGTAGACCGCCGGCACCAGCCGGGGGTACGCGGCACCGGCGGTCGCGAGCACCGCCAGCCCGACCAACTGCACGGCGGGTACGCCCAGGTTGCCACCGCCCGCGTTGAGCCCGAGGGCCCGGCCCTTGAGTCGAGACGGGTAGAACAGGTTGATGTTCGCCATCGAGGAGGCGAAGTTGCCGCCGCCGACCCCTGTGAGGCAGGCGAGCACCATGAGCGTGGAGTAGGACACTCCGGGCTCCAGCAGCACCGTCATCGGCACCGTCGGCACGAGCAGCAGCAGCGCGCTGATGATCGTCCAGCGCCGCCCGCCGAAGCGGGCCACCGCCAGGGTGTACGGCAGCCTCAGCATCGCGCCCAGCGCGGCGGGCACGGCGGTGAGCAGGAACTTGCCGGCCGGGTCGATGCCGTACTCGGGGCCGAGGAAGAGCACTGTCACCGACCAGAGGCTCCACACGGAGAAGCCGACGTGCTCGGCGAAGATCGAGATCCAGAGGTTGCGGCGAGCGATCGGCGCACCAGTCGTACGCCAGAAGTCGGGGTCCTCAGGGCGCCAGTCGTCGAGCCGGCGCCGGGTCGCGGTGGTGGCCGGTGGCCCGGCGGTGACTGCGGTGCTGGTGAGCGTGCTCACGGCGGCTCCTCCTCGTCGATGTGACAGGGAGGAACGCTAGTACGGCAGCCGCCGTTCGGGATCATGGCTGGAGTTCGAGGCTGAGGCGGTGTGTGTAGTGCGATCGTCGGGCTCGGGCTTGATGCCGGCG